>NZ_RBZR01000001.1:0-684232 GCF_003628495.1 Ruminococcus sp. B05 | reverse complement strand
TACCTTAAAACAATGGCATCTGGAAGATATGGATAAGATTTCTAGAGATAAAAGTGTTGTGTTGCTGGATGTGAGAACTGTAGGTGAATTTAACAGGGGGCATATGGATGGATTCAAAAACATTCCTATAGATGAACTAAGGGAACGTATCAATGAAATTGAGAAGGGAAAGCCTGTTTACCTGATATGCCAGAGTGGGCTGCGAAGTTATATTGCCAGTCGTATTCTGGAAGGAAATGGATATGAAACATACAACTTCTCCGGCGGATTCCGCTTCTATGATGCAGTTGTCAATGACCGTGCGCTGATTGAAAAGGCATATGCATGTGGTATGGATTATTAAAAATAATCATAATATTTTTATAATTTTCTCGTAATATAAAAAGATCCCCCATTTATTAGAATGACTTTCATAATTCTGATAAATGGCGGATTCTTCTTTATATGTTACAGAAAAACAATTTTATGACCTTTGGAGTGTTTCCAGTCTTTTTGAATCAAGGATTGTGATTTTGCCGCGGGAGAGTTTGACGAGACCCTCGCCTTGAAAGTATCGAAGCATTCGAGTGATAACTTCCCTGTGGGAACCAAGATGATTAGCAATCGTCTCATGAGTGATTTTCAGCTCGTTTGTTCCTTCGATAGAGGTCTCTTCTAAAAGAAATGAAGCAACACGCTTATCCAAACTCTTCCACAGGATTTGTTCAATCAGCCACATGACATCAGAAAAACGGGTGGCTATTAACTCATTGGTATAGTTTGCGACGGGAGCAGATTCCTTCATAATGCCCTTATAGATTTCAGCAGGGATGATCCAAAGATCAGTATCTTTTTCTGCTTCAATGGTTACTTCAAATTGAATGGAGCGTATGATACATGAGGCGGATAAAAGACACATATCCATATCGAACAGACGGTAAAGTGTAATCTCTCGTCCTTCATCTGAAAGTATGTAGGTTCGAAGCTGCCCGGATTTAACCAGTAATAATCCAGTGCAATCCAGGTTTCCATTGTGAATGATTGTCCCTTTTTTTACATACTGTGTGATTAAATTGTCTGAAATTATTTTTTTCTGTGTTGTGTTTAAGTCATTCCATAGTGGAAAACAATTTTCGAAGTTCATAACCGTTATCTCCTTTACGAACATAGTATACTTGCTTTTTTTAGATGCGTCAATTATGTAACTGGCATATGCCATAAATAGAAATAAAAAGAAGTGTAATAAAGTAAATTATCTTTTCTGTGATATCATCACAGAAGTAAGATCTTTTATGCGATATATTAAGTTCAAACAGGAGAAGGAGTTGAAAAATATGACATCAATAAATATAAATAAAGAAAAGTTTGGACAATTAATTCATAAAGAAAAACCGGTTTTGGTTGATTTCTGGGCACCTTGGTGTGGTTATTGCCGTAGAATTGGAGCGGCTTATGAAAAAATAAGTGAAGAATACAGCGATATTCTTATTGCTGGAAAAGTAAATATTGATGAAGAACCACAGATTGCAGAAGCTGAAAAGATTGAGATAATTCCTACGCTGGTTTTATATCGGGATGGAAAGGCAATAGATTCTATTGTTGCACCTGAATCAAAAATAATGATAGAGAATTTTATTAATGAAGCATTGGAAAAATAAAAGGAGGACTGCTGTATGAATGAAAATCATATTTACGATATGATTATCGTGGGGGGAGGACCTGGAGGGTATACTTCAGCATTATACGCAGCCAGAGCAGGATTTGATACAATTGTTTTAGAAAAATTATCTGCAGGTGGTCAGATGTCACTGACATGGCAGATTGATAACTATCCTGGTTTTGAAAATGGAATTGACGGATTTTCATTGGCAGAGAAAATGCAAAAACAGGCGGAAAAATATGGTGCTAAAAGTGAATATGCAGAAGTTTTTAATATGGATTTAGCAGGAAAGCTTAAGAGAGTAGAAACCAGTTCGGGAATTTATATTGGGAAAACAGTAGTGATAGCTACAGGAGCAAATCCAAGAGAACTTGGTCTTGATAAAGAGAAAGAATTGATAGGTCATGGAGTTGCTTATTGTGCCGCCTGTGATGGTATGTTTTATAAAGATAAGATTGTGGTTGTTGTTGGTGGTGGAAATTCTGCTATATCAGATGCTACTCTTTTAAGTCGAATTGCTAAGAAAGTTATCATTGTTCATCGAAGAGATACATTACGTGCAACAAAAATTTACAATGACCAGCTGATGAAAACTGAAAATATAGAGTTTCGATGGAATAGTACAGTAAAAGAACTGCTTTATGGAGAACGATTGACTGGTGTGCGGTTGAAAGATACAGTTACAGGAGAAGAAAACATTATAGAATGTGACGGCTTGTTTGTGAGTATAGGAAGAAAACCGACAATAGATTTTTTAGATAATCAGATAGAACTGGATAATAAAGGATATATTGTGGCAGGTGAAAATACTGAAACGAGTATTCCGGGTGTTTATGCTGTAGGAGATGTCAGAACAAAGTTACTTCGTCAGATAGTAACAGCTGTTGCAGATGGGGCTGTGGCAGTACATATGGCAGAAAAATATATGGGGAAAATGTAAAGTGAATTACGCCTTTTTGCATAGGAATTGTTTTGTTAAGTTAAACAAGAAAATAGTCATTTTGATAGACCATATTTACTATAAATAATCAGAATTTGAATAGTGAATTTTTTATACTGAAATATGTACGATTTCAATAATAACATGAACTTATGGGAACGTATTGCGGATACTTTGTGAACTTTATCCTGATACAATGATTATGCTGATGAAAATAGCCCACACAAAGGGGCTGGGGATGAAGTGTAGAAGACACTTTTTTAAAAGAATTTCAGGAAAAAATGAATATTTCTGAAGGTATACTGGTTCTTGAAAAATTTGTAGGAATATAAAAATATAGATGTATAAGAGAAAATCAAATCTTGTACACCTATTTTTATACAAGAAATTCGTAAAGTAAGGGGTCATTATTATGAGTAAAAAATTAGTGGCATTTTTCAGTGCAAGCGGAACAACAAAAAAAGTAGCAGAAATGATTGCAGAGGAAGTAAAAGCAGATTTCTTATGCAAGGCAGGGGAAATTAGAGATACCGGCGATCCAAGAGGGTGCGGATGCCAGAAAAATTGATGAGAAATTTTAGAATGGACAGACACAATCAGCGTCATGGAAAGTGATGGAAAACCAGATCATAAAAAGACAAAATGCACTGCTGAAGAAAATACAGATTTGTAAGTCTGCTTCAAGAGTTTGTGACAGATGCAGATTCTTTCGGACAATTAAGCAATAGAATCTCAAATAGTATCATGATGGCGATAATGAGTACAGCTATTGCAATCTACTTCGGAAAATGGATAAAATCAATCATTCCGATGAACCTTATTCTACTATTACTTCTTGTGCACGTGGTCTATATCGGAATCCGATGTTATGTGAAAGACTGGCGGGAGGAACGAGGCTATTACTAAAACAAAAAGAGAACAGGAAGATTTTGTAAAGTATCTTTCTTTTTTTTCTAAAGCAGACTATTGATTGTATTTATATTAAGTTTCCAACAACAATGTAACCATTGAAATTACAGCTGTTTTTTGATATGATTACTGTCAAAGAGAGGTGTTTATAATGCAGATTTCAAGCAGATTTACAATGGCAATCCATATGTTTGCCTGTATAGATACATTTTCGGATCAGAAGATGACTAGTGATTTTATGGCAGCAAGCATTGGAACTAATCCGGTGATTGTTCGTAAAATATTGCAACAATTAAAGGCTGCTGGTCTTATTGAAGTTGCAAGAGGGACAGGCGGTGTGACAATTACCAGACCATTGGAGCAGATTACATTCCTTGATGTGTATAAAGCAGTGGAATGTGCGCCAGATGAAGAACTGTTTCATTTTCATGAGAATCCCAATCAGAAATGTCCGGTAGGAAAGAATATTCACCATGTTCTTGATAAGAGACTGTTAGAAGTACAGAAGGCAATGGAGGAAAAACTTTCAGAAATGACACTTGCTGATGTGAAAAAAGATATTGCAGTGTATACAGAGGAAGAGTAGCCTACAGAAGGCTTCGGATGAGTGATTATATCATCACAATTTCCGGAGCCTTTTCGTTTTTCATAATTAATGTAAAATCTTCAAAAGGAGTTGTAACAAAAAAAGTTACAAAAAGTTTGATGTAACTATTGACATTACATTAAACGGATGATATTGTATAGTTACAAGATGTAATAATCATTGTTACAACATAGCGAGGAGGTAATTTAAAATGCAGAAAGTAGTAGAATTTTTACAGAAAAACCCGGTTCAGTATTTAGCAACCGTCGGAAGAGATGGAAAGGCAAAATGCCGTCCATTCATGTTCTGTTTTGAGCAGGACGGAAAGCTTTGGTTCTGTACTAACAACACAAAGGATGTTTACAAGGATATGTTAGCAAATCCTGAAGTAGAAGTATCAGTATCTTCCCCTGAATACGCATGGATTCGCCTTCATGGCAAAGCAGTATTTGAGGACAACAAGAGTGTAAAGGAAGGATGCATGAACAATCCTATCGTTAAGGGACAGTACCAGACAGCAGATAATCCTATTTTTGAGGTATTCTATCTTGAAAATCCGCATGGTTTAATCGCAGATTTCTCTGGAAATCCACCTTATGAATTTTAAAGATAATTAACAGAAAAAATTACAGTCTTCGGGGCAAGGTGTAATTCCTGACCGGCAGTATAGTCTGCGAGCAAAAGCTGATATGGTGCAATTCCATAACCGACGGTAAAGTCCGGATGAGAGAAGATATGATAAAACAAGTCCCGCAGGGAATCCCGTCCTGCGGGCTGTTTTAATTGCCATGATGACATATAAAAAACTTACACCGATACTGAAAGGAGAGACTTTGAAATGACAAAAATGGATTATCTTAAACTTCTGGTGGATGAAATTCATTCAACAATAGTTGCAACGATAGGTTCAGATGGACATCCTCAGACAAGAATCATAGATATGATGTACTATGATGAAGAAGGTGTGTATTTCCTTACAGCAAAGGGAAAAGCATTTT
Source organism: Ruminococcus sp. B05 (assembly GCF_003628495.1). Taxonomy (NCBI): domain Bacteria; kingdom Bacillati; phylum Bacillota; class Clostridia; order Eubacteriales; family Oscillospiraceae; genus Ruminococcus; species Ruminococcus sp. B05. The sequence goes on along the minus strand of NZ_RBZR01000001.1, from coordinate 679,160 downwards.
ATGACCAGTTAATGGAGCAGCAGTATGTGGCAATATCCGCAACAAAAGACAAAATTGCGGTGTCTCTGCGTGGAAAAATAAAGAACATCGGAAAAAAGAATCTTGATATTATGTTTGAAAAAAATCCATATATGAAGAAAATCTATCCGGGAGATACGAAAGATGCAATCGAAGTGTTTCGGCTGTATGAGGCACAGGGAGAGTATTTTGATATCAGCAATCCATCAAATATTGTGAGGGATACTATAACAATTGGAAAAACCGAGGCAGTTCAGACAGGGTATTTTATTGGAAAAGAATGTATTGGATGCAAACTGTGTTACTCTGTATGTCCGCAAAAATGCATTGATATATCTTCAGTTCCGGTTACTATCAACCAGAATCATTGTCTGCATTGCGGAAGATGTGCAGAAATTTGTCCGAAGCAGTGTATTGAGAAAAGAGGTTCATTATGATTTTTAAGAAAATCAGAAAAGGGCATGCTGACTGGAGAAACTTTTTATGTAGTACTCCGGCAAGGGATTATGTATTCCAAAAGGATGCATATGAAGACCAGATTGACAGGGCAGCAAAGAATATAAGAAATACAGACTGTGTTATAATCGGGGCAGGAGCCGGGGTATCGACAGCTGCGGGAATCCAATATGGTGGTAAAAGGTTTACAGACAATTTTGAAGAATTTATAAAAAAATACGGTGAGTACTACATGACAGATATGTATGCAGCCGGATTTTATCCATATCCGTCTGAGGAGGCAAAGTGGGGATATTGGTCAAAACATGCATTGATGAACCGCTTTGATCCTCCGGCATTGCCGCTTTATACAGAGCTTTATGATATTGTAAAGAACAAAGAATATTTTGTACTTACAACCAATGTGGATCATCAGTTTTATAAAGCGGGATTCGATGAAAAAAGAATATTTGCAACACAGGGAGATTATGGGAAAATCCAGTGCCAGAAAGCCTGTCATCTAAAGACTTACGATGCAAAAGACCTGTTTCGTAAAATGGATAAAGCAAGAAGAGACTGCCTGATTCCATCAGAACTTGTACCAAAATGTCCGGTGTGTGGCGGCAATATGGCAATGAATCTCCGTTGTGATAATTATTTTGTGGAAGATGAAGCGTGGCATGAGGCAGCCGACAGGTATGCGGGTTTTCTGGAACAGAATAAAGATAAAAAGGTTGTTCTTTTGGAACTTGGAGTTGGATTTAATACGCCGATTATTATACGTTTCCCTTTTGAAAAGATGGTGAGGGAGAACTCGTCTTATAGTTTGATACGCCTGAATATGGATGAAGCGGTAGTTCCGGAAAGCTTCGGGGAACGTGCAATCGGTATTGGCGGTGATATGGCAAAGGCAATTACTGATATAAGGGGGCTGGTATTATGACACAGGATGAGCGAAGAGAATATCTAATTCAGTATCTTTTAAAAGAAGAAATACCGTTTGGCAGACAGAACATTCCTACGGATAAGCAGGGGCAGGAAAATCTGCTCCGCTCACTTATGAATGTCAGACCGCCAAGACCAATCAGTAATGATTTTTTGAAAATACAGGATGAGTATCTTACAGAAAGAAATATAGAGCGTGGAATCACAGATGTTGACACGCTTGCACCTGTAAAATCTGATTCGAGATTATATATCTGGCAGGGGGATATTACCACTTTGAAATGTGATGCGATCGTGAATGCGTGTAACTCACAGATGCTTGGTTGTTTTTCGCCGATGCATGCCTGTATTGATAACTTTATTCATACTTATGCTGGAATGGAACTTCGTCTGAAAATGCATGAAATTATGGCAAAGCAGGGGCATGAAGAAGAGACCGGCAAAGCAAAGATAACATCGGGATACAATCTTCCGACAAAATATATTCTTCATACGGTAGGACCTATTATACAATGGAAAGTCACAAAAGAAGATGAAGACCTGTTGGCAAGCTGCTACACAGAGTGCCTAAAGCTTGCAGCTGATACGGGTGTGGAATCTATTACATTCTGTTGTTTGTCTACAGGTGTATTCCGCTTTCCACAGCAACGAGCTGCCGAGATTGCAACGAATACTGTAAAGCAGTATCTTAACAAAGACAGCAGAATAAAAAAGGTAATCTTTAATGTGTTTAAGGATGAAGATTTAAAAATATACAGTGGATTGTTATAAGCGTCTGTTGAAATATCCGATAAATCTTATTGTACTGTTACTGCCTGAGAATGTGATTTATATTGGAATCCGATGTTAAGTGAACGACTGGTGGGAAGAACGAGAATATTATTAAAAAAAGTGGACAGTTCATATGTATCGGCTGTTCTTTTTTTTGTTTTCGGGCGTTAAAATGGTAATGTTTTTCTTGTGTACAGTAGAGAACTATAGTATAATGAAACCAGTTTTTTGCATAAGTTTAAAAGCTATAATAAGGAAATCGGCAAACCAGACGAAAGTCTGGGACGCAAAGCTACAGGGCCTGTAAAATGGCAGCCAGCTGCATAAAATGAGGTGCACTGTCTGTCTGACGGTGCTTTTTTACGGTGTTATTTCACAGACGTAACAATAATGATTTTATCAGGAAAGAATGAGGAAAATAAAAGTATGAAAAAGGCAAAACGTTGTTTGATTGCAGTGGTGTCAGGTGTACTTGTAGCAACTGCTGTCTTGTCTGGATGTGGACAGTCAAAGAAAGAAGTATCTAAAAACGATGATCATCTTACAGTTTATCTGTGGGAAAATCGTTTGATGAAAAATATTGCACCCTATATCCATGAACAGTTTCCTGATCAGGATATTGAATTTATTATTGGTAACAATGATACCGATTTATACAGTTATTTTAAAGAACATGATGAATTACCGGATATCATAACAGTACGTCGATTTTCTGAAACAGATGCACAGGACTTACAGCCTTATCTTATGGATTTTGCTTCTTATGATGTTGTTTCCAAGTACTATTCCTATGCGGTGCAATATTATAAGAATGCGGAGAATGAAATCCAGTGGCTGCCAATCTGTGGTATTCCGCAGACGATCATTGCCAACAAAACACTGTTTGATCAGTATGGAATTAAGATTCCAAAAAATTATGAGGAATATGTACAGGCCTGTCAGCAGTTTTATGATAATGGCATAAAACCGTATTCCATGGATCTTGGTGAAGACTGGTCTAATAATGAAATCATCCAGGCTGCGGCAATCGGTGAGTTTACAAGCCTGGATGGTATTGAATGGCGAAACGGTGCAGAGACTGCAGCGGATGAAGTAAAGTTTGATGATACATTATGGAAACGTATTTTTTCAGAAACCAGTCAGTTTCTTAAGGACTCGCACTTTGGTAAAGAAGATATCAATATTGACATCGATACAGGAACCCAGATGTTTGTCGAGGGAAAATCGGCAATGTTTCATGGACATCCGACGGTTATGCAGCAGCTACAGAAACAGATGGATGCGGAGCTGATCCGTATTCCTTACTTTTCACAGACATCGGATGAATCCTACGTGTACATGACTCCATCCTTAAACATTGCATTTAACAAAAACCTGGAAAAAGACCGGGAGAAACTGGATACTGCACTGGATGTGCTGGATTGTATGATTTCAGAAGAGGGGCAAAAGCTGATTGCGGATGGAAGCGGTGTTATTTCATTGAATACAGATGTTCCAACCATGATGCAGGATGTGCCTGGACTGGAAGTGGAAATTAATAATAATGCTGTTTATATCCGATATTCCGCTCAAAAATCATTTGATGCAAGTCTTGAGGCTGTTCACGGATTACTGTCAGGGGAAATGGATGAAACACAGGCTTATGATACTTTGCGCAGTATAATGAATCGTAAAGATCCAGAAGAAAAATCAACGGTGAATTTTGAAAATGAATATTCCATTTCACTGAACGATAGAAATGGCCGTGATGCAGCATCTTCCATTTTAACTACGATCAGAGAAGAAAATGATGCACAGCTGGCTCTGGCACCATATTATTATTTCACTTCTTCTATGTACAAAGGAGAATGCAGCAGTAGCCGGGTTGGCATGATGACAGCGAAGAGTTCAGATACAGCATTATATTTTGCAAAAATTAATGGTAAACAGGTTTATGAACTCGTGGAAAATTATCTCGACGATGCTGATGAGAATTTTTATGTAACCAATAAATACGAATTACCAATTGCATCCGGTATGAAAATGATCGTCAATCAAGCGGAAAGTGGATTTTCATTAAAGGACTTGACAGTTAATGATAAGAAAATAGACAAAGAAAAGGAATACTCTATTCTTCTTACAGACACCACAATGTCTGTTTTGAAAAAAATAAATCCACAATGTGAGATTGAGCAGCTTAAAGATACAACATTATCAAGTGCATGGATCGAAGCAATGTCAAAAGGACAGCAGCCGTCAGCACCGGAAGACTATATAGAGGTTGAACAGTAAAAGTGGAGATAGAACAAACGATAAATAAAAGAAAAAAAATAACAAGGCTGTTGCTTATACTACTTATTATTCTTTTAAGCTTAGTTTGTATAAAGTATCTTATAAGTAAGTCTAGTAAGTATATCAGCGAAAATGGAAAAAGCAGTATGAGAGCTGTTGTTGAACAGATACAGCAGACCTATGATCTTCAGGTGAGTGGGTACTACAGCCAGCTGCAGTTGGTTGAGGAATTTTTACTTCATGAGAGGGAGCTGTCTCTTGAAACGGATACGAACAAAAGTTTCTTTGAAGCATGGGAAAAAGAATCGGAAAGTACACTTATATTCCTTCAGGAAAATGGTCAGGCAATATCAGCAGGTGGAACAAAAATGCGGATTGATATGCCAAGTAAATTTCTGCTGGACTTAAAGAATGGATACAATATTGGAAAACTGGTGCGTCTTGATTATGATCAGGAGAAAAAAGACGGTTATCTGGTTGCAATCCCATGTCAGGAATACACTATCAATGGGGAAACTTATACGGCAATTGGAACTGTGTATGATCATTCGAAACTGGATTCCATGTTAAAACTGAAAGGTTATGATGGGAAAGCATATTTGTTCATGCTGGATTATGACGGAAATATTACATATACGAACCTGAGTGGTGATAAATACCAGCGTAATTATTCTTTGTTAAAACATTTAAAAGGGGAACAGGCTATTACAGAAGAAGAGGCTGATTTGTTCAAAAAGAAGTTTGATAACAGAGAATCCGGAGTTGCACTTTTGGGAAAACAGAATCCCTATTATCTGGGGTATTGCCCGATAGAAAGCAACAACACCATTTTGGTATGCATTGTGGAAAAGGGAGTTGTTGACAATGTGCTGATGGATTACCAGAAGACGGTGTTGTTTACAACAATACTTATGGCAGGTTTTATACTTTTACTTTTTGCCGGATTATTCTACAGTATTTCCAGACTTAGTCTTGCAGATCAAAAAGCAGAGTATGAAAAAAGAAATAATGACCTTCATTTACAAACAATGAAGGAAATGGAAGTAGTCAATCAAAAACTGAAAAAGGCAAAGAACGCTGCAACAGAGGCTTTGCAGACAGCTGAAAATGCAAATAAGGCGAAAACGGATTTCCTGTCTAATATGTCACATGATATTCGTACACCTATGAATGCAATCATTGGTATCACGTCTTTGATCAGACATGATGCAGGTGATAAAGCAAAAGTTATAGAGTATGCAGATAAAATAGATATTTCATCACAGCATCTGTTAGGAATTATTAATGATGTTTTGGATATGAGTAAGATTGAGGCAGGAAAAACAGTCTTCAAGTATTCTGACTTTTCTATTTTGGATTTTATGCAGGAACTTGACACTATATTTCATTCTCAAATATATGAAAAGCAGCAGACCTTTACAATCATAAAAGAAAATATTCAGCATGAGTGGGTGAATGGGGATCAGGTTCATTTGATGCAGATTTTCAGCAACCTGCTGTCTAATGCCATAAAATATACGCAGGAAGGTGGAAAAATTCAGCTTCTGGTAGAAGAATGTGAGACAAAGTCATCTGTCTATGCAAAGTACCGTTTCTTAGTTAGCGATAATGGTTTGGGAATATCGGCAGATTTCAAAAAAACAATCTTTGATCCGTTTACTCGCGCTGAAAGTTCTGTGACTAATAAGATACAGGGAACCGGACTTGGAATGGCTATTACCAGGAACCTGGTTGAGGCAATGGGAGGCACCATTGACGTGGAGAGTGAACTGGGACAGGGAAGCTGTTTTGAGGTTCTCATGGATCTGAAAATTGCAGAGGATAGAACGGTTGCTCTGGCGGCACAAGAAGAAACAGATGAGCAGGATGGTAATATCCTTCAGGGAATGAGATTCCTGTGTGCAGAGGATAATGAGCTGAACGCAGAGATCCTGACGGAACTGTTAAAGATTGAAGGTGCGGAATGTACCATCTGTGAAAATGGAGAAGAGATTTTGAAAGCATTTGAGCAGTCTGCTCCAGGTGATTATGACATGATCCTGATGGATGTGCAGATGCCTATTATGAATGGTTATGAGGCAACGAAAGCAATCCGCAGAAGTTCCCATGAGCTGGCAAAGAAGATTCCGATCATTGCCATGACCGCCAATGCATTTTCAGAAGACATTCAGCATTCTCTTGCGGCTGGCATGAATGCACATGTTTCAAAACCGGTTGAGATGAAGGTACTGGAAAAGACGATCAGAAGCATAAAATCTGGTGGGGGGGGGTACCGAACCGCAGGTTATTGAACAGTGACAAATGGATTTGATGCGGCAGTGCAATTTTATCTCAGTCGAGAAGACTCCCACTTCTGCAAGTGGTGAGTAATAACAAGTCTTTCTCAGTGGGAGTACAATCTCCGACTGAGATAAACGCTCCGCGGGGATGTGCAGTGATTCTGAGAAGAATATGTCAGCTTTCGCTGACCAGAATCACGCACCAAGTCTCACGTGCGTTCGACTTGAATAAAACAGGAGGTTGACAAGGAGATGTATAGAGAAATATATTTGACAGACAGACAGGAGATTTTATATGATTTCGAGAGCAAAGAAATATGTGGCAGTGTTACTGGTTTTTGTATGCGTGTGTATGATATTTTCTCCCCAGACTGTATATGCAGCCGAGGACAGTTCGCAGCATGAAACTGTCAAAGTCGGTTTCTTTGCCATGGATGGTTATCATGTGATGGATGAAGAAGGCAACCGCAGTGGGTATGGCTATGATTTTCTTCGGCTGATGGCCCGTTATTGGGATGTAGATTACGAGTATGTCGGATATGATAAGAGCTGGGATGATATGCAGCAGATGCTTGAAGATGGCGAGATTGACATGGTAACATCTGCCCGCAAAACACCGGACAGAGAAGAAAAGTTTGATTTTTCACGTCCGATCGGAACCAATTATGGGATGCTGACCGTCCGCAGTGACAACAGCACGATTGTGGACGGCAATTACAGCACTTACAACGGTATGCGTGTGGCGCTTTTGAATGGAAACACCCGGAATGAAGAGTTTGCGGATTTTGCAGACGACAAAGAATTTACATATGTTCCATCTTATTTTGATACGACCACAGAAATGGATGAAGCCCTTCAGAGCGAAAAAGTTGATGCGATTGTTACCAGTTCTCTGAGAAAAACAAACAATGAGCGAATCGTGGAGAAATTTGGCAGCAGCGATTTCTATGTCATTGTTAAAAAGGGCAATACAGAATTGCTGAATGAGATCAATTATGCAATCGATCAGATGAATGCAGTTGAGGGTGACTGGAAAACGACGCTTTACAATAAAAATTATGAAAGCATAGAAACTAAGAATCTGGAATATACGGAGAAAGAAAAAAGTATTATTTCACAGTATTCCAAGGACAACCCGCTTCATGTTCTGTGTGATCCGACCCGTTATCCATATTCTTATAATGAAAATGGTGAGATGAAGGGTATTATCCCGGATTACTTCCGGAAAATTGCAGACTATGCCGGGATTTCCTATGAGTTTCTTACACCTGCCACCAGAGATGAGTATATTGCTTATCAGAAAAATAAGGAAACCACAGATATGAGCATCGATGCGCGCCTGGAAACAGATAACTATGCTGAGACGAAAAAATGGGGGATTACTGCACCTTTCATTACGATGCAGCTGGCAAGGGTGACACGGCGTGACTTTGATGGAAAAATTAATGTTGTTACTACTGTTGACCAGACAGCATCAAATTCAATTGAAGATGCAATGGCACCCGGTGCAGAAAAACTGATGTGCAGTACCCGACAGGAAATGATGGAAGCTGTCCGTGAGGGTAAAGCAGATGCCGCCTTCGTCTACTATTACATGGCACAGGCGTTTGTGAACAGTGACACTACGGGCACCATGACATATACTATGCTGGAACAGCCTATATTCACCTACCGCATGGTAATTTCATCAACTGAGAACCATGCGCTGGCTGGTATTCTGACGAAAGCAATGTATGCCATGCCCCAAAATCTTGTTGAAAATCTTGCAGCACAGTATACCACATACAAAGCAACAGAGCTGACATTTGTTGACTGGATACGTCTGCATCCTGTTGTTACTGTTTGGGTTCTTCTTATTTTTGGATGGCTGCTGACTACTATGGCTGTGATAATGGTGCGTCTCAGTGCAAGAAAAAAAGCTCAGAAGGCGGCCCAGGAGAAAGCTGAGGAAATGGCGGAACTGGCAGAGCATGCACAGGCTGCAAACAAGGCAAAAACAGCATTTCTGTCACATATGTCCCATGATATGAGGACACCGATGAATGCAATCATAGGATTTACCGGTATTGCAATGAAAAACAATCCGTCAGACGAAGTGAAAAATTGTCTGGAAAAGATTGACGAAAGCTCAGAGCATTTACTGTCGCTGATCAATGATATATTAGATCTGACCCGCATCGAAAGTGGAAAAGTGAATTACAATCCGGTACCGGCGGATGTGAAAAACATTACAGATTCTGCATTGGATATTACAAAAGGTTTTCTTATGAACAGGGATATCAACTTTAAAATTCAGCGTGAAGAAGCAAAGATTCCAAATGTACTTGCGGATCCTGCACGCCTGCGCGATGTGCTGGTCAATATTCTGAGCAATGCCGTGAAATTCACTCCGGATGGAGGGACGATTACATTTGAAGCCCGGTGTCAGGAAAAGGGCGGGGATGGATATATAAATATGCGTTACCGCATTTCGGATACTGGTATTGGCATGAGTGAGGAATTTACAAAAGAAGTTTTTGAGGAATTTGCACAGGAAGATTCCGGTGTGAGAACGCAGTACCATGGAGTTGGACTGGGGATGGCTATCGTAAAGAAGTATGTAGATATGATGGGTGGAACCATTTCCGTGCAGAGTAAAAAGCATGAGGGAACCACATTTACTGTGGATATTCCTTTGGAAATTACAGATAAGGAATGTAATAAGTCAGAAACAGGTTTTTCTGAAAAGGTAAATCTTACAGGTGTGAATGTCCTTCTTGCAGAGGATAATGAACTGAATGCAGAGATTGCTGCCGTGCAGTTGGAAGAGTTCGGGATGAATGTAGAAAGAGCTGTGGATGGAAAGAATGCTGTTGAGATTTTCAGAAATCATCCGGAAGGCACATTTGATGTAATCCTGATGGATATCATGATGCCTGAAATGAATGGTTATGAAGCAACAAAAGCAATCAGGGCAATGAATGACAGACCGGATGGAAAAAACATTCCTATTATAGCAATGACAGCTAATTCATTTGCAGAAGATGTTCAGGCATCACTGGATGCAGGGATGAACGCACATTTGTCAAAGCCGATTGTGATTGATGAAGTTATAAAAACGATTTTAAGGTATGTATATAAATGATTAGCAGAGGTTCATGAATTAGTGGAATACAATTGACAGGAGGAACTTATAAGAAGAAATACCAATCTGTGCACAGGTGGTATCGATTGTTGATGTTTATGATGCACTTACAAGTGAAAGATGTTATAAGAAAGCATTTAATCATGACACAGCGATTCAAATGATTCTGGATGGGCAATGCGGACAATTTAACCCCATCCTTCTAAAATGTTTGAAAGAACTGAGTCTTCAATTTTCAAATATGTTTGATAAGGAAATGGATGAAAATAGCTATCACCATGAAGTACAGAGACTTTCTAATGAAATACTCAGCGATAGATCTTTACCGAATCAAAATTATTCACAGAGTGTTGTCAAGGTCATGCAGGAAAAGATCGATTTCTTCAAATCAAACAGTGGAATGTACTCAATTGATTACAATGCAATTTCAGGCCAATTAACTATCTTAAACGGAGAACATCAGATATTATGTCAGAGAGATAATCCGAAATTCAATTTGTTCAAAGAATTTGGAGTAAATGAAGAAGAGGTTCAATGTATTCGTGTTTTATTACATCAGACATCTGTACAAAATAAAGAAATATCTGCCACGATAAAAGCGACGGCGGATAATAACAGTCAGATGTATAGAATGAAATTGCATACATTGTGGTCGCCTTTAAAGAAGGATGGATACATTGGAATCATTGGATATTTTGACACTGTAAAATAAATATGAAGATTACAATCATAGAGTGTACGGAATCAAATCCATATGCTCTTTTTCTTGAAATAAGTATGCTTCAATTAGCTGAGTGGATATGTTTGAAGATGAAAGAGAAAGAATACTAAGGTGGTCAGCTTTTACAGATGAACAAGAAGTTTAGGTTACTGTTCACACGCTACTATCCCGCGAGGCGTTTTGGCATGAATATGCCAAAATCCCGAAACATTGTACAACCTTTACAAATTCGTCCATTATCATTGCTATTTTTTGGTAAAAAGAGTATACTTTAAAGCACTAAACACCAGGAGTATAAAATTATGAACACACACTCATCCGGATATTACAGCATAGACAAAGACTATAATATCCTAAGCTATAACGACACTGCCAAACAACTGTACCCCAATCTCCAGCCGGGAGTGAAATGCTATAAGGCACTTATGGGGCTTGATTCCCCATGCCCGCCCTGCCCTGTAGCACTGGGGATACAGGGGCCAAAGACCTACCTGGATCCGATCCGTCATATTTATGAGACAGTTGATGCAGTAGAGACTGTACAGCCCGACGGTAGCAGAGGACATGCACTTGTATTCAGCACAGTAGCCGAAGGAGAAAGCCTGTCAAAGTCTATTCCCACAGGTGAGAACTCTCTCCGTCTGCTGGGTGCCATCAACCTGCTTGCTTCTGACTACATGTCTGTTTATGGCGTAAACCGGGAAACCGGGAAAATCTCCGTATATCGTTCCAGATTTACTGATGCTTTTGCGGATATTAAAGATAATGCGGACTATAAGCTGTCATTTAATTTTCTCATCCAGAAATATATTCATCCGGATGAGCGTTCCTATGTGTCCAGACACCTGAATTATGAAACCCTGCTGGAAAGACTTTCTCAGGAAGCCTCTTTCAAAATCCATTTCAGGGTTGTCACAGATACTGTCCATTACTATTATCTGCTCATTGCCAGAAACGGAAACGCCGATGACTATCGGGATTTCGTAATTGCAGTGGCCTGTGAAGACAATGATGTGACAGCACGCAAAATCTATGAAAATCAGCTCCACTCTCTTCTGGCATCCATTACCCATGCTGCCGGCTACTTTCATCTCGACCTTACAGATGATAAGATTCTGAAGATCGGAGGCACTTCTGCCCTGGCCTATAAGATAGATGCTGACGCTTCCATTGACCATTTTATTGCAGAGACTGCTGTTTTTATACCGGTATTAAAGGACAGAAACGATTTCATCAACGCATTTTGCCGCAGTTCCCTGCTGAAAAGCTACGAGGACGGTCAGGTAGAGGTCACCAGAGTTTCCCGCTGTCTCTACGATGACAATATAACCAGGCTTTCCAAATATGTGACAAGACTGCTGCTCAATCCTTCCAATAACCATCTGGAAGCAATCCTCTACGGTGAGGATGTCACCAGAACACAGGAAGCCTATGAGACACAGGTAAGTATTGTCCAGACACTGAGCAGCAACTACCTGAACGTATACCTGATCAATCCCAGAGAAAAAACTCTCTCTGTGATCAAGCAGGAAGACCGCGATGTCCCTGCTCCGGACAAAAAACACAACAATACATACCCCTATGATCTTTTCCTCTCAGACTATATCCGGCAGCGTGTATATCCGGATGACCGTACAATGCTGGAAGAATCACTGGAACTGGATAATGTAATGAGTGTTTTGTCCGGTCAGTCCGAATACAAGGGGAATTACCGGATAAATGACAGGGATGGTATCCATTACTATCAGTTCCGCTTTATCAAAAACGAAGACTCCGGTATCATTGTTCTGGGATTTTTGAATGTGGACGATGTGGTGGAATCAGAAATCAGACACCAGAAGCTTCTCAAAGAAGCTCTTGATACTGCCGAACGTGCCAATGCAGAGAAATCCAATTTTCTTTCCCGTATGTCCCACGATATGCGTACGCCGTTGAATGGTATCATTGGTCTGCTGGAAATTGATAAAAAGCACGAAAATGATATCGGATTCCTGAAAAGTAATCGTGAAAAAGCATTCATTTCAGCCAGTCATCTGCTCTCTCTTATCAATGATGTACTGGATATGTCCAAGATCGAGGAGGGCGGACTTGTACTCAACCATGAACCTTTTGATCTGATCAGATATGAAAAAGAGACACAGATGCTGATTGATATGCAGGCACAGAAAAACGGCATTGATTTCACCGTTCATATCGCACCGGAGATATACGAACATCCCTTTGTATACGGCAGCCCTCTGCACCTCCGTCGTGCCATGATGAATATTTACAGTAACTGTATCAAATACAACAGAGAAAATGGGGCAATCCATACGGAGATCCATGCTCTCCCTTCCCATGATCATAAGCTGGTCTGCAGATGGACGATCTCTGATACGGGAATCGGCATCAATAAAGAATATCTGGAGAAGATCTTTGAACCCTTTACTCAGGAGAATATGGATGCCCGAAGTGTATATCATGGCACCGGACTGGGTATGAGCATTGCCAAAGCGCTATTTGAACAGATGGGTGGTACCATTGAGATTTCCAGTACTCCGGGTATCGGAAGTACTTTTGTGATCACTTTGCCATTTGAAGAGGCAGAAGAAACGGATATCTCTTCTGAGCCAGAATCTGAGCAAAACTCCATTCAGGGCATAAAGATCCTGCTGGCAGAGGATAATGAAATAAACAGAGAAGTGGCACAGGTACTCCTTGAAGAGGAAGGTGCTGTGGTAACTGCAGTATCCAATGGCAGGGAAGCTGTAAAACTTTTCTCCCGTCACCCCGAGGGGACATTTGATGTGATACTTATGGATATTATGATGCCTCTGATGGACGGATACGAGGCCACACGCCAGATTCGGAAGCTTGACAGGACGGATGCTTCTTCCATTCCCATCATCGCACTGACCGCTAATGCTTTTGCAGAGGATGTACGCCATGCACTGGACTGTGGTATGAACGCACATCTGGCCAAACCACTGGATGTAAAAAAAATGATCCATACGATTGCCTGTTACTGTTCAAGGGTATGCATAAGTCATTGTAAAAAGTGACGAATTTTTATTTTTTTATATTGTGGATAATCATGTTCAGCAGAAAAAACTGTGTTTATAGTTTTTTCTGCTGTTCCTTTTCTGAAAGCTTATACACAAAAGATTATCTTTCAAGCATATTTTTTAACGGATATCATCTGATTATGTCTGCTTTTTTATTGTAAAACTGGTACCTTATCCACAGTCAGATTGACGAAAGTATTGTTGATCAGGACAGGGCATCCGTTGTTATATGCAATCTTAAGCATGAGATTATTTACATGAATCCGGCAGCTGTTATCAGTTATGCGAAGCGAGGTGGCGATAAACTTGTTGGAAGAAGTCTGTTGGATTGTCATAATCCGGAATCAAGAGATAAAATACAGCAGATAGTGGACTGGTTTGCAGTAAATGAAAGTCATAATATCGTTTATACTTTTCATAACGAGAAACAGAATAAAGATGTTTATATGGTGGCACTCAGAGATGATGGGAAGTTGATAGGATATTATGAGAAGCATGAATATCGAAATACAGAGACTATGAAACAATACGATTTGTGTTGATGACATGACGAAGGATGAATGGTACAAGCAGTTATTTGAACGACTGGATAATTCCAAGTTTCGAAGCAGTTTCCATCTGAAGCAGAAGGATATTGATTACATAAACGAAAAAGGTTGCGGTCGTCCAGTGGACGACCCTGCGTAGCAGGAGCAACGACCGAGCCGGGAGGCGAGACATGGATACAATCAGACAACATGCAAAGGAGTTTATCGCAAAGAGAGAAGCTCCGGCGTATATAACAAATGATGGCAAGCAGATACCAATGCGTGGGCATCCGGTATTTATTGCCCAGCATGCAACGGCAACGTGTTGCAGAGATTGCATTCGGAAGTGGCATAAAATGCAACCGGGAAAGAAACTAAGCCAAGTGCAGCAGGAATATCTTGTAGATATAAGTATGACATGGATTCAAAAAGAAATGGAGAGGAACTAGTGCAAATATTTGTTGATGCAGATGCCTGCCCTGTAGTTGCAATCATTGAAAAAATTGCAAAAGAAAATAGTGTTCCGGTAACGTTGTTGTGTGATACGAATCATGTTCTGTCATCAGCTTATAGCGAAGTTGTTGTTGTCGGTGCAGGAGCAGATGCAGTAGATTATAAACTGATCAGTATTTGCCATAAAGGAGATATTGTCGTATCACAGGACTACGGTGTAGCTGCAATGGCATTGGGAAAAGGTGCTTATGCTATTCATCAATCAGGTAAATGGTACACGAATGATAATATTGATCAGATGCTAATGGAACGCCACCTGAATAAAAAAGCCAGAAGAAGTTTCCGTAAATGTCATATAAAGGGACCGAAGAAGCGGACGGAGGAAGATGATGAAAGATTCGCTCAATCTTTTGAAAAAATGCTTTTAATGGTACGGGTGAAAGAAGGCAGATGAGGAATATAGATGCAGAGGAACGACAGAAGCTATAAAGACTTAAAACAAAAATAGAAGAGTGCAATATCAGATAAAACATACAAAATGTACTTGAAGTTTTATCTTGAGAATCAGCGAATGCCGGATGCTACTGAAATGAATGATATATGCAAAAGGTTGTTTACGGTAGTTCAATCGCTTGCTCCTAAAACGGAATATGAAGAATTTTATAATTAAGAAAAGTTTGTGATTTTATAATGTTCTATAGATCAAGTTTTTAATGATGCACATCCTTATCAGTAGTCTGCATCCCCTAAACTGACTACTACACTGGGAAGTGATTTACTCCGTTTTGCAGTATTTTGCAAAAAGTGTAGTCTATACGATGAAAATGAATGCTCCTGCCGAACAGGGCATTTCTTAGCATTTTGAGAGGAGAAAATATTATGATTAGAGTTTTATTCATCTGCCACGGCAGGACTGTGGAAAGCCTTATAAATCAAGAGATAACGGGGCAAAACGGGGCATAGTCTGGTAGTCAGAGCGTTTGGGGACTACGGTAATACTACGAATGAGGGAATGCAAATGAGCCGATGTAGAAGTGCAGATTTTAACGGTAGTAGCAATCGTTAAATTGTAAGGGCTATCGTTATATAGTGTGCAATCGTTGAATAGTCTAGCAGTATCGTGTAAAATGAATATCTAATTGGATACGGACATATAATATTAATGCAGCCGCAAGCTGTGATTTGAACTTATATTTGACCTTGACAGGCGGCACATTTGAATGTATATTTTAAGTACAGTAAGAGATTACTGTAAATGTTTGTTGCTACTCGATATGCAACTCAAATAAGGTCGAGTTCAAATGTTTTGAGGTTCTGTTCGAGAGGACGGAGCCTCTTTTTGACGATAGGAGAAGAAATGGAAATAGGACATTTTTATTATATTGATGATCAATACTTTAAGGATTTTCCAGATTCTTATTTGATGCAGAATAAGGAAAAGGTAAATGGACAGTTACATGATAGACCATGCTTTTATGCATTCCAGGATAGTAATAAGCAGCTGTTTTGGATGATATGATTTTCATCACAGACTTCTAAATTTAAAGTAATCTATAATAAGAAAATGCAAAAGTATCATAGGTGCGATACAATTGCTTTTGGAGAAGTGATTGGTCATGAGAAGGCATTTTTGATTCAAAATATGTGCCCGATTACAGAAAAATATATGAAAAATGAGTATCTGGACTCTGTTGCCAATATACTAGTTCGTGTTGATGGTAGACTGGAAAAGGAGTTAAAGGATAAAGCAGGAAAAGTTTTAGCATTGCAGAGAAAGGGAGCGAAGTTGATTTTTCCGGATGTCCTTAGTATAGAACAGGAATTATTAAAATATATGTAAATATCTATGTTGGATAAAGAGAGGTGTCTTTCCTAGTGGCAGGCATCTTTTTTTATTTAAAACCGTGTGGTGTATCATGGTTGGAGGCGAGATATAAGTCCAGGAATCTGAATCTTACAGCGAAAACAATTGAACTTTACAAAGAGGTAGAGTGAGAGGAATTGGTTATATGAAAGTAATATGTCCAAAATGCAAATCAGAACATACAGCACCGATTATGTATGGGTATCCCACACCAGAGGCTTGGGAGGCTTCGGAGCGCGGAGAGATTATCCTTGATGGTTGTATGGTATTCCCTCACCAAGAGGACTATGGCTGTTTGGATTGTAATCATAGGTGGTCATTGGATTCTCTGCCGGCTAAAGCTATTAAGAAAATGCGTATCAGAGTGTTTGAGCAAGACCTATGTACGATTGATATGGCACATGCATGGGTGTACGAGATCTATGCAGATGGAACTGCAAGAAAATAGTGTTAGCACCACTTAACGATTGTGGGTGTCAAAACATCTGTTTAGTGATATAATGAACTTTACATATTCGTTTAAATGGAGGTGCTTATTATGGCAGTCCCAAAAGTTGACGGACAATTTATAGTAGAGGCTATTAAATATATTGATGAGAATGGAGTTCCTTGGCATAATACGAGTACCAAGTATGAGCTTGTATGGGAAAACGGTAATACCTATCCACCAAAGTATGTCATCGCAGTAGCAAATCATTTGCAGAATGGTGTAGAGATAGATGTATCCGGATATAATGCTGCCGAAGCAAAAAACTATCTTACTACAAAAGGATATGAGATTCAGATTAAGCAGACAAAATACGAGATTACTATAACATCAGATTCTGTTACTTCTACTGATGATTCATTCACTATGGATAATATTAGTGCAGGAGATGTGTTCAAGCCTTTGGATGCATCATTTGTTGCTGCCGATGGAACTGTTATCAAAAGAAATTATGGGAAAGGTGAGAGACGGAATACAAATCAAACTTTACCACGTATTGCGTTTCAAATTTATGAAAAACAGATTGCAGCCTTGCCAGTAGAAGAAAAAGAACAGTTTCCAATTTGTCAATACGCTCCAGATAAGGAAATGATTCGTGGAATTTATTACAGCAAGGACGAAGCAAAAGCACACAATATAAATCCGTTCAATACAATGTCGTATGATTATGATGATGGCAGACAGTTTATAATTTATTCATGGAATATCTTTACAACTCTTAGATTTGTTCAGGAGTGTTTGACACGTTTCGGTAATCCGGGAGATTCCTTCAAATTGGTTTATCGTGAGAAGTACGATAAGGAAAATGCAGAGGAAGAGGCAGCAGTTGTAGAGAAAGTAAAATCAGCAGAATTTAATGGCTATCTGAATCCATATTCTACTATGCTTGTGGAATCTAAGAACATTATATTCCGAGGTGCTCCAGGAACTGGAAAGACTTATCTTGCAAAAGAAATTGCTACTGACATTATTAGCAATGGCTATTTTGATGATTATACGATGCTCACAGATGAGCAAAAGCAACAGGTAGAGTTTGTCCAATTTCATCCAAGTTATGACTATTCGGATTTCGTAGAAGGACTCCGTCCAAAGACGAATGAAGATGGTTCTATGGGTTTTGAATTGCAGGATGGCGTGTTTAAGAAATTCGTGGATAAGGCTAGAAGAAACTATGAGAATTCTAAAAAGTCCACAGAGGTCATTGCAAATGAATTATCTGTTCAAGAAGCAATGAAAGAGTTCTTTGATGATGTGGACACAGGAAATAACACATTCAAGACCAAAACGGGTACAGAATTTACAATCACAGATGTCGATGATGAGCATATTTATCTTTCAATACCACAAAATGCATCCATCAACAGTATCCGATTGAATATTTCTGAAATTAGACAGATGTTAGAGTCTGGAAGAGAATTTAACAAATTAAAAGATATTACGGAATTTTTCGATATCAATTTTACACAGCAGAGATATTCCTACAATCTTGTTATTTTTAACGAGATTCAGAAAAAGAAAAAGGCTGCAAAGATTATAAGACAGGAAGAGTTGAAGAAATATGTATTCATCATTGATGAGATAAATCGTGGTGAGATATCTAAGATTTTCGGAGAGTTGTTCTTTGCTGTTGATCCAGGATACAGAGGTGTGGCAGGAGAGGTTTCCACCCAGTATGCAAACCTTCATGCTGATAGTAATGAAAAATTCTATATCCCAGACAATGTTTATATCATTGGTACGATGAATGATATTGACAGATCTGTAGACAGCTTTGATTTCGCTATGAGACGAAGATTCCGTTTTGTGGAGCTTCGTGCAGATGAGCGCCTTGAGATGCTTGCTAACTTGAACAACGAAGAGAAAGAGGCTGAGGCAATTGCCAGAATGTCAGCTTTGAATGTAGAAATTGCAGCAACAGAAGGTCTGAATGAAAACTATCAGATTGGTGCATCCTATTTTTTGAAGCTGAAGAATATTGACTTTGACCAGTTATGGTCAGATTACCTACATCCGTTGTTACAGGAATACATAAATGGTATGTATGATGAAGAAGGCATTATGGAGCGATTTAAGAAAGCATATAACCAAGGGAAGTCGGATGGAGTTGATGTAGATGAGTCGAATTAAAATAAAAGATAATTCGAGAATACCTAAGGCGTCATTGTCTGGCATATCACTTCTGACAAGCAAAATTGCAGATAAAACTTTGGAGCAGTTGGAGAATGAAGGGATATTTGTATTCCCGGAAATTCTTAGAGATGCAGATGATATCACAAAAGACCAGATGATTTTACAGAGTGTAAACAATTATTATTTGTCGAGCAATGTCATGGGCTTCATGGGACTTGGAGATGAGAAGCTCATAATTGAATCAAGATTTAGTGGTAACGGGCAGGACTTCCTGTTTCAATATTTGCTTGAGAGAGTATTTGATGTCCCGAATATTGTTGATTTGGAAACAGATGCGAACAATGATGATCGGGTTTTCAATCTGCTTGTTTTTATCTTCCCACATTACTTGAAGAGTGCCATGCGTAAGGGCGTCTTTAAGACTTATGTGAGAAAAACATACAATGACAGCAATGTTAAGGGAACGATAGATATAGCGAGACACATTGTTAAGAATACACCATTTGTTGGTAATGTAGCATATTCGCAGAGGGAGTATTCCTTTGATAATGATTTGATGGAATTAATCCGTCATACGGTGGAGTTTATCAAACATAAGCCATACGGACATAAACTGCTTGTACAGGCTAAGGATGAGGTCAAGGATGTTGTAGCGGCCACTCCTAACTACGAGATGTGTAACCGACAGAAGATTATCGATGCAAATAAGACCAATACCATTAGACACGCATATTACCGAGAATATTGTGAACTGCAGAGCTTATGTCTACTTATCTTACAGCATCAGAAACATCAGATTGGAATGGGAAGCAAGAAGGTATATGGATTGCTCTTTGATGGCGCATGGCTCTGGGAAGAGTATATGAATTCGATTGTGGACGAGATTTTCTATCATCCGATGAACAAAGCTATAAAAGGTTCTCAGCGTTTGTTTGACCATAATCGCGGATTTATCTACCCAGACTTCATCAGCAGAGACTCAGGGGCACGAGTGATTGCAGATGCGAAGTACAAACCGATTGATAATATTGGAAACAAGGACTATCTGCAGGTATTGGCATATATGTTCCGATTTGATGCCAAGAAGGGATTTTATTTTTATCCTGAAATTGGAGAGGAAGAAGATGCTGTTATGTGGCTCAATCGTGGTTCGACTTATGAGAAGAATGTAGAGGTACGAGAGGATATTTGTCTCATCAAGCACGGATTTCAGATTCCGACCGGGATAGATGTATATAGTGTTTTCACAGAGCAGATGCGATGTAATGAAATCAAATTCCTTGATGGAATTTTAACGTCCGTGAAATAGGAAAAATATACCTTTTAACGATGCACCCCCTCAGTTTAGAAATACTCCAAAGGGGGTGCAAAATCCAGAGTAGTAATCCTGAAAATTTTGACTACGATTTTACTACGAATGAGGGGTGTGAATTGCACCGTTTTGCCGTATTTTGCAAAATCGGCACTTAAAATGTAACTTTTATAATAGAAGAAACAAGTCGGAAAAACGCCCCAAAACAGGGCATTTCTTAGCATTTTGAGAGGAGAAAATATTATGATTAGAGTTTTATTCATCTGCCACGGCAACATCTGCATATAATCTCAAAAAACCTTATTTTTCAAGCGTTTTCAAGGATTTTTAGCTTATGTTGTGCCAAGTTCGTGCCAATTGCTGTGATATAGTGTTGAGATTAAAATGTGATACTAACATGCAAATATACTGATTGAACATATTGACAAATTCGGAAAAACTGATAAGATAAACATAATTAAAAACAAACACAACAATTGTATTTTCAGTGCCTTGTCAGAAGGCACTTACAGCAACTAACTAATTGAAAATACATATACGGAGGTATCCCTAGGTGGGAGTCTGTGTATGTGCTTCAGTTAGTTTTTTTTATTGCAAAAAAAGGAGAAAAGGAAGGAAAAGACATGAGTAAAACTGAATATTGTTATCCGAATCAAAGAAAAATTAGTATTCACAAAGGAAGTTGCGACAATGGGGAGCTGTATACAAAAATTGGTATTCAATCTATGAATCATGCAATGAAAGACTTAAATGGAAATGCATACAAAATGTGGTGTTATTTGGCACAAAATCAAAATAAATATTCGTTTTGGCTATCGCCAGTAGATGTTTGTAATGTGACAAAAATGAGTGAATCAACATATCATCGAGCATTTAAAGAACTTGTAGATAAGTTGTATTTGAGTCGAAATACAGAAAAAAGGAATCAATATGATTTCTATGAAAATCCGCATATGCATTGAAAAATGCTGATATGGATACATAAAGTAGTCAATTTGAATGTGTTATAGTAACAAAAATGAATAGACAAATATAATAATATATTACATATATAATTATACGAAAAATGGCATTTGCAGATATTAAAGAATGAACGTATATTGAAATTTATTGATTGAATTCGTAGTTTTGATAGTTAAAGTACGGAAAGGAAACGGTATAGAAGGATGGAAAAAATAGTATATAGGTCAGGTGTAAATACATTTTACGAGCTGGACAATGCATATAAATTAGTGGATCGGAAGGGGAAGTTTGCTATATTGGATAAAGATGAAAAACTGCTTATGAAAATTATAGAATTATTACAGGGCGAACGGTCGTTTTATTTTAACGAAGGAAATGGTGCATTCTATCTCAATATTTATGAGAATGGAAGGGGAAAGTACTACTGTTCTCTTAGGCAGTTGGTTGTTGCGTTCAATATGGATGGGGATTTTGAACAGAATCTTAATACAGTGAAAAATAATACTGTCCTATTAGTTAATGATAAGGAAGATTGGAACTTAAAAAGATCTAATCTTGAATTTACAGGAATAGACAATAATGTAAACACATTTTACTCGGATGGAAAAAATTTTTTTATTCGACATAATAAAACTGGATATGTTGTGAAAACTGATTTAGATAAAGACCTTAATGAGTTAATAAGGCAATATCGTTGGAGCTATAGTGAAGGATGCAAAACGTTAGGAACATTCCTGTCGGAAAGAAAAAATCAGTTTATTTCAATTCACAGATTTGTTCGTGAATATTTTGATCGGTGTAATGATAACATGGATATGGAATCGTGGAACAGAGTGATGAAAAATTTATCACATAAAGCAGAAATAAATGTGGATCATTTAGATTCTGATAAAACTAATAGTTGTAAAAATAATTTGGTCTGGATGAAAGCATGTGATAATATAAGAAAAGGAAATTTAACTAAAAAATTGAATCAAGATCCGTTTCATTGCAAAGTACTTGCTACTAAATACGGAATACGGATGGAAGCAGGATATGTTGCCGATGGAAATTATTTTAAAGTCATATCAAATTATGAGAATCCAGCTGATTTTGTAGAGGCACTTCGTCAGTTTTGGAAGTGTGGAGTTTTGTGTGATGATGCTGGAAAAGAATATAAATTGCCAAATATCCCATATGATTATTTTCGAGAAGTAAAAAGAATGTAAAAAACCTAGGAAATATCAAGTTATATGAAGAAATATATGTTCGAACATTATTGAAGCAAATATGAAAAAACGCTGGAGCTGAAACTGGCTATATAAGCTGATTTCAAAAAATTATATTAGAAAAGATGATAGTTCGAGAACTCTCGAACTAAAAATTGTTTTGATTTTGAATGTTAATAAGTATACTATCTATACGGGAGGAATATTAAATGGAAAAAGACTTGAAACAATTAGAAGATGAATTAAATGTAAAATTATATATTACAGAAGAGGGATGTGAATTACTTAATAATGTACAGCTTAAAATTACCAGAGAACGTGTTGCTATACGTGATGAAAAAGAAATATTGATTCCGGGATGTAATATATATTTTGTAAAAAATAAAACAATAGATGCTTTTGTAACAAAATTGGATGATGAGTATTATATTTTTGTGAACAGTGGAGTTATAGAAGAACAGAAAAAATATTTGGAGAAGCTAAATTGGAGTTTCATTTCGAATGAAACCCAACGAACAGAGTGGATTAACGATATTATAGAATATGGATTTTATTTCATTGTCTTCCATGAATATGCACATATTTTTTGTGGACATGTAGATGCTTGTCTTGATGATCCAACCGATAAGAAAGCACAAGAATGTGAAGCAGATATGTTTGCTATGGAGTATTTGGTTAAATATATTATGAATACGCAGTCGGAACAAGAATATATATTGGAAATGGAAAAGATGTTTTTGGCAATTTATTTCCAGTTTGAGAATATGCAACGAGAAAGATGGCAGGAATGGTATAATGACAAGATATTAGAAAATTATTATGATCCAGAAAAAGAAGCAAAGAGAAATCATCCATTATCAGCACAGAGAATGTTGTATTTATATGAAATGCTGAATATAGTGGTTGTTACCGATAAAATTGAATTGTTACCGATTAAAGAAAAAATTTTGGAAAAGATAAAGGTATTAAAAAGAATAGAAGGGAAAGAAATACCAAATCGAGAACTTGAATATGGAGTTGCAAAAGAATCTGTTCAAAAATTAAAAGAGTCTGTAAAAGAAATTCGGAAGAAAATTCCAAGGTTATCAGATGTTTCTGAATAAGAAATGATAATGTAATGAATAAAATACAACAAAAAATAACGTACAGCAAAAAACATAAAAAGAATTTTTGGAATCCTTGATTTTTTAAATTTCTTGAGATATACTTTTACCATAAAAAACAACGAACGTATTTATTTGTGGTAAAGGAGAAAAAGAATGTGTAAAGTCTATGGGTACTGTCGTATCAGTACGGCAAAACAATCAATAGAAAGACAGATAAGAAATATTTTGGCGATTTATCCAGAGGCAGATATTCGTAAAGAAATTTACACTGGAACAAAGTATCAGGGGAGAGCAGAACTTCAAAAAATATTAAAGACTGTAAGAAAAGGAGATACAATAGTATTTGATTCGGTAAGTCGTATGGCACGTAATGCAGCCGATGGGACAGCACTATACTTTGATTTGTATGATAGAGGTATCAGTCTAGTCTTTATCAAAGAGCGACACATAGATACTGAATCATATAAAAAAGCATTAGAAAGTGCTGGAATACAAATTGAATCAGACGGAACAGCAGAGGGCGAATTGGTTAATGATATATCAAAAGCAATAACTAAATTCATGAAAGCGAAAGCTAGTGCAGATATTTATAAAGCATTTGAACAGGCACAAAAAGAAGTTGATGATTTACATGAAAGAACTAAGGAAGGCATTGAGACAGCACGAAGGAACGGGAAAGTGATTGGTGGTTCGGCTACTAAAGGAAAGAAAAAAGTAACAAAAAAATCTATTGAAGCCAAAGAAGTTATAAAAAAACATTCTAAATCTTTCGGCGGTACATTGGGAAATTCAGATGTTATGAAACTCGCTGGAATTACCGAACCAACCTTGTTAAAGTATAAAAAAGAAATTAGAGAGGAATTGATCTCTAATGGGATGATGGAATAAAGTTTAAGCCCAGGCAACTTGCCAGGGCTTTTATTGTGCGAAAATTATTTTGAAATTGAGACAGGGGTGTATTTACATTTTTATAGTAATTCGATGTGAATTTATTCTGGTTCGAGGGCTATCTCAGTCTGTAAGACTGTAATAGAATCATCGAGCATTTATCCTTTGGGTTTCCATTTATGACCGCAACTTCCGCAGATGTTTACAACTTTACCACTTCCGATAAATCCTAGCAAGACGGAATATCCACGGGTTATCGTGGTCACGCACGTAGAGCCACATTTCGGGCATTTAATGACATTTTTGTTTATTGGCGGCTGTATAGAATCTATGCGTCCATTTCCAACCCTTTTATATGATCCGTCAAATTCTTTTGGCACAGCATGAGTTTCTAACATAATATTTAGAATTTCTTCTGCTCCATATATAGAGATAGTTTGGCATTGACCAAAAATCCAACCTTTTAATTTTTTCTGTTCATCAGGAGTCATTGTTGGGAAATCGTCAATCTTATTTAACGCTTCACGAAGATCACGGGGTACACCGTCAATCAGACAGAACCCGTCTGGTACGTCTTCGACTGTTGGTAATGGGAAACCGCAATGTGTACATTGTTTCGATTTATCAGATATTTCCTTGCTGCATTCAGGACATTTTATAAGTGCCATAATTCAACCTCCGTGTTATATATTTTACTTTGCGGGATTCCATTTGTAACCACAATTTTGACATACATTGCGTGGACGGCCAGAACCTAAAAATCCAGTAAGCAAGGAATATCCTCTATTTATGGTTGTGATTGCAGTTGATTTGCATTTCGGGCACACAATTTGGTCTTTTGATTTTGGTTGTATATTATTTTTCATTGATAACAATAATTTATATGCGTTGATTTCTTCTTCTGTGTAAGAATTTATTTGATATATTTCTGGTACTGTACCTGGATTATTTTTTATTAAGTCTATGATATTGAGGCAATTTTTTATGCTTAACCCGGTTGCGCCTTTCAGTTTTAGGAATGCATCTTTATATTTGCCATTATCTACAAATTCTATTGTTGATGATAAATCGTATTCTTTTTCGGAAATGATACATTTTTTGTTTATGTCTATTGTCTCCAATGGAAAACCGCAGTGTATACATTGTTTTGATTTGTCGGATATTTCTTTTCTACATTCTGGGCATTTAATAAGTGCCATGATAATTCCCCCTCCTATTAGTTGCGTATATTAGAATAATAGTGCTCATGATGATACTATTTTCATTCTACTGCCATGTTACACTTAAGTCAACGTGTTGGTTCAAAGATTTTGAACAAAATAAAAGGTGTTGGACTTTACTTGGAAGGAGATGACAAAATGACCTTTAATGAATGTGGATTTCAAGAACGAATAAAAGCATTGAGGAAACAAAAGGGTTATACGCAGCAACAGTTAGCGGATATTTTTTGCGTCTCCAAATCAAACGTAAATTACTATGAAAAAACGACAAGAGCACCTTCGCCGGATATCTTTTTGAAGTATGCAGATGAGTTTAATGTATCAATAGATTTCTTATTTGGTAGAGAAAAGCCGTCAGGGAATGCGTTGGATGTATCTGGTTTATCAGAAGAAGAAATTGCGATGATTCAAAATATGATTGATACATTGAGAAAAAAGAATAAGTAATTTAGAGTCTGTTTTATTCAGGCTCTTTTTTTGTGTGTGGGGGGGGGAATATGATAATTAGGCACGATTATGAGATGATATTAAAAAAAATTATTTTATTGTAAAGACGGAAGAAAAGAATATATGCCCCGATTGTAGTCAGACAATGAAGATAATCGGCAGCAGGAAGCGAGCAGTTAAAAATATATTGGGCGAACGGTATATACTTAGTCTTCGCCGGATGCGATGTGAAACGTGTAATGTGATACACACAGAGATCCCGGATTGTATTATTCCATATAAGCAATATTCAAAGGATGCAATCAATACGGTTATAAAAGGGCAGTGTGACTATTACCTGATGGAAAATAGCACAGTTTTTCGCTGGAAGAAGCAAAACATACCTGAGTTGCAATGACAAAGGTATATCCGACTGATAGGATATAAAGCCGGAGGTGCATGATGAAACGAAAAAAATGTTTTCTTATCATATGTTGTTTATTGTTACTTTTGCTGTGTAGCTTTATCATAGTATTCTTTTTTAAAGGGACAGGAAATAAAATACTGTTACCCAAAGATAATAGTGCCGAGGAATGGAATGGCGATCAAAAATTACCGTCCGGGGAAAAGTCGGATGAAAAAACTATCAAAATTCCTGGCATATCCTCTCTTGTTTTTATAGCAAATCAGAAGGAGCAGAAAGTTAATTTTTACAATCCTAAAGAGAATACATGCCTTTTTCGTATGACACTATATATAGAAGAAAACCCATATTGGCAATCTGGATATATTGATCCGGGGAAAGGGTATTATAGTATAGCACTTGATAATGTATTGAAATCCGGTGATTATAATGGGTATTTACTGATTGAGTGTTTTAAAGATAATGGTACAGCTTTAAATAATGCAAAAGTAGAATTTCAGTTAAAGGTGGTAGACGAATGAAAAAGAGATTAATAGGAATGATGATGGCTTTTTCGCTGTTGGCTGGTTCTGCAATATCGGTATCGGCAGCAGAATTAACGCAGGATGGAGCAACGGCAGATGTACAGGTTGAATATGATAATCCGAGTACGTTTTGTGTGAATATCCCGGAAAGCATCAATTTGAATAATTTGGACGGGTATAGATTCACAGCTAGTATGATGAACATCACAGAGTCAGAAAAAGTGTGTATTTATGCGCCGGAAGAAGCTGTTCAAATGACAAATGAGATGGGGGCAGTAGGTACGGCTCATTTATATAGTAATGATAGTAATGCAGTTGCTACATTTATGTCTGGACAAGTTGAGTCAAGTAATGTGATGTACAACATGTTTGATGGGCTTTCCGCAGGTCATTACACAGGTACAGCGACATTCACAATAAGACTTGAATCAACTAAATAACAAAGCGAAACAAGAGAGGGAAAGGCGTGCCAATGTGTGCGCCTTTTTGAATATTACTTGAAATATGCACAAAAAACAACATAAAATTTCATTTTTATTTGTTGAGTGTGACATTGTTGACTTTTTCAGAAAACGTGATAATATAACAGCAAATAAGAAGATATATGTTGCTTTGAACCTTTGAATTGAGTGGAAAAGCAATTTCAGCAATCTATTAAAAAAAACGAAGTTCACACAACTTTTTTGAGTTGAGAGTTTCGGATTTAATAGGTTGCTTTTTTATTGCGAAAAGACAGCCTGAAAGGAAAAGGTACAAAAATGGAAGCAAGAATGGAAATACCAATCTGGGAAAAATATACATTATCAGTTGAAGAGGCAGCAGCATATTTCAGAATCGGAGAAAACAAGCTAAGAAATTTAATCCTAAGAAATAAAAATGCAAAATATCTCCTTTGGAACGGTAACAGAGTCCAAATCAAAAGGAATTTATTTGAAAGGTTTATTGATGAAACAGACACGATTTAGCGTATGGACTGAAGAAAAAAGCCGTGATATACTAACACTATCATCACTATATCACGGCTCTTAGGGGAAAGGAGATAAAAAATGAGCGAAAAGAGACGTGATAATAAAGGAAGAATTCTTCATGATGGAGAGAGACAGGAAAAAGATGGGAGTTACACATATAGATATACCGATTGTTACCAGAAAAGGCATAAAATTTCGAGTTGGAGATTAACGGATTCCGATGTAACACCGCCGGGCAAGAAGTTCAAAAAGTCATTGAGAGAGCAAGAAAGAGAGATTCAAGTTTTGATTGCAAAAGGAATTTATAATGATGGAACGAATGTAAGAGAATTAGTTGACAGATATATTTCAACTAAAACAGGTGTGACACATAATACGAAAGCTGGTTACAAGACTGTACAGAATATGCTTGAAAAGGAAAATTTTGGAAATCTTAGAATTGACAAAGTGAAGTTTTCTGATGCGAAACTCTTTTTAATCGGCTTGCAGAAAGCAGGAAGAAGTTACAGTTCTATTCATTCAGTCCGTGGAGTATTACGCCCGGCGTTTCAGATGGCTTTAGAAGATGGAATGATTCCGTACAATCCATTTAATTTTGAGCTTGCAAAGGTACTGATTAACGATAGTGTACAGAGAGAAGCGTTATCGCCCAAACAGGAAAGAGATTTCTTGAAATTTGTAAAAGATGATCCACATTTCTGTCGATATTATGAAGGAATATATATTCTATTTAAAACTGGTTTGCGAATTAGTGAATTTTGCGGTCTGACACGTTCCGATATAGATTTTAAGGAACATACATTAAGTATCAATCATCAGTTGCAGAGGACGAGAGAAGGAGAGTATATTGTTGTTCCGACCAAGACAAATGCCGGAACTCGACTGCTGCCAATCAGGAAAGACGTAGAAGAATGTTTTCGTACAATTCTTGAAAAGCGAGTTGCACCACAGACAGAGCCAATGATAGACGGTCATATTGGATTTTTGTACCTGGATAAGAATAATATGCCGATGATTTCGTTGCATTGGGAAAAGTATTTTCAGCACATTTGTCAGAAGTATAATCGTATCTATAAAGTGCAGATGCCAAAGGTCACGCCCCATGTTTGTAGACATACATATTGTACGAATATGGCGAAAACTGGCATATCTGCGAAGACTCTTCAATATTTGATGGGGCATTCCGACATTCAAATAACGCTAAATGTGTACACGCACATCGGATTTGACCATGCGAAAGAGGAGCTAAATAAGATGCCAAACATAGAAAAAGAGCTGAAATCTAGCACCAGAAGGAACGGCAGAAAAGTAGCTAATCTGTAGGGTATAATCCTTGCAAACTGTGGAATTTTTCAAAATTCTATGCCATCGAAAAACGGCAGTATGTCAGGATTGGCACAAACTTTTTATTTTGTGCCAAATTTAGTGCCAATCGACCGAGAAAATATGATAAATTTTAAGAAGAAATAAGAGAATGAGAAAAATAGAAAAGTCCTGGAAACGCCCTATTTATAAGGCTTTAAGAAGATTTAAGGAGTTATAAGAACAATGATAAAAATACTATTCATCTGCCACGGCAATATCTGCCGTTCTACCATGGCAGAATATGTTATGAAAGATTTAGTTAAAAAATCCGGTCTGGAGGATTCGTTTTACATTGATTCCGCAGCTACCAGTCGGGAGGAAATCGGCAATCAGATCCATCATGGAACACGCCGAAAATTACAAAAAATGGGAATCCCTTGTGGAGATCACAGGGCACGTCAAATGAAAAAATCAGAATATGATGAATTTGATTATATCATCGGAATGGATCGTGAGAATAGAAGAAATATGATGCGGATTTTAGGAGCAGATCCAGAGAACAAGGTTCAATTGCTTTTGGATTTTACAGATTCTCCGAGAAGTATTGCGGATCCATGGTATACAGGTAATTTTGACATTACTTACGATGATATAAAAGAAGGATGCGAAGCCCTTTTGCAATATATTACAGAACATGATATGATAAGTGAGCGTTAGCAGAATAGAATGGAAAAGAATACATAACTTTTCATAACTGTTGACGTAAAAGAAACTTAAGCAAGAGGATTTTAGATGAATGTTTTAAATATTGAACATGTTAGTAAATTATATGGAGAGAAAAAGATTTTTGATGATGTTTCTTATGGAATTCATGAAGGCGATAAGATTGGAATTATTGGAATCAATGGAACCGGAAAGACGACATTATTAAAAATTATTGCCGGATTGGAAGAACCTGATGAGGGACAAGTAATCCGCCAGAATGGATTGCGTGTAACATATCTTCCGCAGAACCCGGAATTTCCAGATGGAGCAACTGTACTGTCTTATGTCGCTGATGGAAAATTGAGTCAGGATTGGGCAACGGAAAGTGAAGCTAAGACAGTGTTGAATAATTTGGGGATTACAGAGCATGATGCTTTGATCGAGCATTTGTCGGGAGGACAGAAAAAACGTGTTGCACTTGCGAGAACGTTAGTAAATCCGGCGGATGTACTGATTTTGGATGAGCCTACGAACCATATTGATAATGAGATGGCTATATGGCTGGAGGATTATTTGAATCGATTCCGTGGTGTTGTAATTATGGTTACACATGATCGATATTTCCTTGATCGTGTAACGAACAAGATTTTGGAGATTAGTCATGGCAAGCTTTATTCTTATGTGGCGAATTATTCAAAGTTTTTGGAGATGAAGGCGCAACGAGAGGAGATGGAACTGGCAACGGAGCGAAAGCGACAGAGTGTACTTCGTATGGAATTGGAGTGGGCGAAAAGAGGATGCCGTGCACGTTCAACAAAGCAGAGAGCAAGATTGGAAAGATTGGAAGCTTTAAAGGCAGGGAAAGCACCTGTTACAGATCAGAATGTAGAGCTTGATTCAATTGGAACGCGAATGGGGAAAAAGACGATAGAGCTGCACCATGTAAGTAAGAGTTATGGAGAAAAGAGGGTAATCGACGATTTTGATTATATCGTGTTAAAGAATCAGCGTTTAGGGATTATCGGACCGAATGGGTGTGGAAAGTCTACATTGATGAAGATTATCACAGGAGTAATCCAACCGGATGCAGGTGAAGTTGAAATCGGAGATACAATTAAAATCGGTTATTTCGCACAGGAAGTCACAGATATGGATGGCAAACAAAGAGTGATTGATTACATCAAAGATGTGGCCGAGTATGTACCGACAAAGGAAGGGCGGATTACGGCTTCGCAGATGCTGGAGCGATTTTTATTTGATGGGGCAATGCAATATACTCCGATTGAAAAATTGTCTGGTGGAGAGAAGCGAAGATTGTATTTATGCAAGGTTTTGATGGAATCTCCGAATGTATTGATTCTCGATGAGCCGACAAATGATTTAGACATACCTACGTTGACTATTTTGGAAGATTATTTGGATTCATTTTCTGGAATTATTATTACGGTATCCCATGATCGATATTTTTTGGATAATGTAGTTGAGCGAATTTTTGCATTTGAAGGAAATGGAAAATTAAAACAGTATGAAGGTGCATATACGGATTATCTGGAAGCAAGACAGAGAATGGGAGAAACCGGAAGTAATCAGGGAAATGGTTCCGGAAAAGTGATAAATACACCGAAAGAAAAGAAAAATAATGCGAAAGAATGGAAACAGAATCAACCGGTGAAATTAAAGTTTAGTTTCAAAGAACAACGAGAATATGATATGATAGATGACGAGATTGCTGAACTGGAAGAGAAAATTGAGAATCTGGATGCAGCAATTATGGAAAATGCAACGAATTCTGCAAAGCTTTCAGAATTGATGGGAGAAAAATCGGAGGCGGAAGCACAGCTTGAAGAAAAAATGGATCGCTGGGTGTATTTGAATGATTTGGCTGAAAAGATTGAAGCGCAGAAAAAATAGCATTTGTGTTACAAAAGATATAGACGGCGTGCAACAAAATTACATAAATTTAACGTATTATGCACGTTTCGTTTATTGATTTGAAAATATAGTCGAAGTATACTGATTACGATGAAGGATGGAGGAAGATAACAATGAAGAAACCTGTATTAGTAATTATGGCAGCGGGTATGGGCAGCAGATATGGTGGATTAAAACAGATTGATCCGGTAGATAATGAAGGACATATTATTATGGATTTTTCCATTTATGATGCGAAGCGTGCCGGATTTGAGAAAGTGGTATTCATCATCAAGAAAGCAATTGAGAAGGAATTTAAAGCGGGAATTGGAGACAGAATCAGCCAGTATATGGATGTCGAGTATGTATATCAGGAACTGGATACACTGCCGGAAGGATTTGAAGTTCCGGAGGGACGCGTAAAACCATTTGGTACAGGACATGCAATTTTAAGTTGTAAAGATGTAGTGGATGGACCATTTGCAGTAATTAATGCAGATGATTATTATGGCGTACATGCATTCCAGGAGATTTATAATTATTTGACTGAAAACGAAGATGATGAGAAGTATCATTATGCAATGGTAGGCTACATTTTGTCTAATACATTGACAGAGAATGGATATGTTTCCAGAGGAATCTGTGAGATGGATAAGGATGCATTTTTGACAGGAATCACAGAACGTACACACATAGAGCAGCGTGATATGGGCGTACAGTTTACAGAGGATGACGGGCAGACATGGGAAGATATTGCGGCAGATAGTATTGTGTCTATGAACATGTTTGGATTTACAGCAAGTATGTTA
Source organism: Ruminococcus sp. B05 (assembly GCF_003628495.1). Lineage (NCBI taxonomy): Bacteria > Bacillati > Bacillota > Clostridia > Eubacteriales > Oscillospiraceae > Ruminococcus > Ruminococcus sp. B05. The sequence goes on along the minus strand of NZ_RBZR01000001.1, from coordinate 646,322 downwards.
AAAGAACTGGAATGTCGTTTCCCAGAGTTTTTGAAAAAAGGATTGGAAGAAAATCCTATGAAATGTGAGTATTTCCTTCCATCTGTAGTAAGTGATCTGATCGAGGAAGATAAAGCAGATGTTAAAGTCCTGCGTTCAGAAGACAGATGGTATGGAATTACATATAAAGAGGACAAAGAAGCTGTTGTTTCAGCAGTCCAGAAGTTAAAGGATACAGGTGTTTATCCACAACATTTGTGGGAAGCATAAGCATGGATCCAAATTAAAGATTTTATGTTTGACAGCATTGAAAAAGAAAGGATGAAAAGATTATGGCAATTTTAGTAGCAGGTGGAGCAGGATATATTGGAAGCCATACTTGTGTGGAACTTCTGAATAGAGGATATGAAGTTGTTGTTATTGACAATTTGTATAATTCAAGTGAAGTGGCATTAGAGAGAGTGCAGGAGATTACAGGAAAATCTTTGAAGTTTTATGAGGGGGATGTCCTTAATCGAGAAGATCTGGATCCTATCTTTGAAAATGAAAATATTGAAGCGGTGATTAATTTCGCCGGATTAAAAGCTGTTGGTGAGTCTGTTCAGAAACCTTGGGAGTATTACCACAACAATATTACAGGTACACTGATTTTGACAGATGTGATGAGAAAACATGGATGTAAGAATATTATTTTCAGTTCTTCCGCAACAGTATACGGAGACCCTGCGGAGATTCCGATTACAGAAAATTGTCCAAAGGGAGAGATTACAAATCCATATGGAAGAACAAAAGGGATGTTAGAGCAGATTTTAACAGATTTATATGTTGGAGATCCAGAGTGGAATGTGATGCTGCTTCGTTATTTCAATCCAATCGGAGCACATGAATCAGGAAGAATTGGTGAGGATCCAAAGGGTATTCCAAACAATTTGGTACCATATATCGCACAGGTTGCAGTAGGTAAGTTGAAATGTCTTGGTGTATTTGGTGATGATTATGATACACCGGATGGAACAGGCGTACGTGATTATATTCATGTAGTTGATCTTGCGGTTGGCCATGTGAAAGCAATTGAAAAGATGAAAGGACAGACAGGAGTTCATATCTATAATCTTGGAACAGGTGTTGGATACAGTGTTCTGGATGTTGTGAAAGCGTATGAAAAAGCCTGTGGAAAGAAAATTCCATACGAGATTAAACCTAGAAGAGCCGGTGATATTGCAACATGTTATTGTGATGCAACAAAAGCAAAGGAAGAGCTTGGCTGGGTAGCAGAGCGTGGTATTGAAGAGATGTGTGCAGATTCATGGAGATGGCAGTCACACAATCCGAATGGATACAGAGACGAAGAGTAATAGGTAGTTAAAAACTATGAGTGGTTGTCAACGAAAGTTGGCAGCCACTTTTTCTATTGGGATGTGTACGAAAAAACTTTTGAGAAATAATGTAGAAAGTGTTGACAAAAACAAGTATAGTTGCTATTATAAAAAAACAGAACGCACTCTGTTTTATAAATAAAACAAAATAGCGTTTGTGGGAAAGTGGGAGATACTATGAGAAGACAAGTATATTCTTTACTCGTTGATAACAATCCGGGTGTTTTAAGTAGGATTGCAGGATTGTTCAGCAGACGAGGCTACAGTATTGACAGTATCACAGCAGGTAGAACTGCAGATCCAAGATTTACCAGAATTACGGTAGTGACATCGGGTGATGAATTGATTTTGGAACAGATTGAAAAGCAGCTTCGTAAACTTGTAGATGTGAGAAGTATTAAGAAATTACAGGATGAAGATTCTGTGTATCGTGAATTGATGCTAGTTAAGATTAGAGCGAATTCAAAACAAAGAAGTGAAGTCGTTTCTGTTGCAGATATCTTCCGTGCGAAGATTGTTGACGTAGAGCAGGATTCGCTTATGATTGAGCTTACTGGAAATCAATCAAAATTGGAAGCATTTTTAAATTTGCTGGATGGTTATGAGATTTTAGAACTTGCAAGAACCGGAATCACAGGATTGTCAAGAGGAAGCAAAGATATTACATATTTATAATCCTTATAGAATATCGAGGTAGGGATTGCAGCATTTTTTAATTTAGAAGCTAGAGGTTTAAAAGCCTTTAACTAGATACAAATCAGTCGGGATATTCCGACGTGAAATTTTAGGAGGAATGGCAAATGGCAGCAAAAATTTATTATCAGGAAGACTGTAACCTTTCAATGTTAGAGGGAAAAACAATTGCAATTATTGGATATGGTAGCCAGGGACATGCACATGCATTGAACCTGAAAGATTCTGGATGCAATGTTATTATCGGTCTGTATGAAGGAAGCAAATCTTGGAAGAAAGCTGAAGAGCAGGGACTGAAAGTATATACAGCAGCAGAAGCAGCTAAGAGAGCTGATATTATTATGATTCTGATCAATGATGAGAAACAGGCTGCACTTTATAAAAAAGATATCGCACCAAATCTGGAAGAGGGAAATATGTTAATGTTCGCTCATGGATTTAATATTCATTTCAATCAGATTGTACCACCGGCAAATGTTGATGTTACAATGATTGCCCCTAAAGGACCGGGACACACAGTAAGAAGTGAGTATCAGGTAGGTAAGGGAGTTCCTTGTCTGGTAGCTGTTGAACAGGATGCTACAGGTAAAGCTCTTGATATTGCACTTGCATATGCAGCAGGAATCGGTGGAGCAAGAGCCGGAGTTCTTGAGACAACATTCAGAACAGAGACAGAGACAGACTTGTTTGGTGAGCAGGCAGTACTTTGCGGTGGTGTTTGTGCATTAATGCAGGCAGGTTTTGAAACATTATGCGAAGCTGGATACGATCCAAGAAATGCTTACTTTGAGTGTATTCACGAGATGAAACTGATCGTTGATTTGATTTATCAGTCAGGATTTGAAGGAATGAGATATTCTATTTCAAATACAGCTGAGTATGGTGATTACATTACAGGACCAAAGATCATTACAGAAGATACAAAGAAAGCAATGAAAAAGATCCTTACAGATATTCAGGATGGTACATTTGCAAAAGACTTCCTGTTAGATATGTCAGAAGCAGGCGGACAGGCTCATTTCAAAGCCATGAGAAAACTGGCAGCAGAGCATCCATCAGAGAAGGTTGGAGCTGAGATTAGAAAACTTTATAGCTGGAGTGATGAGGACAAACTGATCAATAACTAATTGGAAAATTAGGAAAAGATAAGATTGGAATAAAAGGCATTGTTCTACAACAATAATAGTTGTAGAACAATGCCTTTTTATGTATTAGGAAGGTGCTTCTCTAATATAAAAAAACATCCGCCATGACGGTAGCGGATGTTTTAAAATCGTCTATATATTAATTAAGCAATGCTGTTTACAGATTTTGAAAGACGAGCAATCTTTCTTGAAACTGTATTTTTGTGGTATACACCTTTGCTTCCAGCTTTTGTGATTTCAACGATAGCAGCTTTGAGAGCTGTTTTAGCAGCCTCAACGTCTTTCTGTGCAACTGCAGCGTCTACTTTCTTAATAGCAGTTTTAACTTTAGATTTGATTGCTTTGTTTCTAGCAGCTTTTGTTTCGTTAACTAAAATTCTTTTTTTAGCAGATTTAATGTTAGCCAATCTGAGCACCTCCAAATAATAATAAATTTTCAAATGTAATAATATCTCAAGCGGATGATAAATCACCACTTTACTTGTCCACATTAGACTCGGACACGGACGTTCTAATGGAACATACTCGTTTATTTTATGCTAATAGGAAGAACTTGTCAATACATAATTTGAAAAATAATGTAAAAAATACAAGTAGAAAAAAGGAAAAGAGGAAAAATTGACGATGTTAGAAAAATATAATGTGAGAACCGATCTTGCGTTGGAAGAAAAAGAACGCTTTGAATCAGATCAGGTTGAAATTCCGGGAGTGATTTTAGAGGAAGAGTATGAAGACGAACTGGAGATTCAGATTACAAAGGTAAAAATCGAAACGGAAAACGGAGCTAAAAGCATGGGAAAACCAGTAGGAGTATATTTGACGATTGAAGCACCTAATATGGCAATGTCAGATGAAGATTATCACAGAGAAATTTCCGAAAAGCTTGCAAGAAAAATTGGGGAGATAATACATTTGCAGGAGAAAGAAATTTGCTCCGTTTTAGTTGTAGGACTAGGCAATCGTCAGGTGACGCCGGATGCACTTGGCCCGTATGTTGTAGATAATTTAAGAGTGACGAGGCATATTATGAAAGAGTATGGGAAATATGCAATGGAAATGGAAGAAAATGGAATTGTCAGCGCGATTGTGCCGGGGGTGATGGGACAGACAGGGATGGAAACGCTTGAGATTATAAAAGGCATTGTGTCAGAGACAAAACCAGATATGGTTATTGCGATTGATGCATTGGCTGCACGAAATTCAAAACGATTAAATCGAACGATTCAGATTGCAGATACGGGAATTCATCCGGGTTCAGGAGTAGGAAATCATAGGAGTGGTCTTACAAAAGAGACACTGGGTATTCCGGTAATCGGAATTGGAGTTCCGACAGTTGTAGATGCAGCGACGATTGTTAATGATACTATGGAAAACCTAATTAGTGCGCTGGAAACATCGGAGGTGTTAAAAGGAGTCGGAAATGTATTGCGAAGCTATAATAATAGTGAAAAATATGAGCTGATTAAAGAGTTGATATCACCACATTTAAATGGAATGTTTGTCACACCAAAAAATGAAGATGAGCTTGTAAAACAAATCAGCTATACTTTATCTGAATCGTTAAATATGCTTTTTACAGAAATGAAAACGAATAATTAAAAAAGTTATTTCATATATAAATATAACGGAAATATTGTGTGAATATGTCTAAGTATAAATGTCTGTCATTTAGATGCTGTTTAATATAGAAAGGAAAGGTCGTGGAAAATATGAAGATACCAAGGTGGGGGACAAAGGCGGCAGGTATTGTTGTGTTGACGTTGGTATTTTCATATGCTTGCGGAGGTATGAAACCGGGAGTAGCGATGATAAAATATCAATTCGATGAAATGTTGATACAACATCTTGGGACTATGTTTTTGCCATCCATTGTATTTGCAAGTGAACTGTCAGGAAAAAATGCTGCAAAACAATGGGTGCTTAAGAGTACGATGGGGTGGTTTCCGTTCATTGGGTATGTTACCGAACAAGGAGAATATAAGCAGGTGATGGAGGATGAAGATACAATTGCGAAGATTCTGGAGTGCCAGGCGAATGACGAAAATCATGTTGATGAAAAAGGAAGCCTGGTAACAAATGAAATTCAAGAGGAAGAAGTTGTGCCTGCACAGAGTCAACCGGTTCTTGATTTGTCGATAGAAAGATTAAGAGATTTTGATTATCTACTGAGTAATTTCTATATTGTAGACAGTTCAACAATGATTGGACCGGAGCAATTGAATGCGGACACATTGCTTAGTGAGAATATGAAAATAGATCAGAGCAGTCAAGGACCGAAAATTTTGATTTTTCATACGCATTCGCAAGAAACATTTGCAGACTCTATACCAGGAGATCCAGGCACCAGTATTGTAGGAATTGGAGAGTATCTGACACAGCTTTTAAATGCGAAAGGGATAGAGACAATCCATGACACAGGGGTTTATGATATTATCAATGGAAAACTAGATAGAAGTAATGCCTATGAAAATGCAGAGGCCTCTGTCAGACCAATACTGGAGGCGAATCCTTCCGTTGAAGTAGCAATAGATCTACATAGGGATGGAGTGGCAGAAGAGACACATCTTGTGACAGATATTGGAGGGAAGCAGACGGCGAAAATTATGTTTTTTAATGGACTTAGCCGAACCAGGACAAATGGTGATATTGAATATTTATATAATCCTTACATACAGGATAATTTGGCGTTTTCGCTTCAAATGCAGCTTGCCTGTGAACGGATGTATCCAGGATTTGCGAGACATATTTATTTGAGAGGGTATCGCTATAATTTACATTTACTTCCAAAATCTTTACTGATTGAGGCAGGGGCTCAAACCAATACAGTAGAAGAAATGAAAAATGCGATGGAGGTACTTGCTGTGACCCTGCAGAATGTACTGACAGGATAAAAATAGAAAAAGAACATATGTTTGTAAAATAGAGAAAAAGATATTGAAAAGTAATTGAGATTCGTGATAATATAAAGAAGTATGCCATGAGGCAGTCTGTGTCTGATGGAATAAGATCAAATTTCTGGAAAGATACAGGAAGCAAGAGAAGGAGAGAGGATATGGCGAATAAAAATACATATGATGCAGATAGTATTGCGGTATTGGAAGGGCTGGAGGCGGTTCGTAAAAGACCGGGTATGTATATAGGAAGTGTATCTACAAAAGGATTGAACCATTTGATTTATGAAATTGTAGACAATGCAGTGGATGAACATCTTGCCGGATACTGTTCTGAGATTCGTGTGACATTGGAGAAGGATGGTTCCGCTACGGTTGAAGACAATGGACGAGGCGTACCGGTGGGGATGCATCAAAAGGGAGTCTCAGCAGCGAGACTTGTATACACAACATTGCATGCAGGAGGAAAGTTTGACGATTCGGCGTATAAAACAAGCGGAGGTCTTCATGGGGTTGGATCTTCAGTCGTGAATGCATTGTCGACACATATGGATGTGTGGATTAGTAGAGAAGGGGCAATCCACCATGATGCATATGAGAGAGGTATTCCTACAATTGAATTGGAGAGTGGATTACTTCCGGTTGTCGGAAAGACAAGAAAAACCGGAACTAAGGTGAATTTTTTGCCGGATGATACAATCTTTGAAAAGACGAAATTTCGTGCAGAAGAAGTAAAGAGTCGTATGCATGAGACAGCCTATCTGAACCCGAATCTTACAATTGTCTTTGATGATAAACGTCCGGGAAGCGAAGAACACGTTGAATATCACGAACCAGATGGAATTATAGGTTTTATCCGTGATTTGAATAAAAAGAAAGAAGTACTTCATGATCCGATTTATTTCAAAGGAGAAGCGGATGGAATTGAAGTGGAGGCTGTTATTCAATACGTAAATGAGTTCCATGAAAATGTACTTGGATTTTGTAATAATATTTATAATTCGGAAGGTGGTACACATCTGACTGGATTTAAAACAACTTTTACAACAGTGATGAATCAGTACGCACGTGAACTTGGAATATTGAAAGAAAAGGATGCGAACTTTACAGGAGCAGATATTCGTAATGGTATGACTGCAATTGTATCGATCAAGCATCCGGACCCGCGTTTCGAGGGACAGACAAAGACGAAACTTGATAATCCAGATGCAGCAAAAGCAACTGGCAAAGTGACTGGAGATGAGATTGTTCTGTATTTCGACCGTAACCTGGAAACATTAAAGACAGTGTTGTCCAGTGCAGAAAAGGCAGCGAAGATTCGTAAGACAGAAGAAAAAGCAAAGACAAATCTTTTGACAAAACAGAAGTATTCATTTGACAGTAATGGAAAACTGGCGAATTGCGAGAGTCGTGATCCGAAGAAATGTGAAATATTTATTGTTGAGGGAGATTCGGCAGGTGGTTCAGCAAAGACTGCCAGAAACAGAAATTATCAGGCAATCCTGCCAATCCGCGGTAAGATATTAAATGTCGAAAAGGCAAGCATTGATAAAGTGCTGGCTAATGCAGAGATAAAAACAATGATCAATGCATTTGGATGTGGATTCTCAGAAGGATACGGCAATGATTTTGATATTACTAAATTGCGATACGACAAGATTATTATTATGGCCGATGCCGATGTAGATGGAGCGCATATTTCTACATTATTATTAACACTGTTTTATCGCTTTATGCCAGAATTGATTTATGAAGGACATGTGTATATTGCGATGCCGCCACTTTATAAGGCAATGCCGAAGAAGGGGGAGGAAGAGTATTTATATGATGATGCAGCCCTTGAACGTTATCGGAAAACTCATGAGGGTGGATTTACATTGCAGCGATATAAAGGTCTTGGAGAGATGGATGCCCAGCAGCTTTGGGAGACAACATTGGATCCGGAAACAAGACTTTTGAAATTAGTAGAAATTGAAGATGCACGTATGGCATCCAGTGTTACAGAGATGTTGATGGGGACAGAAGTGCCACCACGCAGGGCATTTATTTATGAAAATGCAACGGAAGCCGAACTGGATATCTAAGATGCCTGGAAGGAGAAAATTATGAGCAATAATGAATCACAGATTATCAGAACAGAATATTCTGATTTGATGAAAAAATCTTATATCGATTATGCCATGAGTGTAATTATTGCACGTGCATTGCCAGATGTAAGAGATGGTCTTAAGCCGGTACAGCGAAGAACATTGTATGATATGCATGAGTTGGGAATCCGCTATGACAAACCTTATAGAAAATGTGCCCGTATCGTCGGAGATACAATGGGTAAATATCATCCGCATGGAGATAGTTCAATCTATGATGCGCTTGTTGTAATGGCACAGGATTTCAAAAAAGGAATGGTACTGGTAGATGGGCATGGTAACTTTGGTTCCATTGAGGGTGATGGTGCTGCTGCAATGCGTTATACAGAAGCAAGACTTACTAAATTTACGCAGGAAGCATATTTATCAGATTTGGATAAAAATGTTATTGATTTTGGGCCGAACTTTGATGAGACAGAGAAAGAGCCGTTGGTACTTCCGGCACGTGTGCCTAATTTATTGATCAATGGTGCGGAAGGAATTGCGGTCGGTATGGCAACAAGCATTCCTACACATAATCTTGCAGAAGTAGTAGATGCGGTAAAAGCATATATGAAAAATGATGCGATTACTACAAAGCAATTGATGAAGTATGTGAAGGGACCTGATTTTCCAACAGGAGGAATAGTTGTAAATAAAGATGATTTACTTTCAATTTATGAATCCGGACAAGGAAAAATTAAGATTCGTGGGAAGGTAGAAGTCGAAGATTTAAAAGGTGGAAAGAAACAGCTTGTTATCACTGAGATTCCATATACAATGATTGGTTCTGGAATTTCTAAATTTTTAAATGATGTGGCGAATCTGGTAGAAACGAAAAAAACAACAGATATTGTAGATATTTCAAACCAGTCTTCAAAAGAGGGAATTCGAATTGTACTGGAATTGAAGCGTGGTGCGGATGTAGAGAATCTGAAAAATATGCTATACAAGAAAACACGTCTGGAAGATACATTTGGAGTAAATATGCTGGCTGTAGCAGACGGGCGACCAGAGACACTGGGACTTAAAAAGATCATTGAATATCATGTCGATTTTCAGTTTGAGGTAACAACGCGAAAATATAAGACATTACTTGCAAAAGAACAGGAAAAACGAGAAGTTCAGGAAGGATTGATCAAAGCTTGTGATGTGATCGATCTTATTATTGAAATATTGAGAGGCAGTAAGTCTGTGAAAGATGCAAAAGCCTGTCTGGTAAATGGGGTGACAGATAATATCAAATTTAAATCAAATATTTCTAAAAAGATGGCAGCAATGCTTAGATTTACAGAACGTCAGGCGACAGCAATTCTTGAAATGCGTCTGTATAAATTAATAGGACTCGAAATTGAAGCACTTCAAAAAGAACATGAGATAACAGTGGCGAATATCAAAAGATATGAAGATATTTTGAATAATTATGATTCAATGTCAGAAGTTATCATAGGCGAATTGGATAACTTTAAAAAGGAATATGGAAGGAAACGCCGCACAGTTGTAGAGAATGCTGAGGAAGCTGTATTTGAAGAAAAGAAAATCGAGGAGCAAGAAGTTGTATTTTTGATGGACCGATTTGGATATTCTAAGACGGTTGATGTCAGTGTTTATGAGCGTAACAAAGAAGCTGCGGATAAAGAAAGCAAGTATGTTGTGCATTGTATGAATACAGGGAAGATTTGTTTCTTTACAGACGCAGGGCGAATGCATCAGGTGAAAGTGCTTGATCTTCCATATGGAAAATTCAGAGATAAGGGAACCCCGATTGATAATCTGACAAATTATTCGAGTGCCGAAGAACAAATTATCATGGTATGTGATGCAGAGCAGATGAGATTTGTAAAATTACTGTTTGCGACAAAGCAAGGGATGCTCAAGCAGGTGGATGGAAGTGAATTCCAGGTTGCAAAACGTACAATTGCAGCAACAAAGCTTCAAGAAGATGATGAATTACTAAGTGTACAGGTTGTAACAGACAATCAGTGTGTGGTGCTGCAGACGAAGAATGGATATTTCTTAAAATTTTCTGCTGCAGATGTTCCGGAAAAGAAAAAAGGAGCTGTAGGAGTGAGAGGTATCCGTTTGCAGAAAAATGATGAGATGGAACATGTTTATTTATATAAAGATGGTATAGAGACAAAGATTCAGTATAATGAAAAAGAAGTGACATTAAATCGTTTGAAACTCGCAAAAAGAGATGGAGTTGGTACAAAGTATCGAGGATAAACGCTACGTGAGGATGCGCAGTGATTCTGATAGGAATATTAAAATAAAATGCAAACCCTCTTGCATTGTAGATTGAAAAGTGTTATAGTAGGCATTAGTTACATAAAGGATTTGGCAGAAGAGTGAACGAAAGTTCACTCTTCTTTATTGCATTGTGAGAAAGGAAGTATAACGTGTCAAGAAGAGAACAATACGAACAACAGACAGAAGAACTTTTAGAACCAATCGTTACCGGACATGGATTTGAACTGGTGGATGTGGAATATGTAAAGGAAGCGGGAACCTGGTATCTGCGAGCTTATATTGATAAGCCAGGTGGAATCACAGTGGATGATTGTGAGGTTGTAAGCCGTCAGTTTTCGGATATTCTGGATGAGAAAGACTATATTGAAGATGCTTATATTTTTGAAGTGAGTTCTCCGGGACTTGGTCGTCCGTTGAAAAAGGAGAAAGATTTTAAGAGAAGCATGGGAGAGGAAGTTGAGATTCGTACATATCGGGCAATTGACCGTCAGAAGGAATTTACCGGTATTCTGAAAGCATATGATAATGATACCGTAACAATTGCTTACGAAGATGACACGGAGCAGATATTTAATAAAAGTGATATCGCTTTGATCCGTCTTGCTCTGGATTTTTAAACAATAAAATTGAGCAGTAACAAGAAGTTGAAAAAATAGAAATGAAATTTTATAAATTTAGGAGGAATGAATAATGAACACAGAATTACTGGAAGCCTTGACAATTTTGGAAGAAGAAAAAAATATCAGTAAAGATACTATGATGGATGCAATCGAAAATTCATTGATCAGCGCTTGTAAAAATCATTTTGGAACATCTGATAACATCAAAATTATTATGAATCGTGAAACATGTGATTATTCTGTATATGCAGAAAAAGAAGTTGTAGAGGAAGTATTTGATCCGGCAATCGAGATCAGTCTGGAAGATGCTGAAAAGCTGGATTCATCTTTGCACATTGGAGATATCGCTCAAATTCCTGTAGAATCAAAATCATTTGGACGTATCGCAACACAGAATGCAAAGAACCTGATTTTGCAGAAAATCAGAGAAGAGGAACGAAAAGTAGTATTTGATCAGTATTTTGCAAAAGAAAAAGATATCGTAACAGGTATTGTTCAGCGTTATGTAGGCAAGAATATCAGCATCAACCTTGGTAAAGCAGATGCGATGCTGACAGAGAACGAACAGGTAAAAGGCGAAAAGTTTGAGCCAACAGAGAGAATTAAACTCTATATTGTAGAGGTTAAGAATACAACAAAGGGACCGAAGATCCTTGTGTCAAGAACACATCCGGAACTTGTAAAACGTTTGTTTGAAGCAGAAGTTGCAGAAGTAAAAGACGGAACAGTAGAGATTAAGAGTATTGCACGTGAGGCAGGTTCTCGTACAAAGATGGCAGTATGGTCTAATGATGAGAATGTGGATCCTGTAGGAGCATGTGTCGGAATGAATGGAGCACGTGTGAATGCTGTTGTAAATGAACTTCGTGGAGAAAAAATTGATATTATTAACTGGAGTGATAATCCGGCATTATTAATTGAAAATGCTTTGAGTCCTGCAAAGGTTATTTCGGTTATGGCTGACCCGGATGAGAAAACAGCAAGCGTGATTGTACCAGATTACCAGCTTTCACTTGCAATTGGTAAAGAAGGACAGAATGCAAGACTTGCAGCTCGTCTTACAGGATATAAGATTGATATTAAGAGTGAAACACAGGCAATCGAAGCAGGAGAACTTCCAGAAGATTACATGGATCAGATGAACAACATGGAAGAAGATGAAGAGGGATATGTAGGAGAGTACGAGACAGATGCAGAAGATGCAGATGCTCAGTATGATAATACAGAAGACGATGTAGAAGAATTCGAATTTGTAGAAACAGAAGAATAATTCATATTCATCTTTGGAAGGAGATAAGATAGTTGACGACAAAGCGAAAGATACCAATGCGAAAATGTGTTGGCTGCGGCGAAATGAAACCGAAGAAAGAATTGATGCGTGTTTTAAGAACAGAAGAGAATGAATTTGTTCTGGATACAACAGGCAAGAAGAATGGACGTGGCGCATATCTGTGCATGTCAAAAGATTGTTTTGAAAAGGCAGTAAAGAGTAAAGGGCTTGAGAGGTCTTTCAAACAGGCAATTCCGACAGAGGTGTACGATCGTCTGGAAAAGGAGATGAGTGAACTTGAAACCAGATAAGATATTGTCTCTGATAGGACTTGCAACAAAGGCAGGAAGATGCGTGAGTGGAGAATTTATGACAGAACGAGAAACAAAGTGCGGTCGTGCCACACTTGTGATCGTAGCAGAAGATTCATCTGATAATACAAAAAAGAAGTTTCGGGATATGTGTGAATTTTATAAGGTTCCAATTTATTTTTACGGAGATAAAGATACCTTAGGGCATGCAATGGGAAAAGAATTCCGTGCATCTCTGGCAATATTGGATGAAGGATTTGCAAAGGGAATTCAAAAACAATTTGAAACAGTCAACGAGTAATTGCATAAAGGAGGTAGTTTATAATATGACAAAATTGAGAGTACATGAGTTAGCAAAAGAGTTGGGAATGGACAACAAAGAGTTATTAGATATTCTTGCAAAGAAAAAAGTGGAAGTGAAAAGCCATATGAGTACTTTGGAAGAGCAGGTTACAGATACAATCCGTAGCGAGTATGCAAAGAAAAAAACTGGGAATACAGAGGACGGAGCTCCGAAAAAGAAAACAATCGTACAGGTATTTCGTCCACAGAATTCTAAGAGTGGAAAAATGCAGAATGGAAATCGTCAGGGACAGCGTCCACAGAATGGAAACCGTCAGGGACAGCGCCCACAGAATGAAAACAGAACTGTAAAACCTGCAAATCAGGGACAGAATACACAGGGAGCGGCTGCTGCAGCAAAACCACAGTCAAACGGCGTAAACGGATCACGTCCACAGAATGCGGAACAGGGTCAGAGAAGAAATGACAGACCTCAAGGCGGACGTTTTAACAATAATGACAGAAACGATAGAAATGATCGTGGCGGACGCTTTAATAACAATGACAGAAACGATAGAAATGATCGTGGCGGACGCTTTAATAACAATGACAGAAACGATAGAAATGATCGTGGCGGACGTTTTAACAATAATGACAGAAACGATAGAAATGATCGTGGCGGACGCTTTAATAACAATGACAGAAATGATAGAAACGATAGAAATGACAGAGGTAATTCACGTCCACAGGGAAGACAGGGACAGGGACGCAGAGAAGATCGTGATTCTATTCCGGCACCAATGGTAGAACAGCAGAAAACTCAGAGAAATAAAGCAAAAGACAAAGAGAAAGATTACAAGAAGAAAGAGCTTCGTGACGGAGAATTTGAGAATAAAGGCAAAAAAGGTAAAAAGCAGAAACAGGTAGCTGAAGTGAAAAAACCTCAGAAACCACAGCCGAAGCCGGTTGAGGTGGAAGAAGAAATTAAACAGATTACAATTCCTGAAGTTCTTACAATTCAGGAACTTGCTGATAAGATGAAGATTGTTCCATCTGTAATTATTAAAAAGTTGTTTATGCAGGGCAAAATCGTAACAGTAAACCAGGAAATTGATTATGAGACAGCGGAAGAAATTGCAATGGAATTTGATGTTCTTTGTGAAAAAGAAGTGGTTGTCGATGTGATCGAAGAACTTCTGAAAGAAGACGAAGAGGATGAAGCAGATATGGTGAAACGTCCTCCGGTTGTCTGTGTTATGGGTCACGTTGACCATGGTAAAACATCATTGCTTGATGCGATCCGTCATTCGAATGTGATCGATCGTGAGGCTGGTGGTATTACACAGCATATCGGTGCATCTGTTGTAGAAATTGATGGAGAAAAAATTACATTCCTAGATACACCTGGACATGAAGCATTTACAGCTATGCGTATGCGTGGTGCAAGTTCTACAGATATCGCAATCCTTGTAGTAGCTGCAGATGATGGTGTTATGCCACAGACAGTAGAGGCTATCAACCATGCAAAGGCTGCCGGAATTGAAATTATTGTTGCAATTAACAAGATTGATAAACCAAGTGCTAATGTGGAACGTGTAAAACAGGAATTGACAGAGTATGAATTGATTCCGGAAGACTGGGGCGGAAGTACAATTTTTGTACCAGTATCAGCACATACAAAAGAAGGAATCAAAGAATTACTTGAGATGGTTCTTTTAACAGCAGAAGTTATGGAGTTAAAAGCAAATCCAAATCGTGCAGCAAGAGGTCTTGTTATTGAAGCTCAGTTGGATAAAGGAAAAGGATCTGTTGCAACTGTACTTGTGCAGAAAGGTACTCTGCATGTTGGAGATGCAATCGCAGCCGGTTCTGCACATGGTAAAGTGCGTGCAATGATGGACGATAAAGGTCGTCGCGTGAAAGAAGCAGGACCTTCACAGCCAGTTGAGATTCTTGGTCTTAATGACGTACCAAATGCCGGAGAAGTATTTGTAGGATGTGAAACAGAAAAAGCTGCAAGAAACTTTGCCGAGACATTTATTGCACAGAATAAAGCAAAACTTCTGGAAGATACAAAAACTAAGATGTCTTTGGATGATCTGTTCACACAGATTCAGGAAGGCAATTTAAAAGAATTGAACATTGTTGTAAAAGCTGATGTTCAAGGTTCTGTAGAGGCAATGAAACAGAGCTTGCTTAAGCTTTCTAATGATGAAGTAGTTATTAAAATTATTCATGGCGGTGTTGGCGCGATCAATGAATCAGATGTAACATTGGCATCTGCATCGAATGCAATTATTATCGGATTTAACGTTCGTCCGGATGCAACAGCAAAAGACATTGCAGATCGTGAAGGCGTTGACTTGAGATTGTATCGTGTTATTTATAGTGCGATTGAAGATGTGGAAGCAGCTATGAAAGGTATGCTTGATCCAGTATTTGAAGAGAAAGTACTTGGTCACGCAGAAGTGCGTCAGACATTTAAAGCATCGGGAGTTGGTACAATTGCAGGTTCTTATGTACAGGATGGTATATTCGAGCGTAACTGTTCTGTGCGTCTGACTCGTGATGGTATTGTAATCTTTGATGGACCTCTTGCATCACTGAAACGTTTTAAAGATGATGTAAAAGAAGTAAAGGCCGGATATGAGTGTGGATTTGTATTTGAAAATTACAATGACATTAAAGAGGGTGACCTTGTAGAAGCATACAAGATGGTTGAAGTAGAAAGAAAATAATTTAAAAATACTGCTCCGGACAGAATCTGTTCGGGGCAGAACGTATAAGGAGCGATGAAACATGAGAAAGAACAGTATAAAAAATACAAGAGTGAACGCAGAAGTTCATCATGAGTTAAGTAATATACTGCGTGGCGGGATTAAAGATCCACGAGTTGCACCGATGACATCCGTTGTAGCGGTTGAAGTAGCTCCGGATTTAAAGACCTGCAAGGCGTATATCAGCGTGCTGGGAGATAAAAAAGCCCAGGAAGATACGTTGAAAGGCTTGCAGAGTGCAGAAGGATATATCCGTCGTGAGCTTGCAAGAACAATCAATATGAGAAATACTCCGGAAATTACATTTATTTTAGACCAGTCCATTGAATATGGAGTAAACATGAGTAAGATGATAGATGATTTGACAAAAAAAGGTGAGGAATAAACATGAGTATTGTTTTATCTGAAATTTTAGCAGAAAAGCAGACGGTTGCTCTCGGGGGACATATACGTCCGGATGGAGATTGTGTCGGTTCTGTAATGGGACTATATCTTTATTTGCAGGAAGAATATCCTAAGCTGCAGGTTGATGTATATCTGGAAAATTTAGCAGATCGTTTTCTTTTTGTTCAGGATACAAATAAAATTCATAGTGAAATTGATGATTCAAAGGTTTATGATCTTTTTATTTGTATGGATTGCGGAGATAAAGAACGATTAGGGTTTTCTGCACCACTTTTTGAGAATGCAAAGATGACGGCATGTATCGATCATCATGTGAGCAATGAGGCGTTTGCAGATTATAATGAGATAATTCCGGATGCAAGCTCGACATCAGAATTAGTTTATCGATTGATAGACAAAGATAAAATCAGTTTGCATTGCGCGGAAGCACTTTATATGGGAATTGCCCATGATACCGGAGTGTTCCAATATTCCTGTACAGCACCAGAAACAATGGAGGCGGCGGCAGAATTGCTCCGTAAGGGCGTAAATGGAAGTGATATTATCGATAAGACATTTTATGAAAAGACATATGTACAAAATCAAATCCTCGGGAAAGCATTGCTTGAGAGTATGATGGTATTAGACAAGAAATGTATTTTTTCTTATGTATCAAAAAGAGATATGGAATTTTTCGATGCAGTGCCATCGGATTTAGAAGGAATTGTAAGTCAGCTTCGGTACACCACAGGGATAGAAGTAGCAATTTTTATGTATGAGACAGGATATCAGGAATATAAGGTGAGTCTCCGCTCAAAAGATGCTGTTGATGTTAGTAAAATCGCAAAATACTTTGGCGGTGGCGGACATGTTAAAGCGGCAGGCTGTACGATGAAAGGTACAGTGCATGATGTGGTAAATAATCTTATGAAAGAAATCGATATACAGTTAAAAGCAATTGGCACAAAGGAATAGGCTTCATGATAAACGGAATTCTGAATATATACAAAGAAAAAGGCTATACATCTCATGATGTAGTAGCAAAGCTTAGAGGAATCGTAGGACAAAAAAAGATTGGGCATACAGGAACGCTTGATCCGGATGCGGAAGGTGTATTGCCGGTGTGTCTTGGTAGAGCAACAAAGCTTTGCGATATGCTGACTGATAAAAACAAGACATACGAGACAATACTGCTTTTGGGAAAGACAACGGATACGCAGGATATTTCAGGAGAAGTGTTAAAAACGGGAGACACATCCGCACTGACAGAAGAACAAGTGAAAAATTGCATTTGTGGATATATCGGTGAGTATGATCAGCTTCCACCAATGTATTCGGCTTTGAAGGTGAATGGAAAAAAATTATATGAATTGGCTCGTGAAGGGAAAGAAGTAGAACGAAAAACAAGAAAAGTTCAGATTTTAGATATTCAAATTAAGGAAGTAAAATTACCGCGTGTAAGGATGGAAGTGAGTTGCTCGAAAGGAACTTATATCAGGACGCTTTGTCATGATATAGGCGAAGAGTTGGGCTGCGGTGGTTGTATGGAACAACTGCTTCGTACACGTGTGAGTTGTTTTAACTTAAAAGATAGTTTGAAACTTGATGAAGTCAGAGCATATCGCGAACAAGAAAAACTTGCAGAAATATTGATTCCGATTGATGAGATGTTTTCAGATAAAAAAGCAGCTATTGTAATGAAAAAGTTTGAAGCACTTGCATACAATGGAAATGAATTGAAAATGTCTATGATAAAATTAAAAGAAGAAGCAAAGGCAACAGAATTTGTTGAAGGGGAACAAATAAGATTATATGATCAGGCACAACATTTCATCGGCATTTTTGTTTATCATGAAAATGAACGAAAATTCGTGGTAGAGAAGATGTTTTTGGATCAGGAGGAATTAAAAAAGTAGCATGCAATATATAACAGACATAAATGCATATCAAAGCGAAAAAAAATCTGCAGTAACTTTGGGAAAGTTTGATTGCCTTCATCGTGGACATCAAAAGTTGATCGGACGTGTCAAGAAGTTGGCATCTGAAGAAGTTCAAAGTGTAGTTTGTGCATTTGATATGGGAAGAAATTCTTTACTCACCAAAGATGAGAGAAAAGAACGGCTGGAACAAGAAGTGGATTGCTTTATCGCATGTCCGTTTACAAAAGAAATCCGTGAAATGGAAGCAGAACAGTTTATCTTGCAGATTCTTGTTGAAAAATTTCATGCAGCAGTAGTTGTTGTCGGAGAAGATTTTCGGTTTGGACATGAGAAACGTGGCGATGTGGTAATGCTGGAAAAACATGCAGCGCAATGTGGATATCAACTGGAAGTAATAAAAAAAGAAATGTATAAGGGCAGAGAAATTAGTAGCACTTATGTAAGAGAAGCACTTGCAGAAGGAAATGTGACGTTAGCCAATAATCTTCTTGGATATTTATACGGAACCGAGGGTGTCGTGGAGCACGGACACCAGTTGGGGAGAACATTGGGATTTCCTACAATGAATATTGCATGGGACGAGCATAAGATCGCACCAAAGTTTGGCGTGTATGCATGCGAGATTGAAATTGACGGTGCGAGATATTATGGAATTGGGAATGTAGGGATTAAACCGACAGTGGAAAATGAACCGCATTTGTTGACGGAAGTGTATGTGTTTGATTATTCTGGAGATACTTATGGAAAATATGTAAAGGTATGGTTTCATGAGTTTGAACGGCCAGAGACAAAGTTTGCATCAATTGATGAATTGAAAGCACGAGTAGATAAAGATATTTTGTATGGAAAAAACTTCTTTACAAAATAAGAGAGTTATGTTATATTTAATAACTGTGAGCCGACGTTCGGTAATTGGATGACTCCAACCATTGCTTAATGTCAGGCGGTCATAAAAGATATTTATTAGGAGGAAAAGAACATGATTTCTAAAGAAAAGAAACAGGCAATTATTGCAGAATATGGAAGATGCGAAGGAGATACAGGATCTCCGGAAGTACAGGTAGCTATCTTGACAGCAAGAATCAACGAGCTGACAGATCACTTCAAAGCTAATCCAAAAGATCACCACTCAAGAAGAGGTCTTTTGAAAATGGTTGGACAGAGAAGAGGACTTCTTGCATACTTAAAGAAAATTGATATCGAAAGATATCGTGCTTTGATTGAGAAACTTGGATTAAGAAAATAATTTTAGTTGCTCAAAAGCCTAAGAGATAACGAAAAGTCTGATATGAGAAAAATCATATCAGGCTTTTTCTTTGCCCTTGCGTAAGCAATGGACCTATGTTATAATGTAAAAGATTGCGGGCAGGAGATTGGTTCCCGAGACCACTGAAAAGTGTAAGAATGTTTTCTTGTTTTTTTCAGTAGTTTCGGACACTTCTGCTGACAACGAAGGAAAAAGCAGAAGAGTGGATTATAGATGAGACACTTTTCAGAAAGATAAAATAAAAAGGAGAACAAACATGTATAAAAAGTTTGAAATGGAACTTGCCGGAAGAACTTTGAGAGTCGATGTAGATCGTGTTGCAAAACAGGCAAACGGAGCAGTTCTGATGCACTATGGAGATACGACTGTATTGTGTACAGCAACAGCTTCAGAGAAACCAAGAGATGGTATTGATTTCTTCCCATTAAGTGTTGAATATAACGAAAGAATGTATGCTGTGGGTAAGATTCCGGGTGGATTTAATAAACGAGAGGGAAAAGCATCTGAGAATGCAATTTTAACATGTCGTGTAATCGACCGTCCGATGCGTCCATTATTCCCAAAAGATTACAGAAATGATGTAACACTGGAGAATTTGGTTATGTCAGTGGATCAGGATTGTAGTCCTGAACTTACAGCAATGCTCGGAGCTGCGATCGCAACAAGTATTTCTGATATTCCATTTGATGGACCGATTTCTACAACACAGGTCGGTTTAGTTGATGGAGAATTTGTATTTAATCCAACAGCAGCACAGAAAGCTGTATCAGATCTTGCTCTTACAGTTGCATCTACAAAAGAGAAAGTAATCATGATCGAAGCGGGTGCAAATGAAGTGCCTGAAGATAAAATGATCGAGGCTATTTTTGCTGCACACGAGATGAACCAGAAAGTTATCGCATTTATTGATACAATCGTTGCAGAGTGCGGAAAAGAAAAACATGCATATGAGAGCTGTGCAGTTCCGGAAGAATTGTTTACTGCAATTAAAGAGATTGTTCCTCCGGCAGAGATGGAAGATGCGGTATTTACAGATGACAAACAGACAAGAGAAGAGAATATCCGTGTTATTACAGAAAAATTAGAAGAAGCATTTGCTGAGAATGAAGAATGGCTTGCGGTACTCGGAGAAGCTGTTTATCAGTACCAGAAGAAGACAGTTAGAAAGATGATCCTGAAAGATCATAAACGTCCGGATGGACGTGCAATCGACCAGATTCGTCCACTGGCAGCAGAGGTGGATTTGATTCCTAGAGTACATGGTTCCGCAATGTTTACACGTGGACAGACACAGATCTGCACACTGACAACACTGGCACCATTGTCAGAAGCACAGAAATTAGATGGATTGGATGAAGCAGAGACTACAAAGAGATATATGCATCATTATAATTTCCCATCATATTCTGTAGGAGAGACAAAACCATCAAGAGGACCTGGACGTCGTGAGATTGGACACGGAGCATTGGCTGAGAGAGCGTTAGTGCCTGTATTGCCAAGCGAAAGCGAATTCCCATATGCAATCCGTACAGTTTCAGAAACATTTGAATCAAACGGTTCTACTTCACAGGCTAGTATTTGTGCATCTAGTATGTCATTGATGACAGCCGGTGTACCAATCAAGGCTGCAGTAGCCGGTATTTCAGCAGGTCTTGTAACTGGTGAGACAGATGATGATTATCTTGTACTGACAGATATTCAGGGATTAGAAGATTTCTTTGGAGATATGGATTTCAAGGTTGCCGGAACACACAAAGGTATCACAGCAATCCAGATGGATATTAAGATTCATGGTCTGACAAGAGCAATTATTGAGGAAGCAATCGCAGCTACTAAGAAAGCAAGAACTTACATTCTGGATGAAGTTATGAATAAAGCAATTGCGCAGCCAAGAGAAGAAGTAGGCACATATGCACCTAAGATTATGCAGATGCAGATTGACCCACAGAAGATTGGTGACGTAGTTGGACAGCGTGGAAAGACAATCAATGCAATCATTGAGCAGACAGGCGTGAAGATTGACATTACAGATGAAGGCGCTGTATCAATCTGTGGAACAGATAAAGAGAAGATGGAAGAAGCTGCAAAGATGATCCACATTATCGTAACAGATTACGAAGCAGGCCAGATTTTTGAAGGTAAAGTAACAAGCATCAAGGAATTTGGAGCATTTGTTGAATTCGCTCCTGGAAAAGAAGGAATGGTTCACATTTCTAAGATTTCTAAAGAGAGAATAAACAAAGTAGAAGATGTTCTTAATATTGGCGATGTTGTAAAAGTTGTTTGCATGGGCAAAGATAAGATGGGAAGATTCAGCTTCAGCATGCGAGATGTAGCAGAATAATTAAAAAATAAGAGTTTAGGCGAGGAATGTGTATTAGCACAGACCTCGCCTTTTTTCATAATATATGACAAAAAAGTCCGCTGGATATTTTTTAGTCATAATTCTTTTGCCACTTCATATATTGTTTAAAGAGGTGGACAAGATGAGGGAAAATAAAAAAAGGCAACAAATATTAAATGTCCTGGCAAAGTCGATTCGAGCAATCATAGAAAATGAAGAATTAGATTTTGAAAAATTAGAAGAGATTCGTCTGCGTATTGACCAGCCATTGATTGTGGAGTATGAAAATGTAGAGATGGTGCTGCCATCAAAAGCAAAAAACAAGCATATTGTAACAAAAGAAGAAATTCGAGAGACAATGGATTATATTTGTAAATATTCGTTGTATGCATACGAACAGGAATTGAAACAGGGATTCGTTACAATAGAGGGAGGACATCGGGCTGGCGTTATGGGAAAAGTGATATTAGAAAATAACAGAGTAAAAAATCTACAGTACATATCTTCGGTGAATATTCGTGTTGCACATGAAATAATCGGATGCGCAGATTCAATCATGCAGTATATAACAAAAAACAGAGAAGTATGTCATACGTTAATCATATCACCGCCACGATGCGGGAAGACAACACTGATCAGAGATATCATTCGCCAGATATCCGATGGAAATCAATATGTTCGGGGATGCACGGTGGGGGTAGTAGATGAACGGTCAGAATTAGGTGGGTGTTATCTTGGTGTGGCACAGAATCATCTTGGAATGCGGACAGATATTTTGGATTGTTGTCCCAAAGCAGAAGGAATGATCATGCTGATCCGGTCAATGGCACCACACGTACTTGCAATTGATGAGATTGGAACAAGTGAAGATGTTCATGCGGTAGAATATGCAATGCAATGTGGATGTAAATTAATTGCAAGTGTACATGGAATGGACATGGAGGAAGCATCGCAAAAGCCGGTACTTGGAGATCTGATAAGGAAGCGTCGGTTTGAACGTTATGTTATTTTGGAAAACAGGCATCATCCGGGGGAAATCAAAACGATTTATGATGAGCGGGGGAGTTTGCTATGCAGCGGATTATAGGCGGTATACTGGTGATTGCTGCAACGAGCGGGATTGGTTTTTTGTACAGTAAAGAATTACAAATTTATCTGGAAAAAATGTTGTATATCCGGCATTTAATTTATTTATTAAAGGGGGAATTAGAATATTGTGTCGCACCGATAGGTGAAGTATTCGGAAAGATAGCACAGCGGGTAAAACAACCATACAAAAACTGGCTTTTAGCAATGCAAAAGCAGATAGAAAACAGGGAGGCGGATGAATTTTTTATAATTTGGATGCGTACGATTGATCAATATTTGGGAGAATTAAGTCTAAAGCCGTCTCATTTAATTCAATTAAAAGAACTGGGATGCTATCTGGGACAAAATCACACAGCAGTAGAAAGCCGGAATCTGCAGCTTTATATTGAACGGCTTGAACTGGAAATTGAGAAGATGAGAGAAGGAATTGAGACAAAAAGACGGATTGGAAGTTGTCTGGGAGTGATGGCAGGAATTTTTCTGGTAGTGATATTATTGTGATACGGAGGGACACCATGACGATCAATTTAATTTTTAAAATAGCGGCAGTTGGGATTCTGGTGTCTATTCTAAGCCAAGTGCTAAAGCATAGTGGCAGAGACGAGCAGGCATTTCTTGTAAGTTTTGCAGCACTTGTTCTTGTACTTTCCTGGGTATTGCCGTATATTTACGACTTGTTTATTACGATGAAACAATTATTTGCATTATAAAATGGACGGAAGGTAAAGATAATTTTAGGAGTCGAGCAAAGCAAGGTGAAGGTAATATGAATATTGTTCAGATAGGGATTGTCGGAGTATTAGGTGTGCTGATGGCAGTACAGTTTAAAAATGGCAGATCAGAATATGGGATTTATATAAGTGTGGCGGTAAGTATTTTGATTTTTGCTTGTATTGTAGAAAGATTAACAATTTTTGTTGATGCAATTGAAGAAATCCGACAGTATTTGAATATGAATACAGTATATCTATCTACATTGTTAAAGATGATTGGAATTACATATATTGCAGAATTTTGCTCTAGCATTTGCAAAGATGCAGGGTATCAGACAATATCCGTGCAAATAGAAATATTTAGTAAACTGACAATACTTGTCCTTGGTATTCCGGTTCTGCTTACGTTGTTAGAGACAATACAGGAGTTCCTTTCATGAGAAATAAAAGGGGATATTTAATACTATTATTTTTATTTATCTGTGTGAATATGTGTTTTTATGTAAGTGCTGCCGAAAATGAAAAAGATCAAAGCGATATACTACAGGAAGAAATAAAAAATAAGATTTTGGGAGAAGTGGATTTTTCTGAAATAAATCAAAATCTGAAGTTGTTATTTCCGGATGAAAAAATTTGTTTTCAAGATATAGTGGAAACATTGATGCAAGGAAATCTTCAAGAAACAGGAATTAAGATACTTTCGTATGTAAAAGACCAGATTAGTTATGAATTTCGTGCAAATAAAACAAATTTGGTACATATTCTTTTTATTGCAATCACAGCAGCGGTATTTACAAATTTTTCAAATGCATTGCAAAATAAACAAGTGGGGGAGATTAGTTTTTATATTTTATATATGCTTTTGATCACAATGAGTTTGAACTCGTTTCGGATTGCAATATCAGGCATAGAGGAAAAAATGGAAAATATTCTGGAATTTATGAAAGTACTCTGTCCTGGGTATCTTTTGTCGGTGGTGTTTGCGGCGGGAAGCAGCAGTGCATTGATGTTTTACAATTTTATTTTGGTGCTGATCTACCTGGTAGAGATAGTGGTATTTCGCTTTTTGCTTCCAATCATAAATTTATACATTATGATTCAGGTAATGAACTATATGCTGGAAGAGGAGGTATTGTCAGAATTCGCAGAGCTGGTAAAAAAAGGAATACAGTGGAGCCTGAAAAGTCTGATCGGTATTGTAATTGGAGTGAATGTTGTACAGGGACTTCTGGGACCTGCGATGGATACACTTAAGAAGAGTGCATGGACAAAATCACTGACAGCAATTCCGGGGATTGGGAATACATTTGGAAGTGTGGCGGATGTAATATTTGGAACAGCAGTATTGATTAAAAATGGAATAGGAATGGCAGGGGCAATCGTGATTGTTGGAATTTGTCTTATGCCGATCATCCAGACAGCACTCTTGACTTTTTTGTATAAGCTTGTTGCGGCAATGATACAGCCGATATCTGATTCAAGGATCACAGGTTGTATCAGCAGTGTAAGTGAGGGGTATGAATTGCTGTTACAGATTATTATAACTACAATGATGCTGTTTTTGATTACGATTGCTGTAGTGGCAGCAGCTGCCACCTGAGAGGTGAAAAGAGAATGGATTTGCTCTATGAATGGATTCAGAATTTGGTCTGTTATCTGGTTATATTTACTGCTGTTTTGGAAGTGCTGCCGGGAAAAGAGTATAAAAAATATATTCAGTTTTTTGCGGGGCTTGTGCTTATCCTGCTTTTAGTAACACCAATTTTAAAGGTGACAGGAATGGAACAAAATTTTTGGGAGATATATAATAATCGAGAGTATGAGCAGGAGAAAAGAGAGCTGATGGAAAAAGATAATTATTTTGAAAACATAGATATTATAGATTTTCTTCCGGAGGATTGGGAAAATGGAGAGGAAATGGAAACAGATTCTGGAACAATGGAAAGATAATTTAAGTAGAAAAAACCAGTTGCTTCTGATATTTCTTGTGGGAATTTTACTGTTGATTGTTGCATTTCCTGTATCAAAAAAAGATTCGAAAGCAGAGAAAACTATACAAGAGACAAGTTCTGTAAGAAATGTGCAGACAAATCTGGAAAACTATGAGGAGTATCTGGAAAAACGTCTGACAAATGTCCTGGAATCAGTAGATGGGGTTGGAAGAACAGAAATTGTTATTACCTTAAAATCATCTGGGCAGAAAATCGTGGAAAAAGATCAAAGTATAAACAATCAGTCTGATTCAAACACAAATGAGGCGGGAATAACAAATAGTTCTGAAACAAAAAGTTCAGATGGAACCAGCATTTATGAGCGTCAGTCCGATGGGACGGAAATCCCATATGTGAGCAAGGAACTGACTCCGGAAATAGCAGGAGTGCTTGTTGTGGCAGATGGTGGAGATAATGCTGTCGTAGTGAAGAATATTACAGAGGCAATCAGGGCATTATTTGGAGTGGAAGCGCATAAGATTAAAATAATGAAACGGACAGATACATAAGGGAGGTTTTTACATGAAACAAATATTCAAAAAGAACCAAATTATTATTACTACGCTGGCTGTTATGATTGCAATTGCCGGATATTTGAATTATTCAGGGAAACTATTTGGAGAAACGAAAAGTGGAACGGAAGAGACAAATGCAGATATGGCAAATAAGGAACTTTTGGATATTTCTGAGGATGATCTTGGAAACAATGAAATCGCAAGCAATGATTCAGATGTGGAAGGAACTCCGGGCGAGGCAGTTTTGACAAGCGGAAGCATGGAATCCACTGTGGCACAGGCTAAAATATCACGCGAACAAGTGCGTTCGGAAAATAAAGAGATGCTGCAGTCGATCATTGACAGTACTGCAGTCAGTGAAGAAGAAAAACAAGGTGCAATTGCACAGATGCTGAAAATGACGGAATTATCTGAACAGGAGATGGCGATAGAAACATTGATGTCATCAAAAGGCTTTTCGGATGCAGTCGTTAATCTTACAGAAGATTCGGCAGATATTGTTGTAAATGCGACCGAACTGACAGATGCAAATCGAGCACAAATTGAAGATATTGTAACAAGAAAAACTGAAATAGCGCCAGAAAATATTGTGATCAGCCCAATTCATGCAAGTGAATAAAATCAAAACATAAAAGAGGAGTGGCTAAAAATTATATATCAGCCCGAATTCTTAATGTAAAGCATTGCGGGGGAAAAAAGAATGTGATAAAATAAACTCCATATGCGATAATGTTTGATAGGAGATAATAATATGTCTGATTTTACAAATGAGATAAAGAAAAGAAGAACCTTTGCAATCATTTCTCATCCGGATGCAGGAAAGACAACACTTACAGAAAAATTCCTGTTATATGGAGGTGCAATTAATCAAGCAGGTTCAGTGAAAGGAAAGGCAACAGCTAAGCATGCAGTTTCAGACTGGATGGAGATTGAAAAGGAAAGAGGTATTTCAGTTACTTCTTCGGTTTTACAGTTTAATTATGATGGATATTGTATCAATATTCTGGATACACCTGGACATCAGGATTTTTCGGAAGATACGTATCGTACTTTGATGGCTGCGGATTCTGCGGTGATGGTAATTGATGCATCTAAAGGTGTTGAAGCACAGACGAGAAAACTGTTCAAGGTATGTGTCATGCGTCATATACCAATCTTTACATTTATTAATAAGATGGATAGAGACGCGATGGATACATTTGAACTCTTGGATGATATTGAAAAAGAGCTGGGGATTGCAACTTGCCCTGTAAACTGGCCGATTGGTTCTGGAAAAGCGTTTAAAGGTGTATATGACCGTCAGAAAAATGAAGTGGAATTATTTTCTGATACGCAGAAGGGTACACGTATGGGAGAAGTCGAGATACTTAGTGCCGATGACCCGAGTCTTGATGAAATCCTTGGCGATGAGGCGAAAAGTACTTTGGCAGATGAAATCGAATTGTTAGATGGTGCCGCAGCTGAATTTGATATGGAGCTTGTTTCAAAAGGAGAACTTTCACCAGTATTCTTTGGTTCTGCACTCACAAACTTTGGTGTGGAGACATTTTTGAAACATTTCCTGGCAATGACAAGTTCTCCGCTTCCAAGAAAATCAGATCATGGGTTGATTGATCCATTAGAAGAAAAAGATTTTTCTGCATTCGTATTTAAAATCCAGGCTAATATGAATAAGGCACATCGTGACCGTATTGCATTTATGAGAATCTGTTCTGGTGAGTTTGATGCGGGAATGTCTGTATATCATGTGCAGGGTGGAAAGGATATTCGTTTGTCTCAGCCACAACAGATGATGGCAAGTGAACGTAAAATGATTGAAAAAGCTTACGCAGGAGATATTATCGGTGTATTTGATCCAGGCATCTTTTCAATTGGAGATACATTGACAACATCAAAAGAAAAATTTGCATATGAAGGAATTCCGACATTTGCACCGGAACATTTTGCAAGAGTGCGTCAGGTTGATACAATGAAACGTAAGCAGTTTGTAAAAGGTATTAATCAGATCGCTCAGGAAGGTGCAATCCAGATTTTTCAGGAATATAATACAGGAATGGAAGAAATTATCGTTGGAGTAGTCGGTGTTCTGCAATTTGATGTTTTGAAATATCGTTTGCAAAATGAATATAACGTGGAGATCAGACTGGAAAATCTGCCATACGAATATATCCGCTGGATTGAAAATGATGAAATTGACATGGCTAAATTGTCTGGTACTTCAGATATGAAGAAAATTAAAGATTTGAAAGATCGTCCATTATTGTTATTTGTGCATGAGTGGAGTATCCGTATGACATTGGAAAGAAACGAGGGACTGCAGCTTTCAGAATTTGGACGTTCTTAAAGAAAACAGACAAATTTCTTTGCAAATAGACTAATATTTGGTATAATACTTACAGATTGAACCATACAGGAGGTTTTGAAAAATGGCGAAGGAAGAAAGAACTACTTATACAATACACAATGACAGCAGCAAAGGAGAAGTTAAGATTGCAGATGAAGTAGTAGCGATCATTGCAGCACTTGCAGCAACAGAAGTTGAAGGTGTTGCGTCTATGGCGGGCAATATCACAAACGAACTGATCAGCAAGCTTGGTATGAAAAATTTGTCTAAAGGTGTGAAGGTTGACGTACTGGAAGGCGTTGTGACAGTTTCACTGGCATTAAATCTGAAGTATAATTATAGCATTATGACTGTAACAGAGAAGGTGCAGGAGAAAGTAAAGGCAGCAATTGAGAATATGACAGGTCTGGAAGTAGCAGATATTAATATTCGTGTGGCTGGAGTTGAGATGGATAATCAGGAATAAAAATTTGATTATTCCAAGAAGCGGCGTAGTAGAAAGGATGTCGTACAGACATCCTTTTTCTTACCTAATGGGTTATAATAAAAAGTTATAAGCAGCTATTTATAACTTGAGTAACAATAAAGAAACATGAGAGAAAATGTGGAAAGGAGCTGTTATGAAAAGAACAGAACTTCGAGAGCATATATTTAAAATGCTTTTTCAGATAGAATTTAATGAGATGGACGAGATGCCGGAACATTTGCAATTATATTTTGCAAGTCTGGAGAATGCGACAGAGCAGGATAAAGAATATATCGAGAATAAATATCATGCAGTTGTAGAGAAAGTTTCAGAGATCGATGATTTGATCAATGAAAAATGTGAAGGATGGAAAACAACTCGTATGAACAAAGTGGATCTTACGATTCTGCGACTGGCAGTATACGAGATTAAGTGGGACGAAGATGTTCCGACTGGAGTGGCGATTAACGAGGCAGTAGAACTCTCTAAGAGATTCAGTGGAGAAGAGGGACCTGCTTTTGTAAATGGTGTGCTGGCTAAGATCGCAAACTAGTGTTAATCGGATAATAGCAGACATTAGGAGGCATAACATATGCGTAATGTTTATTCGGTTAAACAAGTTAATTCTTATGTGAAGAATATGTTTAGCCAGGATTTTATGCTGAATCACATATATGTAAAAGGAGAAGTATCGAATTGTAAATATCATACTTCTGGTCATATTTATTTTTCGCTGAAAGATGAGTCCGGAACGATAGCATGCGTTATGTTCGCAAGTGCAAGGTCGGGGCTTTCTTTTCGTATGCAGGAAGGGCAGAATGTAATCGTGCTTGGTTCTGTAAGCGTGTATGAAAGAGACGGAAAATATCAGCTTTACGCAAAAGAGATTATCTTGGATGGGGCAGGAGCACTATATGAACGATTTGAGGCTTTGAAGAAAGAACTTGAGGAGATGGGGATGTTTGCTGCCGAGTACAAGCAGCCGATACCACGTTATGTGAAGAGTGTCGGTATTGTGACAGCACCGACAGGAGCGGCAGTGCGGGACATCATCAATATTTCTAAGAGAAGAAATCCTTATGTACAGTTGATTTTATATCCTGCACTTGTACAGGGAGAAGGTGCAGCTGCAAGTATCGTCCGTGGAATCCGGATGATGGAACAACAAAAAGTAGATGTAATCATTGTCGGACGTGGCGGAGGCTCAATGGAAGATTTGTGGGCATTTAATGAAGAGGCTGTGGCAAGAGCAATTTTCGAATGCACGATTCCGATTATTTCTGCCGTTGGGCATGAGACAGATACGTTGATATCGGACTATGTTGCCGATTTGAGGGCACCTACACCATCTGCGGCAGCAGAATTAGCAGTATACGAACTTTCTTCGGTTCAGATAATGTGTGAAGAATATAAGAGAAGAATGTATCAACAGATAGGTCAGCGTATAGATTTTTCCAGGCGACAGATGGAACAGATGGCATTTCGATTAAAAGTAGCTCATCCGCGTCAGAAATTGAATGAACAAAGACAATATCTGGCGGATTTGGACAGTCGTATGCGTATCAGAATGAATTCGGTATTGGAAGAGAGCAGGCATAAACTGGCAATTTATATAGAAAAAATGAAAGGAATGTCACCGCTTCAGAAATTAAACCAAGGATATGCGTATGTAACTGATAAATCAGGGCGGACGGTGAGAAGCATTAAAGATACAAAGCAAGGAGAAGTACTTGATGTGTATGTGACAGATGGGCGTGTTCGTGCACAGGTGATGGATATATATAAGGAGGAGTATGATGTTAGAAGAGAAGAAGGGTGAACAGAAAGAGACACAGATTCCTCTGGAAGAGTTATTTTCAAAATTAGAGGAAGTAGTTAAGAATCTGGAAAATCCAGAAAGCTCTTTAGAAGAATCATTTCAGTATTACAACGAGGGAATGCAGCTTTTAAAGAGATGTAACGAGACAATTGATTCTGTAGAAAAGAAGGTGCTTGTTTTAGATGAAGAAGGAGAGACGTATGAATTTTAAAGAAGAACAGAAGAAAAGAATAGAGCAGATCGAAGCAATTCTAATGCGTTATCTTCCAAAACAAGAGGGAAAACAAAAAATCATTATGGAGGCCATGGAATATAGTTTGATGGCAGGAGGTAAGCGGTTACGTCCAATGCTGATGTGGGAGACATACCGTATGTTTTCAGGAACATCAGAAGCAATCTATCCGTTTATGGCGGCAATGGAGATGATTCATACATATTCTCTTGTACACGATGATCTGCCGGCAATGGACAATGATGAATATCGTAGAGGCCGTAAGACAACACATGTTGTTTATGGAGAAGATATGGGAATCCTTGCCGGAGATGCACTTTTGAATTATGCATTTGAGACAGCAGTTTCAGCATTTTCTATAGAAGGTGTAGATGCGGAAAATATAGGGCAAGCACTTCAAGTGTTGGCTAAAAAAGCTGGAATTTATGGGATGATAGGTGGTCAGGTTGTAGATGTAAAGTGTACTGGTCAGAGCATTTCAGGAGATACGCTGGATTTTATATACCGCTTGAAAACAGGTGCATTGATTGAAAGCTCAATGATGATCGGAGCAATTCTTGCAGGTGCATCTAAAGATGAAATTAAGAGCGTGGAGACAATAGCACAAAAAGTCGGGCTGGCATTTCAAATCCAGGATGACATTTTAGACGTGACAAGTACGGCAGAGGTGTTAGGGAAACCAATCCACAGCGACGAGAAAAATGAAAAGACAACGTATGTAACCTGGAAAGGAATTGAAGCTGCAAAAGCAGAGGTAAAACAGCTTTCCGAGGAAGCAGTTAAGGAATTGAAAAGGCTTGAGAATACAGACGAATACTTGGAGATGTTGCTCGAGTCATTAATATACAGGAAGAAATAAGGAGGAGTTCCTTATGGTTTTAGAAAAGATTCAAAAAGCAAATGACATTAAAAACTTAGAGCCAGAGGAATTGGAAGTATTAGCTAAGGAGATCAGAAGCTTTTTGATTGAAAAAATAAGCTGCACTGGAGGGCATTTAGCCTCAAATTTGGGTGTAGTAGAACTTACGATAGCATTGCATCTCGCACTTGATTTTCCAGAAGATAAATTAATCTGGGATGTAGGACATCAGGCATATACGCATAAATTATTGACAGGACGTAAAGCTGGATTTGATGATCTGAGAAAATATGGCGGAATGAGCGGATTTCCAAAGCGCAAAGAAAGTGATTGTGATGCGTTTGATACTGGGCATAGTTCAACATCTATCTCAGCCGGACTTGGATATGTGGCAGCCAGAGACATTCAGAAACAGGATTATCA
The DNA here is from genome assembly GCF_003628495.1 of Ruminococcus sp. B05. NCBI lineage: Bacteria > Bacillati > Bacillota > Clostridia > Eubacteriales > Oscillospiraceae > Ruminococcus > Ruminococcus sp. B05. Next base: position 614,216 of record NZ_RBZR01000001.1, on the reverse strand, counting down.
TGTTGTGTCTGTTATTGGAGACGGATCATTGACCGGAGGAATGGCATATGAAGCCTTGAACAATGCTGCACATGTAAAAAGCAATTTTATTATTGTTTTAAATGATAATAATATGTCCATTTCACCGAATGTGGGAGGCGTATCAAATTATTTGAGTGGGCTTCGCACAGCAACTGCTTATACAGAGTTGAAGCGTGGCGTGGAAGATACGTTGAAAAAGATTCCGGTTAAGGGAGAAAAACTGGTTTCACAGATTAAAAAGACAAAGAGTGGATTGAAACAGTTTCTTGTGCCGGGAATGTTTTTTGAAGATATGGGGATTACGTATCTGGGACCGGTAGACGGACATGATATAAGAAAACTTTATAAAGTATTTAGTGAAGCAAAACGATTGAATCATGCTGTGCTTGTACATGTTCTTACGAAAAAGGGTAAAGGTTATTTACCGGCAGAGGAAAATCCATCCCGCTTTCATGGAACTCCGCCATTTGTTATTGAAACAGGGGAAGTAAAGCAGACATCCGAAAAGGATTCTTATACAGATGTATTTTCAAAAGTAATAACAGATGTCGGAAAGAAAGATGAAAAGGTCGTAACGATTACAGCTGCAATGGCAGATGGAACAGGGTTAAACCGATTTGCAAAGCATTTTCCAGATAGATTCTTTGATGTGGGAATAGCAGAGGAGCATGCATTGACATTTGCAGCAGGACTGGCGGCTGGTGGTATGAAGCCTGTCGTAGCATTGTATTCTTCATTTTTACAGCGTGCCTATGATCAGACAATCCACGATGTCTGTCTCCAGAATCTTCCGGTTGTGCTTGCTGTAGATCGTGCCGGTCTGGTTGGAAGTGACGGAGAAACGCATCAAGGACTGTTTGACTTGTCATTTTTAACAACGATTCCAAATATGACGATCATGTCTCCAAAAAATCGCTGGGAGATGGCTGATATGGTTCGCTATGCAATTGATTTTCAATATCCGATTGCACTTCGATATCCAAGAGGAGCAGCATATGAAGGATTTAAAGAATTCCGGGCGCCGATTGAATATGGTAAAAGTGAGATGTTGTATCAGGAATCAGAGATTGCAATTATTTTTGTCGGACATATGGCAAAGCTGGCCAAAGATGTCAGAGAAGAATTGAAAAACAGAGGATATTCTTGCACATTAATCAATGCGAGATTTGTAAAGCCATTAGACAAAGAGATGCTCGTACAATTGGCTGCAAACCATTGTATATTTGTGACAATTGAAGAAAATGTCTTGTCCGGCGGATTTGGTCAGCAGGTATTGGATTGTGTGGAACGTGAAAGATTAGATGTTTATGTACACAGTTTTGGAATTCCGGATGATTATGTAGAGCATGGCAATGTAGATGTACTGCGAAACGAAGTTGGTCTGGAGAAAACAAACATAGTTGAAAAAATTATTATAGATTATAATATAGCAAGGAATGAATAACATGAAGGAACGATTAGACGTATTATTAGTAAAACGGAATCTTGCAGAATCCCGTGAGAAGGCAAAAGCAATTATTATGTCCGGTAATGTTTTTGTTGAGGGACAGCGAGAAGATAAAGCTGGTACGACATTTCCGGAAGAAGTACAGATTGAGATTAAAGGACATACACTTCCATATGTAAGTCGTGGTGGATTAAAGCTGGAAAAAGCAATGAAAGTTTTTGATGTTACGGTAGAAGGTAAGGTATGTACAGATGTTGGTTCTTCAACAGGAGGTTTTACAGATTGTATGCTGCAAAACGGGGCAGTGAAAGTGTTTGCAATCGATGTGGGAAGAGGTCAGCTGGATTGGAAACTTCGTCAGGATGAACGAGTTGTATGTATGGAAAAAACAAATATTCGTTATGTTACTCCGGAAGATATAGGAGAACCGATTGATTTTTCATCCATTGATGTATCATTTATATCATTGACAAAAGTATTGGAGCCGATTCGCAATTATTTAACACCGGATGGGGAGATTGTGGCTTTGATTAAACCTCAGTTTGAAGCGGGGAGAGAAAAAGTTGGAAAGAAAGGGGTAGTCAGAGAGCGAAGCACACATCACGAAGTAATCGAAAAGGTTGCACTGTATGCACACTCGATAGGATTTGAAATATTAAATATTGATTTTTCACCTATTAAAGGACCAGAGGGGAACATTGAATATTTGATTCATTTGAAAAAATGTCCCGATGGACAGCCACCGGAAATCGCAGTAGATTTGTCTAGTGTTGTGGATCATGCGTTCGAGGAACTGGCACGTTGAGGATAAGAACATGGATAGATTTTATGTGATTACAAATCAATTAAAAGATACAGACTATCGAATAACAAATGAAATTAAAGAATACATAGAAAAAAATGGAAAAACTTGTGTGATTGCTCAAAAAGACGAAGATGGGTATTTGATTCCTGGAACAGTGCCAAAAGATATACAATGTGCAATAGTTCTTGGAGGAGACGGGACTTTAATTCGTGCTGCAAGAGAATTGGAAGGATATCATATTCCATTACTTGGTGTAAACATGGGAACGCTGGGGTATCTGGCAGAGGTAGAATTGCATGATTATCGTACAGCTTTGGACAAGTTGTTTGCAAAAGAGCCGGAAGTAGAAGATCGTATGATGCTACGAGGAAGTGTTAATGGCGGAAAATCGCACGTTGCAGTGAATGATATTGTAGTGACGCGTTCGGGAGAGCTTCGAGTGGTACATCTTGATATTTATGTGAACGGAGCACTTTTAAATAGTTATCGTGCGGATGGAGTAATCATATCGACACCGACAGGAACAACAGGATATAATCTGTCTGCGGGAGGACCAATCGTTGAGCCAACGGCAAGTATGTTTGTAATTACTCCGATTTGTTCGCATGCACTTAATGCAAGTAGCGTTGTGCTTTCAGCAGAGGATACAATAGAAGTAAAGATTTGCGAAGGTAGATACGGAAGACAAGAACATGCGTTAGTCACATTTGATGGGGCAGAAGAGATTGCTGTTCGCACAGGAGACCGTGTTGTGATTCAAAAAGCTGAAGATACTACAAAGCTGATTAAATTGAGTAAAGAAAGTTTCATGATAACTATGCGAGAAAAAATGAAAGGAAATTAGAAAAATGAAAGTTAGTCGTCATGCAAAAATAATTGAATTGATCAATCAGTATGATATTGAAACTCAGGAAGAATTGGCAGATCGTTTGAATCAGTCCGGATTTAAAGTGACTCAGGCTACGGTTTCCAGAGATATTCGTGATCTAAAGCTGACTAAAATGTCAGTGGATGGAGGAAAACAGAAATACGTTATCATTAAGCCTGAAGATGGCGGTATGACAGAAAAATATATGAGGGTATTGCGAGATGGGTATGTATCCATGGATATGGCACAGAATATACTTGTGATAAAAACTGTATCAGGAATGGCCATGGCAGTCGCGGCTGCTATAGATGCTATGCAGTGGAAAGAAGTGGTCGGATGTATTGCCGGAGATGATACTATTATGTGTGCAATCCGAACAGTAGAAGATACAACCTGTGTGATGGATAAGATTAGAAAAATTGCAACAAGAGGATAATAAAAGAAATTATGTTAGAAAATCTGCATGTAAAAAATCTGGCGTTGATTGATGAAATTGAGGTTGAGTTTCAGCCTGGATTAAATATTCTGACAGGAGAAACCGGAGCCGGAAAATCAATTTTATTAGGTTCTGTGAATCTGGCATTAGGTGGGAAGTACAGTGCGGATATGCTTCGCACAGGAGCAAAATTCGGACTCGTAGAATTGACATTTACAATTGAAAATGAAAAGTTAGAAAAACAACTTGAAGCAATGGATATTTATCCGGAGGATGGGCGGATTGTATTGAACAGAAAGCTGATGGAAGGAAGAAGTGTCAGTAAGATTAACGGAGAAACCGTAAATATGACGACGCTTCGTGAAGTGGCATGTATGTTGATTGACATTCATGAGCAGCATGTTCATCAGTCACTTCTTCATAGGAGAAATCATCTGGTTTTTCTGGATTTATATGCGAAAGATAAAATTGAGCCATTGAAAGAAAAGGTTGCAAAGGCTTATCATGCTTATACGGACTATCAGAAGAAACTAGAGAATTTCAGCATGGATGAGAGAGAACGTCAAAAGGAAATATCGTTGGCAGAATTTGAGATTCATGAGATTGAAGAGGCAAATCTTCAGGACGGAGAAGATGAAGATTTGGAACAGCTTTATCAGAGAATGGCATCAGGTAAGAAAATCACAGAAGCAATCAGCGAAGCTTATCAATATACCAGTGAAGACTCTTCTGGTAATGCAAGTGATTACTTAAGCAGAGCAATCCGAGCACTTCAGGATGTCTCATCAGTGGATGAACAAGGAATGTCTCTATATGATCAGCTATCAGAAATTGATAGCTTATTAAATGATTTTAACAGAGAGTTATCAGACTACGCAAAAAGTTTTGAGTTTTCGGAAGAAGATTTTTATGAGACAGAAAATCGTTTGAATATCATTAATCGATTGAAAACAAAATTTGGTAATTCTGTTAGTGAAGTTTTGGAATATTGTGAAGAAAAAAAACAGAGACTAAACGAACTGGAAGATTATGAAGCATACATGAATGAGTTAAAAGAAAAATTGCAAAGTGCAGAAGAAGAATATATGAAACAGGCAAATGCACTGACAATGGAGCGTGAAAAAGCAGCAATTCCATTTGTTGAGGAAATAAAAAAAGGATTGAAAGATTTGAATTTCCTGGATGTGCAATTTGAAATGCGCTTTACAAAACATGCTCGATATGGACTAGGTGGAATGGATGATGCCGAATTTTATATGTCAACAAACCCAGGTGAAGCCTTAAAACCAATGGGGATGGCAGCATCCGGTGGTGAACTGTCCAGAATTATGCTTGTAATTAAAACGATTCTTGCCGGGCAGGAAGATACACCAACTCTGATATTTGATGAGATTGATACGGGAATCAGTGGTATTACGGCGGGAAAAGTTGCAGAAAAGATGCGATTTATCGGAAAGTCCAGACAAGTTTTATGTATTACGCATCTGGCACAGATCGCATCAAAAGCAGATGCCCATTATTTGATTCAAAAGCAGGCAAAAGAAAACGTAACAAAAACAGAAATTATACCATTATCAAAAGAAAATTCAATTCATGAACTCGCGAGATTACTAGGAGGCGATAAGATGACAGCAAGTATTCTTGAGAGTGCAAAAGAGATGAAAGAATTGGCAATGAGTGAAATATAATACCAGTGTGAAATTGTGTTTCTTTCACATACTAAAAACGAACACCAGGGAAATAAGTTTCCTGTGGATGTTCGTTTTTCTGTTAGTGGAAAAAGTTCCATTATTAAAATGTAACGAAAGAGGGTATGTGAGATGAAACAGGACAGAAAGAAAAAACTTCTTTGTGTAGTTATGCTTATTATTTCGATGGCAATGTTTGGAAAGATGGGCTGGAATGTATCTTGGGCAGCAACACAAAAAGAGGTGACAACGGAGCAACTGGATGAAGATGTGGTTTTAGTAGGAGGGATGCCAATTGGAATTTACATGGAAACGGATGGGGTATTGGTTTTAAACACACAAAAAATAAAAGGCATTGACGGAAAAGAATATAATCCGGCTGAAAAACAAGTGAAGTCGGGAGACTACATTATCGGAATAAATGGAGTGGAAATTCATGATAAAAAGCAATTGACAAAACAGGTTGAAAAACTGAATGATCAGGAGGTAGAACTGTCAATATATAGAGAACAAAAGAATCTAAATGTAAAAATAAAAGCAGTAGAGTCGGAAACGAAGAAATATAAACTGGGAATCTGGGTAAGAGATAATGTACAAGGTTTAGGAACAATTACATTTTTGACAAAAAACAGTGAATTCGGAGCACTTGGTCATGGAATCCATGATATGGATACAAGTGTATTGATGAAAATAGCAAATGGAAGAATATACAGAACAAGTATACGTTCAGTTGTGAAAGGGTCAGATGGAATTCCTGGGAGCATGGAGGGACTTATTGTATATAATCGCAATAATCAATTAGGATCGATTAAAAAGAATACAGAGGTTGGAATATATGGAATATTAGATGACTTAAATACATTATTTGAAGAACAATATGCTGTACAGATTGCAAAAAAAGAAGAAATTAGAAAAGGAAAAGCAACAATTCGTTGCTTTTTGGATGGAAAAGTGAAAGAATATAATGTCGAAATTTTGGAGATTGATAAAACACCGAATGAAATAAATAAAGGAATTACATTAAAAGTTACAGATTCTGAATTATTAGAAAAAACAGGTGGGATTGTGCAGGGAATGAGTGGTTCGCCAATACTTCAAGACGGAAAATTAGTCGGTGCAGTTACACATGTATTTGTTAATAATTCTACAAAGGGATATGGAATATTTGCAGAAACAATGTTGAAAGAAGCCGAAAAATGCAACATGTAACTGCTGTCTTTTGTCGAATTGAGACGCATGAAAGCTCTTGATTCTCATCGACAAGGCTTATATAATAGTGAAATGGTAAAGGAAAAGCGGGACGATGAGAGTAGAAGGGGTGGAGGAGGACACTATATGGAAGCATTGAAAGTGGCCATTGCCGACGATAATGAATTAATGCTGGATATGCTAGGAGAGCTAATTTCTTCAGATAAAGACTTAAACATTGTTGGAAAAGCAAAAAACGGAGAGGAGATTTGTCAAATAATCAAAGAACAGAAACCGGATGTCGTACTTTTAGATCTGATCATGCCGAAGATGGATGGACTCACCGTTATGGAATATGTAAATCGAGATAAAGCAGTAAGTAAACAGCCAAGCTTTATTATCGTTACAGCAGTGGGAAAAGAGAAAATTACAGAAGATGCTTTCAACCGCGGGGCAGATTATTATATTATGAAGCCGTTTAATAAACAAACATTATTAAATCGAATCAAAGATTCGCACAGAATGTGGAGAACTCAGGGGAAAAATATAAACGAGATTGTAGAAAGTAATCCAATCAGTGAAGAATCATTGCTTAATACAGTGACAAATATGTTACATGAAATTGGAATTCCGGCACATATCAAAGGCTACCATTATCTAAGAGATGCAATTATGATGGCGGTAGAAGATATGGAAGTATTAAATGCAATTACAAAAATATTGTATCCTACTGTAGCAAAAAAATATCAGACAACATCGAGTCGTGTAGAACGTGCAATTCGGCATGCGATAGAAGTTGCATGGAGCAGAGGAAAGTTAGACACATTAGATCGTTTATTTGGATATACTGTCAGTAACGGAAAGGGAAAACCGACAAATTCTGAATTCATTGCCTTAATCGCAGATACCATCCAGTTAGAATATAAAAACCGATAATAAAAACTACTGTGATTCGCTGTGGATATGCGAAATAAGGCTTTTAATTGAAAATAAAATGCGTTATAATAATTTTATGATTATTCAAAAAGGCAAGGCTGAAAAAAGCGAAAAACGGGAGGGTTATTATGAAAAATATTTTATTTGCATCTTCAGAATGCGTTCCATTTATTAAAACAGGAGGTCTGGCGGATGTAGTTGGTTCATTGCCAAAATATTTTGATAAAGATAAATATGATGTTCGAGTTGTTCTTCCAAAATATAATTGTATGTTTCAAAAATGGAAAGATATGATGGAATATGTAGATCATTTTTATATGAATCTTGCAGGTGAGGAACGTTATGTCGGAATCATGACTTGTGAATATGAGGGAATTCGCTTTTACTTTATCGATAACGAATATTATTTCAATGGTTTTGCACCTTATGACGGGGATCCAAAGTGGAATATTGAGAAATTTGCATTTTTCTCCAAAGCCGTATTAAGTATTCTTCCGGTTATCGGATTTCGCCCGGATCTGATTCATTGTCATGACTGGCAGACAGGATTGATTCCTGTATATTTGGATAATTTCCGTTATCTTGGAGAATATTATCGAGGAATTAAGTCCGTTATGACAATACATAACCTGAAGTTCCAGGGTGTATGGGATAGAGAAACAGTACAGGCAATTACAGGACTTCCGGATTATTATTTTGTTCCGGATAAGATGGAGGCATATAAAGATGCAAACCTGCTGAAAGGCGGTATCGTATATGCAGATAAGGTTACAACTGTAAGCCAGACTTATGCGGAAGAAATTAAAACCCCGTTCTATGGAGAAGCATTAGATGGATTGATGAATGCACGTTCTAACGATCTTTGTGGCATTGTAAATGGACTAGATTATGATGAATATAATCCAGAGAAGGATCCAAGGATTGCAAAGAACTTTAGTGTGGGAGACTTCCGAAAATTAAAACCAATGAATAAAGCTGCTTTACAGGAGGAACTTGGTCTTGACAGAGATCCAAAGGCTATGATGATTGGTATGGTTTCCAGACTGACAGATCAAAAAGGATTCGATCTGGTTGATTATATGATGGATGAATTATGTCAGGATGCAGTACAAATCGTAGTACTTGGAACTGGTGAAGCAAAATATGAGAATATGTTCCGACATTTTGCATGGAAATATTCAGGAAAGGTTTCTGCAAATATCTTTTATTCAGAAGATCTTTCACATAAGATTTATGCATCATGTGACGCATTTTTAATGCCGTCTCTGTTTGAACCATGTGGATTGAGTCAGTTGATGAGCCTTAGATACGGAACTCTTCCGATTGTTCGAGAGACAGGCGGATTAAAAGATACAGTACAGCCGTATAATGAATACGAGAAAACAGGAACAGGATTTAGTTTCACAAATTATAATGCGCATGAAATGTTAAATACTGTTCGGTATGCAGAACATATTTACTATGATAGAAAGCGCGACTGGAATAAGATGGTTGAGCGTGCTATGGAAGCAGATTTTTCTTGGGGGAATTCTGCAATCCAGTATCAGAATTTGTATGCAAGCCTGATTGGGGAATAGAAGCAAAGCAAGTAATATAAACACGACAGATTTAGGAGAAGGACATGAAGATAATTGACAAATTGAACGAAGATAGAATTCACATTTCGTTCGAGGTGTTTCCACCAAAAACAGATGCAGGATTTGAAAAAGTGAAAGATGCAACAGATAAAATTGCTCAGTTAAACCCGTCATATATTAGTGTTACATATGGTGCCGGCGGAGGAACAAGTAAGAATACAGCAAAGATTGCATCACACATAAAACATGAGCTTGGAGTAGAAAGTCTGGCACATCTTACGTGTGCGTCATCTACAAAAGAAGAAGTGCGACAAGTGATTGAAAATCTGAAAGAGTTGGAAATTGAAAATATTCTTGCCCTTCGAGGAGATATCGTACCGGGAATGACATTCCCAAGTGAAGATCGTTTTCATTATGCATATGAATTGGTTGAAGAGATAAAAAAACATGGAGATTTCTGTATAGGTGCCGCATGTTACCCGGAGGGACATGTGGAAAACGAACACAAAGAAGATGATATCAAATATTTAAAACAAAAAGTGGATAGTGGAGTTGATTTCCTGACAACACAGATGTTTTTTGATAATGATATTCATTATAACTTTTTATATCGGATTCGGGAAGCGGGTATTACCGTTCCGGTTCTTCCGGGAATCATGCCGATCACTACAGCGGCTCAGATGAAACGTAGTCAGGAATTGTCAGGAACAGTATTTCCAAGAAGATTTCTGGCATTGCTGGATCGGTTTGGTGATTATCCGGATGCAATGAAACAAGCAGGAATCGCATATGCTACAGATCAGATTATCGATCTGCTTGCCAATGGAGTGAAAAATATCCATGTCTATTCTATGAATAAACCGGAAGTGGCGGCTAAAATCATAGAAAATCTTTCAGAAGTAATAAAATGTTAGGAGTATAGGATAATGGACCAACTGACAAAGGAAGCTGTCCGTTATCTTGGATATGGGAGAAATGCGGTAGATGACCAAACGCGAACAATGATTGCAGAGAGCTTTGAAATATTGCAGTCAATTGCAGGCAGAAAATCCATCTATCGCATCTTTTGTTTAGAACATCTGGGAGATAATCGGATATCGTTTGGAAATTTAGAAGTACAAAGCAAGAGTCTTGCAAAAAATTTAAAAGGCTGTGATAAAATAGTAGTGTTTGGAGCGACGTTGGGAATCGGAGTAGATCAATTGATACGCAGAACATCACTTACAGATATGGCAAAAGCAGTTGTTCTTCAAGCTTGTGCGGCGGCATTGCTGGAAGAGTACTGCGATGAATGTCAGGAAAAAATTGCAGTGCAGATGCGAAAAGAAGGATATTATTTAAGACCGCGATTTAGTCCGGGATATGGAGATTTTTCAATTGAACATCAGCACTATATTACGAGAATGATAGACACTGCAAAGACAATTGGATTAACCATAACAGACAGCTTGATGATGACACCAACCAAATCAGTAACGGCGGTAATCGGACTTAGCACTTCAGAAGAAAATTGTCATAGACAAGGATGCGAAGTGTGTTCAAAGAAGGACTGCATATATAGAAGGGACATAATATGATATTGGAGCAATTAGGAAAGAAACTTTTATTTTTTGATGGGGGAATGGGAACTCTTCTTCAGGAAAAGGGATTAAAACCGGGAGAACTTCCTGAGACATGGAATCTAAATCATCCGGAAGATATTATAGGGATACATCAGGCATATATAGAGGCAGGCAGTGACATTGTGCTTACAAATACGTTTGGAGCTAATGCACTGAAGTTTAAGGATGACACCTGTCCACTGAAAAAAATTGTAGAGGCAGCAGTTCAAAACGTAAAAATAGCGCAGGAACGATCAGGAAAAAAAGTTTACACGGCATTAGATGTAGGTCCGACAGGAAAACTTTTAAAACCGATGGGAGACCTTGATTTTGAAGATGCTTATAATGCATTTAAAGAAGTAATGATCTATGGAGAACAGGCCGGCGCAGATCTTATCCATATTGAAACAATGAGTGATACATATGAGATTAAGGCAGCAGTTCTTGCAGCAAAAGAAAATACAAAATTGCCTGTTTTTGTGACGGCAATTTTTGATGAGCGCAAGAAATTATTGACAGGTGCAGATATCCCGGTTTTTGTCAGTATGTTGGAAGGACTTCGAGTTGATGCTCTTGGAATTAACTGTGGATTGGGACCGAAACAAATGTTTCCAATGCTGGAAGAACTGCAAAAATATTCTTCTTTACCAATTGTTGTGAAACCAAATGCAGGACTTCCAAAACAACGTGGAAATGAAACTTATTATGATGTTGAGCCGGAAGAGTTCGCACTGACAATGGAAAAAATAGTGGATATGGGTGCCGCTATTATTGGAGGATGTTGTGGAACGACACCAGATCACATTCGTGCTATGATTGCGATGTGTAAAGATAAACAGATAAAACCAATCACAAAGAAGACGGACACAATCGTGTCCTCATATGGTAAATCGGTTATATTTGGAAATGGTTCTAAAATTATCGGGGAGCGTATCAATCCAACAGGAAAGAAAAAATTCAAACAAGCTTTAAAAGATCATGATCTGGACTACATTTTAAAGGAAGGTATCATGCAGGAAGAAAAAGGGGCACATATTTTAGATGTGAATGTAGGTCTTCCAGATATCGATGAAAAACAGATGATGATAGAAGCAATAACAAGTTTGCAAGGAGTGACAAGTCTTCCGCTTCAGATAGATACAGTGGATATCAATGCCATGGAAGCGGCACTTCGTATTTATAATGGAAAGCCTATGGTCAATTCTGTCAGCGGAAAAAAAGAATCGATGGATGCAGTATTTCCTTTGATTCAAAAATATGGTGGTGTAGTTGTCGGACTGACATTGGATGAAAATGGGATACCTGCGACAGCAGATGGTCGAGTAGAGATTGCAAAAAAAATAATAGCGGAAGCAGCTAAGTATGGGATTGATAAGAAAGACATTGTAATTGATGTACTGGCAATGACAATCAGTTCGGAGCCGCAAGGGGCAATTATCACATTAGATGCATTGCATCGCGTAAGACATGAGCTCGGGGTTCATACAATTCTTGGGGTTTCAAACATTTCGTTTGGGTTGCCAATGCGTCCGATTGTGAATTCGCATTTTTATACAATGGCGATGTATAACGGACTGAGTTGTGGAATTGTAAATCCGGCATCAGAAGAAATGATGAAGTCATTTGATGCATATCATGCATTGATGGATTACGATATAAATTGTGAGCGTTATATCGGAAAATATTCAGGTCAGACTACAACCGTATCAACAACACAGACGGGTTCAATGACATTACAGATGGCAATTGAAAAAGGTGTGAAAGATGAAGCACGACTGATTACACTTGAACAGGTAAAAACAGAACAGCCATTGGATATCATCAATACACAACTGATTCCGGCACTGGATCACGTTGGAAAAGGCTTTGAGAAAGGAACTGTTTTTTTGCCACAATTACTGATGAGTGCTGAGGCGGCTAAAACAGCGTTTGCAGTGCTGAAAGAGCAAATGAGCGGCAATGAAGATGCTGAAGAGAAAAAAGAAAAAGTTGTTCTGGCAACAGTAAAAGGGGATATACATGACATCGGTAAGAATATTGTAAAAGTTTTATTGGAAAATTATAGTTTTAATGTTATTGATCTTGGTAAAGATGTTCCGCCAGAAGCAATTCTTGAAGCTGTTCAGGAGCAAGATGTAAAGCTGGTAGGTCTTAGTGCATTAATGACAACAACTGTAGTGAGCATGGAGGAGACAATTAAGTTATTACGAAAAGAAGCTCCGGATTGCAAAGTGATGGTTGGCGGTGCAGTTTTAAATCAAGATTATGCGGATATGATTGGTGCAGATTTTTATGGAAAAGATGCAATGCAGTCAGTGTATTATGCACAAAAATTATTACAGAAAAAATAAAAGGAGAAATATACAATTATGATGAGAGGATTACAGACTACTGTAAGAATGATTAGAAGAAGAGTATTTACAGAAGTTGCAAAATTAGGTTTCAAAGCAAATGCAGAGACATTGATCGATGATATGGAAGCAATTCCATATGAAATTGTTACCGAGGATCAGGATTACCGAGATAGCCGTTATCGAGCAAGAGCTGTTGTACGTGAGAGATTGCGTTTAGCAATGGGATTATCTCTTCGTCCAGAGAATAAACCTGTACATCTTACACAGGGAGTGGAAGCAAGTAATATTTCGGAAAAATATTATGAGCCACCATTGATGCAGGTAATTCCTTCAGCGTGTGAAGCGTGTGAGGAAAGAGGATATGAAGTATCTAATATGTGTAAAGGCTGTCTTGCACATCCATGTCAGGAAGTCTGTCCAAAGGGCGCAATTTCTATGGTAGATGGAAAATCATATATAGATCAGACAAAGTGTATTAAGTGTGGAAAATGTAAGTCAGCCTGTCCATATGATGCTATTGCAAAAAAAGAACGTCCATGTAAAAATGCATGTGGAGTTGGAGCAATTGTATCGGATAAAATGGGAAGAGCTTATATTGATCCTGACAAGTGTGTATCATGCGGTATGTGTATGGTAAGTTGTCCATTTGGAGCAATTTCTGATAAATCGCAGATATTCCAGCTTGCACGTGCTTTAAGTGAAGGTGAAGAAATTGTTGCAGAAATCGCACCGGCATTTGTAGGTCAGTTTGGAGAAAATATTACTGCAAGAAATATTAAAGCTGCATTACAGGAAATGGGATTTTTAGAAGTGTATGAGGTTGCACTCGGAGCTGATATTGGGGCAGTGGCAGAGGCACATCATTACGTAAATAAAGTTGTATCAGGAGAACTTCCGTTCCTTCTGACATCATGTTGTCCATCATGGGCAATGCTTGCAAAAAAACAGTTTCCGGATTTGATTGATCAGATTTCACAGGAACTGACGCCTATGGTTGCAACGGCAAGAACAATTAAGCAGGAGCATCCAAATGCAAAAGTTGTGTTTATCGGACCATGTGCGGCGAAGAAACTGGAGGCTTCTAGAAGAACAGTAAGAAGTGATGTAGACTTTGTTGTAACATTTGAAGAGTTACAGGCTATGTTCGATGCAAAAGGAATTGATCTGACAAAATATGAAGCAGAATCTTCTTTCCATGATGCAACCGGTGCAGGACGAGGATATGCATGTGCAGGTGGTGTTGCAGCAGCGATTGAAGAATGTATAAAAGAGTATTATCCAGGTGTAGATGTAAACATCGAACATGCAGAGGGCCTTGCAGAATGTAGAAAAACACTGCTTCTTGCAAAAGCCGGAAAAATGAACGGCTGCCTGATTGAGGGAATGGGCTGTCCTGGAGGATGCGTCGCAGGAGCAGGAACTAATATTCCGATTCCTCAGGCTAAGAAAGATGTTGCAACTTATGTAAAGAATTCGACAAAATCAATTCCACCAAAGGAATTAGAGAATATTGAATTAAAATAGTCTGATAGTTTAGAAACAAAAAGCAGGCATAGAATGACACGAAAAAAAGCAGTTCTATGCCTGCTTTACATTTGAAAAATGCTATGTTATTATATAGGATAGTATGTTTTTAATTTACAGGAGGAGAAGGCAATGCAGCCATATGGAGTAAACCAATTAAGAAAAATGTTTTTAGAGTTCTTTGAGAGCAAAGGACATCTTGCGATGAAGAGCTTTTCGCTGGTGCCTCATAACGATAAAAGTTTATTACTGATCAATTCAGGAATGGCACCATTAAAACCATATTTTACAGGACAGGAGATTCCACCTAGAACACGTGTGACAACATGCCAGAAATGTATTCGTACAGGGGATATTGAGAATGTAGGTAAGACAGCACGTCATGGTACATTTTTTGAGATGCTTGGAAATTTCTCATTTGGAGATTATTTCAAAGAAGAAGCAATCGAATGGTCATGGGAATTTTTGACAGAAGTAGTCGGACTGGACCCGGAAAGATTATATCCATCTATTTATGAGAATGATGACGAGGCTTTTGAAATCTGGAATAAAAAGATGGGAATCCCTGCAGAGAGAATTTTCAGATTTGGTAAAGAAGATAACTTCTGGGAGCATGGTTCAGGTCCTTGTGGTCCATGTTCAGAGATTTATTATGACCGTGGAGAAAAATACGGATGTGGTAAGCCAGGATGTACAGTAGGTTGCGAATGCGATCGTTACATGGAAATTTGGAACAATGTATTTACACAGTTTGATAACGATGGCAATGGAAATTATTCTGAATTAGAGCAGAAGAATATTGATACAGGTATGGGATTAGAGCGTCTTGCAAGTGTTGTACAGGATGTTGACTCAATTTTTGATGTTGATACAATTAAGGCACTTCGAGATCATGTATCTAAGCTTGCAAACAAAGAATACGGAAAAGATTATAATACGGATGTTTCACTCCGTGTTATCACAGATCACGTGCGTTCAGTAACATTTATGATTTCTGACGGTATTATGCCTTCAAATGAAGGCCGTGGATATGTACTTCGTCGTCTGCTTCGTCGTGCATGCCGTCATGGAAGATTATTAGGAATCGAGGGGAATTTCCTGCCAGAACTTGCAGAGACTGTAATTGCCGGTTCAAAAGACGGATACCCTGAATTGGAAGAAAAGAAAGAATTTATTTTAAAAGTTATAGCAAAAGAGGAAGAGCAGTTTAATAAAACAATCGACCAGGGTCTTGGAATCCTTTCTGATATGATTGCAAGTATGGAAGAAAAAGGTGAGAAAACATTATCAGGTGAAGATGCATTCCGCCTTTATGACACATATGGATTTCCATTAGATCTGACAAAAGAAATTCTGGAAGAAAAAGATTTGGATGTAGATGAAGAAGGATTCCATGCAGCAATGGAAATCCAGAGAAAGACTGCCCGTGATGCCCGTGAAGTGACAAACTATATGGGAGCTGATGTAACTGTATATGAGTCTATCGATCCAAGTGTAACAAGCAAATTTGTTGGTTATGATAATCTGACATATGAATCAAACGTAACAGTACTGACTTCTGAGACAGCAGTGGTTGATGCTCTTTCAGATGGAGAAAGAGGAACTGTATTTGTAGAGGAAACACCATTTTATGCAACAAGTGGTGGACAGGAAGCAGATACTGGTGTGATTCGTACAGCAGATGGTGAATTTAAAGTAGAAGATACGATCAAGCTTCTCGGTGGCAAGATTGGCCATGTAGGTATTGTGACAAAAGGTATGATTAAAGTAGCAGATAAGGCTACTCTTGAAGTAAATGCAGAAAAACGAGCACTTTCTGCTCGTAACCATAGTGCTACTCATTTGCTTCAGAAAGCACTTCGTATGGTACTTGGCAATCATGTTGAACAGGCAGGTTCAAGTGTAAATGAAGACAGATTGCGTTTTGATTTTACTCATTTTTCTGCAATGACAGCAGAAGAACTTGAGAAGGTTGAGAAGATTGTAAATGATGCAATTCAGAAGGCACTTCCGGTTGTGATTAAGAATATGCCGATTGAAGAGGCTAAAAAGACAGGTGCACAGGCATTATTTGGTGAAAAATATGGAGATGTCGTACGTGTTGTAAATATGGGCGATTTTTCAGTTGAGTTCTGTGGAGGTACTCATGTATCTAATACATCTGAGATCATGGCTCTTAAGATTGTATCTGAGTCAGGTGTTGCAGCTGGAGTACGTCGTATTGAGGCACTTACATCAGAGGGCTTGTTGAAATATTATAGCGATTTGGAAAATAAACTTCGTGATGCAGCAAAACTTTTGAAAACAACACCAGATACAATTTCAGAGAAGATTGCTCATCTTCAGGCAGAAAATAAATCTCTTAATAGTGAGCTGGAGAGCTTGAAGAGCAAGATGGCACAGGATGCAGCCGGAGATATTATGAATCAGGTGAAGGAAATTTCAGGTGTTAAATTGCTTGCAGCAGAACTTGACGGCGTAGACATGAATGGACTTCGTGATCTTGGAGATCAGATGAAAGAAAAACTTGGTGACGGAGTAGTCGTATTGGCATCAGGTAATGATGGCAAAGTAAGTTTGATGGTTATGGCAACAGATGGAGCTATGAAAAAAGGAGCACATGCCGGTAATCTTGTCAAAGCAATTGCAGGATGTGTAGGCGGTGGCGGCGGTGGTCGTCCAAACATGGCTCAGGCTGGAGGAAAGAATCCGGCAGGTATTGCAGATGCATTGAAAAAGGCAGAAGAGGTACTTTCTGAGCAACTTGCATAGGAATATCATGTGAATCCCAACAAAAATTATAACAATTTTTGTTAAAAAAACAGTTGACGTAGCTGGAAAATATGTTATAATCATTTGTAGTGCAATAAATATACCCGAACAGTCGTATGATGCACAATACAAGGCTGGAGGGGAGGTTAGGTGTGAGACTATGTCAAATGTAATCGTTAAAGAAAACGAAACGTTAGATAGTGCTTTACGCAGATTCAAAAGAAACTGTGCGAAAGCTGGCATTCAGCAGGAGATTCGTAAAAGAGAACATTACGAAAAGCCAAGCGTAAGACGTAAAAAGAAATCTGAAGCTGCTAGAAAACGTAAGTATAATTAATAGTGCAGATTAACAAGGTACTGAATTCAGTACCTTGTTTTTTATATATTAGGAAAGGACTTTCCTAATATATAAAAAACGCTCCGTTTAGGATGCGCACTGCGGCGTATAATGTAGGTGCCGCAAGCGACCGCCGCAGGCGCAAGAATGTGCCGAGGCACATTCTTTGTTCTTACATGAGAAATTACATTTTTCAGTAATGTTTCAGAGGAACATTTACCACATTAACGTAACAGTGTTGTAAAATAATAAATTTTTTATTGACAACAGAGGACAATGCTTATACAATAAAGAGCGAAGACAAAGATGTCGGAAAGCTTGCAGACTAACTGCATGCTTTTTCTAGTTTTAGGAGGTAGATTAGAATGTCATACGTAGATGAAGTCATTGAATTAGTAGTGAAAAAAAATCCAGCAGAACCTGAATTTCATCAGGCAGTAAAAGAGGTATTAGAGTCTCTTCGTGTAGTAGTAGAAGCAAATGAAGAAAAATTCCGTAAAGATGCTTTACTTGAAAGATTGGTTGAGCCAGAAAGACAGTTTAAATTCCGAGTTCCATGGGTAGATGATAAAGGACAGGTACAGGTTAATACAGGATACCGTGTACAGTTTAATAGTGCTATTGGACCATACAAAGGAGGACTTCGTCTGCATCCATCTGTTAACCTTGGAATTATCAAATTCCTTGGATTTGAGCAGATCTTTAAAAACTCTTTGACAGGTCTTCCAATCGGTGGAGGTAAAGGTGGATCAGATTTCGATCCTAAGGGAAAATCTGATAGAGAGGTTATGGCATTCTGCCAGAGCTTTATGACAGAGCTTTGTAAATATATTGGAGCTGACACAGATGTTCCAGCAGGAGATATCGGAACAGGTGCAAGAGAGATTGGTTATATGTTCGGACAGTACAAGAGAATCCGCGGACTGTATGAAGGTGTTCTGACAGGTAAAGGATTAAGCTATGGTGGATCTTTAGCTCGTACAGAGGCTACAGGATATGGTCTGTTATATTTCACAGAAGAGATGCTGAAATTAAACGGACAGGATATCGCAGGTAAGACAGTAGCAGTTTCTGGTGCTGGTAACGTAGCAATCTATGCAACAGAAAAGGCTCAGCAGCTCGGAGCTAAAGTTGTAACAGTAAGTGATTCTACAGGATGGGTATATGATCCGGATGGAATTGATGTTGCAGCATTGAAAGAAATCAAAGAAGTAAAACGTGCAAGACTTACAGAATATAAGAATTATCGTCCAAACTCAGAGTATCATGAGGGAAGAGGTGTATGGAATGTCAAAGTAGATATTGCTCTTCCATGTGCCACACAGAATGAACTTCATCTTGAGGATGCAAAAGCACTTGTTGCTAATGGATGTATAGCTGTTGCAGAAGGTGCTAATATGCCTACAACATTGGAAGCTACAGAGTACTTACAGCAGCATGGTGTATTGTTTGCACCAGGTAAAGCATCTAATGCCGGTGGTGTTGCTACATCTGCACTTGAGATGTCACAGAATAGTGAGAGATTGAGCTGGACATTTGAAGAAGTAGATTCTAAACTGAAAAATATCATGGTTAATATTTGTCATAATGCAGCTGATGCAGCTGAAAAATACGGATTCAAAGGCAATTATGTTGTAGGTGCTAACATTGCCGGATTTGAGAAAGTTGCTGATGCTATGACAGCTCAGGGAATCTGCTAATCAGATAAAAAATGATTGACATTTTAAAATAAAAATTGTATAGTTACCTTGTAAAAGGGAGTAATCGGCGTATATAGTGCGTTCACGATGTCGTCAATACGATGGGCTTACCTATCCGTATCGTGATGAAATGATGAGACTTTTGCTGTATCATAATTAGATTGATACAGCAAAAGTCTCTTTTTTTATATATTAGCAAAAGTTTTTCCTAATATATAAAATTATTCCTTTTAAACAATTTGAAAGAAGGAGAGAACTGGTATGAAAGAATACTATCATATGACTGGTGAAGAAGTCTGTCAGAGTGTGAATGGAACTCTAGAGCCATTGACAGAATCGCAGGTAAAAGAACATATTGCAAAATATGGGCGGAATGAAATTGAGACCGCAGGAAAGAAATCTGTACTACAGTTGTTTTTGGAACAGTTCAAAGATTTTTTAGTTATTATATTGATAATTTCTGCAATCGTATCCGGTGTGCTTGGAGATTGGGAAAGTGCACTTGTAATTCTAGTTGTAATTACAATGAATGCAGTGCTCGGAACTGTTCAGACACGAAAAGCTGAACAGTCATTGGAGAGCTTGAAAAAACTGTCAGGTCCAGAGGCAAAAGTGCTTAGAAATGGAAATATTGTATTGCTCCCATCTACAGAAATTACAGTGGGAGATATTGTTCATTTAGATGCAGGAGATTTCATTCCGGCAGACGGAAGAATTTTGGAGGCAGCGACGCTCAAGGTTGATGAGAGTGCATTGACAGGAGAAAGTGTAGGAGTTGAAAAAACAACAATATGTATAAAAGGTGAGTCGGAAATTGCACTTGGTGATAGGACTAACATGTTGTATTCAGGTAGTTTTGTTACCTATGGAAGAGCTGCCTATATTGTAACAGGAATTGGTATGAATACGGAAGTCGGTAAAATTGCAGGCATGATACAAAATGCAGCAGACAAGAAAACTCCGTTACAAGTAAATCTGGATCAATTTGGCCAGAAGTTGTCAATTTTGATATTAATATTCTGTGGTGTTCTCTTTGGAGTAAATGTTTTGCAAGGAGGAAGTGTAGGAGATGCATTCATGTTTGCGGTTGCGCTTGCAGTAGCAGCAATTCCAGAGGCACTTAGTTCGATAGTGACAATAGTGTTGTCATTCGGAACACAGAAAATGGCAAAAGAAAATGCGATTATCCGAAAATTACAAGCTGTTGAAGGTCTTGGCAGTGTGTCAATAATCTGCTCTGATAAAACAGGAACACTGACACAAAATAAGATGACTGTAGAAGATTATTATGTAAATAAAACAAGAATTTCGTCAGAAGACATTGATATGGATTCTGAAATTCAAAGAAAGTTATTTACGTTTAGTGTTTTGTGTAATGATGCATCTAACATCGATGGTGTTGAAATTGGAGATCCGACAGAGACAGCACTTTTGAATGTTGGTGGAAAATTGGATATTAATGTTGAAGAAATACGAGCAAAATATCCAAGGGAAAGCGAGATTCCGTTTGATAGTGACCGGAAAATGATGTCGACAAAACATACAATAGAAGGCATCCCTGTTATGGTTGTAAAAGGAGCAACGGATGTATTATTATCCAGAGCAACACAAATAATGGAAAATGGAATGATTCGTCCGATTACAAAAGAGGATAAACAAAAAATTGAAGAGGACAATCAGAAATTTTCAAGAGAAGGATTGCGAGTATTAGGATTTGCATATAAGAAAGTTGTAGACGAGTGGGAATTATCATATGATGATGAAAATAATTTGATTTTCTTGGGTATGATAGCAATGATGGACCCTCCGAGAGAAGAATCAATGGCGGCGGTAGCAGAATGTAAGAAAGCCGGAATACGTCCGATTATGATAACAGGAGATCATAAAGTAACAGCAGCGGCAATTGCAAAGAGAATAGGCATTCTGCAGGATGAATCGGAAGCCTGTGAAGGTGCTCAGATTGAATGTATGTCAGATGAAGAATTACAGGATTTTGTTGAGCATATATCTGTATATGCAAGGGTATCGCCGGAACATAAGATCCGGATTGTACGTGCATGGCAAGAAAAAGGAAATGTCGTAGCAATGACAGGAGATGGAGTGAATGATGCTCCTGCATTAAAGCAGGCAGATATAGGTGTCGCAATGGGAATTACGGGAAGCGAGGTTGCAAAAGATGCTTCAGCGGTTGTTCTGACAGATGATAATTTTGCAACAATTGTGAAATCGGTAGAAAATGGAAGAAATTTATACCGAAATATAAAACTGGCAATTTTATTCCTTTTATCAGGTAATTTTGGAGCGATTTTAGCAGTACTATATGCATCGGTTATGAACTTACCGGTTCCGTTTGCTCCGGTTCACTTGTTATTTATTAATCTGTTGACAGACAGCCTTCCGGCAATCGCACTTGGATTAGAACCGCATACGAAAGATGTTATGCTGGATAAACCTAGACCGATGCAGGAATCAATCTTAACAAGATCTTTTTTGGCGAGAATAGGGGTTGATGGTTTTGTAATTGGAGCAATCTCTATGATAGCATTTCTGATAGGATATCGTAGCGGAAATGCAACGCTTGCAAGTACAATGGCATTTGCAACGTTGTGCTTGGGAAGATTGGTACATGGATTTAACTGTAAGTCAGATAAACCAGTAATATTTACAAGAAGATTCTTTAATAATAAATATCTGCTGGGTGCATTTGCATTAGGAACGATTTTGGTAACATTAGTAATTATGATTCCGGGCTTACAAGGATTGTTCAAGGTTCAGACATTGACAATAACACAGCTTTTGCTGGTATATTTCCTTGCATTTTTAAATCTTCCGGTGATTCAGTTGATAAAAACTATTCAAGGATATTGTAAATCCAGAAAAAAATAATATAAAAAATGAGCAATCGTTTGTGATTGCTCATTTTTGTTGATGAAAACAATTTAGGTATAACGTTTAATTGTTTCTTGGAGTACATATTTTTTGTCATTATAACGATCAAAAATGTAACTATTTGCTTTGTGTTCCAATTCGTCAGGAAGTGGAGATAACGTTACATTTTCTCCATATTTACGCTGTAAAGCCCGTTCCAACAAGTAATCACATACCTGAGGATTTTTTGGAAGGAGTGGGCCATGAAGATATGTTGCAATAACGTTCTTATACACTACACCTTCATAACCAGATTTTCCAGTGTTGCCAAGTCCGAAGAATACCTTTCCAAATGGTGTATGGTCATTGATATAGGTACGTCCGCCATGATTTTCAAAGCCGACAACAGGATCAGAGAAGAGAGGGCTTTGTAAAATGATGTTTCGGATCAGACGCTCAGGTTCCCATTCTGTTGTGATATTGAGAATACCAAGCCCCTCGATCATTTTTTTGTCAGTTTTATAATATTTACCTAATAATTGATAACCACCACATACAGCAAGAACAACGCCACCTTGTTCAACATAATTTTTAAAATCAGCTTTGATTTCTTTTAAATATCCGCATACAAGTTCCTGTTCTCTGTCAGATCCACCACCTAATAGTACAATATCAAGTTTGGAAAAATCAATTTTGTCGCCAGAAAGAAAAGGAATGACTTCTGCTTCAATTCCACGCCACTCTAAACGTTTACGAAAACATTGAATATTGCCGCGGTCACCATAAAGATTCAATAAATCAGGATAAAGATGTCCGATTGTTAATTTCATGATTTCAGTTCTCCTTCCGTTTCTTTTTGCATCTCATTTAATAAGTGGTTTGTGCGATACAGACCAGAGTAGTTGACAATAATATAAAGATTTTTTGTGCCATTCTTAGTTAAATCTTCAACAGATTGTTTTAAATCTGTGGTAGAACCACAAGGAATATCCTCATATTTTAAACGCAGTCCCATATCGTGTCGGCGAGTTCCGTTTGTAAGGATGGTAGATACATTAGCATCTGCAAGATACTGGAAATCTACATCCCAAAGCCAGGAGACATCTTCACCATCCTGATAGGTATCATTAATCTGGATAATGATATCTTTTGGTTTTGGATCTTTGAGTACAAGTGAAACTTTTTGCTGGAATCCAATTGGATTCTTAGATAAATGAAGTTGTACACGTGCACCATTGATATTGAAAATATCTTCGCGATTATTACCGTAATCGAAAGATTCTATCATACTCTGGAAATGTTGTAGTGGTGCATGTAATGCACGTAATGCCGCATAAGCGGATAATGTGTTGTAAATATTGTATGGAGTACGCGCTGTGGATTGAATATGCATGCCATCCATATCAAAGGAATATAATTCATCTTTTAATACAACATTGGTTGTTGTATAATCCGGGTCTGGACGTTTAAATCCACAATTTGGACAATGATAGATACCAAGTTGTCCATAATGGAAAAATTCATATTCAAGTTTTGTACCACAAGAACGACAGAAAATACTTTCACGAATCTCAGAACGGGAAATGTCATCAAAAATCTGTTCACTGATTCCATATGTGACGTAAGAATTATTACAGTCTTTTGCAAGAGAGTAGGATAAAATATCATCACAGTTAATGATTAATGTTGTATCAGGGACACTTGTGACAGCTGTTTTCAACTTATTATAAGTGATATCAACCTCACCAAAGCGATCCAATTGGTCACGTGAAATATTAGTTAATAAAGCACAGTCAGGTTTGAGCTGAGGAAGAACATTGACAGATGCGATTTCATCTACCTCGATGCAGGCATAGTCTGCATCTAAATGTCCGCGCTTATCAGTAGAAAGAACAAATGCAGAAATGATACCATTCATCATATTGGCACCTGTTCGGTTGATGATAACTTTCTTCCCTTCCGCCTTCAATGCGTGATATAAAATACTGTTTGTTGTAGTTTTTCCATTTGTTCCCATTGTTACAATGGTCTTTTCGCGTACTTGTTTTGACATCGTGTTCAAAATATTAGGGTCAATGATCCGCGCAACATATCCAGGGAGAGTAACTCCACTTCCGCGATTCATTTTTTTAATCAAAATACTGGTTAGTTTCGCGCAGCGAATTGCTAATCTGCTTCTTAATTTCATAATGATTCACTCTTTCATTCTTTATGTTTTATAGTCAGCAAGAACTAAAATATAGAATTCTGCCGATACTTGTACTATTATAAGTGAAGAGACATAATAAAACAAGGAAATCGAGGAATTTCTGAATATTTTATAAAGATACTGGAATTTTTTTGTGGCTATGATAAAATGAATGCTATAAAAAGGAAAACGAGGTTGGTTAATATTGAAAAAAAATAACTTAGAGAAAAAGACAGAAAAAAAACAAGAAGTAAAGCGTATTCCAACAACGAGATATACACCGAATCCAGAGCAAGGACTGACTTCACAACAAGTGCAGGAACACAGGTTGCATGGATGGACAAACAGGGCGGTAGATCCACCATCAAAGACAACTCGTGATATTATTCATGAGAATGTATTTACGTATTTTAACTTGATTTTCTTGATTTTGGCAATATTGTTGTGCCTTGTCGGTTCATTTCGAAATCTGACATTTTTACCGGTTATTATTGCTAACACATTAATAGGAATTATACAGGAGATCCGAGCAAAAAAGGTACTGGATAATCTGACGATGCTTAATGCACCGCATGCAATGGTTATAAGAGATGGAAAACAAAGCCTGGTAGATGCAGAAAAATTAGTGCTCGACGATATTGTGGTTTTTAAAGCCGGAAATCAGATTTGTGCAGATGCTGAAGTATGTTTAGGTACTGTGCAGGTCAATGAATCTCTTTTGACAGGAGAAGCGGACGAGATTACAAAACAGCCGGGAGACATATTAATGTCTGGAAGCTTTATTGTATCGGGAGAATGTCGGGCTCGTTTGGATAAAGTAGGAGAGGATTCTTACATTTCAAAATTGACTTTGCAGGCAAAAGAGATGCAGGACAACGAACAATCAGAGATGATACGTGCTCTGGATAAATTAGTGTTGGTTGCCGGAATTGCAATTATTCCAATTGGAATCCTTTTATTTGTACAGGGTTTCTTTTTCCAAGGGGAAGGATTTCGTTCTAGCGTAACATCTATGGTCGCAGCAGTAATTGGAATGATCCCAGAAGGATTGTATTTGCTTGCCAGTGTGGCATTAGCAGTTAGTGCCATGCGTCTTGCTACAAAGAAAGTTCTGCTTCATGATATGAAGTGTATCGAAACACTTGCTCGTGTAAATGTGCTTTGTGTAGATAAAACAGGAACAATCACAGATAATACTATGGAAGTCCGTGAGTTTAAGCCGACAGATAAATATGATAATGAGACCATGGCACCTCTTAGTCAGCTGATTGGAGATTTTGCTGCGGCAATGGATAGAGATAACATTACAATGGAAGCAATTAAAAGGAGCTTTCCACATGCTTCTGGACGCAAACCAATTTCAAAAACAGGATTTTCATCGGCAACAAAGTATAGTAGTGTTACATTTGAAGATGAAGCATATGTATTAGGCGCACCAGAGTTTGTTTTGAAAGAAGCGTATGAAACATATGCGGAAGACATTGAAAGTTATGCTGCTAAGGGGCTGCGAGTTCTGGTATTCGGAACATATGATGGAGAAATAGATGGAAATGAATTGGCAAAACCAATTTGCCCATTAGGATATTTGATGCTGGCAAATCCAATTCGTAAAGCTGCAAAAGAAACCTTTTCATATTTTGCAGAGCAAGGAGTTGAAGTGAAAGTTATTTCCGGAGATAATCCACGTACAGTGTCTGAGGTTGCCAAAGAAGCCGGGGTAGAAGGTGCAGAACGCTATATCGATGCATCTACACTCAAGGATGAAGAAGCAATGAGAGATGCAGTATTAAAATATAATGTATTTGGACGAGTTACTCCGAATCAAAAGAGGCAGTTTGTTCAGATGTTGAAGGATGCTGGAAAAACAGTAGCCATGACAGGAGATGGCGTTAATGATGTACTTGCATTGAAGGATGCAGACTGCAGTATTGCAATGGCATCAGGAAGTGATGCAGCGGCACAAGCATCCCAACTTGTGTTACTGGAATCAGATTTTTCGTGTATGCCAGAGGTTGTATTGGAAGGACGTCGTGTTGTAAATAATATTCAGCGTTCGGCAAGCTTGTTCCTTGTAAAGAATATTTTCTCATTTTTACTGTCGATGTTCTCTGTGGTATTTATGATTACTTATCCATTGGAACCATCACAGATTTCTTTGATCAGTATGTTTACAATTGGTGTTCCGGCTTTCTTCCTTGCATTGGAGCCAAACAAAAATATTATCAAAGGTCATTTCCTTACAAATGTGTTCTTGAAAGCATTACCGGCAGCATTGACAGATGTCCTGGCAGTAGGGGCTTTGGTGATATTTGGACAGAGTTTTGGTGTGGATTCAAAAGATATTTCGACTGCAGCAACGATGCTGCTTGCAATAGTCGGATTTATGATTTTGTTTAAGATTAGTGCACCAATGAATAAATTACGTGTTGGAATTCTTATGGGGTGTATCGCAGGATTATTGTTCTGCAGTGTATATCTTCATAGACTTTTTGCAA
The DNA here is from genome assembly GCF_003628495.1 of Ruminococcus sp. B05. Taxonomy (NCBI): domain Bacteria; kingdom Bacillati; phylum Bacillota; class Clostridia; order Eubacteriales; family Oscillospiraceae; genus Ruminococcus; species Ruminococcus sp. B05. Next base: position 587,411 of record NZ_RBZR01000001.1, on the reverse strand, counting down.
TCACAGGGATGTCTGTAAAGTGTATTATGTTGTTTGTGGTATTTTCAATTGCAACAGAATCAGCATTTAGATTCTTGACAATTCTTGTAGATAAAACAAGGTTTTATTATTTGCGACTTCGTGGAAAAGCGACGGAATGATTATAAATGAAAGCTGCTGACTTATAGAGCATAAGTCAGCAGCTTTTTTAAGTGATGATGAAATTGTTTGTTTTCGTTGTTTAATTTCATTCGTTCTGAACTGGTTTTGTTCTGTGCTAAATAAACATCATATTGTGCAAGAAGTGTTTGGTGATCTGGATATACACCCTGCCCCCATTGAATTAACAGCCAGTTCATTGTCTCAGAATTCCAATATTGCATGGGAATATTAGCAGTTTTTAATGTTGTAATATATTTTAAGGCTTCGATAGATAAGTGTTCTAATTCAGCATTTAAAGCAGGTGATACAAATTCTTTGTTTCCGAATTTTTCCAGTATTTTGATTGGAATGCTTTTTCGTTTGGACTCTCGCTGGATAAGCATAGAACTTTTTGTGACAATTTCATTTAGTCTTTGTGCAGCATTCCAATAAGTTACAAAAGAGTCTGCTTCAGGTTTTTTCTTTGCTTGTTTTGCTTCTTCTTCCATATTAAATGTACGGAAAACACGTTTCTTTCCGCCACCTAATTCTAAATCATAGGCCTTCCTTTTTTCTGGATTCGATAATATTCGATAAGCTTCGAGAATTTCCTGCATCTGGGCAGTAGTATCGATATCTGTGTGTATATTGGCATCCGGATGATACACTTTTGCCAATGCGTTTTTAGCAGCTGTAATTTCTTCTAAACCGGCGTCTCGGGAGATGCCAAGTATATGATAATATGTGCGTTTTGCCATAAGTTCTCCTTGATTGTTAATAAATACCTAATTATTTATTGTAAGGCAAGAAATAAAAAAAATCAACTATTTAAGCAACATGAAAGTAGAAAGACAGTAATTTTTTCAGACAATCCCAGAAGCAGGCTTTATCACTAGAAACAGCAGCCAGAATTTGGATTCGTCCTATTTCTTCTCCGTTTAATTTATAAATCAAATTTCCAACGGAATCTCCTTTATGGATAGGTGCGTGCAGTTCTTTTTTTAATTCTAAGTGTTTTGTTATAGCCGATAGATTTTGTCCATTAGTATCAAGATATTGAAATGTAGTTTTGTATTTGCAAGGAATATTTTCTTTTATACCGCCGATTACTTTTATTTTCCCGAGTTTAGGAGGCGAATAATCTTTATAAATCTGGCAGGAGGCAAACCCATAATTTAATAAGGTGACAGCATCTTGAAAACGAGTTTTAGAATTGTCGGCACCAAGAATCACGGCAATTAATTCGATATCATTTTTTTTGGCAGTTGCAGAGACACAAAACTTTGCTAATCCTGTGGAGCCGGTTTTCAGGCCAGTGGCATATTCATATTGACGAATTAGTTTGTTAGTGTTAGTGAGTCCGAATTCAGATGTTCCCTTACGTGTTGTATGAGTTATGTTTTCCATCCAGATAGTACAATAATCATGAATCTGAGGATATTTTGTAATCAGTTCCTTTGACATGAGTGCAATGTCCCGTGCGCTTGTTTCATGACCATCTGCATCCAGTCCATTACAGTTGATGAATGTGGTGTGGTTCATACCTAATTCTTTTGCACGTTGATTCATTTGTCGGACAAATTCTTCCTCGCTGCCGCAAATATATTCCGCCATGCTCACACATGCGTCATTTGCACTTGCGACAGAAATGCATTTTAGCATGGTATCTACAGTTTGAGTTTCACCAACCTCTAAAAATACTTGAGAACCTCCCATAGAAGCGGCATGTTCTGAAACAGGCACAGTATCATCCAAATGTATTTTTCCTTCTTCCAAAGCATCGAAAATCAGAAGCATTGTCATAATTTTCGTTACACTGGCAGGCGGACGTGGTGTATCGGAATCTTTTTCATAAAGGATAGTTCCGGTAGATGCCTCCATTAAGATTGCAGAAGGCGCATGTAATTCAAGGCTGGCAGGTATTTTTGAATCTTTTGGATTTTCTTTAGCAAAAAGGATGAAATTATGAGTTCCACTTATGATGATTGTCAATCCTAAAATCAGACAAATACTCCGTAGAAATAATATTTTTTTATTTTTCAATGGACACACACCATAAAACTATTTAATCTATTTATATTCATATCCTGTTTTAGTAATTCAAATATATTATCTCAAAATATTGATAATTTAATTAAAAGAATATTGCGGGAATGGCTGGATTGCAACAGTTGAATTCCAAAAAGAAAAATGTTAATATAAAATAGATTAGGCATATTTGCTATATTTAAGATGATAAATTATTAAGATAATAGGAAACGAGGAAACATATTATATGTGGAAAATGTGGTTTTGGATAGTTATTCTGTTATTAATAGCGGGCGTGTTTGCTGAGGTTGAAAGAGAATTACACACATTTTGTATTACGAGATACAAAGTACTGTTATCAAAATGGAATGGTGAAAAAAGCGGGAAAATCATATTTTTGAGTGACCTTCACAATCATGAGTATGGCTTACATAATAAGAAACTGATTGATAAGATAAAGATGGAAAATCCAGAGCTGATTTTAATTGGAGGAGATATTCTGGTTGGGAAAGAAAATATTTCTTATGAATCAGCAGCAAAATTTGTGGAATCAATCGCTAAGATTGCACCGGTATATTATGCAAACGGAAATCATGAGCAACGTATGAAAGAAAAGCCGGAAAAATATGGAGATGCATTTGTTAAATATAAAAGACGATTGCTGGATGCAGGAGTTTGTTTTTTGGAAAATGAAAGTGCAGAAGTAGAGTTGGATGGAAATAAATTGTCTTTGACAGGCTTGGAATTACGGATGGAAGTATATGAAAAGATGAAAACTCATCAGGTGACTAAAGAAGACATAGCACAGAAGGTTGGTCCGGCAAACCGGGAAGAGATTCAGATATTGCTGGCACATAATCCGGAATATATGGAGGCGTATCAGGCATGGGGGTCAGATATTACTTTGTCCGGGCATTTACATGGAGGTTTAATTTGTCTTCCGAATGGTAAAAGTGTAATAACACCGCAATTTCATCTATTCCCAAAGCATGCAGGAGAGATGAAAGTCAGAGGAGATCAGACAGCAATCGTGAGTCGTGGTCTGGGAACACATACAGTCAATATTCGGTTGTTTAATCCGGCAGAATTGATCGTATTTCAAATAAGTAAACAGTAAAGAGAGAATATATATGGGGATTCCTATAAAATTAGAGGTGTTTGAGGGACCGTTAGATTTGCTTTTGCACCTGATTGATAAAAACAAAGTAGATATTTACGATATTCCAATTGTTGAAATTACAAATCAGTATATGGAATATATACATCAGATGCAAAGAGAAGATCTTAATATTATGAGTGAATTTTTGCTGATGGCTGCTACATTATTAGATATAAAATGCAAAATGTTGCTTCCGAAGGAAGTAAACGAAGAAGGCGAGGAAGAAGATCCGCGCCAGGAACTTGTGGAACAATTATTACAATATAAAATGTATAAATATATGGCTTATGAACTAAAAGATAGAGAAATGGATTCGGAGTACATTATGTATAAGAATCCGTCAGTTCCTGATGAAATTTTAAAATATGAAGAGCCGGTTGATTTGGATTTACTATTAGGAGATTTGAATCTGCAGAGATTACATAAAATTTTCGAAGAAGTCATGAAGCGACAGGAACGAAAGATTGATCCTATTCGAAGTAAATTTGGAAAAATAGAAAAAGAAGAGGTTCCCCTTCCGGATAAGATGGCTTATGTAGAATCTTACGCAAGAACACATGGCAGGTTTAGTTTCCGACAATTATTGATGGAACAAAAAAGCAAGATGCATGTGGTAGTAACCTTTCTTGCAATTTTAGAAATGATGAAGAGCGGAATGATCAAGGTAGAGCAGGAAGAGACTTGTGGTGAGATTATCATAGAGTCTCAGATACAGGAGTGTTAATAAAATGAAAAAAGAAAAGGAACTTCAGGGGGCGATAGAAGCAATTCTTTTTACAATGGGAGAATCTGTTGAGCTAAATAAGATTGCATGTGCAATTGAACAGGATGAAGATACAACGTTGGAATTGATACATAAATTGATGAAACGATATGAAGCAAAGGATCGAGGGATTCGGATTATCGAGTTAGATCATGCGTTTCAGATGTGTACCAAAAAAGAAGCCTATGAATATTTAATTCGTGTTGCAAGACAACCGAAGAAACATGTTTTAACGGATGTATTATTGGAAACTATGTCTATTATAGCGTATAAACAGCCGGTTACAAAAATTGAGATTGAAAAAATCAGAGGTGTGAAATCAGATCATGCAGTTAATAAGCTTGTTGAGTATGGTTTGGCAGAGGAGGTTGGAAGGTTAGATGCTCCGGGACGTCCTATTTTATTTGGAACAACAGAAGAATTTTTGCGGAGATTTTGTGTACAGTCTTTAGATGAACTTCCGATGCTTAATACAGATCAAATTGAGCAGTTTAAAGAAGAGGCAGAAGATGAAGCGGAACTGAAATTGAATTTGTAAAGTGGATTCGTTTGTATAGTTGTAATTTGCAAGACATATAGCAAATAGATTAGCATATAATAGTTAATAAATAATGTCGGGTGAATTTATGATGCTGAAGAAAAACAGAATATTAAACAAGAAGAGAGCCATGGAGGTGTTGATGCTTGCATCGATATTTATCATTGGCTTTTATTTTTTGTGGGATTTTATCTGCTCGAATAAAGAAAATTATTCTGTTCCGATAAGTATGGTGAATGAGACGAGGGTGTATACTACTAGAAAATCAGAAAATACAAAAGAAATAGAAGCATCTGAAAAAGATAGGATTCAGGAACCGCATGGTTTATATGCTCAATCTGCGGTGCTCATGGATGCAAAAAGCGGGAGAATATTGTTTGAAAAAAATGGAGGACAAAAACGTGCGATGGCAAGTACAACAAAGATTATGACCTGTATTCTTGCACTAGAATATGGTGATTTGGATGATGTTGTTATTGCAAGTTCAAATGCAGTAAATCAGCCTAAAGTGCGATTGGGAGTTGTCGAGGGAGAAGAAATTTTGTTGAGAGATTTGTTATATTCATTGATGTTGGAATCCCATAATGATGCGGCGGTTATGATTGCAGAACATATTGGAGGCAGTGTGGAGGGTTTTGCAGATATGATGAATCAAAAAGCACAAAGATTGGGATGTAAAAATACTTATTTTATTACACCAAATGGATTGGATGCTTCAGATGAAAACGGAAGTCATCAGACAACAGCAGAAGAACTTGCACGAATCATGAAATATTGCATACAGGATTCGGCACAGGCAAAACAGTTTTTGGCAATATCACAGACGGAAACACATCACTTTGAAGATTGCTCGCATGTATACAAGTATACATGTAATAACCATAACGCATTTTTGAAAATGATGGAGGGTGCAATAGCAGGAAAAACAGGATTTACGGGTGAGGCGGGATATTGTTATGTGGGAGCTTTGGAACAAAATGATAAAAAATTAATTGTTGCACTTTTGGGATGTGGCTGGCCAAATAATAAGGGTTATAAATGGCAGGATACACGTAAACTGATGCAATATGGACTGGACTCATTTGAATATGTCATGATAGAGATGAGAAACATTTCAAAAGAATTAGCAGATATTAAGATTCCTGTTGTAAAGGGAGTTCCGGCTAATGGAAAAATAAGTGGAGAATCGTATACAAAAGTGTGGATGAAAAATATGGAAGAAGGTGAAAATACAGATTCAACAGAGCTGGAACAGTTTTTGCTTCGGAAAGATCAAAAAATACATTTACAAATTGTGCTGAAAAAACAGTTATATGCACCGGTTGAAGCAAAAACAGAAGTGGGAGAAATACAGTATTTATTAGATGGAAATGTCATAAAAAGACAAACTGTGATAGTAAAGAATATGATTGAAAGAAGAAATTATCAATGGTGTGTAAGGAAAACAGTGGAAACCTTCCTATTATAATAGTAAAGTGAATTAAATTATAATAATGTGAAACTAAAAGAAACATGTGAAAAAAATGACAAAATATGTATTTTGTTGATTGAAATTTAGATGAGAGTGGTTTATACTAGAATAGGCAAAAATTTTGGTTTATTTTAAAAATATTTACAATATGGAGGGCTAGAATATGAGCTACAATGCAACTGGAAACCCAGCAAGCAGAAGAATTGCCGCAATGCTTGATCAGGGAAGCTTTGTTGAAATCGGTGGTGCTGTAACAGCAAGAAATACAGATTTTAACTTACAGACAAAAGAAACTCCGTCTGACGGCGTTATTACCGGTTATGGAGTGATCGATGGCAATCTTGTGTATGTATACAGTCAGGATGCTACAGTATTAAAAGGTGCTATCGGAGAAATGCATGCAAAAAAAATCGCAAACATATACGATATGGCAATGAAAATGGGAGCACCTGTAATCGGTCTTGTGGATTGTGCAGGACTTAGACTTCAGGAAGCGACAGACGCACTAGAGGCATTTGGAAGCCTGTATCATAAACAGACAATGGCTTCAGGTGTTGTACCACAGATCACAGCAATCTTTGGAATGTGTGGTGGCGGATTGGCAGTTGTTCCAGGACTTACAGATTTTACATTTATGGAAAGCAAAGAAGGAAAGCTTTTTGTAAATTCACCAAATGCTTTGGAAGGAAACGAAGTTTCTAAATGTGATACAGCAAGTGCAGCATATCAGAGTGAGACAGCAGGTCTTGTTGATGGAATCGGAACTGAGGCAGAAATTCTTGGACAGATCCGTACACTGATTAGCATGATTCCTTCAAACAATGAAGATGATGCTTCATACGAAGAATGTACAGATGATTTGAATCGTGTCTGCGCTGATCTTGCAAATGCAGCAGAGGATACAGGTATTGCACTTGCAACAATCGCTGATAACAATGTATTCTTCGAGACAAAAAAAGATTATGCAAAAGAGATGGTGACAGGATTTATCCGTTTGAATGGTATGACAGTCGGAGCTGTTGCAAACCGTTCTAAAGTATATGACGCTGAAGGAAATGCAGAAAGCTTTGACGCAGTTCTTACAGTTGACGGATGCAAGAAAGCAACAGACTTCATTAATTTCTGTGATGCATTCTCTATCCCGGTACTTACACTGACAAGTGTGACAGGGTTTGAGGCAACAAAAGAAGCTGAGAAAGATATGGCAAGAAGCGTTGCAAAACTCACATATGCATTTGCAAATGCAACAGTTCCAAAAGTAAACGTAATCGTTGGTAAGGCATTCGGAAGTGCTTATGTTGCAATGAATAGTAAATCAATCGGAGCAGATATGGTATTTGCATGGCCAACAGCAGAAGTTGGAATGATGGATGCAACTATGGCTGCTAAGATCATGTATGAAGGTGCTGACGCAGATACATTGAAAGAGAAAGCAGCAGAGTATAAAGAACTTCAGTCAAGCCCAATGTCTGCAGCAAGAAGAGGATATGTTGATGCAATCATCGAAGCAGCAGATACAAGAAAATATGTAATCGGAGCATTCGAGATGTTGTTCACAAAGAGAGAGGATCGTCCGGACAAAAAACACGGTACGGTTTAGTGAGGTGAGGCAAAGTGAAGAAAAAAATCAGTTTATTAGGACTTGTCCTCATTTTAGTTTTGAGTCTCGCAGGATGTGGAAGCAAGGCTAGTGAAGAGGCAGAATATGATCAGGCTACGATGGAACAGTATGCTGATACAATCGTTACAAGCTTCAGTAATATGTCCCAGGAGAATTTGAATCAGTTTGCTGATATGTCAGATTTGGAATTAAACCTGACATTACTGCAGTCAGGTCTTCCAATTGCAGCTGATGATTTCAAATCAATGATCGAAGCTTGGGAAGCAGGTTTGGATGAGTGCGGTACAATCTCAGATCTTGGCGATTATGAGCTGACAGTAAAGAATAGCAGTGCTACTTTGACAGTACCTTTTAAAGGTGAAACAAGAGATGGTGACCTGGAATTCACATTTAACGAGAAGATGAACATGGAAAGCATCACAGTTAATGGTCATTATGGCATGGCTGAGATTTTGAAAAAAGCAGGACTTAACACATTGTTAGGTATGGGAACTGTATTTGTTGTATTGATTTTTATCTCATTTATCATTTCCCTGTTTAAATTTATTCCTGCAATTCAGAATAAGTTTAGTAAAAAACCACAGGCTGAAACAAAGAAAGAAACTTCAGCAACACCGGCACCGGTTGAAGTGGTACCGGCAACAGATGACAGCGAGCTTATTGCTGTAATTTCAGCAGCAATTGCAGCATCAGAGGGAACTTCAACAGACGGTTTTGTTGTTCGTTCTATTAAGAGAAGAAAATCCAATAAGTGGAGTTAATCAGGAGGATACAAGGATGAAAAATTATACAATTACAGTAAATGGCAATGTATATGACGTAACAGTAGAAGAAAAAGGTGCAGGAGCAGCACCAGTTGCAGCAGCGCCAGTTGCAGCAGCACCAGTTGCAGCACCTGCTAAAGCACCAGCTAAAGCAGCCGGAGCAGGAAGCATTCAGGTTAAAGCAGGAGCAGCAGGTAAAGTATTTAAAGTAGAAGCAAGTGTTGGACAGAAAGTAGAAGCTGGTGATACAGTTGTTATCATTGAAGCTATGAAGATGGAAATCCCAGTAGTTGCCCCAGAGGCTGGTACAGTTGCTAGTATTGATGTAGCAGTAGGAGATGCCGTAGAATCAGGAGCAGTTTTAGCTACATTAAACTAGTTAGACCAGGAGGTTTGAAAAATGGAATATATTTCAAATACGCTATCGAACCTCGTGCAGCAGACGGCATTTATGAATCTTACATTTGGTAACCTGATCATGATTGCAGTTGCATGTGTGTTCTTATATTTAGCAATCAGACATGGCTTTGAGCCGTTGCTGCTTGTTCCAATCGCATTTGGTATGTTGCTTGTTAATATCTATCCGGATATTATGCTCCATGCAGAAGATGCGGCAAATGGAACAGGTGGACTTCTTTATTACTTTTATGTATTAGATGAGTGGTCAATTCTCCCATCATTGATTTTCCTTGGTGTTGGAGCTATGACAGATTTCGGACCATTGATCGCTAACCCAAAGAGTTTCCTTCTCGGAGCAGCAGCACAGTTTGGTATTTTTGCAGCTTACCTTGGAGCTATGGCTATGGGATTCTCTGATAAAGCGGCAGCAGCGATTTCTATCATCGGTGGAGCTGATGGACCAACATCCATCTTCCTTGCAGGTAAATTGTCACAGACTGCAATTATGGGACCAATTGCGGTAGCAGCATATTCATATATGTCATTGGTACCAATTATTCAGCCACCAATTATGAAGCTCCTTACAACAGAGAAAGAGCGTAAAATTAAAATGGAACAGCTCCGTCCGGTATCAAAATTGGAGAGAATTTTGTTCCCGATTATTGTTACAATCGTAGTATGTACAATTCTTCCAACAACAGCTCCATTGGTTGGTATGCTGATGCTTGGTAACCTGTTCAAAGAATCAGGTGTTGTTAGACAGCTTTCAGATACAGCTTCTAACGCATTGATGTACATCGTTGTTATCTTGCTTGGTACATCAGTAGGTGCTACAACAAGTGCGGAAGCATTTCTGAACTGGGATACAATCAAAATTGTAATCCTTGGTTTGATCGCATTTGCATTTGGTACAGCAGCAGGTGTTGTCTTTGGTAAGATTATGTGTAAGGCTACAGGTGGAAAGGTAAATCCACTGATCGGTTCAGCAGGTGTATCTGCCGTTCCTATGGCAGCACGTGTTTCTCAGAAAGTTGGTGCAGAAGCAGATCCTACAAACTTCTTGCTGATGCATGCAATGGGACCAAACGTTGCCGGAGTTATCGGTACAGCAGTTGCAGCCGGAACATTTATGGCCATCTTCGGTGTGAAGTAGAATATTAGTGGAGGACAAATACAATGGCAGAAGTTGTAAAAAAACCAGTTAAAATTACAGAAACAATTCTGCGTGATGCTCATCAGTCTCTGATTGCTACAAGAATGACAACAGAACAGATGCTGCCAATCGTAGAGAAAATGGATAAAGTCGGATACCATGCAGTAGAGTGTTGGGGAGGAGCTACATTTGATGCTTCCCTTCGTTTCTTAAAAGAAGATCCATGGGAGAGACTTCGTAAATTCAGAGATGGATTTAAAAATACAAAATTACAGATGTTATTCCGTGGACAGAATATCCTTGGATATCGTCCATATGCAGATGATGTTGTAGAATATTTCGTTCAGAAATCTGTTGCAAACGGAATTGATATCATTCGTATTTTCGACTGTATGAATGATATCCGTAACTTACAGACAGCAGTTACAGCAGCAAACAAAGAAAAAGCACATGCTCAGGTAGCAATGTCTTATACATTGGGTGATGCGTATACACTGGAATACTGGAAAGATCTTGCAAAGAGAATCGAGGATATGGGTGCAAACTCTATCTGTGTTAAAGATATGGCTGGTCTTCTTGTACCTTACAAAGCAACAGAACTTGTACAGGCATTAAAAGATACAGTAAATATTCCAATCGAGATGCATACACATTACACATCCGGTGTTGCATCAATGACATATTTGAAATCTGTAGAGGCAGGTGCTGACATTATTGATACAGCAATTTCTCCATTTGCAATGGGAACATCACAGCCGGCTACAGAGGTTATGGTTGAGACATTTAAGGGAACAGAGTATGACACAGGCTTAGATCAGACATTACTTTCTGAAATCGCTGATTACTTCAGACCTATTCGCGATGAAGCGTTAGACAGTGGTCTGCTCAATCCAAAGAACCTTGGTGTAAATATCAAGACTCTTCTTTACCAGGTGCCAGGCGGTATGCTTTCAAACCTGACATCACAGCTTGCTGAGCAGGGAGCAGAAGACAAGTTCTATGATGTATTGGAAGAAGTACCACGTGTACGTAAAGATCTTGGTGAGCCACCACTTGTAACACCTTCTTCACAGATTGTTGGTACACAGGCTGTATTCAATGTATTGATGGGTGAACGTTATAAGATGGCTACAAAAGAAACAAAAGATGTTCTTGCTGGAAAATATGGAAAGACTGCAAAACCGGTTAATCCAGAAGTACAGAAGAAAGTTATCGGAGAGGATGCGGAAATCATTACATGCCGTCCGGCAGATTTGATTCCTGATGAGCTTGATACACTTCGTAAAGAGTGTGCACAGTACATTCAGCAGGACGAAGATGTATTGACATATGCATTATTCCCACAGGTAGCTATTGATTTCTTTAAATACAGAGAAGCACAGCAGACAAAAGTAGATGCAACAGTTGCAGATACAGAAAATGGAGCATATCCAGTATAAGAATAAGTAAAATATCAGGGTCGCTTTCGGTTCGAAAGGGACCCTTTTTCTTTGAAGAAAATATAGGTGATACAGACAAATATTTTAATTGGTAAAAAAGCAAAGAAATATGTTATAATAAAAATAATGTGGTTCAGGCTTGATATAATATCATATTAGAATAGATTTGCCTGAAAAGAGAATGAAAGAGAGGTAATTGAAATGAATCAGGTTGCAGATAGAATTGCAAATTTCCAAGAGCTTATGAAGAAGCATAAAATAGACATATATGTTGTTCCGACAGCAGATTATCATCAGAGCGAATATGTGGGGGATTATTTTAAAGAACGTGAATTTTTAACTGGCTTTACCGGATCAGCAGGAACTGCAGTTGTGACAAAAAATAGTACATACTTGTGGACTGATGGACGTTATTTCTTACAGGCAGCTACACAGTTAAAAGGGACAGGAGTTCAACTGATGAAGATGGGAGAACCAGAAGTTCCTACAATCGAGGAGTTTTTAAAAGCAAAATTAAAAGAAAATGAAGTTCTCGGATTTGACGGAAGAACCATTGGGCAGCAAGAAGGTGAACATTTTGCAGAAATCGTAGAAGAAAAGAACGGAAACATTATATATGAATATGATTTGGTAGGAGAACTTTGGAGTAATCGACCAGAGATGTCAAAGAAACCAGCGTTTTTACTTCCATTGAATTATGCAGGTGAAAGTGTAGAATCAAAACTTACAAGAATACGTAAGGTGATGAAAGAACATAATGCAACAATGCAGATTCTTGCAAGTCTGGATGATATTGACTGGATGCTTAATATGCGTGGTGACGATGTAGAGTATTCTCCACTGCTGTTAAGTTATGCAATTGTTAAAATGGACGAAGTGGAATTATATGTAGATGCGGAAAAATTAGATGAGGAATTAAAAATGCATTTACAAGATAATCATGTAAAAGTATATGCATATGATTCTGTTTATCAGAGAGTGAAGGAAATATCTGAAAGCGAGACTGTAATGGTAGATCCAAGACAGGTGAATTATGCTTTGTTTAATAACATTCCAAAAGAAGTTAAAGTTGTAAAAGAAGAAAATCCAATTATTCTAATGAAGGCGGTTAAGAACGATATAGAAGTTGAGAATATTCGAAATGCACATATAAAAGATGGCGTGGCTCATACAAAATACATGTATTGGCTGAAAAAACATGTTGGAAAAGAAAAGATTACAGAAATTAGTGCTTCAGATAAACTGGCAGCCTTTCGTGCAGAGCAGGAAGGATATTTGTGGCCAAGTTTTGGACCAATCAGTGCATATAAAGAGCATGGTGCAATCGTTCATTATTCTGCAACAGAGGAAACTGATGTGGAATTAAGACCAGAAGGATTGCTGCTTAGTGATACAGGCGGAAACTATTGGGAAGGCTCTACAGATATTACGAGAACAATAGCTCTTGGAGAGGTGTCAGCTGAGGAAAAGCGTCATTTCACAACAGTGGCAATTAGTATGCTGAAATTGGCTGGAACTACATTTTTGTATGGTTGTACAGGAATGAATCTTGATTGTATTGCACGTGAACCATTCTGGCGTCAACATTTAAACTATAACCATGGAACAGGACATGGTGTTGGATATTTAGCAAACATTCATGAGGAACCACAGCGCTTCCAATGGAAGTTTAATCAAGATAACAATCATCCGTTAGAAGAGCACATGGTGATTACAGATGAGCCGGGATTGTATATTGAAGGCTCTCATGGTGTGCGAATTGAAAATGAATTGCTGGTAAAGAAAGATGTGTCAAATGAATATGGTCAGTTTATGAAATTTGAGATGTTGACTTTTGTTCCAATCGATCTGGATGCAATTGATGCTACAATTATGACAACTGAAGAAAAAGAACTGTTAAATGCATATCATAAAGACGTTTATAGTACAGTTTCTCCATATTTAAATGATGAAGAAAAAGAATGGCTTAAGCTTTATACAAGAGAAGTTTAAATAATTAACATGAAAGAAAAAGAGGATTTCAAAGTGGTCGAAAACAGTACAAATGAATTGCAGATGAGAATAGAGGAAAAATATCGAGATCTCAGTAAAGGACAGAAACGTGTGGCGGAATATGTGCTGGATAATTATGATAAAGCAGTATTTTTGACTGCTGCGAGATTAGGAGAAGTAGTAGGCGTCAGCGAATCTACGGTGGTGCGTTTTGCAACACAGCTTGGATATAAAGGGTATCCGGAATTTCAAAAAGCATTAGAAGAACTGGTGAGGAACAGATTGAATTCTATTCAACGAATGAAAGTGACATATGGAAGAATTAGTCAGTCTCAAATTTTGGAAACGGTGCTTCAATCAGATATTGAAAAAATAAAACAGACATTGAATGGGATTGATCACTTAGCCTTCAATCAAGCGATTGATACTATTTTAAATGCAAGAAAAATATATGTGCTCGGGATTCGAAGTTGTGCACCATTGGCAGCTTTTATGAGTTTCTATTTGAATTTGCTTTGTGATAATGTAATTGCGGTAAATACAAACAGCTCAAGTGAGATTTTTGAACAACTGATTCGAATTGGAGAAGAAGATGTGATTATAGGGATCAGTTTTCCTAGATATTCTCAAAGAACATTGAAAGCATTGGAATTTGCCAGTAAACGCAAAGCAAAAATTATTACATTGACGGACAGTGTCCATTCACCGATAAATATATATTCTTCATGTAATCTGATTGCACGAAGCGATATGGCATCAATCGTAGATTCTTTGGTAGCACCATTGAGTGTGGTGAATGCATTAATAGTTGCATTATGTATGAAAAAACAGGAAGAAGTAATAGGAACACTTGAGACATTAGAACAGATTTGGGGTGAATACCAGGTTTACAGCGGAGATGAACTGAATCGCATCGAGGATAATTCTGAAGTGTAAGAGTACCTGTTAAATGTGGTATTCAAAGAAATATAGAAGATAGGATAATGGAAGTATATGAGTAAAGTAATAGTTATAGGAGGAGGAGCAGCCGGAACTGTTGCGGCAATTTTTGCAGCAAGAAACGGACATCGGGTAGAACTCTTTGAGAAAAATGAAAAAATTGGAAAAAAGTTATTCATAACTGGAAAAGGCCGCTGTAATGTAACAAATGCAGGAGATATGGATGCGTTATTTGATGCAGTAAAGAGTAATCCCAAATTTTTATACAGTGCTTTTTATAGCTTTACCAATGAACAGGCAATGGATTTCTTTGAAGAATTAGGCGTTCGATTAAAAGTGGAAAGAGGAAACAGAGTATTTCCTCAGTCAGATCATTCGTCTGATATTATTAATGCATTGAAGCATGAATTAGAGCGATTAGGTGTAGAAATACATTTATGTACTGAAGTAAAAGATGTACTGGTGGAACATGAAAAGTTTACAGGTATTGTTTTGAAAAATAGAAAGAAAGTTTCTGGAGATGCCTGCGTTGTTGCAACAGGAGGAATTTCTTATGCATCTACAGGGTCTACGGGAGATGGATATCGTTTTGCAGAAAAAACAGGGCATAAGGTAACGGAATTATATCCATCACTTGTGCCTATGGAAGTAAAAGAATGGTATGCAAAAGAATTGCAAGGATTATCGCTTCGAAATATCCAAGGGACAATTTTAGATGGCAATAAGAAATTATATGAGGAATTTGGCGAGATGCTATTTACACATTATGGCGTAAGTGGTCCGATCATTATCAGTGCAAGTAGTGTCGTCGGGAAAAAATTGCAAGATAAAGAACTTACACTGAAGATTGATTTAAAACCGGCACTAAGCAGAGAACAACTAGACCAGAGAGTTTTGAGGGACTTTGAAGAAAATAAAAATAAACAATTTAAAAACGCAGTAGATAAGTTGTTTCCGGCAAAACTTAAACCTATTATGATAGAGCTAAGTGGAATTTCGCCAGAGAAGAAAGTAAATGAAATTTCAAAGGAAGAGAGACTTTGCTTTGTTGATCTGATAAAGAATTTTAAAATGACATTAACGGGATTGCGTAGTTATAATGAAGCAATTATCACAAAAGGCGGAGTGAGCGTGAAGGATATTGATCCTGGAACGATGGAATCGAAAAAAATTTCAGGATTATATTATGCAGGAGAGGTATTAGACCTTGACGCATTGACAGGTGGATTTAATTTACAGATTGCCTGGTCCACAGGATATTTAGCGGGAATTTCGATACAATAAATATTAAGAAAGAGGAAGCAGAAATGGGATATAATGTAGCAATTGACGGCCCGGCAGGAGCAGGAAAGAGTACGATTGCAAAGCTCGTTGCAAAAGAAAAAGGATATATTTATGTAGATACAGGTGCAATGTACAGAGGGCTTGCAATTCACTTTATAAAAAAGAAAATTAAGGCTGAGGATATTAAAGGAATCGTTGAAGCCTGCAAAGATGCAGAAGTAAGTATCGCTTATGAAAACGGTGTACAGCAGATTTATCTCAATGGGGAAAATGTAACAACTATGCTTAGGACAGAAGAAGTTGGTAATATGGCTTCTAAAACATCGGCAATTCCGGCAGTACGTGAGAAATTATTAGAGCTTCAAAGAACACTGGCAAGAGAAAAAGATGTTATTATGGATGGACGTGATATTGGTACAAATATTCTTCCGAATGCAGATGTGAAAATTTATCTGACAGCGAGTGTTGAAACAAGAGCAACACGCAGGTACAAAGAACTTCTGGAAAAAGGGGAAACCTGTGTGTATGAAGAAATCGCGCAAGACATCAAAGAACGTGATGAACGCGATATGAATCGTGAGATTGCTCCATTAAAACAAGCGGAAGATGCAATTTTGGTAGATAGTTCAGAAATGACAATTGATGAAGTCGTAAAAACTATCTGCAGCTATTGCAAATAGGAGGAACGTATGGAAGTTATTCGTGCAAAAACAGCAGGATTTTGTTTTGGTGTAAAACGTGCAGTGGATACCGTATATGAACAACTAGAAAATGCTTCGGAATTTACAACGATATACACATACGGTCCGATCATTCATAATGAAGAAGTTGTAAAAGATATGAAACAAAAAGGAGTTATCGTACTTCAAAGTGAAGCAGAACTGGATGCATTGACAGAAGGAACGGTTATTATCCGTTCGCACGGAGTGGAGAAAGCAATTTATGACAAGTTAAATGCGAAAGGAATCAAGATTGTAGATGCAACCTGCCCTTTTGTGAAAAAGATTCATAATATTGTACAAAAAGAAAGCACAAAAGGAAATTATATAATTATAGTAGGAAACCCACAGCATCCGGAAGTAGAGGGGATTCGTGGCTGGGCCGGTACAAAAGTAGCAGTAGTACAAACGAAAGAAGATATAGAAAAGTTGATAATTCCGGAAAATGAAAAGGTCTGTGTTGTTTCTCAAACGACATTTAATTACAATAAATTTAAAGAATTAGTTGAAATTATTTTAAAAAAGAGTTATGATGTAAGTGTTTTAAATACAATCTGTAATGCTACAAAGGAGCGCCAGACAGAGGCACAATGCATTGCAGAAGAGGTGGATGCTATGATTGTGATTGGTGATAAACATAGTTCCAATACCCAGAAGTTATTTGAAATATGCAAAAACGCATGTAAAGATACGTACTACATACAGACACTTGACGATTTGGATATGAATCAATTAGGGTCAGTGGAAACAGTAGGTATTACAGCAGGGGCATCCACGCCCAACAATATAATTGAGGAGGTTCAAAATAATGTCAGAATTATCTTTTGAACAAATGTTAGATGAGTCATTCAAAACAATTCATAATGGAGAGGTTGTAGAGGGTACAGTTATCGATGTGAAACCTGAAGAGATTATCCTTAATATCGGATATAAAGCCGATGGTATTATTACAAAGAGCGAGTACTCTAATGATCAGTCTGTAGACTTAACTGAAGCAGTAAAAGTTGGAGATGCTATGACTGTAAAGGTTTTAAAAGTAAATGACGGTGAAGGTCAGGTGTTACTGACATATAAGAGACTTGCAGCTGAAAAAGGTAACGAAAGATTAAAAGAAGCTTTTGAGAACAAAGAGGTATTAAAAGCAACTGTAACACAGATCCTTGGTGGTGGACTTTGTGCAGAAGTTGAAGGTGCAAGAGTATTTATCCCAGCAAGTCTGGTATCTGATTCTTATGAAAAAGATTTGAGCAAATACGATGGACAGGAAATCGAGTTCGTGATCAGTGAGTTCAATCCAAGAAGAAACCGTGTTATCGGTGATAGAAGACAGCTTCTTGTTGCAGAGAGAGCTGAAAAACAGAAAGAACTTTTTGCAAAACTGAATGTTGGTGATGTAGTAGAAGGAACAGTTAAAAATGTAACTGATTTCGGTGCATTTATCGACCTTGGTGGTGTTGATGGTTTACTCCATATTTCAGAGATGTCTTGGGGAAGAGTTGAGAACCCTAAGAAAGTATTCCATGTAGGAGATACAGTAAAAGTTCTTATTAAAGATATCAATGATACTAAGATTGCACTTAGCCTGAAATTCCCAGAGACAAATCCATGGGCTGATGCTTCAGAAAAATTTGCAGTAGGTTCAGTAGTAACAGGTAAAGTTGCTCGTATGACAGACTTCGGAGCATTTGTTGAGTTGACACCAGGTGTTGATGCATTACTTCATGTATCACAGATTTCAAGAGCACATGTTGAAAAACCTTCAGATGTTCTTGCAGTTGGACAGGAGATAACAGCTAAAGTCGTTGATTTGAATGAAGCAGATAAGAAAATCAGCCTTAGCATGAAAGCACTTGAGAGTGCTGATGATTCTCAGGAAGAGACAGAAGAATAATTTTAGTTGTAAAAAGATATATACAATAGAAGAGGTCTGCTAGATCTTTTCGAATTCTTTGAAGAACGTAAAGGACCGGCATCCGTTAGGAGCTGGTCTTTTTTAATGCAAAAATGATGAAAAATTCACAATCTAAAAATAAACGAAAGCAGCTTTATGTACGTCAAAAGATACAAAGACTTATCAAAATATACTGGATTTTGTATACATAATTTAGTAAAATTGTGATTAACGTAAGGGAAAGGAGAAAAAAGAATGGGATTGTTAACATTTAAAGGTGGAATTCATCCAAATGATGGTAAAAGTCTTGCAAAAGATCAGCCAATTAAAGACGTGATTCCAACAGGAAAGATGATTTATCCATTGTCTCAGCATATAGGTGCTCCGGCAACTGCAGTTGTCGCAAAGGGAGATGCTGTGTTAAAGGGGCAGAAGATTGCGGAAGCAGGTGGATTTGTTTCAGCGCCAATCTATTCATCTGTATCAGGTAAAGTGCTTGCATTAGAAAAACATTTGAACCCAACCGGAAACAGCGTGGATTGTATTGTGATTGAAAATGATGGTGAATATAATGAAGTGGAATATTCTTGTCCAAAAGCATTAGGAGAAATGTCAAAAGAAGAAATTCTCGATAAAATTGGCGAAGCAGGAATCGTAGGTATGGGAGGTGCAGGTTTCCCAACACGTGTTAAATTGTCACCGAAGGAACCAGATAAAATTGAATATATTATAGCAAACTGTGCAGAATGTGAGCCGTATATTACGGCAGATTACAGAAGAATGCTTGAGAATACAGAAGAACTAGTAAGTGGTATGCGTGTTGTATTGTCATTGTTTGAGAATGCAAAAGGAATTTTTGGTGTAGAAGATAATAAAAAAGACTGTATTGAAAAATTACAGGAAGCGATTAAAGATGAACCTCGTATGGAAGTGCGCATTTTGCAGACAAAATATCCACAAGGGGCAGAGCGTCAGCTTATTTATGCTCTGACAAAGCGGGCAATTAATTCATCAATGCTGCCAGCTGATGCAGGATGCATTGTAGATAATGTGGAAACATTGGTAGGAATCCATAATGCGGTTATAAATGGAAAACCTTTAATGGAACGAATTGTGACTGTCAGTGGAGATGCTGTGGTACATCCGGGAAACTTTAAAGTATTATTAGGAACAAATCATCAGGAAGTAATCGAGGCAGCAGGTGGCTTTAGCTGTTCACCTGAGAAAGTGATTTCCGGTGGTCCGATGATGGGATTTGCAATGATTTCTCTGGATACTCCAATTACAAAGACATCGTCTTCTATTCTGGCATTTGAGAAAGATGTTGTTGCAACAAGTCCTGAATCAGCATGTATTAACTGTGGCCGCTGTGTAGAAGTCTGTCCTAGTCGGATTATACCATCCAGATTGGCAGATTTTGCTCAGCGATTCAATGAAGAAGCATTTTTGAAATGGAATGGACTTGAATGTGTAGAATGTGGCTCTTGCAGTTATGTGTGTCCGGCAAAACGTCAATTGAAACAATCCATTGGTGCGATGAGAAAAATTGCACTTGCTAATAAGAGAAAAAAATAGAGAGGTGAAAGACAGTGAATGAACAGTTAAAAGTATCATCTTCTCCGCACATTAGGGATAAGGTGACGACCGGCAATATTATGCTGATGGTAGTGATCGCACTGTTACCAGCAACTTTTTTCGGAATTTATAATTTCCGTCATGAACATGCATGGGTACTTGTGGTTGTTACAACTTTAACGGCGGTAGCTACAGAGTATATTTATGAACGATTAATGCATAAAAACATTACAATCAAAGATTTCAGCGCAGTTGTAACCGGATTACTACTTGCATTAAACCTTCCACCTACACTTCCTGTATGGATGGGAGCCTTAGGCTCAATATTTGCGATCCTGGTTGTAAAGCAGCTTTTCGGCGGGCTTGGCCAGAACTTTATGAACCCGGCACTAGGAGCCAGATGTTTTCTTTTGATTTCTTTTACAGGAAAGATGACGTATTTTGTATACGATGGTGTAACAGGAGCTACTCCGCTAGCTGAATTGAAGGCAGGAGAAACTGTTAATACAATGAATATGCTTATAGGAAATATTCGTGGAACAATCGGAGAGACATCTGTACTTGCAATCATGATCGGTGCAATGTTTTTGATTCTTCTTGGAATTATTGATCTTAGAATTCCGGGTACTTATATTGTAACATTTGTGATTTTCATTTCGATTTTTGGTGGACATGGTTTTGATCCGCAGTTTATCACAGCACATCTTTGTGGTGGTGGTTTGATGCTTGGAGCCTGGTTTATGGCTACCGATTATGTTACATCACCGATTACAAAAAGCGGACAGATAGTATATGGTATCTGTCTAGGTGTGCTGACTGGATTATTCCGTTTGTTCGGAGGATCTGCAGAAGGAGTTTCTTATGCGATTATTATCAGTAACCTTTTAGTCCCATTGATTGAAAAGGTTACTCTTCCAAAACCATTCGGTAAAGGAGGAGAAAAATAATGAATAAGATTATAAAAAATACAGGGATTTTGATGGCAATCACATTGGTTGCAGGAGCACTTTTGGGTCTGGTATATGAAGTTACAAAAACACCAATTGCACAGGCTCAGGAAGATGCAAAACAAGAAGCCTACAGAACAGTTCTTGCAGATGCAGATACATTTGTAAATGAAGAAGGTTTTAAAGAAAGTAAAGCTCAGAAAATTTTGAAAAAAGCAGGCTATGACAGCGATGATATTTCAGAAGTTGTTGTCGGACAGGATCGTTTAGGAGAAACTGTAGGATATGTTATTACTGTTACATCCCATGAAGGCTATGGCGGAGATATTCAGATTTCAGTTGGTATTGAGACAGATGGAACAGTAAAAGGTATTGAGATGCTCTCTATCAGTGAAACAGCAGGTCTTGGTATGAAAGCGACAGAGGCTGATTTTAAAGATCAGTTTAAAGATAAAAAGGTTGAAAAATTCTCTTATACAAAATCAGGAGAAGAAGGAGATGATAAAATTGATGCATTAAGTGGTGCAACAATTACAACAAATGCAGTAACAAATGCAGTAGATTCTGCGTTGGCGTATTTTCAAGAAGAGTTAGGAGGTAGTGTAAATGAATAAATATACAGAACGTTTATATAACGGACTAATCAAAGAAAACCCTACCTTCGTGTTAATGCTTGGTATGTGTCCGACATTGGCGGTTACAACATCTGCTATTAATGGTGTTGGTATGGGACTTTCAACAACAGTTGTATTGGTGTTATCTAATATGTTGATCTCCATGCTTCGTAAAATCATTCCGGATTCGGTGAGAATGCCGGCGTTTATCGTGGTAGTTGCTTCTTTCGTAACAATTGTACAGTTTCTTCTCGAAGGATTTGTTCCAAGTCTTTATGACTCATTAGGGTTATATATCCCTCTGATCGTTGTAAACTGTATTATTCTTGGAAGAGCAGAAAGCTATGCTTCAAAGAATCCGGTTCTTCCATCAATTTTTGATGGACTTGGTATGGGACTTGGCTTTACACTTGGTTTAACATCAATTGGTATTGTCAGAGAATTAATCGGTGCCGGAACACTTTTTAATTATCAGATACTTCCGGATTCTTATCAGCCAATCACAATTTTTATTCTTGCACCGGGGGCATTTTTTGTTCTGGCATGTCTGACAGCGTTGCAAAATGTAATGAAGAAAAAAGCGATTGCAAAAGGTGATCCAATTGCAGCAAAAATCGGATGTGGCGCAGGTTGTGAATCTTGTGGAAAGCGTTTGGAGTGTGGCGGTAGTACTACAATAGAGACAGATAAGAAAGAGGAGGAACAGAAATGAAAGAATTATTGTTAATTGCAGTAGGTTCTGCATTTGTAAACAATGTCGTATTGAGTCAGTTCCTTGGAATTTGTCCGTTCCTCGGTGTTTCAAAGAACACAAAGACTGCGGCAGGTATGGGAGGTGCCGTTATCTTTGTTATTACAATATCTTCCTTTGTTACTGGTTTGATCTACAAATTTATTCTTATTCCGACAGGCTTTGAATATTTACAGACAATCGTATTTATTTTAGTTATTGCAGCTCTGGTTCAGTTTGTAGAAATGTTTTTGAAGAAGGTTATGCCTCCACTATATAACGCACTTGGAGTATTTCTTCCATTGATTACAACAAACTGTGCGGTTTTAGGTGTTGCGTTGACAAATGTGCAGAAATCTTATTCAATTTTAGAAGGTGTTGTAAATGGAATTGCAACAGCATTTGGATTCCTTGTCTCAATTGTGTTGATGGCAGGTATTCGTGAAAAAATTGAATACAATGATATTCCGGAAGCATTTAAAGGAACACCAATCGTGCTTGTAACTGCAGGATTGATGGCGATAGCATTTTTTGGCTTCTCAGGATTGATTTAGGAGGGGAAATATGATTACAGGTATTATACTGGCGGCCGTTATTGTCGGCGGAACAGGATTGTTCATCGGTGTTTTCCTTGGAGTGTCTGGGAAAAAATTTGCCGTTGAAGTAGATGAACGTGAAGAAGCAATTCTCGGTGTACTTCCGGGAAATAACTGCGGTGGTTGCGGGTATGCAGGATGTTCAGGTCTTGCAGCAGCAATTGTAGCAGGAGAGGCAGAAGTAAGCGGATGTCCTGTTGGTGGTTCTTTGGTTGCAGCTAAGATAGGTGAAATCATGGGGGTTTCAGCAGACGGACAGGAAAAAATGACAGCATTTGTAAAATGCGCGGGAACTTGCGAGAAAGCACAAGATGAGTATGAGTATCATGGAGTGAGAGACTGTGTTATGGTTAATATGATGCAGGATGCCGGACCGAAAGGCTGTGATTACGGATGTCTTGGGTTTGGAAACTGTGTGAAGGCATGTCCATTTGATGCAATCCATATTGTAAATGGAATTGCAGTGGTAGATAAAGAAAAATGTAAGGCATGTGGAAAATGTATTGTTGCATGTCCAAAAAAATTGATTGAACTTATTCCATACAAACAGCAGACATTTGTACAGTGCAATTCTAATGATAAAGGAAAAGCTTTGATGGATGTCTGTGCAGTAGGGTGTATTGGATGTAAGCTGTGTGAGAAAAACTGTGAAGCAGGAGCTATAACAGTTACAAACTTTCTGGCACATATTGATGCGTCTAAATGCACTAATTGCGGGGTTTGTGCAGATAAATGTCCACGAAAAATCATTGTTCCGAGAAAAATTCCGGTATCTTAATAGTTTTGTAATTAAAATAATAGAAATAAAAAAGTCTTTGCCGTATAAGGTAAAGACTTTTTTATTTCTATTATTCCACTGTAAGAAGTTCGTAATCAGATGTGATAAAAATAGCTTTTACGTTATCTAACTGTTTGATTAATTTAGAGGCATCTTCGTAGCCAAGAGCATAGCAGGTCGTACTAAGGGCATCGCCGTCTACAGAGTTGTCAGAAATAATAGTTACTTGATAAAGATCATTTTGACATGGATAACCGGTAGAAGTATCCAGTATATGATGATAAATGGTGTCGCCTTCTTTGAAATAGCGTTCATAATTACCGGAAGATACAACGGACCCATCTGTAATTTCAAGTTGTGTAATGGGTTCATTTTGTTTGTCAAAAGGTTTTTGGATTCCGATATGAAAAGGCTGTCCATCGCAACGATTGCCTACTGCCAAAATATTTCCTCCTAGATTAATCAAGGCGTGATGGACGTTCATGCTGAGTAAATATTCCTTTAAACGATCAGCAATATATCCTTTGGCAATTCCCCCTAAGTCAATTTGTGCTTCTGAATCTAATAATGTTACAGAGTTGCCATTGAGGACAATATTTTGATACCCCACATGAGTTAATGCATTGGAAATATCTTCGCTGTTTGGTATTGTTCCACTATGTTCACCATTAAAGTCCCAAAGTTTACTGGCAGGAGCAATCGTAATATCAAATTTCCCATTTGAAAGTTTACAGTAATATAAAGCAGTTTTTAGAATATCGATGGTATCATCAGATACATTGACAGGATTTCCATGTGCGGAATTAATCTGAGCAATTTCACTTGTTGGAATTTCTGTGCTGAATTTATTTTCATATTCCTGACACATTTCTTTGCAGTTTTCTAACACATCGGGGGTGGCATCCCATGCCTGGATTTGAATGACGGTATCAAAATAAACACCAGATACTTGAATGAGTTCATCTTTTTTTTGAGAAGTACAACCAAAAATCGAACAAAAAGTAAAAAAAGTAAGTAACAATGCGATATATTTTTTCATATGCACCTCAAATTCTATTTCGTTATTGTATAATATAAAAAATACACTTTATTATAACGGAAAACAGAAAGTTATACAATCGAACATGTGGTTGCATTTCTGAAAATGCTGTGCTATGATGGTATGCAAGAGGTAGAATATGAAGAAAAAAGATTGGATATTGATTACTGTGATTCTTGCGATTGCAGGGATTTTTTTTGTCCTACATATAACAAGCGGCAGGACAGTACAGGGAAAAGCAGAAGTATATGTGGCCGGCAATATATATGGTACTTATGATCTTTCCAAGGAACAAAAGATTGTTATACAAGATTCGAATGTGCTAGTGATAAAAGACGGGAGGGCACAGATGGAAAGTGCAGATTGTCCAGATCAGATATGTGTAAGGCAGAAAGCTATTTCGAAAGAAGGAGAAAGCATTATTTGTCTGCCTAATAAAGTAGTGGTGTCGATTGTTGGTGGAGAAGAGAAAGAATTAGATGCTGTAACGAACTAGAAGGAGGCTGGCAATATGAAGAACAGAGTGGCTTATTTTGGTGTTTTTACGGCACTTGCTTTGATGTTTAGTTACATTGAAACTATGATACCTATTCAATTTGGAGTTCCCGGTATTAAATTGGGGTTTGCTAATATAATGATCGTAATTATGCTTTATAAAAGCAGTGCTAAGGAGGCTTTATTACTTTCAATTGTTAGAATTATGCTCTCAGGTTTTTTATTTGGTAATTTATCAAGTATTTTATATAGCATTGCCGGAGGTGTATTAAGTCTGGAAATTATGACGCTGTTAAAGAAGCAAGGCGGCTTTAGTGTAATTGGAGTCAGTGTAGCTGGCGGTGTGAGTCATAATGTAGGTCAGCTCATTGTTGCTATGCTGGTGGTTGAGACATATCAAGTGGGATATTATTTCCCTGTGTTACTTGTGGCAGGTGTTTTAACCGGATTGGGAATAGGAGTTGTATCACAAGAAGTTTTAAAGCGTATCAGGAACATTTGTTTTGAATAGAGGGAAAAGGAGTTCTATTTATATGATTTCTTATATAAGAGGAGAATTGGCAGCAGTTGAGAAAGATAAAATAGTGGTAGATGTGAATGGTGTGGGATGGGGAATTTATATGCCGGAACAGACAATGGGACGTTTACCGTCAATTGGCGAAGAAGTAAAAATTCATACCTATTTGAATGTGCGTGAAGATGCAATGCAGTTATATGGATTTTGCACGAGAGACGATTTAGAAATTTTTAAATTAGTTATTGGAGTAAGTGGCATAGGACCGAAAGGCGGATTAAATATTTTATCAAGTTTATCAGCGGATGATCTTCGATTTGCAGTGCTGTCCGGGGATGCAAAAGCGATATCAGCAGCACCTGGAATTGGGAAGAAGACAGCTGAAAAGTTGATCATTGAATTGAAAGACAAATTGAATTTAGAAGAAGTATTAGAAAACAAGGCAAATGGGGATGATTTTCAGGAGTCAAATACATCAGGCGGTACAAGTGAGATCCAATCAGAAGCGGTTCAGGCATTGGTTGCGCTTGGGTATGGAAGTACGGAAAGTCT
This sequence comes from Ruminococcus sp. B05, assembly GCF_003628495.1. NCBI lineage: Bacteria > Bacillati > Bacillota > Clostridia > Eubacteriales > Oscillospiraceae > Ruminococcus > Ruminococcus sp. B05. Next base: position 561,291 of record NZ_RBZR01000001.1, on the reverse strand, counting down.
TCGGGCAGTCAAGAAAGTATCAGCAAAATGCGAGACAGTTGAGGATGTGTTGAAGGCGGCACTCAAAAATTTGTTTTAGAACGACTGATGTTATTATGTTACCAAAGCACATATAGGCACTGGTCAAAATCTAAATACCGGCAAAGGTAATGACAGAGGGATAATATGGGAAAACGAATTATTACAACGGAAAATCTGGAAGAAGATATAAAAATAGAAAATAATTTGAGACCACAGTATTTGAAAGACTATATTGGTCAGGAAAAAGCAAAGAAAACACTGGAGATCTATATTAAAGCAGCAAAAGAACGTGGAGATGCCCTAGATCATGTGTTATTTTATGGTCCTCCGGGACTTGGAAAGACAACACTTGCTGGTATTATTGCAAATGAAATGGGTGTCAATATAAAGATTACATCTGGTCCTGCTATCGAAAAACCTGGAGAGATGGCAGCAATTCTGAATAATCTGCAAGAAAATGATATTTTATTTGTTGATGAGATTCATAGATTAAATCGGCAGGTTGAAGAAGTTCTTTATCCGGCAATGGAAGATTATGCAATTGATATCATGATCGGAAAAGGAGCGTCAGCAAGATCTATCCGATTAGATCTTCCTAAATTTACATTGGTAGGTGCAACGACAAGAGCAGGAATGCTAACAGCACCCTTGAGAGATCGTTTTGGAGTCATTCATCATCTGGAATTATATACAGAAGAAGAATTAACGACGATCATATTGCGTTCAGCAAAGGTGCTGGAAGTTGAAATAGAAGAAAGCGGAGCTGTGGAGTTGGCAAAGCGTTCAAGAGGAACTCCACGTCTTGCTAATCGTTTATTAAAACGAGTACGAGATTTTGCACAAGTAAAATATGATGGAGTGATCACAGAGGAAGTGGCAAATTATGCACTGAATTTGTTGGATGTTGATACGTATGGACTGGATCATATAGACAGAATGATCTTACTTACAATGATTGAAAAATTCCAAGGCGGACCGGTAGGACTTGAAACTCTGGCTGCATCTATAGCAGAAGATGCGGGAACGCTGGAAGATGTATATGAACCATATCTCTTGAAAAATGGATTTATACAGAGAACTCCGAGAGGAAGAGTTGTGACGGAGTTGGCATATAAACATCTTGGAATTGAGATATAATTTAAAAAATGGTTGGTTTTTGTGTTTATATAGTTTATAATAGCAATGAAGAAACGCAAGGAGGAAGCTATGAGTTCAGCAAAACATTTTACAGAAGTTTTAATAGGTGGAAAAGTATATACGTTAAGTGGATTTGAGGGAGAAGAGTATTTACAAAAAGTATCTTCTTATCTGAACCATAAAATTACAGAATGCACTAACAGTGAAGGATATCGAAAACAGAGTGCAGATACAAGAAATGTGCTCCTTGCTCTGAATATTGCAGATGATTATTTTAAAGCAAAAAAACAGGGCGATTCACTGGAGAGTGATATTGAACTGAAAGATAAAGAGATGTATGATTTAAAACATGAGTTGATTTCTGTTCAGATTAAGCTGGAGAATGCAGAAAAAGAACTGGCGAAGATGAAAGAAGAGAATAATGATCTGCAGATGCAGATTGTAAAATTGGAAACTGAGATGAAGAATCACAGAAAGTAAAATATAGTAGGCTGTCTGGTTCAGACAGCCTATTTAATATATCAACCATATATTGATATAGAAAAGGGAGTCTATATGAATTTAAAGTATGATTTAAATAAAAATCAAGACAGAAAAATAGAAATTCTTGCACCGGCGGGTTCCTACGAAAGCTTTCATGCTGCGATTGTGGCCGGAGCGGATGCAGTCTATGCCGGCGGACCTAAGTTTGGTGCAAGGGCATTTGCGGAGAATTTTACGGAAGATCAGCTTTTAAATGCGATTGATTATGCACATTTACATCAGAGGAAATTTTACCTTACAGTAAATACATTGTTGAAGGACTATGAAATTGAACAGCTTCCGGAATATCTGGAACCGCTTTATCAAAGAGGGCTGGATGCAGTAATTGTTCAGGATATGGGAGTTTTAAATGTAGTGCGGCAATATTTCCCGGATATGGACATACATGCAAGTACACAAATGACTGTTACAGGAGTAAATGGGGCACAATTTTTAAAAGAAAACGGGGCAGTGCGTGTTGTTCCGGCAAGAGAAATTTCATTGGAAGAAGTTCGTAATATAAAATCTGTAACAGGCATGGAGATGGAATGTTTTGTGCATGGAGCATTGTGCTATTGCTATTCCGGACAGTGTTTGCTTAGCAGTCTGATCGGAGGGCGGAGCGGAAATAGGGGGCAATGTGCTCAACCTTGCAGACTTCCTTATACAGTAGATGGAGAAAAAGGATATCTGCTTAGTTTGAAAGATATTTGTACTTTGGATATCATTCCGGATTTGATCGAGTCGGGAATTGATTCTTTTAAAATTGAAGGTCGAATGAAACGTCCGGAGTATGTTGCCGGTGTAACATCAATATATCGTAAATATGTAGATTTATATTTGAAAAATCCTCAAAAACCATATTGGGTGGATGATAAAGACAAAGAGATGTTAATGGATTTGTTTAACCGAGGCGGATTTCATACCGGATATTATAAACAGAAAAATGGCCGTAATATGATTACGATTCAAAAGCCAAATCATATCGGTGTTAAGGTTGGGACTGTGCTTTCTCAAAAAGGAAGAGAAGTTCAGATGAGAGCTCTGACAGATATAGCTGCAGGAGATTTGATTGAATTTAAAAATGAGGCACAGCGTTATACTACAGGAAAATCTTGTAAGCAGGGAGAAGTGATTACAATTCTTGCGCCAAAAGGAATAAGATTGTCTGTGGGTGAAGTTTTATATCGTGTTCAGAGTCCGGAATTACTGAATACTTTAGAGACATCGTATTCAGAAGGAAAGGTGATTGAAAAACTTTATGGATACATTTCACTGGAAGCAGGAAAAGCAGCAAAATTAGTAGTTTGTAAAGACGAATATAGCGTAGAAGTAGAATCGGGACAACAAGTTGAAGCAGCAAGCAGCCGTCCGCTCGATGAAGAGAGAATTAAAAAACAGCTACAGAAAACAGGAAATACGGAATTTGAGTTTGACGTGTTAGATGTCGAATTACATGGAGAAGTCTTTCTACCGATGCAGCAACTTAATGAAATGAGACGAAAAGCGTTAGAAGAATTAGAAAAAAAGATACAGGATTCTTTTCATAGAAAAACAGCCGAGAAGAAAGTTTTACAAGAAGAAATATTGGATACAGCATCGGTGAAACTCAGCAAGAAAGAGAATAAGCTGTCTGTTTTGGTTGAGACACAAGAACAATTAGAAGCAGTTTTAGAAAATGATAATTCAGTTGCATGTATCTATGTTGACAGTAATCTTGATAAAACAGGATTAGATGCGGAACTATGGAAAGGAATATCGGATAGGATTCATAAAAAGAATATAGAAGTATTTTTAGCAATGCCACGTATTTTTCGAAATCAGACGATTGATATTTTTGAGCAGGCATATGACAGTATTTTGACAAGATGCTTTGATGGAATGTTGATTCGAAGCATGGAAGAATATCAGTTTTTAAAATCAAAAAATTATTCGGGCAACATTCGTTTGGATTATAATTTATATATTATGAATAGATTTGCAAAGCAATTCTGGAAAAAGCAGGGTGTTATTTATGGTACAATACCGGTTGAATTAAATAAAAGCGAAATTGTTAACTTAGATTCAAAACAAGATGAGATGATTGTATACGGGTATATTCCGGCAATGGTGACAGCCCAGTGCGTGACATCTACGGTTCACGGGTGTAAAAAAGATTGTAAGATCACGATGTTAAAGGATCGATATCAGAATGAATTTCCGGTTAAAAATCAGTGTAGAGATTGTTATAATGTAATTTATAATACAGCTCCACTCTATCTGATAGATCTGAAAGAAGATTTGGAAGAATTAAATGCAGAAAGGTATCGCATTCAGTTTTCAATAGAAAACAAAGATGAAGTAAAGCAAATTCTGGAGCAATGTCACAGTATGTTTGGTGATCAAAAGGAAGATATGTTTATACAAAAGGAATCTATTACGAGAGGACACTTCAGAAGAGGGATTTCTTGATGGTTTTAGAGAAGATTGTTATTAGGCAGGTGGAAAAGTGGATAATATTATAATAGAACTTTCAAAATATATTATTATATTTTTGATGACTGCATATACATTTTCGTGCTTTTCTATCTTTGTACAAGAATACGAAGAGAGCGAAAGACACATTCTGATTCGTCAGAATATATTAATGTTTTTAATACATTTTATGGCTTATATGGTCATGTATTTAAAAACAGGAGAACAAAAGCTAATTGTTTTTTACGGATGTCAGGTTGTATATTTTATTGCAGTAATTGTATTGTATCGGATTATTTATCCGAAGGTGTCCAGTTTGATTGTAAATAATATGTGTATGTTGATCAGTATTGGATTGATTATGATTACAAGACTGGAGTTTGCGGATGCGGTAAAACAGTTTATTTATGCAATTGTAGGTGCAGTGATTGGACTTGTTGTTCCGGTTATTATTCGTAAGATGGAGACATTGATAGATTGGACATATATATATGCGGGTGTAGGATTTGCACTTTTGTGTCTTGTTGCAGTGTTTGCTGCAACTTCCGGGGGTGCAAAATTAGGATTTACGATTGCAGGATTTGGAGTGCAGCCATCAGAATTTGTAAAAATATTGTTTGTGTTTTTTGTTGCAGCGAGTTTGCAGAAATCAACAGATTTTAAAAATGTTTTAATTACAACAGCAATTGCGGCAGCACATGTACTTATTTTAGTTTTATCAACAGATTTGGGAGCGGCACTGATTTTCTTTGTCGTATATCTGGTTATGCTGTATGTGGCAACAAGACAACCACTGTATGCAATAGCAGGAGTAGGTGCAGGAAGTGTTGCGGCTGTGCTGGGCTATCGTTTGTTCGCACATATTAAAGTACGAGTATCTGTGTGGAAGGATCCGTTCGCTTCATATAACGAGGGCGGGTATCAGGTAGCACAGTCATTATTTGCGATTGGTACTGGCAGCTGGTTTGGAATGGGATTGATGCAGGGAAGTCCGGATTTGATACCGGTAGCAGAATCTGACTTTATATTCGCAGCAATTGCCGAGGAGATGGGACTGATTTATGCGTTATGTCTGATTTTGATTTGTGTAAGCTGTTATGTTATGTTTTTGAATATTGCAATGGAAATTAGAAATCAATTTTATAAATTGGTTGCACTGGGATTGGGAACCTGCTACATTTTCCAGGTGTTTCTGATGATTGGAGGAGTAACAAAATTTATTCCTTCTACAGGTGTCACTCTGCCATTGGTAAGTTATGGCGGGAGCTCAATGTTAAGTACAATGATTATGTTTGGAATCATACAAGGTTTGTACATAGTCAGAGAAGATGAAGTTGAAAAAAGAGAATTAAAAAGAGCAAGAAAAGAGAGAGTAGTAAGAAATGAAACGGGAAGAACGTCCAAAAAGAACAAAACAAAATTCGAAGAAGTCCCGAAACAAAGAATTCGCTAGAGTTACGTATATTTTTGTATTGTTGTTCCTTGCGTTGATGGGATATCTTGTTTATTTTAATCTTGTGCGTGCACAGAAAATTGTGAACAACCCACACAATGAACGACAGAACAATTTTGCACAACAGGTAGTCAGAGGTAATATTACAGATAAGGATGGAGTTGTGCTTGCAGAAACGCAAACAGATGAAGCGGGAAATGAATCAAGAGTGTATCCATATGGAGATGTGTTTGCACATGTTATAGGGTATGACTCCAGTCTTGGAAAAACCGGACTGGAATCAGTAGAAAATTTTGAACTTTTAACATCGAACGCATTTTTCTTAGAGAAGATAAGAAATGAGTTTCAGGATACAAAAAATATCGGAGATACGGTTGTAACAACGTTGGATGCCCAACTTCAACAAGCGGCATATGATGCACTTGCAGATAATAAAGGTGCGGTAGTTGTTTTGGATCCGGCTACAGGAAAGATACTGGCAATGGTGTCAAAACCGACTTTTGATCCGAATCAGATTGAAACAGAGTGGGATTATTTGAATTCGGATAGTGATAATAGTCCGCTTTTAAATCGTGTGACGCAGGGAGCATATGCTCCGGGATCAACATTTAAAATTGTAACAGCATTAGAGTTTATGCGAGAAAATCCAGATTATGCAAATTATACATATGATTGTCAGGGAGCTATTACTTGGGGAGATACTACAATTCATTGTTTTGCAAGTACTGTTCATGGGCTGGAAGATTTAAGAAGCTCTTTTGCAAATTCATGTAATTCCTCTTTTGCAAATATAGGGTTGTCATTAAATAAAACATCTTATAGACAAACAGCGGAGGAATTATTGTTTAATAAAAAACTTCCGTCGGTATTGGATTATTCCAAGAGTTCTTTTATGGTGGATGAGAATACAGGAGAAGCTGAGATAATGATGACAGCTATGGGGCAGGGAAACACCCTGGTCAGTCCTTATCACATGGCACTTATCACATCAGCAGTGGCGAATGGAGGAACACTGATGCGCCCATATCTGGTCGATAAAGTGACGAACCATACTGGTAATGAAATTAGTAAAAATGTACCAAAGAGTTATAAAAAGCTTATGACTTCAGATGAAGCGGCTCAGCTTAAAGAATATATGCGTGCGGTAGTAGAAGAAGGAACGGGAATGGATTTAAATTATGGTTCCTATACGGTTGCCGGAAAAACCGGAACAGCAGAGTACAGTATGGATGATGGTGAAAAAACCCATTCTTGGTTTGTTGGTTTTACCAATGTAGATAATCCAGAGTTGGTGATCAGTGTTATTATCGAAGGATATGATGGAAACAGTGGTGCAAAAGCAGTGCCGATAGCAAAGCAGATTTTGGATTCATATTATAACAGATAATGAAAGAGCAGGGAAAAGAATGCAGATTAGATGTTTTTGTGACTTATATGTTAGTGAACGATTTGAAAAAAAGAAGAATCAAGTGCTGAAAAAATTAATGGAAAGGAAATTTCAAACACCTTTTTACTTGATTACATTGGCACAGGGAGAACAGAATCATCTTGATATATATTCTTCTCTGCTGTTACAACAAGGAATTTATGATGATGAGACAATATTTATTGTCGGAATAGCCGAAGATTATACATCGGCAATGAATCTTGTTGAATGTATCACACAGGATACAGTTGAGAAAACCGGTGGTGTAGAGATTAGGTCGTATATATTAGAACAACAAAGAAGGTTTGAAGAAAGCAGAGGGTGAAAAATGCTCCATGTAATCTTGTTTATATTAAAGTTAATAGGGTACTTGATATTGGGAATTATAGTATTACTTGCTTTAATACTTACCGCAGTACTATTATCACCATTTTGTTATCAAGTGAGAGGCAAGTGCAATAAAGAAATAAAAAATCTTGATGTGCATGGTTCATTTACTTATTTGTTTCATCTGATTTCAGGGGAGATAAATTATAAAAAAGAGCAGTTTACCTGGAAAATACGTATTGCCTGGATACAAAAAAGTAACATTACCGAAATGGTAGATGTGAAAAAAGAAGATGTAAAGAAGATCGATATACCACAATCAGACAATGATAAAATATTGACTGCTATGGAAGAAAAAGAGGTAGAACAACCAATCCACAAGCCGAAGGCCGTAGTTCCAGAAACAAAGAAAGAGCATGTGCAAGAAGAGACTACTTCAGAAAAAAAAGCTGAAATCAAGTCAAAAAAAGAAAAAAAATCAAGTCTTTATGAAAGAGCAGTCTCTAAATTGCGGACACTTAGGTGTACAGTTCAAAAGGTTTGTGGTAAGATAAAATTACTTATTCAAAAAAAGAATACCTTAGTGGCATTTATAACAGAAGAAACACACGTGGCAGCATTAAAAAAGCTTATTTGTGAATTAAAGAAATTGCTGAAAAAATATTGTCCTAAAAAGGTAGAGGGAGATATCCATTTTGGGTTTGAAGAGCCTGATTTGACAGGAAAAGTTTTAGCAGTGCTTGGAATGATATACCCGTTGATTGGAGAACATTTAAATATCAGTCCGGATTTTGAAAAGACAGCTTTGGATGGGAGATTATTTATAAAAGGAAAAATCAGAATCTCAAGTATCGTAAAGATGGCATGGAATCTTATTTGGACAAAAAATGTCAGAATAACAATTGGAGATATTAGGAAATTCAGTTTTGATGAAGGAGGAGTACAAAATGGCTGATACAAATAATTTTAAAGATACAGTAGGTGCTTTGTTTAAAGGGATGGATGGAGTAGTATCTTCAAAGACAGTGGTAGGAGAGGCAATTCATACAGATGGAGTGACAATACTTCCACTCTTAGATGTTTCTTTTGGACTTGGTGCCGGTGCATTTGATAATGATAAGAAAGAAAGAACCGGTGGAGGAATTGGTGGAAAAATAACACCAAGTGCTGTGCTGGTGATTAAAGATGGAACAACACGATTGGTAAATATTAAGAATCAAGATACGGTAACAAAATTGCTTGATATGGTGCCTGGGATTTTAGATAAATTTACAACAAGAAAAGAAGACACTGTAACGGAAGAAGATGTTGCAGAAATGTTGGATGATGCAGAATAAAGACGGAAAGAACTGCATAAGCATAAATAAGAAGTGGATATGATAGATGGAATAGAATGAAACGAGTGATAGGGTTTGCATTTTTTTGTGCAGCAATAGGGATGATAATCTCATGGCTGATACCAGAGACTTTGTTTTTTCGTATAATGCTGTTTCTTGGATTTGTGATAGTAGGATACATATTATTCTGCAAATAAGAAACTAAAAAGGGGCATTGAACCGTTTGGTCATATGCGTGATATTAAAAAGAAAAGACTCAATATTCAAAGAGAATACTGAGTCTTTTTTAATCCGTGTCTGTAAAGCGGTCATTTACAACCCGCTCTGTCTGAAAACGATACTTAAATTAAGCACGTTCTACGCGTCCTGATTTCAGGCATGATGTACATACGTACATTTTTTTAGCTCCGCCTTCAGTCTGAACTCTAACAGACTTTACATTTGATTTCCACATTTTTGGTGATTTTCTATGAGAGTGACTTACGTTGTTTCCGAAGTGAGCACCCTTTTCACAAATAGCACATTTAGCCATCACAAACACCTCCTAACAATTTGAAATAGTCTATAATTAGACTCACAACACTGATATTCTAGCAGAAAGCTTCAATGAATGCAAGCGTTTTTTTGAATTAGTAATATTTATTTTTAATTTTCTCTATATTTTTTAAAGAAAGATGGTTCACAGAATATAGTTTTCATGCTAATATAATCATATCTGTATTAAAAAGTATAGGTTTGAAATCCATTTGAAATTGGAGGTATATAGAAATGAAAGGTAGTATGAGTACAGATCTGGGGATTATTACAATCAACCCGGAAGTAATTGCGAAGTATGCAGGTTCCGTTGCAGTAGAGTGCTTTGGAGTTGTAGGTATGGCAGCGGTGAATATGAAAGACGGTCTTGTAAAATTATTAAAAAGAGAGAGTCTGACTCATGGGATTCAGATTGAAATATCAGATGAGAACAGTTTAACTTTGAATTTTCATGTGATTGTTGCTTATGGTGTAAATATTCTGTCTGTGTCAGATAATTTGATGAATAATGTAAAATATAAAGTAGAAGAGTTCACCGGTATGACAGTCGATAAAATTAACATCTTCGTTGAAGGTGTCAGAGTGATTGATTAAGGAGGATATTGATCGTGGCAACGAATTCGATAAATGCAGAGCTGCTTACAAAGATGTTTCTTGCAGGAGCAGCAAATCTGGAAGCTAAAAAAGAATATATTAATGAATTGAATGTATTCCCGGTTCCAGACGGAGATACAGGTACAAATATGACACTTACAATTATGTCAGCTGCAAAAGAAGTACAAAGTTTGGAGTCTGCAGATATGACAGCACTTGCGAAAGCAATTTCGTCCGGTTCATTAAGAGGAGCAAGAGGAAACTCTGGAGTTATTCTTTCTCAGCTTCTTCGCGGATTTACAAAAGAAATTAAAGAACATAAAGAAGTAGATGTGCAGGCATTGGCATCAGCGTGTGAACGTGCAACAGCAACTGCTTATAAAGCGGTTATGAAGCCAAAAGAAGGGACAATTCTGACAGTGGCAAAAGGGGCGTCAGAGAAAGCCCGTGAGATGGCCGAGACAACGGACGATTTGGAAGTATTCATTCCGGAAGTTATTGCATATGCAAAAGAAGTTCTTTCTAAAACACCTGAGATGCTTCCAGTATTAAAAGAAGCAGGAGTTGTGGATTCTGGCGGACAAGGTCTTCTTGAAGTGTTGAATGGTGCATATGATGCTTTCCAGGGTAAAGAGATTGATTATAGTGCAATTGAATCCAGTGCAGGAACAACGATGGTTAAGCCGGATGCACAGGCACAGGCAGATATCAAATTTGGATATTGTACAGAATTTATAATTATGACAGAAAAACCATTTACAGAGAAAGATGAGCATGAATTTAAGGCTTTTCTGGAATCTATAGGTGATTCAATTGTATGTGTGGCAGATGAAGATATTGTTAAAATCCATGTGCATACAAATGATCCGGGACTGGCAATTCAGCGAGCCCTTACTTATGGACAGCTTTCGCGTATGAAGATTGATAATATGAGAGAAGAACATCAGGAAAAATTAATCCGTGATGCAGAAAAACTTGCAGCAGAGCAGGCAAAAAAAGAGCCACGTAAAGATGTGGGATTTATTGCTGTATCTATCGGTGAAGGAATGAATGAGATTTTCCGTGAGCTGGGAGTTGATTATATTATTGAAGGCGGTCAGACAATGAACCCAAGTACAGAAGATATGTTGACTGCAATTGATCAGGTCAATGCAGATCATATCTTCATTCTTCCGAATAATAAGAATATCATTCTTGCAGCAAATCAGGCGCAGGCACTTACAGAGGATAAAGATATTATCGTAGTTCCAACAAAGACAGTTCCTCAAGGAATTACAGCAATCATTAACTATGTGCCTGAAGAGGATGCAAAGGCTAATGAAGAGATGATGAAAGAAGAAATTCAGAATGTTAAGACGGGGCAGGTGACTTATGCAGTCCGTGATACACACATCGATGATAAGGAAATTCACGAAGGAGATATCATGGGTATCGGGGATGCAGGAATCCTTTCAGTAGGGCAGTCTGTAGAAGCAACAACAAAAGAAATGTTGTCGTTAATGGCAGATGAAGACAGCGAATTGATCAGTATTTATTACGGACAAGATATTCAGGAAGAAGATGCAGAGAAACTTGCATCTGAAATTGAAGAATTATATCCAGAAGCAGATGTGGATCTTCATTGTGGAGGACAGCCAATTTATTATTATGTGCTGTCAGTAGAGTAAAAAGTAAGACAGCTCTATAAAACAGAGATAAAAAGAGATTTAATGGCAGATCGGTTTTCTATATGAAGACTGATCTGTTTTAAAATATAAGGTGATATAAAAGATGAATGAGACAGCAAGGATCAGTACCCTGAAAGGAATTGGAGAGAAGACAGAAAAGATATTTCAAAAAGCAGGAATCTATACAATTGGAGATTTGATCAGATATTTTCCAAGAGGTTATGATGTGTATGAAGAGCCCGTGCCGATCAGTGAACTGGAAGAAGGAAAAACAATGACTGTTACCGGGAGCATTTATGGGAGAATCCAGGTGGGCGGAAGTCCCAAGATGCAGATTACAACAGTATATTTAAAAGATATTACAGGAACACTAAAGGTTATATGGTTTCGTATGCCATTTTTGCGAAATACATTGTCAAAAGCAGGGGTAATTACGCTTCGAGGGCGTGTTATCCGAAAAAAAGAAGGGCTTGTAATGGAACATCCGGAAGTGTTTTGCCCTGCATCCAAATATGAGCTGAAACAAGATACGCTTCAGCCGATTTATCCATTAGTTACCGGGCTTACTAATCACGCAGTGATGAAAGCAGTCAGGCAGGTGTTGGAAGAGTGTGATGTGGGAGAGGGAATCTTGCCAAAAGATATGGTGAGGGAATATCAGTTTTCTGATTACCGCCGGGCAATTTATGGGATTCATTTTCCGAAAGATAAAGAAGAATTTTATCATGCGAGAAAACGACTTGTCTTTGAGGAATTTATGCTGTTTATTCTTTCACTTCGTATGCTGAAAGAAAGCGAGGAACGTGCTTTAAATCCGTATTGTTTTCGCGAGCAACCGCAAATCGAGAAATTTTTAAGCAGTCTGCCATTTGAACTTACGAATGCACAAAAAACAGTCTGGAGAGAAATAAAAAATGATATAGCAGGAGTCCATGTGATGTCGAGACTTGTGCAAGGGGATGTAGGTTCTGGAAAAACTATTGTTGCATTGCTCGCAATGATGTATACAGGACTAAATGGATATCAGGCTGCGATGATGGCACCAACAGAGGTTTTGGCAAGACAACATTTTGAAAACATCAATCATATGCTGCAGGAATATGAGATTCCATTGAAAGTGGGGCTTTTGACAGGGTCTATGACAGCCAGACAAAAAAGAATGGTTTATGAAGAAGTTGAATCAGGTGGCATTCAGTTGGTTATAGGCACACATGCATTAATCCAGGAAAAGGTGATTTACAAAAATCTGGCCCTGGTCGTGACAGATGAACAGCATCGTTTTGGGGTAAAACAACGTGAAACTTTAGCAAATAAAGGTGTAAGTCCACATATTCTTGTGATGAGTGCGACACCGATTCCAAGAACTTTGGCAATTATATTGTATGGGGATTTAGATATTTCTGTAATAAACGAGCTCCCGAAAAATAGACTTCCGATAAAAAATTGTGTCGTTGATACGGGCTATCGCAATACAGCGTATCGGTTTATAAAAAATCAGATAGCACAGGGAAGACAATGTTATGTGATTTGTCCTATGGTTGAAGAAAGTGAGACACTTGAAGTAGAAAATGTTACAGATTACACGGAAAATTTGCAGGAGATATTGGGTGTAAACATTAAGGTACAATGTCTTCATGGTAAAATGAAGCAGTCTTTGAAAGATGAAATTATGGAAGCATTTTCAAAAAATGAAATTCAAGTATTGGTCTCAACAACTGTAATTGAAGTCGGAATCGATGTGCCGAATTCGACAGTCATGCTGATTGAGAATGCAGAGCGATTTGGACTGGCACAGTTACACCAGTTGCGTGGTCGAGTTGGAAGAGGAAAGTATCAATCATACTGTATTTTTATGAGTGCGTCAAAATCCAAAGAGACAAAAGAACGCTTGGATATTTTAAATAAATCAAATGATGGATTTTTTATAGCGAGTGAAGACTTGAGGCTTAGAGGTCCCGGAGATTTATTCGGAATCAGGCAGAGCGGTATTCTTGATTTTAAGCTTGGGGATGTCTTTCAGGACTCGCAGGTGCTTCAACAGGCAAGTGAAGTTGCAAATCTGATTCTGGAAGAAGATCCACAACTTGAAAAAGAAAAATATCAATCTTTAAAACAAGAAGTTCAAAAAATCATTCAGGGAGGAATGCTTGAGACAACACTGTAATAAAAAGATTTGAGTGTAGAAATTAAAACAGGTAAAAATTCCCAGTGTAAAAGTTTGAATCCTTCATATACTATGAGTGTAACAACACAGTTACAACAAAAAACGTAACGAAAAGAGAGTTACAAAAAGACGCAAAAGGAGGAAACAAACATGGCAAATCGTTCATCAAACAGAGCAGCTGTGCCAGAAGCGAAAGGTGCATTAGACAAATTTAAATATGAGGTAGCAAGTGAACTTGGAGTTCCGTTGTCAGATGGATACAACGGAGATCTGACATCAAAACAGAATGGTTCTGTTGGCGGATATATGGTTAAAAAGATGATCGAGCAGCAGGAAAAACAGATGGCAGGTAAATAACAACCATAGAAAATATGAAGAAAAGGCACTTAGGAATTGACCTAGGTGCTTTTTTCTGCTAAAATTCACCATGTTAGACAGGAGGAGTCTTATGAGAGTAATAGCAGGAAGTGCAAAACGATTACAATTAAAAACACTGGATGGGATGGAGACGAGACCGACGACGGATCGAATTAAAGAAACATTGTTTAATATGATATCCCCATATATTTATGACAGCATATTTTTAGATTTGTTCAGTGGAAGTGGAGGAATCGGGATAGAGGCGCTTAGCAGAGGTGCGAAAGAAGCGGTATTTGTGGAAAAGAATCCTCGTGCGATGGAATGCATTAAAGAAAATTTGAAATATACAAAATTAGATAAGAAAGCAATGACTATGACAAAGGATGTCATGACAGCTTTATATCAGTTGGAAGGTGAAAAAACTTTCGATTATATTTTTATGGATCCGCCATATGATCAGGAACTGGAGAAGAAGGTACTGTCTTATTTATCTGAATCAAATCTGGTTTATGAAGATACTGTAATTATTGTAGAAGCTTCATTGGATACAGATTTTTCTTATCTGGAACAGATGGGATTTCGGATGATTAAAACAAAAGAATATAAAACAAACAAACATGTCTTTATAGAAAAAGAGGGGAAACAAGAAATATGTTAAGAGCAATATATCCGGGAAGCTTTGATCCGGTTACAAATGGACATCTGGACGTGATTAGAAGATCTAGCAAAATGGTTGACGAATTGATTGTCGGAGTGCTGAATAATAATGCTAAAATGCCGTTGTTTTCTGTCGAAGAACGTGTTAGAATGTTAGAGGAAGTGACAAAAGATATACCAAATGTTCGGATTTATCCTTTTGATGGGTTGTTAATTGATTTTGCTGCCAAGATGGAGGCAGGGGTTGTAATTCGTGGCTTGCGTGCAATCACAGATTTTGAATATGAGTTACAGATGTCCCAGACGAATCACAAACTGAATCCGGACGTTGAGACCATATTTTTGACGACTAGTATAGAATATTCATATTTAAGTTCTACAACTGTAAAAGAAATTGCTTCTTATGGTGGAGATATTACACAGTTTGTGCCGGAAGCGGTAGTTGGAAAGCTTGAACAGAAGATGAAAGAAAAAAGGAGAGTATAATCATGAGCAGTCGTATTGAACAGATTATTGAAGAGATTGAAGAGTACATAGACAGAGATTGTAAATATCAGCCATTGTCTACTACTAAAATTATTGTTAACAAAGAGCATTTAGATGAATTGTTAAGAGAGCTTCGTATGAAAACACCAGATGAGATCAAACGCTATCAGAAGATTATCGCTAATCGAGATGCTATTCTGGCAGATGCACAGGCAAAAGCTGATGCTATGATCGAAGAAGCACAGGTACAGACAACAGAACTTGTAAGTGAACATGAGATTATGCAGCAGGCATATGCACAGGCAAACGAGATTGTAACACAGGCTACTGCACAGGCACAGGAGATTGTTGATAATGCAACATCTGATGCAAATGCAATTCGTATGGGAGCAATTCAATATACTGATGATCTCCTTTCTAATGCTGAGAACATTATTGGACATACTTTAGATAGCTATTCTACAAAATATGATGGACTGATTAATTCATTGCAGGAGTGTTATGATGTAGTGCGTTCAAATCGTGCAGAACTTGTACAGGATGATGGACTTGTTCCGGAAGATGTAGATGCATAGAAGTGCTCATAGTGATTTAAAATAGAGAGATCAGTATGAATTAAATTTTACAATAAAGCATACATAGAATACTGGCGGTCACTGCGGCTGCCAGTTTTTGTTTTGTGTAGGAATATATGGACAGACCGGTATCATGAAGCATACAATTAGTTTGGGCAACAGAGCAGAAACCGCCAAAGGCTGTGAGTCCTACACACAGAATATATCGTGTTTGGAATGAGAACGGAAGATTCGCAAGGAGTTTGAGTCCGTTTGTAATTTCAAGAGAAGAAAAGATTATCTGGAAAACAGGGGAACGGAATGGAATTTGCAGACAAAGTGTTAGCAAGACAGAAAAAAATATGATATATCCGCCTATTTTTAGAAGTGATTCAAAGCTATCAAGAACTGCAAGGTCAAAGGCCTCTATAGACCAGACTGGTTTGTGGAATGGAAAATGCTTATTTAAAGGTGTAAAATGATAGCGTTTACGTTCGAAAATACTGATGAGGTATGATGAGAAAAATAAAATAAAGAGCGTAGGGAACAAAAGTTTCTCTTGGTTTAATGTTTTAAGTACAAGATAATTCATAATAAAAGAAGGGCTTGTGTTGTTACAGAAAGACAACAAATAGCGGCCCTCTTCTTGTGAGATGAGCCCATCACGTACAAAGTCCGCAACTGTTTTCGCACCGAGAGGATAACCACACAAAAATCCAACCAGAATACAATAACTGGAAGGTTTGGATACACCGAATATATAAGAAATAAAACTGCCAAACATGTTTGTGATGTAGCAGATATTTTTTGTGGATAAAAGAAACGTGCTCAATAAGAGAAAAGGAAACAAAGTAGGAATAATAATGTGAAACCAGAGCAGGAGTCCGTTTGAGGCACCAAGTAAAACTGGCTTTGGGAAAATAAGCATAAATATAAATATGATAACAGTGGAAATACCAAGAAAAGTTTTTTGCATAAAGACTACTCCATTTTGATGACCTAAGAGAAAGTGGGTTGGTAAAGATATATGAAACAACTTGATTTTTTATGATTCCTGTGACACAATGAAATATGATATGATTATTGTATATACTGTAAAAAACAGTGAAAATAAAGACACGAGGAATGCAATAGAATGATAAAATTACCGGAAAAATTTGAGAATAAAATGAAAGAATTACTGCAGGATGAATATGACAAATATTTGCAGTGTTATGATGAACCGCGCTATTATGGACTGCGTGTGAATACAAATAAAATATCAGTAGAAGATTTTTTGAAGATTGCGCCATGGCCATTAACACCGGTTCCATGGATAGCGAATGGATTTTATTATGATGGGGATAAAATACAGCCATCGAAACATCCATATTATTTTGCCGGATTGTATTATCTTCAGGAGCCAAGTGCAATGACGCCTGCAAGCCGTATTCCGGTTGAACCGGGAGAACGTGTTCTGGATGTATGTGCTGCTCCCGGTGGGAAAGCTACAGAATTAGGAGCAAAATTAAAAGGAGAGGGTGTACTGATTGCCAATGATATCAGCAATTCAAGAGCAAGGGGGTTGCTTAAAAATCTGGAACTGTTTGGTATTGGAAATATGATGGTGATCAGTGAGGAACCGGGAAAACTTGTGGAATATTTTCCGGAGTATTTTGACAAAATACTGATTGACGCACCATGTTCCGGAGAGGGAATGTTCCGAAAAGATAAAAAGATGGTAAAGGCGTGGGAAGAACATGGGCCGGAATTCTTCTCTAAATTGCAAAGAGGTATAATTACACAGGCAGCAGCGATGTTGAAGCCGGGTGGAATGATATTATATTCAACTTGTACTTTTGATCCATTGGAAAACGAGAAAACAGTAGAATACCTGCTTGAGACATGTCCTGAGTTTAAAATTTGTGAAATGGAGGGATATGAGGGATTCTGTGAAGGAATTCCGAAATACGTTGAAGATCATAGTGAAGAATACCGTAAAACAGTTCGTATTTTCCCACATAAGATGCAAGGAGAAGGTCATTATCTTGCTTTAGTAAAGAAAGGTGATGACAATACAGAAAGAAAAAATGAAAAACCAGCAAAATCTAAAAGTGGGGCGAAAAAACTTCCGGAAGAATTGGAACAGTTTTTAAAAGAGCTGGCGTGGGATGTTGACAAATCTCGATTGGATATTCGCGAGGAGCGTGTTTACTATATGCCAGAGAATCTTCCGATGTTAAAAGGAGTGCGTTTTCTTCGTTCAGGACTTTTATTAGGAGAAGTGAAAAAGAACCGTTTTGAGCCAAGTCAGGCACTTGCAATGTGTTTAAAAAAGGAGGAATATCCACGCATATTAGATTTGCCGGTGTCGGACGACAGAGTAATAAAATATTTAAAAGGGGAAACACTGGATGTAGAAGATATTACTTCAAGGAAAGAAAAAGGATGGTATCTTGTATGTGTGGATGGTTATCCGTTAGGCTTTGGAAAACTTGCAAACCAGACGTTGAAGAATAAATATCTTCCGGGTTGGCGTTGGATGTCATAATAAGGAACACTTTTAAAGGCCGGTGTTAAGCATTTAAAGTAGGAGAAGAAAGATGAAAATTAGATTGGATAAGTATCTTGCTGATATGGGGAAAGGTACACGAAGTGAAGTAAAGAAAGCAATCAGTAAAGGACTTGTCCGGGTAAATAATGTGATTGTCAAAAAACCGGAAACAAAGTTGGATACAGATTCAGACCATGTTCTGTTTGACGGAGTTTTGGTGGGATATGCACAGCATGAATATTATATGTTGAATAAACCGGCCGGTGTGATTTCAGCAACGGAAGATAAACGTGAAAAAACAGTAATTGATTTAATTATAGAAAAGAAGAGAAAAGATCTTTTCCCTGTCGGAAGACTTGATCGAGATACAGAAGGATTGTTGCTTATTTCAAATGATGGTGAACTTGCACATAGACTTTTGTCACCATCAAAGCATGTGGATAAAGTGTATTATGCAAAAATTGATGGTGAGGTAACAATTGAAGATGTAGAGGCATTTCAACAAGGGGTTGACATAGGGGAAGAAAAATTGACTCGTCCTGCAAAGCTTCGGGTTTTAAAATCAGGAACACAGTCAGAAATTGAGCTTACGATATGTGAAGGTAAGTTTCATCAAGTAAAGAGAATGTTTCAAGCAGTAGGAAAAGAAGTAGTATATTTGAAACGTCTTCAGATGGGAACATTGATTTTAGACGAATCATTGAAGCCAGGAGAATATCGTGAATTGACAGAACAGGAGATTGCAGATTTATGTTTTTACCAATAAGTAAAGAAGATATGAAGAAGAGAGGATGGAAGCAGGTAGACTTCGTATATATAATTGGAGATGCCTATGTGGACCATCCTTCTTTTGGTCATGCAATTATAAGCAGAATATTGGAATCCAGGGGATATAAAGTGGGAATTATATCACAACCAGACTGGAAAGACAAAAATAGTGTAACAATTTTTGGAGAACCAAGACTTGGTTTCCTTGTGTCGGCGGGAAATATGGATTCTATGGTAAACCATTATTCTGTTTCGAAAAAAAGAAGACCGTCTGATGCGTATACACCAGGAGGTGTGATGGGAAAGCGACCAGACTATGCGGCTGTTGTATATGGCAATCTGATTCGTCAGACTTATAAGAATACACCAATCATTCTGGGTGGAATCGAGGCAAGTTTGCGCCGACTGGCACATTATGATTATTGGTCAGATAAAGTAAAGCGTTCTGTTCTTTTGGATTCAGGAGCAGATATGATTTCTTATGGAATGGGCGAGCGCTCTATTGTAGAGATTGCAGATGCATTGAATGCAGGGATCGAAATACAGGATCTTACGTATTTAGACGGAACGGTTGTAAAAGTGAAAGACCTTGATTCTATATATGATGCTGAGATTTTACCTGGTTTTGAGGAAATAAAGGAAAGTAAAGAAACTTATGCCAAAAGTTTCTACAAGCAATATTGCAATACGGATCCTTTTTCTGGAAAAAGATTGGTTGAACCATATAACGAACATTTATATGTAGTGCAGAATCCACCGGCAAAACCACTTACACAGATTGAAATGGATGATGTGTATGCACTGCCTTATATGAGAACCTTTCATCCGTCATATAAAAAAGATGGCGGGATTCCTGCAGCAAAGGAAATACAATTTAGTCTGATCAGTAACAGAGGGTGCTTTGGAGGATGCAGCTTCTGTGCATTGACATTCCATCAGGGACGTATTATACAGACACGTAGTAAAGAATCGCTGGTCCAGGAGGCAAAATTATGTATTCAGGAACCGGAGTTTAAAGGATATATTCACGATGTTGGTGGGCCAACAGCGAATTTTAGACAACCTGCATGTAAAAAGCAATTAAAATATGGGGCATGTACAAATAAGCAATGCTTGTTTCCGGAACCATGCAAGAATTTAGTTGCAGATCATAAAGAATATATTGATATATTGCGTACATTGAGAAGTCTGCCAAAAGTGAAAAAGGTATTTATTCGTTCTGGTATTCGATTTGATTATTTACTTGCAGATAAAGATCCGGCATTTCTAAAAGAACTCTGCGAATATCATGTTAGTGGACAACTAAAAGTTGCTCCGGAGCATGTTTCAGATGCGGTGTTGCAGAAGATGGGAAAACCGAAAAATTCAGTATATGAGACATTTACAAAGAAATTTTACAAGATGAATGAACAGCTGGGGAAAAAACAATATCTCGTACCATATTTGATGTCTTCTCACCCGGGTTCGACATTGAAAGAGGCGGTGGAACTTGCGGAGTATTGCAGAGATTTAGGTTATATGCCGGAACAGGTGCAGGATTTTTATCCAACTCCATCAACAATATCGACATGTATGTATTATACAGGATTGGATCCAAGGACAATGGAAGCAGTTTATGTACCGAAGAATCCACATGAAAAAGCAATGCAAAGAGCACTAATACAATATCGCAATCCAGCAAATTACAATCTTGTAAAAGAGGCGTTGGTTAAGTCAGGAAGAACAGATCTGATAGGATTTGAAGAACAGTGTCTGATACGACCTAGACAATTTGCAAAAGAAAAGCAGGATGCAGAGCCAAAACGTAAAGGCACAAACACAAAAAAGCAAAAAGCAGGGACTCGTACAAATTCAAAAAATAGAGTGGATTCCAAAAACAACAGAGTACGATCTGGAAAGCGAAACAAAACAGAGAAGAGACGATAGGAGGTTGAATATGAAAATAGCAATCGTTACAGGAGCTTCTTCTGGAATGGGAAGAGAATTTGCAAAACAAATTACACATTTCTATAAAAATCTAGATGAAATTTGGATAATTGCCAGACGAAAAGAACGGCTGGAAGAATTAGAAAAAACATTGCTGGTGCCAGTGAGAATATTTTGTGGGGATTTGCTTCATCCTCCGGTTTATCATGAATTAAGGACAGCGTTAGAGGAAGAAAAACCAGATATACGTATGCTGGTAAACGCGGCCGGATTCGGGAAAAGTGGACTAATAGAAGATATTTTAAAGGAAGATCAAAAAGTGCAATTAAAGATGATCGACCTGAATTGTATTGCGTTATCAAGAATGACATTTTTGTGTCTGGAATATATGAAAGAAGGAAGCAGGATTATTAATATGGCTTCTGCGGCAGCATTTTGCCCACAACCAGCGTTTGTTGTGTATGCTGCTACAAAATCCTATGTTTTGAGTTTTTCGAGAGGATTAAACCGAGAACTGAGATCACGCAATATTTACGTAACGGCAGTATGTCCCGGACCTGTAGACACAGAGTTTTTTGAAGTATCAGGCGAACTGGAAAATGTATTGAAAAAACTAACTCTTGTAAAAGCCACAAATGTAGTCAAAAAAGCACTGCAGGATTCAAGAAAGAAAAAAGAAGTTTCTGTTTATGGAATAGCAATGAAATGCGCCAGGGCAGGGGCAAAAGTAATTCCACATTCTGTGATATTAAAAGGAATGACGAGAAAGAAGTAAGGAGATAATATTACAAATGAAGAAAAGAAAAAAAGGTTCTCCGGGATATCTGGATTACAAAAAAAGAATGGAGATTCTTCGTGCAGTGATTTATTTTTCAATCGTTGCAGCAATCATATTATTGGGATACAGCCAGACCCATACGAAGAAGAATTTACTTACAGTGGTTGGGATTGTAGGATGTCTGCCGGCTTGTAAAGTGTTGGTCGGAGTGATTACAAGATGGCCATATCATTCTATTTCTATGGATAAGGCAAAAGAGATTACTCAGAAAGCATCTCTTCTTACTTTAGCATTTGATCTTGTTGTGACAAGTACAGAAAAAATTATGCCAATCGAGTGTGTTGTTATTTCAGGAAATAAAATATTTGGATATGTTTCCGATTCAAAAGTAGATTTGAATTATGCGGCGAAGCATATCAAAACCATTTTGAATCAAAATCAATATGAAGGATTAACAGTAAAATTGTTCGACCAGTATTCTGCATTCCTGGCAAGAGCAGAAGGCCTTAATAATATTCAGGCGGTTGAGAAAGATGATATGAAAGAGTATGAAGAGGGCATAAAAAATATTATTTTAAATATTTCTCTATAAAAGTAGATAAAGAAAAGGATACATTATGCAAGAATTACATGTGACAGAGAATGAAGCGGGGCAACGGTTGGATAAACTATTGGCTAAATTTTTAAATCAGGCTCCAAAAAGTTTTCTATACAAAATGATGAGAAAAAAGAATATTGTTTTGAACGGAAAAAAATGTACAGGAAATGAGAAACTGAAACAAGGTGACAGTATAAAATTATTTTTTTCAGATGAGACAATAGAGAAGTTTTCAGCAGGAACTTATGTAACGCCAAAGAAAGAAAAAATAAATATGCTTCCGATTATATATGAAGATGAACAGGTATTGCTTATGAATAAACCAGTAGGTGTATTATCGCAGAAAGCGAAAGATTCAGATGTATCTGCAGTTGAGATATTGATAAATTATTTAATGGAAACAGACCAGCTTTCCAAAGAGCAGTTTAGAACCTTTCATCCATCCATCTGCAATCGTCTGGATCGGAATACAAGCGGAATTCTGGTGGCAGGAAAAACATTACCGGCACTTCAGGAGATGAATCGTTTCTTTAAAGAGCGTACAATTGCAAAATATTATCGGTGTCTTGTAAAAGGCAGAGTAATAAAAAACGAAGATTATATCAAAGGATATTTGGTAAAAGACCAGAAAACAAACAAGGTAAGTATAACAAAGAAAGAGACCGGAGAAGGTATTTTAATAGAAACAGAATATTGTGTCATTCAGAGTAATGACGAAGTGAGTTTGCTGGAAGTGCATCTTATTACCGGAAAGACACATCAGATTCGAGCACATCTTGCATCCATAGGGCATCCTATTATTGGAGATTACAAGTATGGAGATAAGCAGATTAATGAGATGTATCGACAAGCATATGGACTAAAATCTCAGCTTTTACATGCATACCGATTGGAAATGCCGTCGTCGGATGGAAGTCTGGCATATTTAAATGATAAAAAATTTGTCGCAAAGCTTCCGGATCAATTTATTAAAATCTGTAAGGATAAGGGTGTGTTATAATGGGAACATGGAATTCCAGAGGACTTAGAGGATCTACGCTGGAGGATTTGATAAACCGGACCAATGAGCAGTATGAAGAATTGGGACTTGCATTGATCCAGAAGATTCCAACACCAATTACTCCGGTACAGATAGATAAAGAACATCGGCATATCACACTGGCATATTTTGATAAAATCAGTACAGTAGATTATATCGGTGCAGTGCAGGGGATTCCTGTCTGTTTTGATGCAAAAGAATGTAGTGCGGATACATTTCCGCTGCAGAATGTACACGAACATCAGATTTCCTTTATGGAAAAATATGAAAAGCAGGGAGGAATTTCATTTCTAATCATATATTATACGGCGAAAGATGTGCTGTATTATATGAGATTTGAAGAAATAAAAAAGTTTTGGGAGCGTGCAATGCATGGGGGACGAAAGAGCTTCCGGTTTGATGAGCTGGATTCCCAATATATTATTCAACAGAAAAACAGGGCGTTTATTCCGTATTTAAATTATGTTCAAAAGGATTTAGATACAAGGGATTGACATTCAGAAAGAAAATTCGTATAATAACGTAAGATTTTAGTGTTTTAGCACGATAAAGTGAAGGGGCAAAGAATTATGGAACAGAAATTACATACACCGGAAGGTGTCAGAGACATCTACAATTCAGAATGCAAGAAAAAACTGGCAGTTCAAGATAAACTACATCAGCTTTTGCATTTATACGGATATCAGGATATTCAGACACCTACATTTGAATATTTCGATGTATTCCGAAAAGAAATCGGTACAATTGATTCCAGAGAATTATATAAATTTTTTGATCGCGAGGGTAATACACTTGCGCTTCGTCCGGATATGACACCATCTATTGCAAGGGCGGTTGCAACATTATTTGAAACAGACCGTGTGCCTTTGCGTCTCTGTTATGTAGGTAATACATTTATCAATCGTACAAGTTATCAGGGAAGGCTGAAAGAAAATACACAGCTTGGAGCAGAGCTGATCGGAGATGATTCTATCGAAGCAGATGCAGAGATGATTGCGATGGTTGTAGATGGAATGAAACAGATAGGGCTTTCTGAGTTTCAAGTGAGTATCGGACATGTTGATTTTTTGAAAAGCCTGATGGATGAGACAAAATTGTCGGAAGAAATTAAAGAAGAATTATATTCATTGATCTTGAATCGTAATTTCTTTGGAGTAGAGGAAGTACTTGCAGAAAATCATGTGAGTAAAAAACTCCGTGATGAATTTCAAGTATTGCCTGAATTAATGGGTGGAGTAGAAGTATTGAAAAAAGCATCTGCTGTAGCTACAGACAATAAAGCAAAAAAAGCAGTTGCACGTATGCTTAAAATTTACAAGATCCTTGCTTTTTATGGAGTGGAAGATCATATTACATTTGATATGAGTATGTGTGGTAATTATGGGTATTACACCGGAGTTGTATTTAAGGCATATACATATGGAACCGGAGATGCAGTTGTAAGTGGTGGACGTTATGATCATTTGATTGAAAAGTTTGGAAAGCAGACACCATCGATTGGATTTGCAATTATTATTGATGAGCTGATGAGTGCACTTAGTCGTCAGAAAATTGCGGTTGAAACAGAAAAGACAAATCTTATTGTATATACAGACACCACATTAAAATGGGCCGTTTCTCTTGCAAAAGAATTCCGTCTCAGAGGAAAATGTATGGAATTAATAAAAAGAGAAGAACTGGAATCAAAAGAAGTTTATGTGGAGTATGGAAGACAGATGCATGCAGTTAGTTTAATGTATCTGAATGAAAACAGAACGATTACAATGGTGAACCTGCGGAGCGGGAAAGAACGAGTAATTGATGTAGCAAAGAGGACAAAAACAGAATCAAATTAAGAAATAGAGGGAACACAGATGAGATATTTAACATTTGCTCTGACAAAAGGACGACTTGCAAAGAAAACATTAGAGATGTTAGAAAGTCTTGGAATCACTTGTGAAGAAATGAAAGATAAGGATTCCAGAAAATTGATTTTTGTCAATGAAGAGTTGAAACTTAAGTTCTTCCTTGCGAAGGGACCGGATGTTCCGACTTATGTAGAATACGGAGCGGCCGATATCGGAGTGGTCGGAAAAGATACGATCGTGGAAGAAGGGCGTAAAGTACATGAAGTGCTGGATCTTGGTTTTGGAAAATGCAAGATGTGCGTATGTGGTTACGAAAGCGCACGAGAATTGTTGCAGCATCATGAGCTGATCCGTGTTGCCACAAAGTATCCTAATATTGCAAAGGATTATTTTTATAATAAAAAACATCAGACAGTTGAAATTGTAAAAATGAATGGCTCTATTGAACTGGCACCAATTGTTGGACTTTCTGAAGTAATTGTAGATATTGTTGAAACCGGAACTACGTTGAAAGAGAATGGCTTGGTCGTGTTAGAGGAAGTGTGCCCACTTTCTGCAAGAATGATCGTTAATCCGGTAAGCATGCGTATGGAGAACGAAAGAATTAATGAATTGATTACAAATTTACGTAATCTCTTACAGGAGGAGAAAAATGCGAATTGAGAAATTAGACGAAAATACAAAGAAAAATCTTCTGGAAGATCTTTTGAAACGTAGTCCGAACAGTTATGGTTCTTATGAAGCAAGTGTGCAGGAAATCCTGGATACAGTCAAAGAAAAAAGAGATGCTGCCTTATTTGAATATACTGAGAAATTTGATAAAGCAGTGATTAACGCACAGAATATTCAAGTGACTGAAGAAGAGATAAAGGAAGCTTATGAATGTGTAGATGAAGAGTTACTTAGAATCATAAGAAGGGCATTAAAAAATATTGAATCTTACCATGCAAAACAAATGCAGTATAGTTGGTTTGACAGCAAACCGGATGGAACAATACTTGGACAGAAAGTTACGGCTCTTCAACGTGTCGGAGTTTATGTTCCGGGTGGAAAGGCAGTTTATCCATCTTCTGTTTTGATGAATATTATGCCTGCAAAAGTTGCCGGAGTTGAAGAAATCATTATGGTGACACCTCCCGGAAAAGACGGAAAGGTAAATCCTACAACACTGGTTGCTGCAAAAGAGGCAGGAGCAACAGCAGTTTATAAGGTTGGTGGAGCACAGGCAATTGCAGCACTTGCGTATGGAACAGAGAGTATACCAAAGGTAGATAAGATTGTCGGACCAGGTAATATTTACGTCGCACTTGCAAAGAAGGCGGTATATGGACATGTAAGTATTGATTCTATTGCCGGACCAAGCGAGATTCTTGTTTTGGCGGATGAGACTGCAAATCCACGTTATGTCGCAGCAGATCTGCTCTCTCAGGCAGAACATGACGAACTGGCTTCTGCAATTCTTGTGACAACAAGTAGTGAACTTGCAGAAAAAGTATCAGCAGAGACGGACAAATTTATCCAGGAGTTATCCAGAGGTGAGATTATTCAGAAATCACTGGATAATTATGGGCATATTTTAGTTGCAGATACAATGGAAGATGCAATTGATGCTGCAAATGAGATTGCTTCAGAACATTTAGAGATTATGACAGCAAATCCATTTGATGCTATGACAAAGATTCGCAATGCCGGGGCTATTTTTATCGGAGAATACAGCAGTGAACCTTTGGGAGATTATTTCGCAGGGCCAAATCACATCTTGCCAACAAATGGAACTGCAAAATTCTTCTCTCCATTGTCAGTGGATGATTTTTTAAAGAAATCCAGCATCATTTCTTATTCAAGAAATGCGTTAAGTGAGATTCATGAAGATATTGAAAAATTTGCAGAAGCAGAGCAACTGACAGCACATGCAAATTCTATTAAAGTAAGATTTGAATAAAAGAGCTGATATTATTATTGTTAATAGAAATTAGTAGATAAGGAGATTATCTCAGTGGAAAAAAGAATCGGAAATTGTATAAGAAAAACAAAAGAAACAGATATTGCAATTACAATTAATTTAGATGGACAGGGAAAGAATCAAATTGATACAGGTATTCCGTTTTTTGATCATATGTTAAATGGATTCGCAAGACATGGCCTGTTTGATTTGGATGTAAAGGTAATTGGTGATCTCGAGTTGGATTGCCATCATACTGTAGAAGATACAGGTATTGTGTTAGGACAGGCAATCGCAGAAGCTTTGGGAGATAAAGCAGGCATTAAACGTTATGGTTCATTCCTGCTTCCAATGGATGAGACACTTGCACTTTGCGCAATTGACCTTTCAGGGCGTCCATATCTGAATTTCCAGGCGGAATTTCCGACAGAGCATATTGGTGGATTAGATACTGAGATGATCAAAGAATTCTTTTATGCCGTAAGTTACAGTGCAGCTATGAATCTGCATTTGAAAATTATGGATGGTGGAAACAGTCATCATATGGCAGAGGCTTTATTCAAAGCATTCGGAAAAGCGTTGGATGCAGCAACTATGGAAGAGCCTCGCATGAAAGACGTCTGGTCTACAAAAGGCAGCTTATAAGTTACTGCTTGGAGAGATCCAATAACAGTAACACTTATAAAGGAGTGGTAACATAACATGAGTTATAAGAGACTGACCCCATGTATTTTGATCGATGGGGGTAAAGCAGTTCGCTGGTTTGATGACAAAACAGTGATCGCAGAAGACGTAGTAGAATTGGCAAGGCAGTATAGCGAGCATGGTGCGGATGAGCTGCTTATATTTGATCTGTCCAATTTAGATGAAGAGCACGATATGACGATCGATCTGATGAAAAAGATAAATCGCGTCATTGGAATTCCGATGGTGGTTGGCGGGAATATTTCCCGACAGGAAGATGTGAAAAAAATTCTGTATGCGGGTGCAAAACGTGCAATGTTAAATATGTCAAAACCAATATCGGTAGAATTATTAAAAGAAGTGTCACAAAGGTTTGGCAAACATCGCATTGCTGTATCTATGAATGATTTTGATCAGCTATTTAAGCACCAGCATCTGATTGATGAATCGGCTTCAGAATTGGTATTTATGCATCGTTTGGATCTTGCATCTGTAGAGAATATTACAGATATACCATGTGTTGTTGTGACAGACACAATGGAACAGTCGGAAATTGTGAAAATATTAAAGTCGCAGGGTGTAAAGGGAGTGTCTGGTAAATTCATCAGTCAGCAGGATATGGATTTTAATCAGTTTAAAAATGTCTGTTTAGAAGAAGGAATACAGATGACTTCCTTTGAAAGTATGATGGATTTTTCAGAATTAAAATTAAATTCAGATGGTTTAATCCCAGTTATTGTTCAGGATCATCAGACAAATGAAGTGCTGATGCTTGCATACATGGATAAGGAAGCATTTGAGCATACGATGATGACCGGCAAAATGACATATTTTAGCCGGAGCAGGAAAGCACAGTGGGTAAAAGGAGAAACTTCAGGACATTACCAGTATGTAAAATCTTTAAAAGCAGATTGTGATAACGATACTCTTTTAGCAAGAGTACATCAGATTGGAGCAGCGTGTCATACTGGAAACAGAACTTGTTTCTTTAAGCCGATCGTAGGAAATGATGTCGAGCAAAAGAATCCACTTCAGATTTTTGAGGCAGTATATAATACGATTGTGGACAGAAAGAAAAATCCAAAAGAAGGTTCTTATACGAATTATCTTTTTGATAAAGGGCTGGATAAGATTTTAAAGAAAGTTGGAGAAGAGGCAACAGAGATTGTAATCGCTGCAAAGAATCCAAATCAGGAAGAAGTCAAGTATGAAATTTCTGATTTCTTATATCATATGATGGTGCTGATGGTTGAACGCGGGATCACATGGGAAGATATTACAAAAGAACTTTCTGAAAGATAGAAAAACGATTTGGACAGATAGTTCTAGTGAGCAAAAAAAAGACATAGTATGCAGTAGGGAATACTGTATGCTATGTCTTTTTTGGAGGTGTTATTTATGCCCGGTGAAACGGAAGAACGCAGAAAACAATTATTACACCAGGTGAGAGGAGTAAAGCAATATCAGGGATGGGATATTCCGGCAATACATCCGAGATATAGAAATAGCTATCAATCACTTTATGCAAAAGAAGAACGAACAGAAAAAAGTACTTTTCAGCTGAGATGCGTCATTGCAATTATATGTTTTGCCGGATTTGTATGGATGAAACAAGAGGATGTAAAGATTATAAGTGTAAATAGCACTCAGATTGTTAATCAGATTGGAAAAACGTTTTTACACAATTCTTTTATTGGACAGTAAAATAACAATTTGCTCAATCATAGTAAATTGGAAATAGAGGTTGCAAATTTCTCAACTAAAAGCTATGATTAAACAAGTGACTTTTACAAAAAATAAAAGGAGGAATTCATGAGAAAACTAGCATTAGATGATGAGATATTAATGAAAATCGAGAAGCCTGCCCGTTATATCGGAGGGGAAGTGAACTCGGTTATGAAAGATAAAGAGAATATAGATGTGCGCTTTGCCATGTGTTTTCCGGATGTATACGAAATCGGAATGTCACATCTGGGCATACAGATTTTGTATGATATGTTTAATCGTAGAGAAGATGTCTGGTGTGAACGTGTGTATTCGCCATGGACAGATCTTGATAAGATTATGAGAGAAGAACAGATTCCGTTATTCGCACTGGAATCTCAGGAACCTGTTAAAAATTTTGATTTTCTTGGAATTACAATTCAGTTTGAAATGTGTTATACAAATATTTTGCAGGTATTAGAATTGAGTCAGATTCCGCTTCATAGTACAGAACGAACAGAGGAAGATCCTATTGTGATTGGAGGCGGTCCGTGTGCTTACAATCCGGAACCACTTGCAGATTTCTTTGATTTATTTTATATAGGTGAGGGAGAAACAGTATATGATGAACTGTTAGATACATATAAAAAATGCAAGTCAGAAGGAAAGAGCAGAAAAGAATTTTTGGAAATGGCAGCCGGGATTGAAGGAATTTATGTGCCACAGTTCTATGCGCCGGAATATAACGAGGATGGGACCTTAAAAGCATTTCATAGAATAAATGAACATGCACCTGCAAAAGTGAGAAAACAGGTTGTTATGGATGTGACAGATACAACATATCCAATGAAGCCTGTTGTTCCATATATAAAAGCTACACAGGACAGAGTGGTTCTTGAAATCCAGCGTGGATGTATCAGAGGGTGTCGTTTCTGCCAGGCAGGTATGATTTACAGACCGGTTCGCGAACGTAATGTAGAGACATTAAAAGAATATGCAAGAACAATGTTAGATAGCACCGGACATGAAGAAATTTCACTGAGTTCGTTGAGCTCCAGTGATTATTCACAGCTAGAAGAACTGGTTAATTTCTTGATTGAGGAATTTCCGGGAAAAGGAATTAATATCTCACTTCCGTCACTTCGAATTGATGCATTTTCATTAGATGTTATGAGCAAGGTTCAGGATATCCGAAAGAGCAGTCTGACATTTGCACCGGAGGCTGGTTCTCAACGCATGAGAAATGTTATCAATAAAGGACTGACAGAAGATGATATTATCAATGGTGCAGGAGAGGCATTTGAAGGCGGCTGGACAAAAGTAAAGCTTTATTTTATGCTTGGTCTTCCTGGAGAGACGGAAGAAGATATGAAAGAAATCGCACATTTGTCAGAGCGGGTAGCAAGACGTTATTATGAGATTCCGAAAGAAGAACGTCATGGTAAATGCCAGATTACTGCAAGTTCTTCATTCTTTGTACCAAAGCCGTTTACGCCATTCCAGTGGGCACAAATGTGTACAGCAGAGGAATATATTGAACGTGCACATATAGTACGACATGAATTTCAGGAACAGTTGAACCGTAAGAGTTTGAAATACAACTGGCATGAAGCAGATTTGACTGTGTTGGAAGGCGTATTTGCAAGAGGTGATAGAAAAACAGCAAAAGTATTAGAGGAAGCGTATCGTTTAGGCTGTTTGTATGATTCTTGGTCAGAAAGCTTTAACAATGAGTTATGGATGCAGGCTTTTGAGAATACTGGAATCGATCCGGCATTTTATAATTTGCGTAAACGTGAGATGGGCGAATTATTCCCTTGGGATTTCATTGATATAGGTGTGACGAGAAAGTTCTTAGAAAGAGAATGGAATCGTGCCATGAATGGAGAGGTAACACCGAACTGCCGTCAGCAGTGTTCAGGCTGCGGGGCAGCACAGTTTGGAGGAGGTGTCTGTTATGAAGGCAAGAATTAAATTTAAAAAATATGGTGCACTTCGTTTTATCGGACATCTGGATGTTATGCGCTATTTTCAGAAAGTTATGCGCCGTGCACAAATTCCAATTGCATTTACGGGAGGTTATAGTCCACATATGATCATGTCATTTGCAAGCCCACTTGGAATCGGATTGACTAGTGAGGGAGAGTATTTTGACATTGAACTTACAGAGCCAATTGAAAGTGAAAAGGCTGTACGTCAGATGAATGAAGTTGGTGTAGAAGGAATTGAAGTGCTTAGTTTTCGTCAGATTGCAGAAGAAAAGAAAGCCACCGGTATGGCAATCGTTGCAGCAGCAGATTATCTGGTAGGACTTAGAAAAGGATTGTTTCCGGATAATTTAGAAGAACTGGTTCAAAATTTTATAGCGCAGGATCAGATTGAAGTTTTAAAACAAACGAAGAGAAGCGAAAAAGTCGTAGATATTCGACCGATGATCTATCAGATGAAAATGCAAAACAATTGTTCGGATTGTTTCGAGAGTCTGACAGATACCCGTGTGGTTGCACTTCAACTTGCGGCAGGAAGTGTAGAAAACCTGAAACCTGATTTGGTTATGTCTGCATTTTTGAATTTTGCAGAAATCAAAGATTCCGATGTAATGTGTGCATATCATCGAATGGAAATGTATGCAAATACAGCAGAAGAGGGACAACCGCGGAATCTGGTTTCCTTAGAGAACCTTGGAGAAGAAATTGTAGGAAAGTAGTGAAGAAGATGGAACGAAAAATTCTCATGACAAGAGAAGATGGAATTGTTTGGACATATTTTCAAGAGAATGATGAAATAATTGAAATTCATTGCAATGATATGGAGCAGGCAGAGCAACAAACTCCTGTGCTGGGAAATATTTATATTGGTAAGGTGCAGAATATTGTAGCCAATATCGGAGCGGCTTTCATTGATATTGGAGGCGTAAACTGCTATTACGAT
Organism: Ruminococcus sp. B05; assembly: GCF_003628495.1. Taxonomy (NCBI): domain Bacteria; kingdom Bacillati; phylum Bacillota; class Clostridia; order Eubacteriales; family Oscillospiraceae; genus Ruminococcus; species Ruminococcus sp. B05. The sequence goes on along the minus strand of NZ_RBZR01000001.1, from coordinate 528,848 downwards.
ATGAGTCAGGCTGAGAATGCATTATTTACAAATAAAATCGGAAAGAAACCTTTGTGCATCGGAGATGAGCTTGTGGTTCAGATAAGCCGGGAGGCAGTAAAAACAAAGGCACCTACAGTAAGCAGTAATCTGAATTTTACAGGCAGATACGCAGTTTTGACATCGGGCAACACAAGAATCGGAGTATCTGCAAAGCTGGCAAAAGCAGAACGTGAAGAGTACAGGCGAAAGCTTGGAGATCTTGCAAATGAAGAATATGGGATTATTGTGCGGACGAATGCAAAAGATGTTCCATTTGATATTGTTCTAGATGAGATTGAGCAGTTGAAGAAACGATATGAATCAATTAAAGAGCATGCAGTACATAGAACCTGTTATTCTTGCTTAGAGATGGCTATGCAGCCGTATTTGTCAGGACTTAAAAATGTGTATACGAATGGTTTGTCAGAAATTCAGGTGGAATGCAAAGATTTGTATGAAGAAGTGCAGTCATATTTTGAAAAAGAACAGCCGGAATTGTTAGAAATATTACATTTTTATGAAAACGATAAGTTGTCGCTTTCAAGTTTATATAATTTGCATACAATCAGAGACAGGGCGATGAATGAACGTGTTTGGCTTAAGCATGGCGGATATCTTGTGATACAGCCAACAGAGGCACTGACAGTGATTGATGTGAATTCAGGAAAATGTGTTTCGAAGAAAAAGACGCCGGAAACTTATTTGAAATTAAATCTGGAGGCAGCGCAAGAGATTGCAAAACAGCTTCGACTTCGAAATATTTCAGGAATTATACTAGTTGATTTTATAAATATGGATGACGATGAATTGATGCAGCAGTTGATTAAAGAAATGCGTATTCTGTGTGGCAAGGATCCTGTTCAGACGACAGTGGTAGATGTAACAGAATTACAGCTTATGGAAATAACAAGAAAAAAAGTGCGAAAACCATTATATGAATGTTGGAGAAAAAGATGAGTAAGAAAGAATTAAAAACAAACGCAATGCGTTTGTTAGACCGATTAAAAATCCCATATGAATATGAAACTTATGAATGCGATGAATTTGTCAGTGGCGTGCAGACAGCAGAACAAATCGGACTGCCACATGAACAGGTATACAAGACATTGGTTACAACTGGTAAGAGCGGGGAGCATTATGTTTTTGTGATTCCAATAGAAAAAGAATTAAATCTCAAAGAGGCAGCAAAGGCGGTACATGAAAAATCAGTTGAAATGCTGCATGTAAAAGACATTACTAAAGTGACAGGATATGTTCGCGGCGGATGTACTGCAATTGGCATGAAAAAGCAGTTTCCGACAGTGATAGACAGTTCAGCAAGGAGTCTGGAAGAAATCTATGTAAGTGGTGGGAAAATCGGAATGCAGTTAAAACTTGCACCCGAAAATTTGAAAAAAGCCGCAAATGCAGAGTTCGCAGATATTATTTTTCATTAAAAAGTGGATTTACAACTTTGAATTTAGCAGTTATAATGTTGAATTGCGGATGCACCTTGCATTCATGAAGAAGTAAACCAATGCTTCCGAACAGGACAGGATGATAAAGTGTTGTAAGTATGTATACAACAGTACGTTGGAGGATTGAAAATGAAAAAAGTAGTAAAATTTGGTGGAAGTTCACTGGCAAGCGCAGAACAGTTTAAGAAAGTCGGAAAGATTATTCGTGCAGATGAATCAAGAAAATTTGTGGTTCCGTCTGCACCAGGAAAAAGATTTTCAAATGATATAAAAGTAACAGACATGTTATATAGCTGTTATGGAGCGGCAATCCGAGAGAAAAAATTTGTAAATCAATTAGACGATATTCGTGCACGATATCAGGAAATCATAGAAGGACTGGATCTGACATTATCTTTAGATAAAGAGTTTGAAACGATCCGTGAAGATTTTGGGAAGAAAATCGGCAGAGAGTATGCAGCATCAAGAGGCGAATTTTTAAATGGTAAGATTATGGCAGCATATCTCGGATTTGAATTTGTTGATGCAGCAGAAGTAATTCGGTTTAACGAAGATGGAACCTTTGATGACGACACTACAAATGAATTGCTTGCAGAAAGACTGAAAGAATCAAAAGGGGCTGTAATCCCTGGATTTTACGGAGCAACTGAAGCTGGAAGAATTGTTACATTTTCAAGAGGCGGTTCTGATATTACAGGTTCACTTGTTGCACTGGCTGTTTCGGCAGATTTGTATGAGAACTGGACGGATGTATCAGGATGCTTGATCGCAGACCCAAGAATTGTAAAAAATCCAAAGCCAATTGATACAATTACATACAAAGAACTTAGAGAGTTGTCATATATGGGAGCAAGTGTATTACATGAAGATGCTATTTTCCCAGTAAGAAAAGCTGGAATCCCTATCAATATTCGTAATACAAACGCACCGGAAGATAAAGGTACACTGATTGTAGAGGGAACATGCAGACAGCCTAAATATACAATTACAGGAATTGCTGGTACAGATGGTTTTGCTTCTGTGACAATTGAAAAAGCAATGATGAACTCAGAAATTGGATTTTGTCGTAAGGTGTTGCAAGTGTTTGAAGATAATGATATTTCTATCGAGCATATGCCATCAGGAATCGATACAATGACAATTTTTGTACACAAAGATGAATTTGAAGAGAAAGAACAGAAAGTGCTCTCAGAGATTCATAAGGCAGTTAAACCAGATCACATTGAGTTAGAATCAGATTTGGCATTGATTGCAATTGTTGGACGTGGTATGCGTGCAACACGCGGAACAGCAGGACGTATTTTTTCTGCATTAGCACATGCACATATCAATGTAAAGATGATTGATCAGGGCTCAAGCGAGCTTAACATCATCGTCGGTGTAAGACATGATGATTTTAAAAATGCGATTCGTGCTTTATATGAGATTTTCGTTGAAACACGAATTTAATACAATTAAGGTGGGATATTGAGAAATGAATATTTTGTTCTTTTTGAAGCCGAAGAATGACGTAGCATATATTTATGACTACTGTACGCTTCGGCAGGTATTGGAAACGATGGAATTTCACAAATATGCAAGTATTCCAATGCTGAATAAAGAAGGCGAATATGTTGGTACAATGACAGAAGGGGATCTTCTTTGGGGAATTAAGAACTATACTGATTTGAATGTAAAAAAATCAGAAACAATCTTTATTAAGGATTTTCCACGCAGGGCAGATTATGATGTAGTGCGTGCAGATTCTGATATGGAAGATTTGATAAAGAAAGCAATGAATCAAAATTTTGTTCCGGTTGTAGATGACCAGAATAAATTCATAGGAATTATAACAAGAAAGAGCATCATCGAGTATTGTTTTGAAAATATGAAGCAGATAGAAGAAACTAACTAAAAACGGAAGAATTTTTGATGAAAAATCTAAAGAATTTTACAGAACACTAGAAAAGAATTGACAGAGATTGTGAAAATAGTGTATATTAATATCGTTGTCATATAAGCGACAACGATATATGCTGCCTTGGCGCAGTCGGTAGCGCGTCGCCTTGGTAAGGCGGAGGTCGGGGGTTCAAGTCCCCTAGGCAGCTTTGAACTTAGCCCCGGAAACACTGATATATGCGGTGTTTCCGGGGCTTTTCATGCTATTATAATTTTTCGGAATCTAAAATGATTGTAAACGGGCCATCATTTATGAGAGAAATCTTCATGTCTGCACCAAAACTTCCAGTTTCTACGATGTCAACTTGTTCCTTGCACTTGGAGATAATATATTCGTAGAGTGCGTTTGCTTTGTCTGGATTGCCTGCATCTACAAAACTCGGGCGATTGCCTTTTTTACAATTTGCATAAAGGGTAAATTGTGAAATTAAAAGAAGTTCTCCGTTGACATCTGCTAAGGATAGGTTTGTCTTTCCGTTTTCATCTTCAAAAATACGAAGTCCAATCAGCTTGTGGATCAGTTTGTCGGCAATTTCTTCGGTGTCTGATTCGGCTACACCAATTAAAACCATAAAGCCCTTTCCAATCTGTCCAATGACCTTGCCATCAACAGAAACAGAAGATTCGGTAACTCTTTGTATTACAAATTTCATTTTAATAAATCCTCCTTTGGTAAAAGTAAAGCAATGAATATATTTTATCGTGTGCTGTGAAAAAAGTCTATAAAAACATGAAACATTTTGTTGCAAAATATAATTTGTAAGTAAGTAAAATACTAAGCGATTGTCCTAAAAATAAAAGGCTTTTGTAAGCCAGAAAGATATGGTGAGCATATGGAACATTTCGAACGAAACCAACTTATTCCTCTTCGTGATGCATTAAATTCTTTGATGAAATTTGTAAGGGAAATACCGAGTGTCGGAATTCCGCAATTTTATTGTTTTCTGGATTACATGAAGAACAATATTGAAATCTATTTATACGCCCCGATGGATGCAAATGAATGGGAAACGTTATTTTTGCGTTTAAAAGACATCTTGATCCGGGATTGGCGAGAAGCCAATCATAGCGTATGGGGAATTCCTGCTTTTGATTTATTAATAGGTGAACGTGAAAATAAAACAGAACTTTGTTTAGAATTCCTTCAATTAGTGTCGGTTATAGACGGGTTTTTCTGAAAATCATCTTGCTGTCATATCTGATTTATGGTAAAATCAATTGCAGATTTTACGATAGTAGGAGGCAACTATGGAGAACGAAACTGTTTCAAAAAACTTTATAGAACAGGAAATAGATAAAGACCTGGCGGAAGGTGTATATGATCATGTGTGTACACGATTCCCACCGGAGCCGAATGGATATTTGCATATTGGACATGCAAAATCTATTTTGCTGAACTATGGATTGGCGCAGGAATATGATGGGGAATTTCACATGCGTTTTGACGATACGAATCCGACAAAAGAGAAGATGGAATTCGTAGATTCAATCAAAGAAGATATCAAATGGCTGGGAGCTGACTGGAAGCAACATTTATATTTTGCATCAGACTATTTTGATCAGATGTATGATTGTGCAGTGAAATTGATAAAAAAGGGAAAAGCATATGTGTGTGATTTGACAGCGGAAGAGATTCGTCAGTATAGAGGAACTTTAACTGAAGCTGGAAAAGAAAGTCCATACCGCAACAGAAGTGTAGAAGAGAATCTTCAGTTGTTTGAAGAGATGCGAGATGGTAAGTATGAGGATGGAACAAAAGTACTTCGTGCTAAGATCGACATGGCATCACCAAATATTAACATGAGAGACCCTGTTATTTATCGTGTTGCACATATGACGCATCACAATACAGGAGATAAGTGGTGTATTTATCCGATGTACGATTTTGCACATCCAATTGAGGATGCAATCGAAGGAATCACACATTCTATTTGTACATTGGAGTTTGAAGATCACAGACCATTGTATGATTGGGTAGTAAGAGAATGTGAATTTACTATGCCGCCAAGACAGATTGAGTTTGCAAAATTATATCTGACAAATGTAGTGACTGGTAAGCGTTATATTAAGAAACTGGTAGAAGACAAGATTGTAGATGGTTGGGATGATCCACGTCTTGTGTCCATTGCAGCACTTAGAAGAAGAGGATTCACACCGGAATCAATTAAGATGTTTATTGAAATGTGCGGAATTTCAAAGGCACAGAGTTCGGTTGATTATGCAATGTTAGAGTATTGTATCCGTGAAGATTTGAAGTTGAAAAAATCTCGAATGATGGCAGTATTAGATCCTATCAAACTGGTTATCGATAATTATCCAGAAGGACAGATTGAATATCTGGACGTACCTAACAATCTTGAAAATGAGGAGCTCGGAACAAGAAAAGTACCATTCTGTCGTGAACTTTACATTGAACGAGATGACTTTATGGAAGAACCACCGAAGAAATATTTCCGACTCTTCCCAGATAATGAAGTCCGCCTGATGTCAGCATATTTTGTTAAATGTGTTGGATATGAGAAGGATGAAGATGGTAATGTTACAGTTGTACATTGTACGTATGATCCGGAAACAAAGAGTGGAAGCGGCTTTACAGGAAGAAAAGTAAAAGGAACAATTCACTGGGTAGCAGCACCAACAGCTCAAAAAGCAGAAGTGAGATTGTATGAGAATCTTGTTGATGAAGAGAAAGGTGTATACAACAAAGAAGATGGTTCTTTGAACTTGAATCCAAATTCATTGACAATTTTGAAAGAATGTTATGTAGAACCAAGCTTTCAGGATGCGAAAGCATATGATAGCTTCCAGTTTGTACGAACAGGTTACTTTTGTATTGATGCGAAGGATTCAACAACAGAGAATCTGGTGTTTAACCGCATTGTTTCATTGAAGAGTTCGTTTAAACTTCCAAAGAAATAAGGTCTATGAATGAATTAACAATTAGCTTACAGCCAAAATCAGGCAAGCCATTATATGAACAGATTTATTCGTATATCAAAGAGGATATTCAGAACGGACGTATGAAGAGTAGCGAGAAACTGCCTTCAACAAGGGCGTTGTGTAAATATTTAGAAGTAAGTAGAAGCACAGTGGAACTGGCATATGAACAATTACTTTCAGAAGGATATGTGAAGGCAGTACCTTATAAGGGATATTATGTAACAGATATTAAAGGATTATATCAGATTAAGAATAGTTCGAGAGAATATCAGGAGAAAGAACAGTCACAAAAGCGACAGTATTTGTATGATTTTACTCCTAATGGAGTAGATTTGAGAGGATTCCCTTATAATGCATGGAGAAAATTATCAAAGGAATGTTTGGCAGACGATAAAGCGGAAATGTTTCGGCTGGGAAACCCGCAGGGGGAATCGGGATTGAGAAATGCGATCTGTAATTATCTACATCAGGCGAGAGGAGTTAATTGCTCGCCTGATCAGATTATAGTAGGTGCAGGAAACGATTATCTATATATGGTTCTTACAACAATAATGGGAAATCACCACAAAATTGCGTTTGAGAATCCGACTTATAAACGAGACTATCAGTTGTTTTATAATTTATCATATGAGACATGCACGGTAGATATAGATGAGCAGGGGATGGATGTCTCAAAACTAGAACAGTCGAATGCTAATATCGCATTTGTTATGCCATCCCATCAATATCCACTTGGAATTGTTATGCCGGTAAAACGTAGACTAGAGCTCCTTCGATGGGCAGAAAAGAAAGCAGACAGGTATATTATAGAGGATGATTATGACAGTGAATTCCGTTATAAGGGGAAGCCTATCCCGGCATTACAAGGATATGATAATCATGAAAAAGTAATTTATGTGGGAACCTTTTCAAAATCTATAGCACCTGCAATACGTGTAAGTTATATTGTATTACCTCGCGTATTACTTCAACAATATTGGGAGAAAAGTGGATTTTTAAATTCAACTGTTTCAAAAGTGGATCAGTTTATATTGCAAAAATTCATTGAAGAAGGATATTATGAGCGGCATTTAAACAAGACAAGGGCTCTATACAAAGGGCGTCATGACAGATTGCTTGCATCATTAAAATGTCTAAGAACGCAGTTTGATATTTCGGGAGAAAATGCAGGTGTGCATTTGTTGCTACATTGTAAGAATAAAATGTCGGAGACAGAGTTGATTCAAAGAGCAGCAGATAAAGATGTGAAAGTGTACGGATTGTCAGAATACTATGTTAAACAACAGATGCAAAAACCGGCTACGATTCTTCTTGGATATGCAAATATGCAGGAGAAATGTATCGTTGAGGCAGTGCGATTGTTAAAAGAGGCATGGATAGAAAAAGACGCATAAAGTAAGTTTTCTTCTTACTTTATGCGTCTTTTTTTCGTAATTTAAAGGCTTTCATCTCTTTTTAAAGAAACATATTCCCGTTCTTTCACTGGCTGAAGATCGTTGTCTAAATCAAAATCGTCTTCTTCAAAAATATCATCTTCTGTATGCTCATGTGAAAAGTACTTTTTGAAAGCATAAACGGAAACACCAATACCTATTCCGGCGAGCAGACATCTAGAAAGCAATTTTATAAATTTATTCATGGTTTTGATCCCCTTTCAATCAGAAATAATCTTGAATCTTAATGTATTTTAATACTTTTTGGGGTAAAATACAATTCTTTCTTGGATTTTCTGTATAAGAGAATTTGCCCAAGCTCAAAAATCGTGCTATAATATGCGGTATTATATAAGGCAGATGAACTTAACAGGAGGAGAATAATGAATCATCCAGCGGTGAAAAAAGCGAAAAATAAAATACTAGAAATTGTCTTCAGCCGTACAGCATTAGTTTTATTATTGATTTTATTACAACTAGGAGCAATGTTTGTACTGTCTACAATTCTGCGGGATTATGCGGTATATGTGTATTCATTAGAGCTGATTGCTCAGATCTTAATTGTCGTATATATCATAAATGATAAAACATGTCCGGAATTTACATGCACATGGATGCTATTGATTTTAATCTTTCCTGTATTTGGATGTTTGTTTTATGTTTATGTAAAACTTGAACTTGGAACGAGGATGTTTGGCAAACGGTTGTGTGATGTTCAGATGGAAACCTGGCCGTATTTGAAACAACAAAAGGAAATTGTAGAAGAATTGCAGGTTAGTAAGCCAGCCAACGCAAATCTTGCCAGATATATGGCGAATCAGCTGCATTACCCAACATATCGCAATACAAAAGCAATGTATTTTAGTTGCGGAGAAGAAAAATTTCCGGAGCTTTTAAAACAGTTGAAAATGGCTCAAAAATATATTTTTTTAGAGTATTTTATTGTCGCGGAAGGATATATGTGGGAATCAATACTTGAGATTTTGAAGCAGAAAGTGGCAGAGGGCGTAGAAGTTCGTTTTATGTATGATGGTATGTGCAGCATTTCTCTGCTTCCATACAAATATCCGGAGGAAATCCAACGCTATGGTATTAAATGTAAAATGTTTAGTCCAATCCGACCGGTTTTGTCAACCGTACAGAATAACCGTGATCATCGTAAGATTTGTGTTATTGATGGAAAGGTAGGATTTACAGGCGGAATTAACCTTGCAGATGAGTATATAAATAAAAAAGAACGTTTTGGCTATTGGAAAGATACAGCTGTCATGCTTCAAGGTGATGCGGTGCAGAGTTTGACAATGATGTTTTTACAGATGTGGAATGCAACGGAGCTGCTTCCGGAACAGTATGAATCATATTTGACAGACATGTCAACAGAACTGAAAAGAGAATTAGGGTTTGTTATTCCATATGCAGATAGTCCATATGATCATGAAAATGTTGGTGAAGAAGTTTATTGCCATATTTTAAATCATGCCAAGAAATATGTGCATATTATGACGCCATATCTAATACTGGATCGCGAAATGCTGGATGCTTTATGCCGCGCTGCAAAAAGTGAAATCGATGTAAAAATTATTATGCCACATATTCCGGATAAGTGGTATGCATTTGCGGTGGCAAAGACATACTATGAAGAACTTATCGAAGCCGGAGTGAAAATATATGAGTTTACGCCAGGTTTTGTACATGCAAAAATATTTGTGTCCGATGATGATACAGCAACAGTTGGAACGATTAACTTGGATTATCGTAGTTTGTTTCTTCATTTTGAGTGCGGGACATTTATTTATAATAATCCAATCGTACATGATGTGGAGGCAGATTTCCAAAAGACATTGACGCAATGCGAAAGGGTATCAGTTGCAGATGTTAAAAAAATAAGTCCGTTTATGTTTATTTGTGGACGAGTATTGCGGTTAATTGCACCATTAATGTAAAAACCAGCAAAATTTCGTAAAAAAGATTTTACTTTGTTTGAAAAATATAGTATAATTCATTAGGTGGCTCATTAATAAGAGTACCTAATAAGAATTAAAAAGTTCAAATACGCAGGAGGATTTGATATGGTTAAAGCAGTGGTTGGAGCGAACTGGGGCGATGAAGGAAAAGGTAAGATTACCGATATGCTCGGAAAAGAATCAGATATTATCGTTCGTTTTCAGGGAGGAGCTAATGCAGGACATACAATCGTGAATGATTATGGAAAGTTTGCTCTGCATACTCTGCCTTCAGGTGTGTTTTATGATCATACAACAAGTATTATTGGTAATGGAGTAGCATTGGATATTCCAAAATTATTTGGAGAGATTCAGTCTGTAGTGGAAAAAGGAGTTCCGGCTCCAAAGATTCTTGTATCAGATCGTGCACAGATTGTGATGTCTTATCATAAACTGTTTGATGCTTACGAGGAAGAACGTCTGGCAGGAAAATCATTTGGATCTACAAAATCAGGAATTGCACCTTTCTATTCAGATAAGTATGCTAAGATTGGTTTTCAGGTAAGTGAATTGTTTGATGATGATTTGCTTAAAGAAAAAGTTGTTCGAATCGCAGAACAGAAAAATGTATTGTTGGAGCACTTGTATCATAAACCATTATTGAATCCAGATGATTTATATAACGAATTGATGGAATATAAGAAAATGGTAGAACCATATGTATGTAATGTATCGTTGTTCCTTCATAATGCAATTAAAGAAGGAAAGAATATTCTTCTTGAAGGACAGCTGGGATCATTGAAAGATCCAGATCATGGAATTTACCCAATGGTTACATCATCTTCTACACTGGCTGCATATGGTGCAATCGGTGCAGGAATTCCACCATATGAAATCAAACAGATTATCACTGTATGTAAAGCATATTCGAGTGCTGTAGGAGCAGGTGCTTTTGTAAGTGAAATTTTCGGTGATGAAGCAGATGAATTGAGAAAGCGCGGCGGAGATGGCGGTGAATTTGGAGCTACTACAGGTCGTCCAAGACGTATGGGATGGTTTGACTGTGTTGCTTCTAAATATGGATGCAGAATGCAGGGAACAACAGATGTTGCATTTACAGTTTTAGATGTACTTGGATATCTTGAAGAAATTCCGGTATGCGTTGGATATGAGATTAACGGAGAAGTGACAACAGAATTTCCTGTAACACATTTGCTTGAGAAAGCAAAACCTGTATACAAAGTACTTCCAGGTTGGAAAGAAGATATTCGTGGTATCAAAAAATATGAGGATCTTCCGGAAAACTGCCGTAAATACATTGAATTTATTGAGGAGCAGATTGGATATCCGATTACTATGGTCAGCAACGGACCAGGACGAGATGATATTATTTATAGAAATAAATAAGAATGCAAAAAAGTGTCAGAAGTTTTTCTGGCACTTTTTTTGCGGGGAAAATGCAGATTGATATTCTTATAAAAAATAATTTCCGGCATATTTTTATTGTTCGGCTAATATAATGATAGAGCTGAAGTAAAAAGGAGGAGATGTTGATATGCAGCAAAACAGCATGAAAATTAAACAAAAGCAAAAAGTCATTTCAACAGAAGAATATTTAATGAAAAAGGGATTGCTTTACCAAAATCGCTCAGAAGAGCAAATAAAATCCATAACAATACCTCAAAATTGTATTGTTATGGAATTGGAAATGCTATATGTGTAAAAAATCATTTTTCAGGAGAATCATCGGAATGCTTTGCTAAACGATAAATTAGAATATAAGCATATAATAAAATAGGTAAAATAATTGTGGAAGCAATAGCTGCCTTTAATAAATCTGATGTATAAGCTGAGTCAATCATTGCGAATACTAATGTACAGATATAAAGTCCTGCTAAGAGGATGGCACCTATCAGAGCAAATACCCGAGTTAATTTATGCATAGAATCAATCCTTTCTAAAAAGTACTGTAAGCATTATAGCTGAATTATCAAAAAAATACAAACGATTTTTGGGTATTATGAAGAACCTTTGAACGATAAAAGAAATATTTTAGTTGCAAATCATTGTGAATTGACATAGAATATTAAAAGATGAATTATTACTTAGATAAAGGAGTTAAATACGATGAGCGATAAAAGTTTATTAGAACAGTGGAGAGCTACTGCATATGATCAGAGCTTAAGCAAAACAGAATTGGAAAATTTCTGGAGTAAATATTTTACAATTGAGAAAGATATTTATGTAGAACTTTTAAAGAATCCAGACGAAGAGGTTCGTGGAACTTTAAAAGAAGTGGCAGCAAAATATGGACAGGATGTTATGACAATGGTTGGATTCTTGGATGGAATCAATGACAGTTTAAAAGTTGCCAATCCAATTGAGACAATGACAGAAGATACAGAAATTAATTTAGTATTTGATAAAGAATTACTTTATAAGAATATGATTGATGCAAAAGCAGACTGGCTGTATGGATTGCCACAGTGGGATGATATTTTTGATGAAGAAACAAAGAAGCGTCTTTACAGAGAACAGAAACAGTCAGGAACTATCCGTAAAGAGAAAAAAATTGGAAGAAATGATCCATGTCCATGTGGAAGTGGAAAAAAATATAAAAAATGTTGTGGACGTAATATCTAATTGTGCATAATATGATGTGAATCAAGACATAATAAGAGGGAGTTCAAAAAAAGGAGGAACTTTTATTATGCCAGATTTAAGATGTACCGTACAGACATGTGTACACAACCAACAATTTTTATGTGACCTGGATAGTATTGAAGTTGGAGGTCGTAATGCCAAAACAGTAGGTGAAACTTGTTGTGGTAGTTTTCAGGAACGGACAGGTGATTCGTATTCCAATTCCAGTGTGACAGGTCAGGCTTCAGATTTGACAAAGGTTGACTGTAAGGCGACAGAGTGTACGTATAACGAACATCGTGCCTGCCATGCAGGGAAAATCAGTGTAGAGGGAAGTAATGCATGTGATTGTGATGGAACAGAATGTGCGACATTTACATGCGATTGCTAAAATGATAAGTATGATTAATCCAGGAAGAAATTCCTGGATTTTTTATCTCCGTCGAGAAGACCACCACCTCTTCAGGTGGTGAGTAATGGTATATTTGATGTTATACTTTTGTTGACGTAATATCTTTGCCGCGTTATAATCTTCTTAATGCATAAAAATGAAGATTTCATGAAAGAAAGGGTGGCAATACGCTATGGACCAGTCAGCTGAGAAAGATAAAAATGTCACAAAAAAAGACGATAAAGTGAACGGAAAAGAAAAGAAAAAGTCTGTTGAGAACAGCGGGTACTATATTAATAGACCTAAATTTGGAAACAATGGACCTTCAAAATTGAAACAACAATTTAGTCAGGGGCTAACCCTGCTGTTGGTAGTTATAGTTTGCCTTTTGATATATTTTGCACTTTTACGATTGGAAAGGATTTCAAATGTTATTCATCTTGTTTTGGAAATACTTAAGCCTATAATATATGGGTTTGCGATTGCGTATCTTTTAAACCCAATTGTAAAAAAAGTAGATGAATATTTGATTCCATATATCAATAAACATTTTCCAAATAGTAAAAAAGCAACGCAGATTTCAAGAGGTACAGGTATATTTGTTGCGGTTGTTTTGTTGATTTCAATTATTACAGCACTGTGCAATATGATGCTCCCGGAATTATATAAGAGTATCTGGAATATGGTGTCCACGGTTCCAAGCCAGTTGAATACAGCAGTTAATCAAATTACAAAGATGATGTCAAAAGATACTACTACCGGACAGCTTTTTACAAATGTACTCATGCAGGCGACGGATTTTATTCAGAATTGGATGAAGACAGATTTATTAGAACAAGTTAATGTTGTAATGTCTAACCTGACAGTTGGAGTGATTAATGTTGTAAAAGAATTGTTTAACGGAATTATTGGAATCATCATTTCTGTTTATGTGCTTTGGGGAAAAGAAGTATTTTCCCAGCAGGCAAAAAAGATAATTTACGCGATTTTTAAACCAAATTCTGCGAATATGATCTTGCATCTGACAATTAAAAGTAATGAAATCTTTGGCGGGTTTATTATTGGGAAGATTATTGACTCCATTATTATTGGGATATTGTGTTTTATTGGTCTGAGTATATTAAAGATGCCATACACATTGCTTGTCAGTGTGATTGTAGGTGTGACAAATGTAATTCCGTTTTTTGGTCCATATATAGGGGCAATACCGAGTGCGATTTTGATCACTCTTTCAGATCCGATAAAGGGTCTGTACTTTTTGATTTTTATTTTGATTTTACAACAGATAGATGGAAATATTATCGGACCTAAAATTATCGGAAATTCGACAGGTTTGTCAGCTTTCTGGGTTGTGTTTTCGATTTTGTTAGGAGGAGGTTTGTTTGGAATACCGGGAATGATTCTTGGTGTGCCTACATTTGCAGTATTGTCTTATATTGTGACAATGCTTATAAATCATAATCTGGAGAAAAAGAATCTGCCGATAGAGGCATCGTGTTATGACGAGTTGAGTTATGTGGACACAGACGGGACATACGTTCATTCTGACAGAAATGAATTTAAAAAAGATAAAGGGGAATAGAAATGCCAATTCGAGTACAAAATGATTTACCGGTAAAAGAAATACTGGAACAGGAAAATATATTTGTAATGGATGAATATCGTGCGGCACATCAGCAGATACGTCCAATCAGCATCGGACTTTTGAATTTGATGCCATTAAAGGAGGATACGGAACTTCAGATACTGCGGTCATTGTCTAATACGCCGTTGCAGGTCGACGTGACATTTGTGAGAGTTAGCAGCCATGTTTCTAAAAATACTTCAACCAGCCATATTTATAAATTTTATGAGTCATTTGAAAGTATTAAGAATAAAAAATTTGATGGATTTATTATTACAGGGGCACCGGTAGAACAGATGCCGTTTGAAGAGGTTGACTACTGGGAAGAATTAAAAGAAATTATGGAGTGGACGAAAACAAATGTCACATCAACACTTCACTTATGCTGGGGAGCACAGGCTGGAATTTATTATCACTATGGGATTGATAAAGTGATGTTATCGGAAAAGAAGTTTGGTGTGTTCCCACATCATGTACGTGATCGTAAGATTCCGCTGGTGCGTGGGTTTGATGATATATTTTATGCACCACATTCCAGACATACGGAGGTTCCTTTAAAAGAACTGGAGGCCGATGATCGTATTAGAATCCTTGCTGATTCAGATGAGGCAGGTGTTTTCTTGTGTATGGCAGAAGAAGGAAAGCAGGTTTTTGTTATGGGACATCCTGAATATGATCGTATGACATTGGATACAGAGTATAAGCGAGACTGCGCAAAAGGATTGGATATCCAGATACCGGTCAACTATTATCCGAATAATAATCCGGATAATAAACCAAATTTGTTGTGGAGATCTCACGCAAATACTTTATATAGTAACTGGTTGAATTATTACGTATATCAGGTAACTCCATATAACCTGTATGGAGCACCGAATTTTAGCTGAGAGTGTACATAAACAAGGTAGAGTACTACGAGGAAAATATAATGGAAGATACATATTTTTCAGATAAAGTAAATGCATTAAAAACAGGTGTATTTGCCACGCTGAATCAAAAGAAAGCAGAACTTATCCAGAGAGGAAGAAAAGTGTATAACTTATCGGTCGGAACACCTGATTTTCCACCGGCACCGCATATTATGAAAGCAATGGAGGATGCATGCAAGAATCCGGAGAATTATAAATATTCGTTGGAAGACCGGCCGGAATTGTTAGAGGCACTTCAATTTCATTATAAACGTCGGTTTAATGTGAATGTTGAAAAAGATGAAATTACTTCAGTAAATGGTTCACAAGAAGGTATGGCACATATAGGAATGGTTTTGTGTAATCCGGGAGATACAATCCTTGTGCCAAATCCAGGGTATCCATTGTTTGAAACAAGTGGAATGATGGCTGATGCAAAGATAGAGTATTATCCGATAAAAGAGGAAAATGGATATCTGCCAGACTTGGATGCAATATCGGAAGAGGTACTTGCACGGACAAAATATATGATTGTATCATATCCGTTAAATCCGGTATGTGTATGTGCACCGGATGAATTTTATGAACGCCTGATAATATTTGCGAAAGAGCATGACATTATTATCATTCATGATAATGCTTATTCCGATATTATTTATACACGAAAACAAGGACGATCCTTTTTATCGTTTGATGGTGCAAAAGAGGTGGGAGTGGAGTTTTATTCCTTGTCAAAGTCTTTTAATCTGACAGGAGCAAGAATCTCTTTTGTGGTAGGAAATAAGCAGATTATAAATAAATTAAAGATTTTTCGTTCACAGATAGATTATGGGGTGTTTCTTCCTGTTCAATATGCAGCAATCGCGGCATTGACAGGACCACTTGATGTGGTAGAAGAACAACGTCAGGAGTATGAAAAGCGAAATAAAATGCTTTGTGGTGGTTTGCGCTCAATTGGGTGGGAGGTACCGGATAGTCAAGGCACGATGTTTGTGTGGGCAAGAATTCCGGAAAAATATAAATCATCTGTTGAATTTTGCTTGGATTTAATGGAGAAAACAGGCGTTATTGTTACACCTGGAAATGCTTTTGGCAGTAGAGGGGAAGGTTATGTGAGAATGGCTTTGGTAGTTGGAGAAGAAACGATTTCAGAGTTATTATCAGTGTTGGAAGAATCAAATATATTTTCAAAACAGATATAAAATATTTACAAGAAAGTATTTAATACGTTAGATGGGAGAATGGCAGTATGCAGCGAATTGCAAAATTTCATAAAGTAAGTGAAGAAAGATTCATAAATGACTGGAAGGATACTTTTGAGGAAACAAGTGAAGCAGAGATTAAAAAAATCTATGAGGATATCTTGTTACCTAAAAGAGCAACTGCAGGTTCGGCAGGATACGATTTCTACGCACCGATGGATATTTGTATTCAGCCAGGCGAGACAATAAAGATTCCAACAGGAGTTCGGGTTGAGATGGAACCAAATTGGGTTTTGAAATGTTATCCTAGAAGTGGGCTTGGATTCAAATTCCGTTTACAGTTAAATAATACGGTTGGCATTATTGATAGTGATTATTTTTATTCGGATAATGAAGGACATATTTTTGCAAAGCTTACGAATGATACAAATGAAGGTAAGATAGTACGGATTTTGGCGGGAAATGGTTTTATGCAGGGAATATTTGTTGAATATGGAATTACAGTAGATGATGATGTAACAGATATTCGAAATGGTGGATTTGGAAGTACTACAAAATAGAAAATAGATCGACTGTTGCAAAAAAAGTAATGCAACAGTCGATTTTTTAATTTTTATTGATTTTCATATAACTTCTTCCGGTGATTGTACGATTGAAAATAAGAAAACATGCGACGATGATACAACCGATAATAAAACCTATAATATTAAAACAAGCTGTCATAGTTAAAAGGATTAAACGCATGAATTTTAATGCATAACCAAGTTCGTAATTGGGCTGGGTGTAGTCTGCTACAGCAACAAAAGCCATGTATAGCATTACTTCAGAATTAAACCAGCCGGATTGTACTGAAAATTCTCCCATTACGATACCGGCAATCACACTAAGTGGGGTGCTTAGCATACTGGGCGTATTTAAGGCTGCAAGCCGTAAGCCATCAATCGATAATTCTAAGATTAAAAATTGATAAAAGAGGGCAATATTTACAGTATCTTGTACCACGACAAAGGAAAAAATATCAGGGAGCAACTCTAAATTTTGCATAAATAACAAAAATACAGGAGTTAAAAATACAGTTCCAAAAGAAATCAATGCACGTGAAAATTTCAGATAGATACCGGTGATTTTTGGAAAATAGTAATCATTTGCTTCTTCTACCATATCAAAGACAGAAGTTGGCAAAATCATTGCCGAAGGAGAATTGTCGACTAGAATTACAACTTTTCCTTCTAAAATACAGGCGGCAGCGGTATCAGGACGTTCAGAGAACTTAAATTTTGGAAAAGGGTTAAACCATTTCCGTCTGAACATTGCTTCTGCAAGGCTTTGCTGATTCATGCGAAGATCATCTACTTGCATATTTTGGAGGATGTTTTTGATTTCTTTAAGTAAGGGCTGGTTAACCCGGTCTTTCATATAGCAAATTGCAATATCTGTCCGAGAAGTCTGACCACCCTCTGTAATTTCCATAATAAGATGGGGATCGCGGATTCTTCTTCTGATTAAAGCTGTGTTAAATACAATTGTTTCAACAAAACCATCACGTGAGCCGCGAAGAGATTTGTCCTTTTCTGGTTCGCCAACATTCCTAGAAGGGTATGTCCTGCAATCAATTGCAAAGCAGAAAGAATATCCTTCTACAAATAAACATGTTATTCCTGAAAGAACATCCCTTATAATTTCATCGTAATCCTGTATGATGTCTATTTCTGCGTGTGGAATAAAGCATTCTGCAAATAATGTAGCATCAGAGGGTAGTTCATCTGCTTTTAATTTGTATAAAGAATCCAGTATTTTTAACAGAGTTTCATCTTTAGTAAAACCATCAATAAAATAGAAGACTGCTTGTTTGTCTGCGATTTTGATACTGCGGCGGATTATATCAAAACTTTCATGGATTGGAAGTGCTGTATCCATATATTTAATGTTTTCATTAAATGATGAAGTCATTTGCCCTTGAAATTTAGTAATCATAATATAAGCCTCTTTCTTTTGATTCATTACAATAATTATAGAATCCCCTCAGCACAAAAGAATTATTCGCTGTCTTTACATTTTGTAAAAGGTCTGTTATGCTTTATGAGAAGGATATTAAGAAGTATTAAAAAATCATGCTAAAAAAATAATTTACATATTGACATTTCAGGTGAAGTGTGATAAATTAATATCTGCATGAGGCAAAAGAAAGAAGAGTATCCACTCTCACCATAGCACAAGTGAGTGACTATTGGTTTGATATTGATGATTTTATCTTTTGAAAGATAGATGTATTGATTCGAGTGGAGCAGATTCACTCGATTTTTTTTGTTTCAGAAATATGTTTCGCAAACAAACAACCTAAAGGAAATTCATTTGACGGAGGTATACGACAATTAGCGATTTAATGATTAACGAACAGATTAGAGACAGAGAGGTTCGTCTGATTAGTGAAGACGGAGAACAGCTGGGAGTCATGTCAGCAAGAGAAGCTTTTAAGCTTGCACAGGAAGCAGAACTTGATCTTGTCAAGATTGCACCAACAGCAAAGCCACCGGTATGTAAGATTATCGATTATGGAAAATACAAATATGAGCTGACAAGAAAAGAAAAAGAAGCAAAGAAAAAACAGAAGACTGTTGAAGTTAAAGAAGTGCGTTTGTCACCGAATATCGATACAAATGATTTGAATACAAAGGTGAATAATGCGAAGAAATTCATCACAAAAGGAAATAAAGTAAAGGTTACACTTCGTTTCCGAGGAAGAGAGATGGCACATGTACAGCAGAGCAAGCATATTCTTGATGATTTTGCAGCTATGCTTGAGGATGTAGCAACAGTCGAGAAGCCGGCAAAGATGGAAGGTCGGAACATGAGCATGGTTTTAACTATAAAACGTTAAAAATAAAAAACAGAAGCAACGATAAAGGAGGAAATCATCATGCCAAAAATTAAAACAAATAGAGCGGCAGCAAAACGTTTCAAAGCAACAGGAACAGGAAAACTGAAAAGAAATAAAGCTTACAAGAGCCATATCTTAACAAAGAAGACAACTAAGAGAAAAAGAAATCTTAGAAAGTCTACAATCACAGATGCAACAAACGTAAAGAACATGAAGAAAGTTTTACCATATCTGTAAGATTTGAAAGTATTGAAGGAGGATTAAGAAATGGCACGTATTAAAGGCGGAATGAACGCAAAAAAGAAACACAATAGAACATTAAAACTTGCTAAAGGATATAGAGGAGCACGTTCAAAACAGTACAGAGTTGCAAAACAGTCTGTAATGAGAGCTCTTACATCTGCATACGCAGGAAGAAAACAGCGCAAACGTCAGATGAGACAGCTGTGGATCGCTCGTATCAATGCAGCAGCAAGAATGAATGGTCTTTCATACAGCAAATTTATGTATGGACTGAAACTTGCAGGTGTTGAGATGAACAGAAAAATGCTTGCTGAGCTTGCAGTAAACGATAAAGAAGGATTTGCAACACTTGCAGAAGTTGCTAAATCTAAACTTGCTTAATTTTAACCAGAATAAAAAAGAAAGGGTTCGATTTTCGATCCCTTTCTTTTTTTATTCTGGTTTTGATAATTGCTCTACAAGCTGAAAGATAAGAGTTTGATTGCTTTTGTCTAAACGTTCATATGCACGACATAATTGATAATTTCGCTCCGACATCTGCTTGTATTCCAGTTGATATTCCATGGTGTGACGGGCATCTGAATAACAAAGTATGTAGTCAATAGATACATCAAAAAATTTTGACAGATCAATTAAAATATCTGCTGGGAGAGAAGATGTTCCGTTTTCTATCCGGCTGATAGTTTGTTGAGAAACATTTAGCTTTGCAGCCAATTCTTCTTGAAGTATATTTCGTTCTTTTCGAAGTTCTTTTACACGATTCTGCACAATTTTACACTCCTTCATGTTATACTATCTATTTTATCCAATATTTTCCATTGTGCTATCCGATATAAGAGTATAAACATACTCATAGTTAATGTATAAAGAACAAATATAGGATTAATATACTACGAATCAAGAAACAAATGTTAAAATACAAACGGGTGATGAAAATGTTAAATAATACAATTGGAAAGAATATAAGACGAGTACGTGAAATAAATGATATGAACCAGGAAGAAGTTGCGGCACAATTGAATATTCGCCGGCAGACGTTATCTGCATACGAGACGGGCCGTTCTGTTCCTAATATTTATATTTTGCTGGAACTTGCATCGTTTTTTAGAGTATCAATTGAAGATTTGACAAGAAATGTAAAGTTATAGGTTGTCGGTTATTATGATATGATGTCAGTCTTGTAATGCATATAGAAAATGATGTATAATATAAAAGAGTTTAGTTTATTTAGTATCCGTAGAAAAAGATATGATTGTTTGTGGATACAAAATTTATAAGTTCAAGACAGATGAGGAGGCCGAAATAAGATGGAAGAAGTGACATGGTTTTTTGAAGATGAAGATGGCAAATGTGTGGCAAGTGTGCAATTGGGAATTGATGATATGAGATACGCTGTTCAATATTTGAAAAATGATGTAGAGAATGGAAGATATATACTTGGATATACAAAGGCTGATGGTAAAAGAAGAGTTTTTAAAGGTTCTCGACAAATTGTGAATCATATGTCTGATGACAAAAAAGAAATAATTCCGAATGAAGTAGTAGAAACAGAAGTGGAAAACATGAATAATAAAATAGTTGAATGAAAAAATGAGCAGAGAAAAAACTCTGCCCCTTTTTTTGCCCCTTTTTGCTAAATTGAGTAATAAAAAATCCCGAAAACACTGCAATTATCAGCATTTTTCGGGATAAGTTAAATGCGGAAGATGGGACTTGAACCCACACAAGCGCAATGCTTACAAGATCCTTAGTCTTGCTCGTCTGCCAGTTCCGACACTTCCGCATATGGTAAATAAGTACATGTAAAACAAATAATCTATGAAATAGATGCGGAAGATGGGACTTGAACCCACACGATCGCATTGATCACAAGATCCTTAGTCTTGCTCGTCTGCCAGTTCCGACACTTCCGCTTGTTTTGTTTTCGTAGCTGTACTCACGCCACGAATAGTATAATACAATGAGTTGAGAAGAATGTCAACACATTTTTTGATTTTTTTAAATTTTTTGAAAAATTTTTGAAATTACAAAAATAAGGAAATGTTCAATTGCTAATGAATATAATAATACTGTGGGAAAATAAAAAATAAAAAAATAAAGGAAATTTGAAAGTTTTGTCGAATATAATATTATGGAGAGTATACAAAGGAGGAGATCATGTATTATTCGGAAGAGCTAATAGAAGAAATCAGAATGAAAAACGATATAGTAGATGTCATTTCCAATTATGTACGACTTCAGAAGAAAGGAAGTTCTTATTTTGGACTTTGCCCGTTTCACAATGAAAAGTCCCCGTCTTTTTCTGTAAGCAGAGACAAGCAGATGTATTATTGCTTTGGTTGTGGGGCTGGCGGGACAGTATTTACATTTCTTATGGAATATGAGAATTATTCTTTCCTTGAAGCTGTTCAATATCTTGCAGAGCGTGTAGGAGTAGAACTGCCTAAAGAGGAATATTCAAAAGAAGCAAAGGAACGAGCTGATTTGAAAGCAACTTTGTTGGAAATCAATAAGATTGCTGCACAATATTATTATGTTCAGTTAAAATCTGAACGAGGTGCAGTTGCTTATGATTATTTGACGGATAGAGGACTTTCAAAAGAGACCATAAAATCTTTTGGGCTTGGATTTGCAACAAAGTATAGTAATGATCTGTACAATTATCTTAAACGTAAAGGCTATAGTGAAGAATTGATCCGCCAGGCAGGGCTGATTAATATTGATGAAAAAAATGGAGTTTATGATAAGTTTTGGAATCGTGTTATGTTTCCAATCATGGATGCAAATAGTCGAGTAATTGGATTTGGTGGCCGGGTTATGGGAGATGCAAAGCCAAAATATTTAAATTCCCCAGAAACAGCTGTTTTTGATAAAAGCAGAAATTTGTATGGATTGAACCGAGCACGTACATCGAGAAAATCATATTTCCTTGTTTGTGAAGGTTATATGGATGTTATTTCACTTCATCAGGCAGGATTTACGAATGCAGTTGCGTCTTTAGGAACTGCGTTGACATCAGGACATGCTTCATTGATCAAACGATATGTAAGTGAAGTATATCTTACATATGATAGCGATGATGCCGGTACGCGCGCTGCACTTCGGGCAGTACCGATTATGAGAGAAGCTGGGATTGCAGCAAAAGTTATCCGAATGGATCCATATAAGGATCCAGATGAATTTATTAAAAATTTAGGTGCAGAGGAGTTTGAAAAAAGGATTGAAAATGCCAGGAACGGCTTTATGTTCAGTTTGGAAATATTGTCAAAAAATTATGATATGGAATCTCCAGAAGAAAAAACAGCCTTTTTTCAGGAAACAGCAAAACGCTTAATAGAGTTTGAGGATGAGCTGGAGCGTAATAACTATATAGAAGCTGTTGCAAAAGTATATCGTGTAAATCCAGACAGTCTTCAAAAACTTGTCACAAAGACGGCAATTAAAGAAGGTTTGGCAAGTCCTACGAAGCGACCTAAAAATTTGAATCAAAATAAAGATTCAGTATTAAAAAAGGAAGACGGGAATAAGAGAGCACAGAAGATTTTGCTTACATGGTTGATTGACCAGCCTAAGTTGTTCCAGATAATTGAGGAGTATGTTACTCCGGAGGATTTTACAGAAACAATTTATCAAAAAGTAGCCGAATTATTATATGAGCAATATCATTTAGGAGAATTAAATCCGGCAAGGATATTGAATCATTTTACGGAAGAGGAAGAACATAGGGAAGTGGCGGCATTGTTTAATACTCGTATACGGGAGTTAACTACCGAGGAAGAAAAAGATCGTGCCATAAAAGAAACAATAATAAAAGTTAAGAATAACAGTATTGATCATCAAACAATGAATTTAAATCCAACAGATATGGTTGGATTACAGCGACTTATGGAGTCGAAGAGAAAGCTTCAGAACATTGGAAAGTTGCATATTTCTCTAGATTAAGGATAAAATAAAACAAGATATCTGTATGACGATGCAGATAGAGGAAGGAAGGACACATGGAAGATATTACACAGAAATTTTTAGAGCGCCTGAAAGAATTGGTTGCCCTAGGCAAGAAAAAGAAAAGTATTCTTGAAATTCAAGAAATCAATGATTTTTTCCGTGATATGGATTTGTCAACGGAACAAATGGAAAAGGTTTTTGAATATCTTGAAGCGAACAACATTGACGTATTACGTATTAATTCGGATGATGACGATGATGTGGATTTGGATGCGATCATGTCGGATGAAGAAGATGTAGATGTCGAGAATATTGATCTTTCAGTTCCGGATGGAGTTAGTGTAGAGGATCCTGTTCGTATGTATTTAAAGGAAATCGGTAAAGTACCGCTCTTAAGTGCTGAACGAGAGATTGAGCTGGCACAGCGCATGGAAGAAGGCGATGAAGAAGCCAAAAAAGAGCTTGCTGAGGCGAACCTTCGTCTGGTTGTCAGCATTGCAAAGAGATATGTAGGACGAGGAATGTTATTTTTAGATTTGATCCAGGAAGGTAATCTTGGTTTGATCAAAGCGGTTGAAAAATTTGATTACCACAAAGGTTATAAATTCAGTACTTATGCTACATGGTGGATTCGTCAGGCTATAACACGTGCTATTGCAGATCAGGCAAGAACAATCCGAATTCCTGTTCATATGGTAGAGACAATTAATAAATTGATTCGTGTGTCACGTCAATTACTTCAGGAACTTGGTCGTGAACCAACGCCGGAAGAGATTGCAAAAGAACTGGACATGCCGGTAGATCGTGTGCGAGAGATATTAAAAATATCTCAGGAACCAGTTTCTTTAGAAACACCTATCGGAGAAGAAGAAGACAGTCATTTAGGAGATTTTATTCAGGATGACAATGTTCCTGTTCCGGCAGAAGCAGCAGCTCAGACTTTATTAAAAGAACAGTTAGATGAAGTGCTTGATACTTTGACTGAAAGAGAACAGAAAGTTTTAAGACTTCGTTTTGGGATGAATGACGGACGTGCAAGAACATTGGAAGAAGTAGGAAAAGAATTTGATGTAACACGTGAACGTATTCGTCAAATTGAAGCGAAGGCACTTCGTAAACTTCGTCATCCAAGCAGAAGTAGAAAACTTCGTGATTATTTAGATTAAGAGGATATCATATGGAATTATCAAAGAGACTGCAGGCGGTTGCAGATCTGGTAACACCAGGATATACAATTGCGGATGTAGGCACAGACCATGCCTACATCCCAATTTATCTTGTGGAAAAAGGAATTGTTCAAAGAGCGGTGGCTATGGATATTAATGAAGGTCCGTTGGATCGTGCAACAGAACATATTAAAGAAAATAAATTGGAAAATCAGATACAAACACGTTTGTCTAATGGATTGCAACATTTACAAAAGGGTGAAGTGGACACAGTCATTCTTGCAGGAATGGGCGGAAATTTGATGATTAATATTTTAAATGAGGATTTTAATAAAACAAATTCCTTGAAAGAATGCATCCTGCAGCCACAATCAGAAGTGTTTAAAGTGAGAACCTTTCTTTTAGAGAAAGGCTTTTTATTCATAGAAGAGAATATGGTTTTAGATGATGGGAAATATTATCCGATGATGAAAGTAATTCCACCTGAAAAAATAGAAGAAATAAAACCAGCATTTTGGTCAGAGATAGAAATACGTTATGGAAAACTACTGCTGGAAGAAAAAAATCCAATTTTAAAGCAATTTCTCGAACGAGAGTCTGGCATTAGAAAAGATATTTTAAGTAAGTTAGAACAAGTAGAAGGCATACATATTTCTGAGCGAAAAGCAGAATTAAATCAAGAACTTTTCCAAATCGAGGAGGGGTTGAAATACTATGCAATGTAAAGAAATCATAGAAGCAATAGAAGAAAACTATCCGAAAGAGGCTGCATTAAATTTTGATAATGTAGGACTACAGGCAGGACGTAGTACAAAAAAAGTATCAAAAATACTTTTAGCTTTAGACGCTACTACTCCAGTGATAGAACTTGCAGAAAAACAAGATGTTGATATGTTGATCACACATCATCCGTTGATTTTTTCACCGTTAAAATCTATTACGGATCAAGATTTTGTCGGGAAGAGGATTTTACGTCTAATTCAGGATGACATAGCATATTATGCAATGCATACAAATTATGATGTACTGGGGATGGCAGATCTGTCAGAAGAAATATTGCAATTAAAAGAAACAGAAGTTTTAGATGTTACAGGAGAATTTTTCGGGATTTCACAGGGTATCGGTCGTGTCGGATTATTAGAATCAACTATGAGTTTAAGGTCTTTTTGCGATTATGTGAAGGAAAAATTAGTGCTTAGTAATATAAAAGTATTTGGAGATTTAGACAAGGAAATCACGAAAGTCGCAATTTCTCCGGGATCTGGAAAGAGTGAGATAGCAGTAGCATTAAAACATAATGTTGATGTGCTTGTTACAGGAGATATAGGGCACCACGAAGGCTTAGATGCTATGGAACAGGGACTTGCGATTATCGATGCAGGTCATTATGGAACAGAATATATCTTTGTAGATGATATGAAAAAATATTTATCACAGCGATGTCCGGGAGTTGAAATTATAACAGAACCTATATCACATCCATTTCAAGTTGTATAGGTGTGAGCAGGAGAAAGGTGAGTGCAAGATGGAAGAAAGAATGTGTAAAGTAACAGTTGATGATAAAGTTATTGAATATAAGGAAGGTACAAAATATCAGACAATAGCACGGGATTTTCAAAAGTATTATGACCATCAAATTGTACTGGCTGTTATAGGAGATAATCGCTTGCAAGAGTTGAGTAAAGCAGTGGAGGAAGACGTAAAACTAAGCTTTATTACAACTGCAGATAAAGCCGGGTTTGAAACTTATAAACGAAGCATGTGTTTTCTACTTGTAAAAGCGGTTCACGATATAGGAGGTCATGATAAGGTTGAGCGCGTTCGAATACATTTTTCAGTAAGTAAGGGATATTATTGTACAGTAGATGGTGAAATTACGATTAATGATGAGTTTTTAACTTGTGTTGATGCTCGAATGCATGAGATGGCAGAGCAGAAGATTCAAATAAAAAAGAAGGCGATACCAACTTCAAAAGCGATAGAACTGTTTCATAAACATAAAATGTATGATAAGGAGCAGTTGTTTGAATATCGTAGAGTATCTACAGTGAATATCTATAGTATTAATGAATTTGAAGATTATTATTATGGATATATGGTACCGGATACCGGATATTTAAGAAATTTTTCACTTCATTTATATGGGAAAGGATTTGTGATTCAATTTCCGACTATAAGCGACTCAGCGTATGTTCCTAAATTTGAACCTCGTGAAAAGTTATTTAAAGTTCAGAATGAGTCTATTGAATGGGGAGATTTACAGGGAATCGATACAGTTGGAGCTTTAAATGATATGATTACAAAGCATGATATGCGTGAAATCGTACTTGTTCAAGAAGCATATCAGGAACGTAAAATCGGAGAAATCGCAGAGCAGATTGCAGAACATCCAGAAATAAAGTTTGTGCTGATAGCAGGGCCATCTTCTTCCGGAAAGACGACATTTTCCCATCGCCTGTCCATTCAACTTAAAGTGAATGGACTTACGCCGCATCCGATTGCAGTAGACAATTATTTTGTAAATCGTGAAAATACTCCAAAAGATAAAGATGGTAATTATAATTTTGAATGCTTAGAAGCAATTGATGTAAAAAAGTTTAATGAAGATATGACAGCACTTTTAAATGGAGAAAAAGTATATCTTCCGATTTTTGATTTCAAGACAGGAATGCGTAACTATTCAACAATACCGAAAAAATTAGGTGAGAATGATATTTTAGTAATAGAAGGAATCCACTGCCTAAATCCAAAATTAACAGAAAATCTGAATGATAATAATAAATTTAAAATTTATATTAGTGCACTTACACAGTTGAATATAGATGAACACAATCGTATTCCATCAACAGATGGAAGATTGATACGTCGTATTGTAAGAGATGCTGAAACACGTGGAACTTCGGCCACTAAAACAATTGCAATGTGGAATTCAGTCAGAAAAGGAGAAGAGGAAAATATTTTTCCATTTCAGGAAGAAGCGGATGTGATGTTTAATTCATCCCTTGTGTATGAATTAGCCGTGCTTAAGCAATATGTAGAACCATTATTGTTTGGAGTTGATAAACATGCTCCTGAATATATTGAAGCGAAAAGATTATTAAAGTTTTTCGATTATTTTATAGGAATAAGCAATGAAAATGTTCCGACGAATTCATTGCTACGAGAATTTATCGGAGGCGGCTGTTTCCGTGTATAAATCAAAAAAACGAGTCTAAGTAATTTTTTCGTTGAGAAAATTGCCTGGACTCGTTTTTGGTATTAAATATGCAGTTGTTTAACAATCTTCTCAACTGAGATAAAATTTTTTGATTCCATCCAGACGGCTATGCATGTTTTGCAAAAGTAAATCTGCGATTGTTATGGCAGCCATGGATTCTACTACAACGACAGCCCGAGGAACAATAATCGGGTCATGTCTTCCTTTGATAACTAATTCTGTATTCTTCTTGTTGTCAGTGACTGTCTGTTGCGGTTGTGCAATAGAAGGAGTAGGTTTTATAGCAGTGCGGAAAATTAAAGTATCCCCATCACTCATACCGCCTAATACACCACCAGAATGATTGGTTTTTTTATGGATTTCGTTATCTTTCACATAAAAAGCATCATTATTTGTGCTTCCATTTAATTCTGCAACATGAAACCCGTCTCCAATTTCAAAAGCCTTTACGGCACCAATGGAGAATATTGCTTGTGCAAGGCAGGAATCGAGTTTATCAAAAACAGGTTCGCCGATTCCAACAGGAAGTCCCTCAACGCAACATTCAATAATACCACCGGCAGAATCTGAATTTTCAAGCATCTTATCAAGATATTCAGAGGCGTGTTTGGCAATCTCATTATTAGGCATATATAATTTGTTTTCATTAATTTCATTGTAATGATAGTCTGATTCATCAACACAGATAGGACCGATAGATTTTGCATAAGTGCAAATATGTATACCAAGTTCATCTAGTAAAGCAGATGCTACAGCACCGGCAGCAACACGTCCAATAGTCTCTCTTCCGGAAGAACGGCCTCCACCGCGATAATCGCGAAAGCCATATTTCTGTGTAAATGTATAGTCGGCATGTCCCGGTCGATATACAGAGGCAATATTACTGTAATCGCGAGAACGTTGGTCTTGATTACGTACCATCAAAGAGATTGGCGTACCAGTTGTATATCCTTCAAATACACCTGATAATATTTCAACCTGGTCTGTTTCCTGTCTCATAGTTGTGTATTTGCTTTGTCCTGGTTTTCTGCGATTTAGAAAAGCCTGTATATCAGATTCTTGAAGTTTCAGTCCGGCAGGACATCCATCAATTACAACCCCGATTGCTGCGCCATGAGATTCACCCCAGGTAGAAACTTGAAATAAACGTCCATATATTGAGCCACTCATATAAAATCTCCTCCTTATGTTTGTGGAATATTTCATTAAAAAACATATAGCTTATTATATAAGAAGAAAAATGAACATGCAATTACTAATTGAGATGAAATTTTTAAGAAAATTTGAATTTTGATAAAACCTCAAGATTTCACTGTACAATTGCAGAAATTCATAATATAATTGAGCCTAGATGTTGATTGATAAAAGGGGAGATACAACATGAAACAAAAAAAGATAACTAAAAGTGATAAAGAAAAGATAATCAACAATACTGATTTTAAAGAAACAGATGAATTCACAGAAGTTCAGGATGATGCATTTGAAGAAGTAGACGATGATTTGGAAAATGATGATGATGCATTTGAAGAGGTCGATGAAAGTGCAGAAACCGAGGAGAATGATTTTACAGAAGCAGATGTTCAGGGTGAAGAAGTTTCTGAAGAGGTAGAAAATGATAATATAGAAGAATGGGATGCTGAATCAGAAAATGAAGATTTATTTACATCCCAAGATGACTTCACAAGTGAGATTATAAATTTGGATGATAAGACAGATAAGGAAAAAAATAAAAAAGGGAAAAAATTATTGTGGATAACACTGGGATCAATAGCAGGTGTGATTGCAATTGTTTATTTGGGAATATCGATTTTCTTTATGTCGCATTATTATATAAATACCGAGATTAACGGTCATGATTTTTCTATGAAAACAGCAGCAGATGTTGAAAAATATATGAAGGATCAAGTGAAAAATTACAGTTTAACAGTGCTGGAGATGGAGCAGGCAGTCGATATCATTGAAGGTGATACGATCGATCTGGAGTATAAAGCATCCGATGAAGCCGAAGCTGCAATTAAAGACCAGAATGCTTTTTTATGGCCAACTGGTATTTTTTCTAAGAAATCTTGTCAGATTGAACTGGAGGTTTCATATGATGAGAGCAAATTGCAACAGGAGATTCAGAATCTGCAAACAGTAACGCGTGAACAAATAGAGCCTAAATCAGCATATCCTAAATTTGATGGGAATCAATTTGTAATTGAGCCGGAAGAAATAGGAACAGCGGTAGACAGAGATGTATTGAATGAAAAGATCAATCAATATATTACAGAGTTTAAGTCAGAGCTTGATATGGAAAAAGAAGGGTGTTATAAGAGACCTGTTTATACTTCTAATTCAAAAGAGGTAAAAGCGGCTTGCGATGAGATGAACAAGTACTTGCAGGCAAGTATTACATATACAATGACAGAGAATGTAGTTGTTGATAAATCTGTTATTAATAGCTGGGTAACAGTAGATGATAATATGAAAGTTTCTTTTAATGAGAATGCAGTCAGAGACTGGTTAACAGCATTCGGAGATAAATATGATACAGTAGGAGCTACTAGAACAATTACGACGCCTACAGGAAAAACAGTAGAAGTTTCTGGCGGAACATATGGCTGGTCAATTGATGAAGATACTGAATTTACAGCATTGACAAACAGTATTAAGAATGGAGAAGTTGTTACAAAAGAACCGGCATATTATCAGACTGCAGCATCACATAGTGCACAAGACTGGGGGGATACTTATGCAGAAGTAGATATTTCAGCACAGCATATGTGGTATATTTCAGGGGGTTCTGTTGTGTTGGAGACAGATGTCGTTACCGGGGAGCCGATTCCGGAAAAAGAAACAACCTTGGGAGTATATGATATTTTGGAGAAATCTTTAAATAAAACATTGGTTGGAGAAGATAATCCGGTTACCGGAAAGCCAATTTATGAGACACCGGTATCGTATTGGATGCGTGTCACGTGGAGTGGTATTGGTTTTCATGATGCGATATGGCAGCCTGCTTTTGGAGGAACACTCTATCGGGATGGATTAGGTTCACATGGATGTATTAACATGCCGCTTGATATGGCAGCAGCATTATATAATGTAATATCAGTGGGGACTCCGGTAATTGTTCATAATTAGGGAACTTATACATTTAAAGTTGTATTTCATGTTCATTTAGAATTATATAAGAAAAAGTAAAATAGGACAGCTTCTTTGAAAACAGCTGTCCTATTTTAGAAAGAGGAGATTATGTACGAGTTATTAAAAAAAGATGGGAAAGCAAAACGCGGTCGTTTTCATACAGTACATGGGACAATTGAAACACCGGTATTTATGAATGTAGGAACAGCAGCAGCAATTAAGGGGGCAGTGTCTACAGACGATTTGCGCCAGATAAAAACGCAGGTAGAATTATCTAATACCTATCATTTACATGTGCGCCCAGGAGATGAAGTTGTAAAGAAATTAGGTGGTTTACATCAGTTTATGAACTGGGACAAACCGATTTTGACAGATTCGGGCGGATTTCAGGTATTTTCTCTGGCAGATTTAAGAAAGATTAAAGAAGAGGGGGTGCATTTCCATTCCCATATCGATGGACGTAAAATTTTCATGGGACCTGAGCAGAGTATGCAGATTCAGTCCAATCTTGCATCTACTATAGCAATGGCATTTGACGAGTGTCCATCAAGTGTTGCAGATCGTAGATACATGGAAAATTCTGTTGCACGTACAACACGCTGGTTGAAACGATGCAAGGATGAAATGGAAAGACTAAATTCATTGCCGGATACAATCAACAAGCAACAGTTGCTGTTTGGAATAAACCAAGGCGGCGTATACGAAGATATTCGAGTTGAACACGCAAAACAGATTTCAAAACTGAATTTACCTGGATATGCGGTAGGCGGTCTGGCAGTGGGTGAAAGCCACGAAGAGATGTATCGCATTTTAGATGCAGTTGTTCCGGTATTGCCTGAAAATAAACCAACATATTTGATGGGGGTTGGAACACCGGCTAATATATTAGAAGCAGTTGACAGAGGGGTTGATTTCTTTGACTGTGTATATCCAAGCCGTAATGGACGTCATGGGCATGTTTATACGAATCATGGCAAGTTGAATTTGTTTAATGCGAAATTTGAACTTGATAATCGTCCGATAGAAGAAGGATGTCAGTGTCCGGCATGCAGAAGCTATAGCAGGGCATATATTCGTCATCTTTTGAAAGCAAAAGAAATGCTAGGTATGCGACTTTGTGTACTACATAATTTGTATTTTTATAACACAATGATGGAAGAAATAAGAGATGCTATTGATGCAGGAGAGTATCAGGCATACAAAAAGCGCAAATTAGATAATATGTCACAACCATTAGACTAAAAATATAAAAAATTATAAAAAGGCAAAGAAAAAACAAAAATTAACTTGAAGAATAGTTGATTTATGTGTATAGTAATAGTATTGCTTTTTAATATAGGAGGATATATCATGCAAGGAATTGGAATTATTTTAATTTATGTTGTAATTCTTGGTGCAATGTGGTTCTTACTTATGAGACCTCAGAAAAAAGAACAGAAGAGAATTCAGGCAATGCTTTCAACAATGGAAGTCGGAGATACAGTTTTAACAACAAGTGGTTTTTATGGTGTTATTATTGATATCTCAGAAGAGGATGTGATTGTAGAATTCGGTAACAATAAAAACTGCCGTATTCCAATGCAGAAAGCTGCAATTGCACAGCTTGAGAAGCCAGGAACATCTACAGAAGCATAAGTTAAAGGGGTGAAAAGTTAAGCTTTTCATCCTTTTTTTGTTACAGAAATTTATCGAATATTCACTTTTTATTGCTTCTTTTTTATAATTATGCAACACTTTTACGAATTAAAGGGTTGAAACGAAAGCAAAAATACGTTATTATAAGTACATTCGAGCAATTAAATGTAGAATATATGATCCGTGACAAACGGATAAACCATTTTATTTATGGAAGGGTGAAACAATATGAAACTGAAAATTGGTGTGATTAAAGGAGACGGTATCGGACCGGAAGTTGTAAATGAAGCAATGAAAGTGTTAGATAAAGTCGGTGTTGTATACGGACATGAATTTGACTATACACAACTTTTAATGGGAGGAGCATCGATTGATACATACGGAGTTCCGCTGACGGATGAGACAATTGAACTTGCAAAGAATAGTGATGCAGTATTACTTGGATCTATAGGTGGAGATGCTAAGACATCACCTTGGTACAAACTAGAGCCATCTAAACGACCAGAAGCAGGTCTGCTAAAGATTAGAAAAGCATTGAATCTGTTTGCAAATCTAAGACCGGCGGTGTTATACGACGAATTAAAAGGAGCCTGTCCTTTAAAAGAAGAAATTACAGAGGGCGGCTTTGATATGATGATTATGCGTGAACTGACTGGTGGCTTGTATTTTGGAGAACGTTCGACAAAAGAGAAAGATGGTGTTTTAACAGCGACAGATTCTCTGACATATACAGAAGATGAAATACGACGTATTGCAAAGCGTGGTTTTGATATTGCGATGAAACGTCGTAAAAAAGTTACGAGTGTAGATAAGGCAAATGTGTTGGATTCATCCAGATTGTGGCGTAAAGTTGTAGAAGAAGTTGCAAGAGACTATCCGGAAGTAACTTTAGAACACATGCTTGTAGATAATTGTGCAATGCAACTTGTGAAAAACCCACGCCAGTTTGATGTTATTTTAACAGAGAATATGTTTGGAGATATTCTTTCAGATGAAGCAAGTATGGTGACTGGTTCCATAGGAATGCTTGCCTCAGCAAGTCTGAATGAAACAAAATTTGGAATGTATGAACCAAGCGGCGGATCAGCACCTGATATTGCAGGAAAAGGAATTGCCAATCCAATCGCAACGATTCTTTCAGCAGCAATGATGCTTCGTTTTTCATTTGATCTGGATCAAGAAGCGGATGCTATTGAAAATGCTGTAGAGAACGTATTAAAAGACGGATATCGTACAATTGATATTATATCAGAAGGAAAAGTACAGATTGGAACAGCAGAAATGGGAGATAAAATCTGTTCATATATTACAAAATAGATAAAAGTCATAAAAAGAGAGGATGAATTGTCATGAGAAGTGATACAGTAACAAAAGGTATGCAGCAGGCACCACATCGTTCTTTGTTTAACGCACTTGGATTAACGAAGGAAGAATTAGAACGACCATTGATCGGAGTTGTAAGTTCTTATAATGAGATTGTTCCGGGACATATGAATTTGGATAAGATTACAGAAGCTGTAAAATTAGGAGTTGCAATGGCTGGCGGTACGCCAATTATGGTTCCTGCAATTGCAGTATGCGACGGAATTGCTATGGGACATATCGGTATGAAATATTCTCTGGTAACAAGAGATCTGATAGCAGATTCGACAGAAGCACTTGCAATGGCACACCAGTTTGATGGTTTGGTTATGATTCCAAACTGTGATAAAAACGTGCCAGGATTACTTATGGCAGCTGCAAGAGTAAATATTCCTACTATTTTTGTAAGTGGAGGACCAATGCTTGCAGGTCATGTAAAGGGCGAAAAAAGAAGTTTGTCAAGTATGTTCGAAGCAGTCGGTTCTTATGCAGCAGGCAAGATGACAGAAGAAGATGTCTGTGAATTTGAAAATAAAGTTTGTCCGACATGCGGATCATGTTCAGGAATGTATACAGCAAACAGTATGAACTGTCTAACAGAAGTTCTTGGTATGGGGCTTCCTGGAAATGGAACAATCCCAGCAGTCTATTCTGCAAGAATCCAGCTTGCAAAACATGCAGGAATGCAGGTGATGGAACTTGTGAGAAATAATATCCGACCAAGAGATATTATGACAGAAGATGCAATTTTGAATGCATTGACAGTAGATATGGCGTTGGGTTGCTCTACAAATAGCATGCTTCATATTCCTGCAATCGCACATGAGATTGGAATGGATTTTGAGATTGATTTTGCAAATGGAATCAGCGAGAAAACACCAAATCTTTGTCATCTTGCACCGGCAGGTCCGACATATATGGAAGACTTAAATGAAGCAGGCGGTGTTCCTGCGGTGATGAATGAATTAAATAAAAAAGGACTTCTTCATACAGATTGTTTAACAGTCACAGGAAAAACAGTTGGAGAGAATATTGCCGGAGCAGTAAATAGAAATCCAGAAGTTATACGCCCAATTGATAATCCATATACTCCAACAGGAGGTTTAGCAGTTTTAAAAGGTAATCTTGCACCGGATGGAAGTGTTGTGAAACGATCCGCAGTGGTTGATGAAATGTTGGTACATGAAGGGCCGGCAAGAGTATTTGATTGTGAAGATGATGCTATCGCAGCAATCAAAGGAGGTAAAATTAAAGCTGGTGATGTTGTTGTGATTCGTTATGAAGGACCAAAGGGTGGTCCGGGAATGCGTGAAATGTTGAATCCTACATCTGCAATTGCAGGAATGGGATTAGGTTCCTCAGTAGCACTGATCACAGATGGCCGTTTCAGTGGGGCTTCCAGAGGCGCTTCCATTGGGCATGTATCTCCGGAAGCAGCAGTTGGCGGACCAATTGCATTGGTAGAAGAAGGAGATATTATTAAAATCAATATCCCTGAGCTTTCTATTCAGCTTGATGTATCGGAAGAAGAACTTGCTGAAAGAAAATCAAAATGGGTTCCAAGAGAACCAAAAGTGAAAACAGGTTATCTTGCAAGGTATGCATCTATGGTTACATCCGGAAACCGAGGAGCAATTTTGGAAGTACCAAAAAATAATTAGGAGGTGCCTTAGGGTGCAGTTGACAGGATCAGAAATAGTAATTGAATGTTTAAAAGAACAAGGCGTAGATACTGTATTTGGTTATCCGGGCGGAGCAATTCTTAATGTGTATGATGCATTATATAAACATCGTTCAGAAATACGTCATATCTTAACATCACATGAACAAGGTGCTTCGCATGCAGCAGATGGATATGCAAGAGCTACGGGGAAAGTTGGAGTGTGTCTGGCTACCAGCGGACCTGGGGCTACCAATCTGGTAACAGGAATAGCAACTGCTTATATGGATTCAGTACCGTTAGTGGCTATTACATGTAATGTAGGGGTATCTTTGCTTGGTAAGGACAGTTTTCAGGAAATTGACATTACGGGTATTACAATGCCAATTACAAAGCATAATTATATTGTAAAAGATGTAAATGATTTGGCAGATACCATTCGGAAAGCTTTTGATATTGCAAGAAGTGGCAGACCGGGTCCAGTGCTGATTGATATTCCAAAAGACGTCACAGCAGAGAAAACAGAATACATAAAAACAGAGCCTGTAATGGCAAAAAAATCTGCTATAGAAATTAAAGAGGAAGATATTGATTTAGCAGTCTCAATGATTGAAAAGTCTGAAAAACCATTTATTTTTGTAGGTGGTGGAGCAGTGATCTCTAATGCCAATCAAGAATTGATGGAATTTGTAGATTTGGTGGATGCGCCTGTTACAGATTCATTAATGGGAAAAGGAGCATTTCCGGGAACTGATGAACGTTATTCAGGAATGCTTGGAATGCATGGAACAAAAGCATCAAATTATGGTGTAAGCGAATGCGATTTATTGGTTGTAATAGGGGCACGTTTTTCAGATCGTGTAACAGGAAACACGGCAAAATTTGCAAAAAATGCAAAAATTCTTCAGATTGATATCGATCCTGCAGAGATGAATAAAAATGTATTGATTACTGCAGGAGTTGTAGGAGACATTGCAGAAGTATTAAGTAAAATAAACAGCAAATTAAAACAGCAATCCCATACGGAGTGGATTAAAAAAATCAAAGATTATAAGCAAAAATATCCGTTAAAATATCATGAAGCCGGACTGACAGGACCATTTATAATAGAAGAAATTTATCGCCAGACAAATGGGGAGGCAATCATTACAACAGAAGTAGGACAGCATCAGATGTGGGCAGCCCAGTATTATAAATACAGCGAACCTAGAACGCTTCTTACATCGGGGGGCTTAGGGACAATGGGATATGGTCTTGGCGCATCATTAGGAGCCAAGATGGGATGTCCGGACAAGAATGTTATAAATATTGCCGGGGATGGATGTTTCCGTATGAATATGAATGAAATTGCTACAGCAGTAAGACATCAGATCCCAATTATTGAGGTAGTTATTAATAATCATGTTTTGGGTATGGTTCGTCAGTGGCAAAATTTATTTTATGAAGAGCGTTACTCGGCAACAGTGTTAAATGATAGCGTTGACTTTGTAAAATTAGCAGAAGCGATGGGTGCAAAAGGAATTTGTGCAACATCAAGAGAAGAATTCAAATCAGCTTTCGAAGAGGCATTAAAAGCAAATGTACCAGTATTGATTGATTGTCAGATTGACTGTGACGATAAGGTATGGCCGATGGTTGCACCAGGAAAAGCAATCAGTGATGCAATTGACGAAGATGATATGAAATAGAAATAAAAGCAGAAATAGGAGGAACAAAAAATGAGCAGAGTGTATAACTTTTCAGCCGGACCGGCTGTGCTTCCAGAGGAAGTGCTTCAGGCAGCAGCAGATGAAATGATGGATTATAAGGGAACAGGAATGTCCGTTATGGAGATGAGCCATCGCTCGAAACCATTTGAAGAAATCATTACAGAAGCAGAAGCAGACCTGCGAGATTTGATGGGAATTCCAGATAATTATAAAGTGTTATTCCTGCAGGGTGGAGCTTCACAGCAATTTGCTGCAATTCCGATGAACCTGATGAAAAATGGTGTGGCAGATTACATCATTACAGGACAGTGGGCAAAAAAAGCAGCACAGGAAGCAGAAAAATATGGAAAGGTAAACAGAATTGCTTCATCTGAAGATAAAGTGTTTTCTTACATACCTGATTGCTCGGATCTTCCAATCGATGATAATGCAGATTATGTATATATCTGTGAAAATAATACGATTTATGGAACTAAGTATAAGGAACTACCAAATACAAAGGGAAAAATTTTAGTAGCTGATGTTTCCTCCTGCTTTTTATCAGAACCGGTAGATGTGACAAAATATGGTGTTATTTACGGAGGAGTTCAGAAAAATATCGGACCAGCAGGAACGGTTATTGTTATTATCCGTGAAGACCTGATCCGTGATGACGTGCTTCCGGGTACACCTACAATGTTAAAATACAAAACACAGGCTGATGCAAAATCTTTGTATAATACACCGCCGGCATATGGCATTTATATTTGTGGTAAAGTATTCAAATGGCTTAAGAAAATGGGCGGTCTTGAAGCGATGAAAGAAAGAAATGAAAAGAAAGCGAAATTGCTTTATGATTTTCTGGATCAGAGTCAATTATTTAAGGGGACAGTTGTTAAAAAAGATCGTTCCTTGATGAATGTTCCTTTTGTAACAGGAAATGAAGAATTAGATGCTAAATTTGTAAAAGAAGCAAAAGCAGCCGGACTTGAAAATCTGAAAGGACATAGAACTGTCGGTGGTATGCGTGCCAGCATTTATAATGCAATGCCATATGAAGGCGTTGAAGCACTCGTTGCATTTATGAAAAAATTTGAGGAGGAGAACTTATAAGATGTATAATTATCATTGCTTAAATCCAATCGCACAGATTGGTTTAGATATTTTTAATGAAGCTTATCAGAAAACAGATGCAGTTGATAGTGCAGATGCAATTTTAGTCCGTAGTGCAGCAATGCATGATATGGAGTTCTCAACATCCTTAAAAGCTATTGCACGTGCAGGTGCAGGAGTGAATAATATTCCCTTAGATAAATGTGCAGAAAAAGGTATTGTTGTTTTCAACACACCAGGTGCAAACGCAAATGGCGTAAAGGAGCTTGTGATTGCAGGTATGTTGCTTGCATCCAGAGATGTTATCGGTGGAGTTGACTGGGTAAAAGAACATGAAACAGATGCAGATTTGGCAAAAGCAGCTGAAAAGGCAAAAAAAGCATTTGCAGGAACGGAGATACAGGGTAAGAAACTTGGTGTGATCGGTCTTGGAGCAATTGGGGTATTGGTTGCCAATGTAGCAGTACATCTTGGGATGGACGTGTATGGGTATGATCCATATGTTTCCGTAGATTCTGCATGGAAGCTTTCAAGAAATATTCATCATGCAAAGACAGTAGATGAAATATATAAAGAATGCGATTATATTACAATTCATGTTCCGGCTTTAGATAGCACGAAAGGGATGATCAATAGTGATGCTATTCAGTTGATGAAAGAAAATGTTGTTGTATTGAATTTTGCAAGAGATGTCCTGGTAGATACAAAAGCAATGATTAAAGCGTTGGAAGAAGGAAAAGTGAGACGCTATGTAACAGATTTTCCAATTCCGGAAATTGCAGGAGTAAAAGGAGCAATTGTAATTCCACATCTTGGAGCATCTACAGAGGAATCAGAAGATAATTGTGCTGTTATGGCAGCAAAAGAATTGCGTGATTATCTGGAAAATGGAAATATTACTCATTCTGTTAATTATCCAGATTGTAATATGGGAACAAAAGAAGAGAGTGGACACCGCATTACTATTCTTCATAAAAATATTCCAAATATGTTAGGTCAGTTTACAGCATTGCTTGCACAGGAAAATATGAATATTTCTCAGATGACTAACAAGAGTAGAAAAGAGTATGCATACGTTATGATTGATGTTGAAGCAGAAGTAACGCAGGAACTGGAAGAAAAATTGAATGCTATCGAAGGTGTTTTGAAGGTTAGAGTGATTAAATAATATCAACTTAATAAGAATAAAATTATAGGCAGAAGTATAACGGGGTACTTAGACGATGTTATACTTCTGCATTTTTATGCATTAAAGTGTTGACAAATATTGCATGATTGTATACAATTATACAAGAATGTAAATATACAAGAATACTTGCATTGGAAAGTAAACACATTACGGCTCCATCAGAATACAACAAAAGTTGCGTCTTGATGAAACTGTAATGACGTAAATGATTTATGAATTGGAGGAAAGCACAGATGGAAAATAGAAAAGTATTTATGAATAAGCAGACAAATCTTTTGGAACTAGAAGAACATATGTATCCGCTCGTGGATGTGGAAACACCAAATGTATTCCGCAATTTATTTCATTATGATGAGATTCCTAAGATTGCATTTAATGATCGTATTGTTCCTCATCATATGCCGGAAGAAATCTGGATTACAGATACTACATTTCGTGACGGACAGCAATCGAGAGCACCTTATACAACAGAACAGATTGTAACAATTTATGATTATTTTCATCGTTTAGGTGGACCGCAGGGAAAGATTCGTCAAAGTGAATTTTTCCTTTACAGTAAAAAAGACCGTGATGCAGTTTACAAATGTCTTGAAAAAGGATATAAATTCCCAGAAGTTACAAGTTGGATCCGTGCAAGCAAAAAAGATTTTCAACTGGTTAAAGATATTGGCTTGAAAGAAACAGGAATTTTGGTAAGTTGTTCAGATTATCATATTTTTTATAAGTTAAAAATGACACGACGTGAAGCATTGGAACATTATTTATCAGTTGTGCGTGAATGTATGGAAACAGGAGTGCGTCCGAGATGTCATTTGGAAGATATTACAAGATCTGACATTTATGGTTTTGTTATTCCTTTCTGTTTAGAATTGATGAAACTGATGGAAGAATATCAGATTCCGGTTAAGATTCGTGTGTGCGATACAATGGGATACGGAGTGAATTTCCCGGGTGCAGTAATCCCACGATCTATTCCAGGAATTATTTATGGATTGATGGTACATGCCGGCGTTCCAAGTGAGCTGATTGAGTTCCATGGACATAATGATTTCTATAAAGCAGTTAATAATTCAACTACTGCATGGCTTTATGGAGCATCCGGAGTAAACTGTTCATTATTTGGAATTGGCGAACGTACAGGAAATACCCCATTGGAAGCAATGGTATTTGAGTATGCACAATTACGCGGTACATTAGATGGTATGGATACAAGAGTGATAACAGAATTGGCTGATTACTATGAAAAAGAAATTGGGTATAAAGTCCCATCAAGAACACCATTTGTAGGAAAGAACTTCAATGTAACAAGAGCCGGAATCCATGCAGATGGAATGTTGAAAAACGAAGAAATTTATAACATATTTGATACAGATAAATTTTTGGGAAGACCTGCATTGGTTTCTGTATCAAATACTTCCGGAGTAGCTGGGATTGCGTATTGGATCAATGCTTATTATAAATTGCCAAAAGAGAGACAGGTCGACAAAACATCTATGCTTGTAACAACATTAAAATCATGGGTTGACAAACAATATGAAGAAGGTCGAGTTACGGTCTTGACAGATGAGGAATTAGTTGACAAAATAGATAGTATATGTGAGAAATTACATATTATATTGTAACTTGGGAGGCAACAAATAAGAATGGAAGATTATCAGGATCATTCCCTAAGCAGTCGTGTATTCCAGAAGATCCGAGAAGATATTATAAAAGGGAAATATCAGGAGCATGATGAATTAAGAGAAAATACCATCGGCAAAGAACTTGGGGTTAGTCGTACGCCGGTACGTGAAGCATTAAGACAGTTAGAATTAGAAGGACTTGTTACGATTGTTCCAAATAAAGGTGCATACGTGACAGGAATTTCAACAAAAGATGTAATGGATATTTATGCAATACGCTCTATGTTGGAAGGGTTGTGTGCACGTTGGGCAACGGAAAATATTACAGAAGAGCAATTGGATGAATTAGAAGAAATTGTATTACTTTCTGAATTTCATACAAAGAAAGAAGGAAGAAGTAATGCAGAGCAGGTGACGGTATTAGATGGAAGATTTCATACAGTGCTTTATGAGGCAAGCGGAAGTAGAATCTTAAGTCGTACAATGATTGATTTTCATAAATTTGTACAGCGCGCCAGAAAATCTTCGGTTATTTCTGAAGAACGTGCCAGAAAATCGATTCGAGAACATAAACAAATTTTGCGTGCGATTAAAGATAAAGATACAGATTTAGCGGAACAGTTGGCAAATGAACATATTATGCATGTGATTCAGAATTTAAAAAAACAAGGATATAACGAAACAGAATAGCTCTGGTTCAAAAAATAAAATGTTTGAAAAAAGAAAACATAGGAGGACGAAAAAATGGCAAAAATCAAAATGGCAACACCTATCGTTGAAATGGATGGAGATGAAATGACAAGAATTCTCTGGAAGATGATTAAAGAGAATTTGCTGGAACCATTTATTGAACTGAATACAGAATACTATGATCTTGGTCTGGAACATAGAAATGAAACAAATGATCAGGTGACGATTGATTCCGCAATTGCGACAAAAAAATATAAGGTTGCTGTAAAATGTGCTACAATTACTCCAAACGCAGCTCGTATGGATGAATATGATCTTAAAGAAATGTGGAAGAGCCCAAATGGAACAATTCGTGCA
This sequence comes from Ruminococcus sp. B05, assembly GCF_003628495.1. Classification (NCBI taxonomy): domain Bacteria; kingdom Bacillati; phylum Bacillota; class Clostridia; order Eubacteriales; family Oscillospiraceae; genus Ruminococcus; species Ruminococcus sp. B05. Next base: position 486,454 of record NZ_RBZR01000001.1, on the reverse strand, counting down.
ATTTTGGATGGAACTGTTTTTCGTGCACCAATCGTTGTGAAAGGAATCGAACCTTGTGTAAAAAATTGGAAAAAACCAATCACAATTGCAAGACACGCATATGGAGATGTATATAAGGGATCTGAAATGAAAATTCCTGCTGCCGGAAAAGTAGAATTGGTTTATACAACAGAAGACGGCACACAGACAAAAGAACTCGTACATGAGTTTGACGGACCGGGTATTGTACAGGGTATGCACAATATTAATTCCTCTATCGAAAGTTTTGCAAGAAGCTGTTTCAACTACGCATTAGATACAAAACAAGATTTATGGTTTGCGACAAAAGATACAATTTCTAAGAAATATGACCACACATTTAAAGATATTTTCCAGGAAATTTATGATGCTGAGTACGATGGAAAATTTAAAGAAGCTGGAATTGAGTATTTCTACACACTGATTGATGATGCAGTTGCACGTGTAATGAAATCAGAAGGCGGTTATATCTGGGCATGTAAGAATTATGATGGAGATGTTATGAGTGATATGGTTTCTTCTGCATTTGGTTCCCTTGCAATGATGACATCTGTACTTGTTTCTCCGGATGGATACTATGAATATGAAGCTGCTCATGGTACAGTACAGCGTCATTACTACAAACATCTGAAGGGCGAAGAGACATCTACAAACTCTGTAGCAACTATTTTTGCATGGACAGGAGCACTTAGAAAACGTGGTGAGATGGATGGAAATGCAGAATTGATGGAATTTGCAGATCGTCTTGACAAGGCAACAATTGATACAATTGAAGCAGGAGAGATGACAAAAGATCTTGCACTTATTACTACAATAGAAAATCCAACAGTTCTCAATAGTGAAGAATTTATTAAAGCAATTGCAAAAAGATTATAAATATATGAAAGACACCCAATCCGATGTGAGAGGGTGTCTTTTTATATATTAGGAAAGTGCTTTCCTAATATATAAAAATCGCTCCGCTAAGGATGCGCACTGCGGCGTACAATGTAGGTGTCGCAAGCGACCGCCGCAGGCGCAAGAATGTGCAAAGCACATTCTTTGTTACTGAAAGATATCTATTCTTCGGCTAAATCAGCCCATTGTTCATAAAGCGTTTCTAATTCTTCTTCATTTGAAGATTTTTCAACAGCAAGCTCCTGGCATTTTACAGAATTAGAATAAATATCTTCTTGTGTCATCAATTCGTCAATTTCCTGATTTCGTTTTTCTAAAACAGCAATACGTTCTTCTGTCTTTTTTAAATCATTTTTACGCTTTCGCTCACGAGCCTGTGCTTCTTTCTGCTCTTGCCAACTTAACTTTTGACCAAAAGGCTCCTGAGATTCAGAAGAAGTGTTTGGATTAGTAACTTTTGAGTTGGCAGAAGTTTCCGGAGAAACAGGGGCATATTTTGCAGTTAATTCCTCTTTCTTCTCAAGATAATAGTCATAGTTTCCAATGTAATTAACAAATGTCTGGTTTACCAATTCCAAAATACGTGAAGCAGTCTGATTAATAAAATAACGATCATGAGAAACGTATAAGATTGTTCCGGTATAATCATTTAAGGCCTGCTCAAGAATTTCCTTTGAAGTGATATCCAAATGGTTTGTAGGCTCATCAAGAATCAAAAAGTTTGCTTCGGAGAGCATTAATTTGGCAAGCGAAACACGACCTTTTTCACCACCACTTAAATCACGGATGAGTTTAAATACATCATCTGCAGTAAACTGAAAAGCAGCTAAAGTGTTTCGAATCTGAGTATTTGTTAGTGATGGATAGTCATCAGAAATTTCTTCAAAAATGGTCTTATTATCATGAAGTACGTGGTGCTCCTGGTCATAGTATCCGATCTTTACTTTAGAACCTAAAGTAAAAGCACCTTCATCGGCATCCAATACCTGATTTAAAATTTTTAATAAAGTTGTTTTTCCGGTTCCATTATCTCCGATGATTGCAACATGCTCACCACGTTTGATTTCAAATGAAATATCGGAAAACAGGGTTTGTGTCTCGAATCTTTTTGTTAAATGTTCAACTGTTAAAACATCATTACCACTGATACAAGATGGATTCAGTTCAAAATGCATTTCCTGTGTGGAATCCATCGGTTTGTCAATACGTTCTATTTTGTCAAGCATTTTTTCACGGCTTTCAGCACGCTTGATAGATTTTTCTCGATTAAAAGATTTTAATTTTTCAATTACTGCCTCTTGGTGTTTGATTTCTCTTTGTTGATTTAAATATTCTTTCATCTGTGCATCGCGTAACTGACGTTTTTTTTCGGCGTAATCCTTATAATTACCATTATACATACGAAGATGCCCTTGATCTATTTCAACAACCTTAGTTACGACTCTGTTTAAGAAAAAACGGTCGTGTGATACGATGAATACAGCTCCCGGGTAATTTAACAGATATGTTTCTAACCAGGATATAGAATTTAAATCCAAATGGTTGGTCGGTTCATCTAATAATAGGACATCAGGTTTGGTTAACAGAAGTTTGCCTAAGGAAACACGCGTTTTCTGTCCACCTGATAGCGTGTTGGCTTCTTTTGAAAACTCATTTTCTTGAAAACCAAGTCCTTTTAACACCCCTATGATTTCACTTTCATATGCATATCCGTTTTTGGATTCAAATTCAGACATCAAACGGTTGTAAGTATTCAAGCGAGTCTGTAATTCATCACCGGATAAGCCTTTTAATTCGTGTTCAATTGTACGAATTTGTTCTTCGAGTCTTATAATGTCAGCTTTTGCAGTTTTTAATTCTTCGTAAATACTATTTCCACTGATTAGATTTTGTTGCTGTGCAAGATAGCCAATTGTTTTCCCTTTTGTAAGAATAATATTCCCGCTATCTGTTGGCTCTTCGCCAATGATCATTTTTAAAATAGTTGATTTTCCGGCACCATTCACACCGACAAAAGCAACCTTTTCTCTATCTTCAATATGGAAAGAACCATCTTTTACAATGATACGTTCTCCGAAAGATTTATTTAAATTATGACATGCAAGTATCATATATACATCCTCCTATATTTAAGCATATCGTATTTATTATATCGAAATTTAGATAAAATACAACTAAAGAATTTAGGTTTTACAAAAAAATTCAGATAAAATAGTGTGAAAACCGTCAAAATATAAAAAAATTTTAGATAAATTACAAAAAAAGTATGTCAAAAGTTTGACTTTGTTAAAATAAAACTTTATAATAGATATAGTTTATATTTGGAGGACGATAAGTGTGGAGTCAAGAGGAATATCAAAGGCTGTTATTGGGAGACTTCCAAGATATTACAGATATCTTGGTGAACTCAATGAAGCCGGAGTAGAAAGAATATCATCAAGTGATTTAAGTAAAAAAATGCATGTAACAGCATCACAGATTCGCCAGGATTTGAATAATTTTGGTGGATTTGGCCAACAGGGATATGGTTATAATGTAAAGTATCTTCGCACGGAGATTGGCAAGATACTGGGATTGGACCAGAGTCACAATATGGTAATTATTGGAGCAGGTAATTTAGGACAGGCACTTGCAAATTATGCATCTTTTGCAAGAAACGGATTTATTTTAAAAGGAATCTTTGATGTGAATCCTGAATTGAAAGGAAAAGTGATCAGAGACATTCCAATTCGAATGATGGATGAATTAGAGACAGTTCTTCAGGAAGAGAATATTGATATTGCGGCACTCACAATTCCAAAAACAAAAGCGGTTGAAGTATCTGATATTCTGGTACGTAATGGTATTAAAGCAATTTGGAATTTTGCACATACAGATTTGAATCTTCCGAAAGATGTGATTGTAGAAAGTGTCCATTTATCTGATAGCTTGATGAAGTTGTCCTATAATATTACCCGATACAAAGAAGAACACGGGGAAGATTAGAAGTATCATAACGTGCAAAAGGGTTGTTTAATGCTTTTGCACGTTATTTGTATTTACGCGAGCAACGAGCCAAAGTCCGTGCTTGCACGAGACCTTGGCGACTGCCGCGATAACTTGAGAAACTCGCGAAGCGTGTTTCTCATAGTTTGGAGAAAATTATTTTATTTCGTGCTTTGAGAAAGGATGAGTAAAAATGAGATATTTGCCTACTGGAAATTGGATGCAAAAAGCTGACGCACACACGATTCATGAAATAGGAATTCCATCTCTGGTGCTAATGGAGAGAGCTGCATTGGGAATTGCTGAGGTTATAAAATCGAAAGTTCAGAAGAATAAAAAGATACTGATAGTTTGTGGCTCCGGAAATAATGGAGGAGACGGATTTGCAATCGCAAGATTGTTACATGATGAGAATTATTCCGTAGTAATTGCATTTGTTGGGAAAACAGAGTCAATGAGTGATGAATGTAAACAACAATATTGTATTTGTAAAAATATTGGGATATCGATAGAGACAGAAATTCCGGCGGGAGAGTATGGAGTGATAGTAGACGCAATTTTTGGTGTTGGACTTTGCCGGGAGATAAGCGGTAAATATGCTTCTGTGATAGAGTGTTTAAATGCAATGGAAGGATATAAAGTTGCGGTGGATATACCCTCGGGAGTCAGTTCTTTGGACGGAAAAATTTTAGGTATAGCGTTTAAAGCGGACTTGACGGTTTCTGTACAATGTGAGAAACTAGGAACTGTTCTGTATCCGGGAAAAGATTTTGCAGGAGAAGTAGTTGTAAAATCAATCGGTATCAATACAGAACTTTATCAAAATAATACAGAAATATGTTATACACTGGAACCGGATGATCTTTGCACATGTCTGCCGAAACGTGTGGCAAATTCACATAAAGGAACATATGGGAAAGTGCTTATGATTACCGGGAGTGAGGGAATGGCCGGAGCAGCATATTTAAGTGCAAAAGCAGCATATGTAAGCGGAGCAGGACTTGTTCAGATATATACTGCCAAAGAAAACAGAAGCATTCTTCAACAACTGCTGCCAGAAGCAATTATCTCCACTTATACAGAATATTCTGAAGAGGGATTGAAACAATTATTAAATTGGGCGGATGTTGTATGTATCGGATGTGGACTTGGTCAGGGAAAAACAGCAGATAAATTATTACAAGGGGTATTTCAATTCTGTAAAGTCCCATGTATTATTGATGCAGATGGAATCAATCTTTTATCTGAAAAGATGGAATTGCTTGAAAAAAGTACATTTCCGATAGCATTAACTCCACACATGAAGGAAATGACGAGACTTTTAAAGTGCTCGGTCGCAAAATTAAATGCAGATCGTATGAATATATTGACTGATTTTGTGAAACGGTATCCTGTTGTTTGTGCGTTGAAAGACGCTCGTACGCTTGTAGCAAAAGAGAATCATCCTTTATTTGTAAATACTGCAGGAAATAGTGCGATGGCAAAAGCAGGTTCGGGAGATGTTCTTGCTGGAGTGATCACAGGGCTTACAGCACAACATATGAATTTGTATGATAGTGTTGTGTCAGGAGTGTATCTTCATGCAAACGGAGGAGATTATGCAAAAAAAAGCTGTGGCGTTTACAGTGTACTGGCCCAAGATTTGATTTCAGGAATAAAAGATGTACTAAAGCAGGTAGAACAGTAACATTTGATATGGAGGAATAGAATATGAAACAATATACACGTGTGTATGCAAAAATTGATCTGGATGCAATTGCATATAACATGGAACAAATGAAGGAGCGAATCGGAACAGGAGCAAAGTTGGTTGCGGTTATTAAAACAGATGGATATGGACATGGTGCGATTCCGATTGCCAGAATGTTCGAATCAGTAGATTATGTATGGGGTTATGCGACAGCTAGTCTTGATGAAGCTGCTCTCTTGCGTAAGGCTGGAATTTGTAAGCCAATCCTTGTATTAGGGTGTGTATTTCCAGATCAATATGAGGATATGATCCGTTACGAAGTACGTCCTGCTACATATACAGAAGAAATGGCAATAGAAATATCAAAACAGGCTGTTAAATTAAATAAAACGGCATATTTGCATATTAAAATCGATACAGGAATGGGACGTATTGGTTTTGCAGTATCGGATGAAACGGCAGATATTGTTGAACAGATAAGTAAATTACCAAACATAAAAATTGAAGGAATGTTCACGCATTTTGCGAAGGCAGATGAAAAAGATAAAAGCTATACATATCAACAACATGAGAAATTTGTTTGGATGAAACAAGCACTGGAAGAGAGAAATCTGGAAATTCCATATATTGATTGTGATAATAGTGCTGGAATTATAGATTTTCCAAATATGAAGCACAATCTGGCAAGAGCAGGAATCTCTTTGTATGGAATGTATCCATCTGATGAGGTAAATAAAGATGCAATTTCATTAAAACCGGCATTAGAATTAATCAGTCATATTTCTTTTGTGAAAAATGTAGAAGCTGGTACTTCAATCAGTTACGGAGGCACATTTGTGGCACCAAAAGCAATGCGAATAGCTACAATACCTGTCGGATATGGAGATGGGTATCCACGTTCTCTTTCAAACAAAGGAGCTGTTTTGATTCATGGAAAACGTGCTCGTATTCTGGGAAGAGTTTGTATGGATCAGTTTTTAGTAGATGTTACTGATATCCCGGAAGCAAAATTTATGGATGAAGTTGTGCTGGTAGGGAAAGATCGGACAGAAACTATAACAATAGACGAGTTAGCAGAGCTTAGTGGAAGATTTAACTATGAATTTATATGCTGCCTTGGAAAACGAATCCCAAGAGTTTATATTCAGGATGGGAAAATAGTAGAACAGATTGATTATTTTGCATAGCAAAACTTAAAGTGAATACAATTACACAAAGAATTCTCGTTCCTGCTTTTAGAATAACTATAAAAAAAGCGGACATACTAATATTAAAATATGATGAGAATCGGAGTGTGGAAAATTTGGTTGTAAAGCGTGGAGATATTTACTATGCAGACCTAAGTCCGATTATCGGTTCGGAACAAGGTGGCGTACGCCCGGTCCTGATCATTCAAAATGATGTTGGAAATCGTCACAGTCCGACTATAATCTGTGCTGCTATTACATCACGTATGAATAAAGCAAAATTACCGACGCATATTGAAATTAGTTCAGGAAGATACCATTTAGTAAAAGATTCTGTTATATTGCTGGAACAGATTCGAACAATAGATAAGCAACGACTTCGGGAATATGTATGCCATGTAGACAGTAGAATGATGGGAAAGGTTAACCATGCAATTCAAATCAGTCTTGGTCTGGATACATAAACACTTTACAGATAAACCAAATAGTGGTAGTATAAACAAGATAATGTGTCATGTTGCCTAAGCAATTTGTCACACCGGAAAAGAAAAAAGAAGAGGAGAATGAGAAATGTCAGGACATTCTAAATTTGCGAATATTAAACACAAAAAAGAAAAAAATGATGCAGCAAAAGGAAAAATCTTTACTAAGATTGGTCGTGAACTTGCTGTAGCCGTTAAGGAAGGTGGCGGACCTGACCCGACTAGTAACAGTAGACTTCGTGATGTGATCGCTAAGGCAAAATCAAATAACATGCCGAATGATACGATTGAAAGAAATATTAAAAAAGCAGCTGGTGAAGGTTCAGGCGATAATTATGAACATATTACATATGAAGGATATGGACCGAACGGAACAGCAATTATTGTCAGAACACTGACAGATAATAAGAACAGAACAGCTTCTAATGTCAGAAATGCATTTACAAAGGGAAGCGGTAACGTAGGAACACCGGGATGTGTGTCTTTCATGTTTGATGAAAAAGGACAGATTATTGTTGATAAAGAAGAATGCGATATGGATGCAGATGAATTGATGATGCTTGCACTTGATTCAGGAGCAGAAGATTTCGTGGATAATGACGATAGCTATGAAATTCTTACAACTCCTGAAGATTTCAGTGATGTTCGTCTGAAATTAGAAGAAGCAGGAATTGCTATGGTGAATGCTGAAGTGACAATGATTCCGCAGACATATGTTGAACTGACTAAAGAGGAAGACCTTAAAAATATTCAGAAAACATTAGATCTTCTTGAAGAAGATGACGATGTACAGGATGTATATCACAACTGGGATGAGTAATATGAATGAGGGTACTGTATCGAAGGATATAGTATCCTTTTTGCTTGTCATATATTAAAAATGATATGTGAATAATGAGAATAGGTATATTTTAATAAATTCACTCCATACTATATAGAAAATGTAAGGAGGAATTTGGGGTAATGGACATATCTTTAAAAAATACATCTAAAGAAAATAAAGAAAGCAGGGAAGAAATCCGTGAAGAAATAAAGGAAACCGGAACACTTTGCTTAGAAAATGATAAACATCATCACAAAATCCAGATGATTACAATTATTGGAGAAATTGAAGGGCATGAGGCATTATCTGGAAATACAAAGTCTACTAAATATGAGCACATTATTCCCAGACTGGCACAAGTAGAGGATGATGAAGAAACAGAGGGGGTTCTTATTTTATTAAATACATTAGGGGGTGATGTTGAAGCAGGACTTGCAATTGCAGAAATGATTGCATCTCTTAGTAAACCGTCGGTATCTCTGGTACTTGGTGGAAGTCACTCCATAGGAGGCCCGCTTGCAGTTTCAGCAGATTATTCATTTATTGTACCAAGTGGAACAATGATCGTTCATCCGGTTCGTTCCAATGGAATGTTTATCGGAGTCTATCAAAGCTACCGAAATATGGAGCGTACACAAGACCGCATAACCAGCTTTATTTCAAAACATTCAAATATAAGTCAGGCAAGACTGGAAGAACTGATGCTTGATCCGACTCAACTTGTAAAAGATGTCGGAACTATGCTGGAAGGCCCGGATGCGGTGAAAGAAGGAATGATCAATGAAGTTGGCGGAATCAGTCAGGCATTGAATAAACTACATGAAATGATTGAAGAACAAAAAAAATAATGTTATACTATATTGAGTATGTTTAACACCAAGGGGGATGTATCATGGCTGCAAAGTCAACCAAGAAACGAAAGACAACAACCAAAAAACCAACTAAAAAACAGCAGCAGGAGAATGCTGCAATTCGCGATGAAATATGTATTTTATGCGTACTTGCTGTATGTATTTTGCTATTGATCAGCAACTTCGGCATTGGAGGTATGGTCGGAGAAGCTGTATCATCTGTGTTGTTTGGCTTATTTGGCTGGATTGCATATTTAATCCCTGTGCTTATATTTAGCGTGGTCGCTTTTCTAATCTCAAACAGAGGAAACAGCCACGCGTACATAAAAAGTATTGCATTATTTGTGCTCGTTGTATTGCTTGCAACATTGCTTGAACTTATTATGAATCCATACGACGCAACAGCAGGGCTTATGACATATTACCACCAGTCAAGTGTGAATCGAACAGCAGGGGGACTGTTTGGTGGATTTATAATGAAATTATTGTGTCCGCTTATCGGGAAAGCAGGAACCTATGTTGTTGTGATAGTTCTGGCAATTGTATGTGTTATCTTAATTACAGAAAAATCATTACTTCAGCCACTGGGGCGAAAGAGTAAAGTAGTATATGAGGATGCTAAGAAATTAAAAGAAACAACAGCTATAAAGTCAGCACAGAAAAGAGCAGCACAAAGGAAAGAAAAGACGGCAAGATTAGAAGCACAAACAAAAGAACAGCAAAGTACTGTATCGAAACCGACACAAAAACGCAACAAAAAAGTATCAGGTGTTTCGTTTGCTACAACATTGTTGGAAACACCTATACGTGGGAAGTCACCGGAACTTAAGGAATTAATCCCAGAAGAACCAGTAGAAGATATGACTATCAAACCATTGGATGAGATGCCGGAGCTTACAATAGAATCTCCATTTGATGATGTAGATGTGCCGGATATAAGCGAACCTGTTCCAGAGATAGAACCGATGGCTTGTAAAGAAGAAATTGCACCGATAGAATCTGTGTCTATATCAGAAGAACCGGAAGAGGCAGATATGACTGAAACAACAACTAAACAGACACGGAAACACTCATCACCGGAAGAAAAGGCGGCGGTAACAAAAGAGACAGAATCTGTGGAAGCAGCTGTTCAGGCACAAAATACAGCACCTGTTAAGAAGTATCTCACGCCACCATTAGACTTATTAAAAAAGGGAAAAGCATCCGGAGGCGATTCAAATGCACATTTGCGTGCCACTGCAATGAAGTTAGAGCAGACACTTTTGAATTTCGGAGTGAAGGTTCATGTGACAAATGCCAGTTGCGGTCCGGCTGTGACAAGATATGAACTTCAGCCAGAGCAAGGTGTTAAAGTCAGCAAGATCGTTGGGCTTGCAGATGATATTAAATTAAATTTGGCAGTGTCAGATCTTCGAATTGAAGCCCCGATTCCTGGAAAAGCAGCAGTCGGGATTGAAGTGCCAAATGAGGAAAATACAGCAGTAATGCTCCGAGATCTTTTAGAAGCACCTGAATTTCAGAAAAGTAAAGCAAAACTTGCATTTGCTGTAGGTAAAGATATTGCAGGAAAAGTAATTGTAGCCGATATTGCAAAAATGCCTCATTTACTTGTGGCAGGTGCAACGGGTTCTGGAAAATCCGTGTGTATCAATACAATTATTATGAGTCTTATTTACAAAGCAGACCCGGAAGATGTCAAATTGATCATGGTTGATCCAAAGGTTGTAGAATTAAATGTTTATAATGGAATTCCACATTTGCTTATTCCGGTAGTGACAGATCCTCGTAAAGCGGCAGGAGCTTTAAATTGGGCAGTTGCAGAGATGATGAAACGATATCAATTGTTTGCAGAATATAATGTACGTGATTTGAAAGGCTTTAATGAAAAAGTTTCAAATCTCGAACCAGCTGAAAATAATCCAAAAAAAATGGCTCAGATTGTTATTATTGTCGACGAGTTAGCAGATTTGATGATGGTAGCTCCAAAAGATGTAGAGGGTGCAATCTGTCGTTTGGCTCAGTTGGCACGTGCTGCTGGTATACATTTAATTCTGGCAACGCAAAGACCATCTGTAAATGTTATCACAGGATTGATTAAAGCCAATATGCCATCACGTATAGCATTTGCGGTATCTTCGGGTGTAGATTCTCGAACGATTATAGACATGAATGGAGCAGAAAAGCTTCTTGGAAAAGGAGATATGCTCTTTTATCCGACCGGTTATCCAAAACCAGTACGTGTACAAGGTTCCTTTGTTTCTGATAAAGAAGTTCAGCAGGTTGTAGATTACCTGATCAATCAGAATGGCGGGGCAAATTATAGTAGTGACTTAGAAGAACATCTAAGTAATGATAATTCCGTAGAACTTTCCGGTAGTACAGTCTTTTCCGGAAATCCTTCAGAAACGGAAGATAATCGGGATCATTATTTTGCGGATGCAGGCTTCTTCATCATAGAAAAAGAAAAGGCATCGATTGGAATGCTACAGAGAATGTTCAAAATAGGATTTAATCGAGCCGCAAGAATTATGGATCAGCTTGCAGAAGCACAGGTGGTAGGACCCGAAGAAGGTACAAAACCGAGGAAGGTATTGATGACCAAAGAAGAATTTGAGGAGTATTTAGGAACAGGTAAGAAGGAGGACTAGCAATGAAAACAGATATTCAAATTGCACAGGAGGCACAGATGCTGCCAATTAAAGAGGTGGCAGCAAACGCAGGTATTGCAGAGGATGATTTAGAATTTTACGGAAAATATAAAGCAAAGCTTTCAGAAGATTTCTGGGATAAGATTAAAGATAATCCGGATGGAAAACTGGTATTGGTAACAGCAATTAATCCAACTCCTGCAGGAGAGGGAAAAACAACAACATCTGTTGGATTAGGACAGGCATTTGCCAAGTTAGATAAAAAAGCAATTATTGCACTGCGTGAACCATCTCTCGGACCTTGTTTCGGAATTAAGGGGGGAGCAGCAGGTGGCGGTTATGCACAGGTTGTTCCGATGGAAGATTTGAACTTACATTTCACAGGAGATTTTCATGCAATTACATCTGCTAATAATCTGCTTGCTGCAATGTTAGATAATCATATCCAGCAGGGAAATATTCTTCAGATCGACCCACGACAGGTTGTATGGAAACGTTGTGTTGATATGAATGACAGAGTATTGCGTAATATTGTTGTAGGTCTTGGGAACAAGATGGATGGAATGGTTCGTGAAGATCATTTTGTTATTACAGTAGCTTCTGAAATTATGGCAATCCTTTGTCTCGCTGATGACCTTCAGGATTTAAAACGCAGACTTGGAAGAATCATCGTTGCATACAATTTTAACGGGGATCCTGTTACTGCAGATGATTTACAGGCGACAGGCGCAATGACTGCATTACTCAAAGATGCAATCAAACCAAACTTGATTCAGACATTAGAACACACTCCGGCCTTAGTCCATGGAGGTCCATTTGCTAATATCGCACATGGCTGTAACAGTGTGCGTGCAACAAAGATGGCTTTAAAAATGGCAGATATTGCAATCACAGAAGCTGGATTCGGCGCGGATCTCGGCGCTGAAAAATTCATGGATATCAAATGCAGAAAAGCAGGCTTAAAACCAGATGCTGTTGTTTTAGTTGCAACAGTACGAGCATTGAAGTATAATGGTGGAGTTGCCAAAGCTGATTTGGCAGAAGAGAATCTGGATGCACTGAAAAAAGGAATCGTGAATTTAGAGAAACACATTGAAAATATACAGAAATTCGGAGTACCTGTAATAGTTACACTGAATTCATTTATAACAGATACAGATGCTGAAAATGAATATATTCGTCAGTTCTGCGAAGAAAGAGGCTGTGAATTCGCACTTTCAGAAGTATGGGAAAAGGGCGGAGAAGGCGGAATTGCACTTGCAGAAAAGGTGCTGAATACATTGGAAAATAAAGAAAGCCATTTCCATACACTTTATGAAGATGAATTGTCTTTGAAAGAAAAAATCGAGAAAATTTCAAAAGAAATTTATGGCGCAGACGGTGTGGTTTATGAGCTGGCAGCACAAAAACAGATTACAAAAATAGAAGCAATGGGATTTGGCAAACTTCCAATATGTATGGCGAAAAATCAATATTCATTCTCAGATGACGCAAAGAAGCTGGGAAGACCAGAAAACTTTGATATTCATATTCGTGAAGTTTATGTTGATGCAGGAGCAGGATTTGTTGTTGCACTGACAGGTTCAGTTATGACTATGCCTGGACTTCCAAAAGTGCCCGCTGCCAACAATATCGATGTGTCTGAAGATGGAAAAATTACAGGACTGTTTTAAGGAGAAACAAAAACAATGCAGTTAATCGATGGAAAAAAGATTTCAAAAGAAATTAAGGATGAATTAAAAGAAGAAGTAGCCGTATTAAAGGCAAATGGAAAAGAAGTATGTCTTGCTGTTGTTCAGGTTGGGAACGACCCGGCTTCTTCAGTTTATGTAAATAATAAAAAGAAAGCCTGTGCTTATATTGGTATCGAATCAGAAAGCTATGAACTGGCAGAAGAGACAACAGAAGAAGAGTTATTGCTTTTAATTGAACGTTTGAATAAAGAAGAACATGTAAATGGAATACTGGTTCAGTTGCCACTTCCGGCACATATTGACGAAGATAAGATCATACGTGCTATTTCTCCGGATAAGGACGTAGATGGATTTCATCCAGTCAGCGTAGGTCGTCTGTGGATTGGAGAAAAAGGATTTTTATCTTGTACTCCGGCAGGTATTATTCAGTTATTAAAACGTTCCGGGATTACAATAGATGGAAAAGAATGTGTGATTGTCGGACGTAGTAATATCGTAGGAAAACCGATGGCTGCATTACTTTTGAGAGAAAACGGAACAGTTACAGTTACACATTCACATACAAATAATTTAAAAGATATTACAAAAAGAGCTGATATTTTGATTGTTGCAATCGGCAGAAAGCAATTTATAACAGCAGACTATGTAAAAGAGGGTGCAGTTGTTATCGATGTGGGTATGCATCGTGATGAGAATAATAAGCTTTGCGGAGACGTTGCGTTTGACGAAGTAGCAGAGCATACATCTGCAATTACCCCGGTTCCGGGCGGTGTAGGACCGATGACAATTGCAATGCTAATGAACAACTGTGTAGAAACAGTAAGAAAATAGGAGGAACCATTTATGAAATGTGCAAATTGTGGTGCAGATATTCCAGCTGGAATGCTTATATGTCCTGACTGTGGCACAGAAGTTCAGATGGTTCCGGATTATAATCCTTTAGATGATGTACTTACGCGTGAAGTAAAAGGTTCTGTAGAGGATGTGACACGCCCGTTGCCTAATAGCAGTGGTCAGGTATATCAGCAAAGAAATCGTTCAAGACAACAACCACAGAATTCAACGCGTGTATTGAGTCAGGGAGAGTTAGACCGTATCCGTTCAAATCAGATGCGGACATCTCAAAAAAGTAATTATCGTGGGAGAGATGCAGTTGGAGAAGAGAGAATCAGACCAACAGGACGCGATACAAGGACACAACAGACGAATTATAGAACACCGGATGAAAGACGACGTCAAAAAGCATTACGAATGCAGCAGGCAAAAAAGAAACGTCGAAATACGATGATCGTTATTATGGTTATTTTAGCTGCAGTTGGAATTAGTGGGATTCTTCTTTATCAGAATTCTTATTCGGGAACTTTAAACAAAGCAGAGAAAGCTTATCAGTCTAGCGAATATAGTAAAGCCATTCGGTATTACAATCTTGCAATTGCAAAAGATAATACGCGTGCGACAGCATATGTAGGACTATCAAAAGTCTATATTGCCCAGGATGAATTGGATAAAGCTGAAAACATGTTCTTAAATGCGATTGATTCACAGCCGGAAAATGCAGATTTGTATGAGGCTCTTGCACAATTTTATATCAAGACGGATCAGGCAGATAAAATTTCAGGTACTTTGGACGGCAGTAGCAAAAATATTTTAAAAGAAATGAGTGATTATGTTTCTGATATGCCGGAATTTAGTCTGGAAGAAGGAACATATACAGAAGTGCAACAGGTTTCCTTGTCTGGAAATGGGAAAATTTATTATACAACAGACGGAAATGAACCGACAACTGACAGTAAGTTATATACCGAGCCGATTCTGATTGAAGATGGTACGGTTGTTATAAAAGCAATTTGTGTAAATAAAAAGGGAATCCCTAGTCTGGTTGCAACAAAAACATATCAGGTTGAGATTCCAATTGAAGATGCACCAGCTGTTACACCATCTACCGGACAATATACTTCTGCAACGCAGATTAGTATTACAGTTCCGGAAGGATATACAGCATATTATACGATGGATAATACAACACCAACAACAGCATCAACGCAATACACCGGTCCGATCGACATGCCGGAGGGACAGACAATTTTTTCGGCGATTCTTGTCAACAAGAATGGAAAAACAACACAGGTCACGAAAAGAAATTATGTATTGAATTTACAATGATATAAAAAGAAATCTGCTGGATAAAAAAAAGAATCCTTCAGATTTCTTTTTATGTTTTTTAGTTTAAAAAGAGTAAAAATCGAATTATCCGCATAAACACAGGGATTTTAAGCAATATGAAACAAAAAATAAAAGAATTTTACCACTAATTTACTACGAATGAAAGAACCTTGATACGACAGAGAAAACAGCATAAATAAAGGCAAAATTGGCATTTCATACAGAATATGAGATGTCTTTTTTGTTGCTGTAATACAGTATAACTATTCTTTTTCTGCTTGATTATTAATCATTTTTTAGGACATGAATTGTCAAGAGCTTGTTGCGTAGCAATGTTTACACTCTTGATAATTTATGGAATAAAAAATATTCTGACAGATACTAGAAAAGTGATGACTACTCAATTTTCTAATGATATAATATGATAAATAATAATAGATAAACTTGAAGTGATTAAGGAAGTGTATGCCATGAAAAAATTTTTGAAAATAATGTTAATCATAATTGGAGCGATTTCTTTGATTTTTGTAGCTCTGATAGGGATTGGGTTATTTGTTGATGTTGAATATGATGACCATATTGAAAATGGTCGTTATACTTATGTTCCGGAAGAAGAAAATAAAGATAATGAATACGTGGAATTTACGATAAATGATTATGATAAAAATAATGCCAAGCTTGTATATTATGACACGATTGAAGAAGCTATTCAACTTTCCACTTTGAATGCTGAAAATGAGGAACTTTCGGTTCCTGCTGATTTTCTTAATCATGTTGATGAAACCTTGCATATATGGCAAGGCAAAAAATATGATACGATTTTCTATCGGGCTGGAAATGATAACGATGATATTCAAGGCTTAGTAATGTCTCGTTGTAAAAAGCAGATACAGAATGGGCATACACAATACGCATTTATAAATGCTACACCGGTTACAACGAAACGAGATAGAATTTTGTTAGATGATATTACAGAGCTTATTCACTCTTCTTTGAAATTAAGTGATTTCCAACAAGACTTAAACCCCGATTATCCAAGCAAGCGTTTTGTTTACGGCTATGCACATGATAAAGAAATCTATTCATTGGAAGTAGAAGGACAAAAACCGGACGGTGTAATTGAAATCAATGTATATGACAGAGTCATGTATCTATGGTATTACAATGACTTACAAAGTAACAAAAGAGGTGACTGTTTAAGCTATTCGGTAGATGTACCTAAATAAAATGACATTTTTACATAATACTATATTATTAGTTAGGCAGACGGAGTGATCCAGACACGGTGGCAGGAAAATCTTTCAGATTTTTCTGCCATGTCTTGCAAGTGGCTGGTTTACTTCGTCTGTGAGCGAGCCTGTGGCGAGCGAAGATTAAGCCCCCGTTATCTAACAAGGGGGGCACAAAAAACAAAAGACACTATACACTAACAGGCGGAAAACGCTGTATTTACAAGGCAAAACCGCATTTTATAAGATGTGATATAAAAAGTATCTATTTCACAAAAGAAAAACAATAAATTTAAACATTATAATATTTTAATTTTTGTGGTAATGATATGCAAACTTTTTAGGAGGGAAGATATGGATTGTAAAATGACTGATATTATTGCTATTATTTCAAGTATCATTGCTATTGGTTATTCAATTTATTCCATAATTACTAAAAGTTATATTCGTCAATACAACCTTGAAAAATTTGAACATTTTTCTTTAAATCAGAAGAAAGTTTGTATTGTTTTCAATTTTATTATGACACTTATAATTGGGATAAGTGGGGTGTATATATTGCTATTATACTTATTCTAATGGGATTGAAAGCATTTATGTAGCAAATAGCAAAATTTTATAAGTGAAACGAGGTACTCTATGGAAAAAAAGGAACTTATCAAACTATATTTACAAAATGTGGATAAAATGTTTGGATATGCCAACATGAACGCATATATTGATGAGCGATTAAAGAAGTATACGAAATACTGTCAAAGTAAAAAGCCAGAAGAACAGATTATTATATGGCTGAAATTATTGCATAAAAATTTCGGAAAAAAGATTGTTTATTTAGGAAGTTACTTAGCATTACAAGAAAAGGATATGAGCTATTTAAATAATGCGTTCAATTCGGCAGTAACATGGGGACAACTCACAATAACAAACAGCGGTTGCGACCATTCCATTCACGCTTGGAATATTTTACCACATATATTCTGTGCAAACCGCTTTCGTGACATTGAAAAAATATTTCCAAAAGAAAACGGACTTAGTAAGAATGGGTTAAAGTCTGCATGCAGTATCACAAATTTAGTGATGTATCTGTATTATCAAGAACCTATGTGGAAACAATATGTGATTGATGAAAGTAAAGAATTTCTTCAAAATAAACATACAGCAGAAGAAAAAGCTGTGATAAACGGTTTCCTTGCACTAATAGAAAAAAATTGGGAAAAATTCTCATTGGAATTGGCTAATCTCTGTAAAGCACATAGAAAATCAAAAGATTATGGAGAAAATCCATTTACAAGAAAAATTTCCTTTTTTGCATTTGGATTGTATAACTTTGCAAGATACTTGTATAGAGAAGAAGTTAAAAATATTACACTTCCTCAAAATGAATTTTTATTTGAGGATTTTAGAATTTATCAAGAAAGCACTAGTTGTCAAATAGGACAACCGTTTTGCATTTTTGAAGAACCGTTATTATTGTTGAATGATTTTGAAAAAATTGATTTACCGATTATGTATTTAACAGCAGGTAAAAAAAGAGTTTTGGATATTGAAAATTATAGGCAAGAAGTGGTAAAGAAAATACAAGCACTTCATAGCAATCAGAGCAGTTAGTCTTAGGATTGACTGCTTTTTCTATACGGATTTTTAATGATAGGCAATTATCAGTAAATGGTAGTTGCCTTTTTTGATTGGAGGAATTAAAGAATGAATGATAAAAACTTTATTGAAGAATTAAGACAAAAGCGTGAGGAATACGGAGTAACACAAACAAGGCTTGCTGTTGCTTGCGGTATCAGCCGTGAATATTACAATCGCATTGAAAAAGGGAAACAGCCATTGAATGACGAATTAAAAGGAGTCATAGAAAAACAGATTGAGCGTTTCAATCCACAAGAACCACTATTCCTGTTGATTGATTACTTCCGTGTTCGCTTTCCTACTACGGACGCATTGGCGATTATCCGTGATGTATTACAACTAAAACCCGATTATATGCTTTATGAAGATTATGGAAAATACGGATATGAAAGCAAATATGTTTTAGGCGACATCAATGTCATGTGTTCCATGCAAGAGCATTTAGGTGTTTTATTGGAACTGAAAGGCAGAGGCTGTCGTCAAATGGAAAGTTATCTATTGGCACAGGAACGCTCATGGTATGACTTCATGCTTGATTGTTTAACGGCAGGTGGTAAGATGAAACGGCTTGACTTGGCAATCAATGATAAAGCAGGAATATTGGATATTCCAAAGTTAAAGGAAAAATACAAGGCTGGCGAATGTATCTCCTACTTTCGTATGCAGAAAGATTACAGCGGTACGGAAAAATGTGGTAGCGATTTACCAAAGAATACAGGAGAAACCTTATATCTCGGTTCAACAAGCAGTGAATTATATATGTGTGCTTATCAGAAAAATTATGAGCAGTATGTCAAGAATAGCATAGAAGTTGAAGATACGGAGATTAAGAACCGCTTTGAAATACGCATGAAGAATGAACGAGCCTATTATGCGGTTGTAGATTTACTGACTTATCGGGACGCTGAACGCACTGCTTTTTCTATCATCAATCATTATGTCCGCTTTGTTGACAGAGAGGACGACAAGCCAAAAAATCAATGGAAAACAAATGATGATTGGGCATGGTTTGTAGGGGAAAACAGAGAACCGATACGCTTAACTACAAAGCCAGAACCTTATACTTTACAAAAAGCGTTGCATTGGTTACAAAGACAGGTTGCACCAACCATAAAAATGGTACAGGCATTAGACAGAGAAAATCATACAACGATACTAAAAGATATGATTGAACAGGCAGAACTTAAAGACAAGCATAAACACTTATTACAATTAGAAAAATCAACCATAGAAGAACGAATAGATACCGCTATTCCACAAGAGAATGACGATGTTTTAGAAAAGCAATAATTTATTTTATGGAGAAAGTTAAAGACAAGTTTAAAGCTAAATGCTACAATGTAAATATAGGTTATATAGATATAAAATATTTAAGTATTAAATGAGGTATAAATAATATGAAACAAATAATATTTATTTTTTGTATGATATTGATGTTAAGTTTCTGTGGGTGTACGAATGTTGGCTCAAATAGAAATGAGTATATGTCTAATTGGTTTAAATCGGAACAAGAAATATCAGATAATATGATGAAACAAATTATAGATTTATACAATGAAGGCAATGTAAAAGAATTTGAAAAATTGTTTTCACAAAACAGTAAAAAAGACATAGAGGATATAAATAAACAAATTTCTTCTTTCTTCGAATTTATTGATGGAGATATACAAGAATATTCTGGTGATTGTGCATCATCTAGTGAAAATAATAATGGAAATAAACGAATTGAATTAGACGGAATGTATCATATATCAACTTCTAAAAATGAATATTATTTGAATTTTTATATGGTCTATAAAGCTGATGATGTTCCCTCAGATATAGGACTATCCAAAATTGAAATTGCGACTGAACAAACTGTAAGCAGGGAAAACTTTATGTGGGATACATCAGAAAACGGAATATTTGTCGTGCGGGAATAAACATAGAATGATATGTTTGAAAGATAAACCAAAACAAAGTTGTGACACATACTTCCTCCTACTTTTTGTTTTTTAGCCATTTAGTTTAATCTGTTTTAATGAGTTATAAATAGAGATACCGTTATTTAAAAGAAAGAATAACGGTATTTTTTAATGCAATGGAAATTTTCAGATTTAGTCAACAAAGAGCTTTTTTCATTCCCTATGTTTATTAAAAGAAGAAAAACAAATTTTTTACAGAAATCTGCAACAAAACAGCTACTTGCGTACAGATATGGTGCGAGAAAAGGAAATCTAACTATTTTTGAAATGGGGTCATAAAATTTTTACTCGGTGTACAGACACGAAGATTAAAAAGAAATTGAAATTATTTTGAAAAATCTGCAACAAAACAAGGTTTCTATTCCTTATATGGAGTGAAGTTGAGGAAATCTAAACTTTTTTTGAAAATAGGTCATTAAATTTTGGCTTGCTGTCCCTATATGAAGTGAAAGACGAAAAAAGTTTTGAAAAAAATGTCGGAAAATCGAGTTAAGCGGACAGTATTATGCAGAAAGAGGAAATCACACTTTATTTCTTGATTTGTATTCAAACAGGCATTAGCTGTTGAGTGTTGATGCGGAAAGAGAAAATTATTTTATCCTCAACTTAACAATTTAAGGTTTCCGTTCCCTATATGGCGTAGAAAGAAAAAAGTTTAAGAAATGTGATACAAATAACGCTATTCTGTCCTGATATGGAGTGAAGAAAATATTTCATTCTATTGTTGGCAGTAACAGTATGGTTTGGGTAGTTAGGGTGTGAAAAGAAAAATAATCTTTTTTCATCACCAGCTTAACAAATGTACGTTTGCTATACAGATAGTAGTGAAAAAAGAAAAAATGTTTGAATTTTGGTTACATTTCCTCTCTTTTCCAACGCGGTATATAGGAGAGATGATTTTCTTCTTTCGTGTTCTTTGACAACTGAATAAAGCAGTCTGATACATTAGACAGACAGCGAGCCGTTGGAGCTGATACGCCATGACCTTTTCCCTTTAAAGCGAGCGGAAACTGTCAGCGTCCATGTAAAAGATTTATCCTCTTTTATCGCCATGACCTGTCCTGTCTGATAATGATACTCCCGTACAGCCACAGCTTGAGCGTTCAGAGCGTCGCACGCAATGGGTACGGCTACATAAGAACTATGCAGAGGTGGAACTCCTGTGGGCTATGATAAAAGCCGTCAGACTGTTTAAAAATCAAAAAAGAAAGGAGGTGCAGTTTTATGTATGATTTAAATACACCATTATGGGAACGCTACCTTATGACGATTGAGGAAGCGTCCAGTTATTTCCGTATCGGAGAGAACAAACTCCGCCGTATTGCAAGTGAATATAAAGACGAGTGTGTTGTGATGAACGGAAACCGTATGCTGATTAAGAAAAAGAAATTTGAACATATGATTGATAAATTGGAAGAAATCTAATGCAAAAGAGCTTTGTGCATGATATGATACTTATATGTCGTAACAAGGCTCTTTCAGTTTTGAAAGGAGTTTTGAAAGATGTCAGAAAAAAGACGGGATAACAAAGGTCGCATTTTAAGGACTGGAGAGAGCCAAAGGGCAGACGGCAGATATATGTATAAATATGTTAATCGTGCAGGCGAAACAAAGGTTGTGTATTCATGGAAACTGGTGGCTACGGACAGAGTACCGAAAGGAAAGCGTGATGATTTATCTCTTAGGGAAAAGGAACGGGAGATACAGCGTGATTTAGAGGACGGAATAGACACCAAAGGAAAGAAAATGACATTGTGTGAACTATATGCCAAAAAGACGGCACAGAGAATCAATGTCAAGAAGAATACACTAGCAGGGCGAAAATATCTCATGGACGCATTGAAACAGGACAAGCTGGGTTCACGAAGCATAGACAGCATTAAACCGTCAGACGCAAAAGAATGGGCGGTCAGAATGAAAGAAAAGGGCTACGGCTTCAAAACCATTAGTAACTATAAGCGTTCCTTAAAGGCTTCTTTCTATATGGCAATCGAGGACGATTATGTAAGGAAGAACCCTTTTGATTTTCAGTTAAGCGAGGTTATTGATGATGACAGCGAAAGCAGACAGGCATTGAGTGAGGAACAGGAAGAAAAACTGCTGTCCTTTCTCCAGTATGATACGGTGTATCAGAAATATTATGATGATGTGCTGATACTGTTAAAAACAGGCTTACGAATATCTGAATTGTGTGGACTTACTGTACAGGACTTAGATTTTGAAAATCATACACTCAATATCGACCACCAGTTATTACGCAATCAAGAGGGATATTATATAGAAACGCCAAAAACAAAGTGTGGCATACGAAAAGTTCCTATGAGCGAAGAAGCAGGAAAAGCATTTCAAAGAGTGTTGAAACGCAAAAAAACTGGAAAAGGGATTGTAATTGACGGTTACCGCAATTTCCTGTTTCTTAATCAGAAAGGTATGCCTATGACAGCTTGTTACTATACTTCTACATTGAGAAATATAGTAAAGAAATACAATAAGTACCATGATGAACCCTTACCGAAGATAACCCCGCATATATTAAGACATACGTTTTGTACACGATTAGCACAGAAAAACATGAACCCAAAGAACCTGCAATACATTATGGGACATTCCAGCATAATGATAACGCTGAACCTGTACGCCCATGCTTCACAGACAGGAGCAAACATGGAAATGCGAAGTCTGATAGCCTAGTAATTTACTACGAAATTTACTACGATAAAAAGACAAGATATGCAGATTTATGAGTGGTTATAAGAAGTATCTGCCAAAAAGAAAACACCGATAAAGCCTGTAAAATAGGGATATATCGGTGTTATAAGAACTTATGAAAAGATAATTAGAAATTTATTTTATGTTTAATTGAAAAACAGTAAAAGTAGCATGCATTTGAAACCTGATTTTTAGAACGGCAATTTTGAAAAAATCCAGTGTATTTATTACCAAAAATATAGAAAAAATTTTGGTGATAATTCTTCGCCTAATTTCCCAGATTGCCTTGTTTGAAAAGATTAACAGTGCTATAATATAAACATGTTAAAAAAATAACACATTGAAGGAGATGTAGTATAATGAGTCGATTTACATTACCAAGAGACATTTATCACGGAAAAGGATGTCTGGAAGAACTGAAAAATTTGAAAGGAACAAAAGCAATCCTCGTTGTAGGTGGTGGCTCTATGAAACGTCAGGGATTTCTTGACAGAGCAGTGAACTACTTAAAAGAGGCAGGAATGGAAGTAGAATTATTCGAAGGTGTTGAGCCAGATCCATCTGTAGAGACTGTTATGAAAGGTGCTGAAGCAATGCGTGCATTCCAGCCAGACTGGATTGTTGCAATGGGTGGAGGTTCACCAATCGATGCAGCAAAAGCAATGTGGGCATTTTATGAATATCCAGAAATTACTTTTGAAGATTTGATTACTCCATTTAGTTTTCCAGAATTAAGACAGAAAGCAAAATTCTGTGCAATTCCATCTACATCTGGAACAGCAACAGAGGTAACAGCATTTTCAGTAATCACAAACTATCAGACAGGTGTAAAATATCCACTTGCTGACTTTAATATCACTCCAGATGTTGCAATCGTAGACCCAGATCTTGTTGCAGGACTTCCTGTAAAACAGGTTGCATACACAGGTATGGATGCTTTAACACATGCTATTGAAGCATATGTATCAACATTGAATTGCCCATTCACAGATCCTCTTGCGCTGCAGGCAATTGAGATGGTTTTGGAATATCTTCCAGCATCATACAACTGCAATATGGTAGCAAGAGAGCAGATGCACTATGCACAGTGCCTTGCTGGTATGGCATTCTCAAATGCATTGCTTGGTATTGTACATTCTATGGCACACAAAACAGGAGCAGCATTCTCAACAGGTCATATTCCACATGGTTGTGCAAATGCTATTTATCTGCCATACGTTATCAAATACAATGCAAAAGATCCTGTAGCAGCTTCACGTTATGCTGAAATCGCACGCAGAATGGGACTGGAAGGTGTTTCAGAGCAGGCGTTGATCAATAGCCTTTGCAACAAAATTGATGAATTCAACGTAAAATTGAATATTCCAAAGACATTGAAAGAATTTGGAATCAACGAAGACGAATTCAAAGAAAAAGTTGCCAAGATTGCAGAGCTTGCAGTTGGTGATGCATGTACAGGTTCTAACCCACGTGCAATCGATCCTGCAAATATGGAAAAATTGTTAACATGCACATATTATGGTACAGAGGTAGATTTCTAATTTAATTTGCAAAAAAGGGGCGGGTGTCAGTAGAGCATCGGTCCCTTTTTTGTTGTGTGGTTGAAATCTTCACTTGCCAAGCTGAACCATATAGCGTATTATAGTTAAAGGGCGTTTTTTATTTCCGAACTAGGTATTGAGTTAGAAATGAAAGAGGAATAAGAGAAACCTAAATAAAAGGAGGAAGATCATGTATAAAATTTTAAAAGCAGAAAAACTGGCTGATAAGATTTTTTTGATGGATGTACATGCACCACGTGTTGCAAGTCACTGTCAGCCGGGACAGTTTGTTATCGTAAAGATGGATGATAAAGGAGAGAGAATTCCACTTACTATTTGCGATTATGATCGTGAAGCCGGAACAATCACAATTGTATTTCAGGAAGTTGGAGCATCTACGATAAAGATGGCTGATCTGAAAGAAGGAGACAGCTTCCGTGACTTTGTCGGACCACTTGGATGTCCATCAGAATTTGTTCATGAAGATCTCGAAGAATTAAAGAAGAAAAAAATCGTTTTTGTAGCTGGAGGTGTTGGTGCCGCACCTGTTTATCCACAGGTAAAATGGTTACATGCTCGTGGAATTGAAGCAGATGTTATCCTTGGTGCAAAGACAAAAGATATGGTAATTCTTGAAAAGGAACTGGAAGCAGTTGCTGGTAATTTATATGTAACAACAGACGATGGCTCTTACGGACGTTCCGGAATGGTTACAGCTACATTAGAAGATTTGGTTAGCAAAGAAGGAAAAACATATGATTTGTGTGTCGCAATCGGACCAATGATCATGATGAAATTTGTTTGTCTGTTAACTAAAAAATTAGAGATTCCTACAATTGTCAGCATGAACCCAATCATGGTTGATGGTACAGGAATGTGTGGAGCTTGCCGTCTTCAGGTCGGCGATGAAATTAAATTCGCATGTGTAGATGGACCAGAGTTTGATGGACATCTTGTAGATTTCGATCAGGCAATGAAGAGAAGTCAGATGTATAAGACAGAAGAGGGGCGTGCGATTCTGAAACTGCAGGAAGGTGATACACATCACGGTGGCTGCGGAAATTGCGGAGGTGACAACTAATGGCAGATGTATTAAAGAAAGTTCCTGTAAGAGAACAGGATCCAAAAGTACGTGCAACTAATTTTGAAGAAGTATGTCTTGGATACAATAAAGAAGAGGCAATGGAAGAAGCTGCTCGTTGTATTAACTGTAAAAATGCAAAATGTATTCAGGGATGTCCTGTATCTATCAATATTCCAGGATTTATTCATGAGGTAAAAGAAGGTAATATTGAAGAGGCTTATAAGATTATCGGACAGTCTTCAGCATTACCTGCTATTTGCGGACGTGTATGTCCACAGGAATCACAGTGTGAAGGAAAATGTATCCGTGGCATCAAAGGTGAGCCAATTTCTATCGGTAAACTGGAGAGATTTGTTGCAGATTATGCTTTGGAGCATGATATTAAACCAGTTGGAGCAGAAGAAAAGAACGGACATAAAGTTGCTGTTATCGGTTCAGGTCCTTCAGGACTTACATGTGCCGGCGACCTTGCAAAACTTGGTTACGATGTAACTGTATTTGAAGCACTTCACGAACTCGGTGGAGTATTGGTATATGGAATTCCAGAATTCCGTCTGCCAAAACAGAAAGTTGTAGCAAAAGAGATTGAAAAAGTAAAAGAGCTTGGAGTTAAATTTGAGACAAACGTTGTAATCGGAAAATCTACAACAATTGATATGTTGATAGAAGATGAAGGATTTGAAGCTGTATTTATCGGTTCAGGTGCAGGTCTTCCAAAATTTATGGGTATTCCTGGTGAAAATGCAAATGGCGTATTCTCTGCTAATGAATATTTGACAAGAAGTAACCTGATGAAAGCTTTTGATGATTCTTATGACACACCAATTTCAGCCGGACACAAAGTAGCTGTTGTAGGTGGTGGTAACGTTGCTATGGATGCTGCAAGAACAGCACTTCGTCTTGGTGCAGAAGTACATGTTGTATATCGTCGTAGTGAAGAAGAACTTCCAGCACGAGTAGAAGAAGTGCATCATGCAAAAGAAGAGGGAATTATTTTTGATTTGCTGAGAAATCCAAAAGAAATCAAAGTAGATGAGAACGGTAACGTAACTGGAATGACAGTTGTTAAAATGGAACTTGGAGAGCCGGATGCATCAGGAAGAAGACGTCCTGTTGAAGTTGCAGGTTCTGAATATGACATTGATGTAGACACAGTGATCATGTCACTTGGTACATCACCAAACCCATTGATTTCTTCTACAACTGAAGGGCTGGAGATTAATAAATGGAAATGTATCGTAGCAGAAGAAGAAACTGGAAAAACATCTAAAGAGGGTGTATATGCCGGTGGAGATGCTGTTACTGGTGCAGCTACAGTTATCCTTGCAATGGGTGCCGGTAAAGCAGCTGCAAAGGGTATTGACGAATATCTTAGCAATAAATAATTTAGAGAGAGTAATTTTGCACTGAATAATTTTAGATGCAATGCATAAAATAATTATGAGGATATAGGTTTTTCCTATATCCTCGTTTTTTGGACATTAGGGGATTTATATGAAGATCACATTGATTACAGTTGGAAAAATAAAAGAAAAGTATTTGAAAGATGCAATTTCAGAATATAGTAAACGTTTGAGTCGTTATTGCAAATTAGAAATCATAGAAGTTGCTGATGAAAAAACTCCTGATAACGCAAGTCAGATTGTTGAAGATGGAATTCGTGATAAAGAAGGAGAACGTATCTTAAAATATGTGAAAGAAGATGCATTTGTTGTTACTTTAGAAATCAAGGGAAGACTCTTGACCTCTGAAGAACTGGCTGATAAAATTGAAACTCTGGGTATTCAAGGGATCAGCCATATCATATTTATTATCGGTGGTTCAATAGGCCTTGGGAATGAGGTGCTAAAACGTTCAAACTATGCGTTGAGTTTTTCTAAAATGACATTTCCACACCAACTGATGCGTGTAATTTTACTGGAACAGATATATCGGAGTTATAGAATAATAAATCATGAACCATACCATAAGTAAGTCATTTAATAGATAAAAAATATAAGCAAAAGAAGAGGATTTTAAAACATGCAAGAAGCAACACAAGATATACAGGAAGAAGGCATGACATTCTTAGAAACTGTCACAGAAAAATTGAAACAGAAATTAGCACAGATTTATGAAACTCTTTTGGATGGACAAAAAGAGATAGATCAGATGCAAGAATATTTCTGGGATAATTATACAGAGATGGACGAATATGGTTATGAGTATTATGATAACCAACAGGCGTTACTGCAACAGGTAAATGCAAATCAGAATACATTGTCAATGAAACATCGACTTGAGTCTTTGTTAGATTCACCTTTTTTCGGACGTGTTGATTTTCTGTATGATGGAGATGAAGAACCCGAATCATTTTATATTGGCATTGCAAATTTTGCAGAAGACACTGGAAGGCAGCCTCTTATTTATGACTGGAGAGCACCGGTAAGCAGTTTATTTTATGATTATGATAAAGGCAATGCTTCTTATGAAGCACCGGCTGGAATAATTACAGGTGAAATTACAGCAAAAGGACAATATAAAATAAAAAAAGGTAAAATTATATATGCTTTTGAAAGTGATATGCTGATCGATGATGAAATTTTAAAACAAGAATTAGGAAGCAATGGCGATGTTCAATTAAAAAGCATTATTAGAACAATACAAAAAGAACAAAATGAGATTATCAGGAACACCAAGGATCAAATATTGATCATTCAGGGGGCAGCGGGAAGTGGAAAAACATCTATTGCTTTACACAGAATTGCTTATCTGCTATATCATGATCGTAAAAATTTAAAATCATCAAACATTTTAATTTTATCTCCCAATAGTGTGTTTTCTGATTATATTTCACATATTCTTCCAGAACTTGGTGAAGAGAATATTCAGGAAATGAGTTTTGATATTTTTGCTTACAAAGAATTAAAAGAATTTGTCTATGATTGCGAAGATCGCTATCATCAATTGGAACGGCAGTTACATGATTGTCCATCAAGTGAGATTCATCGTTACAGATACAAACAGTCTTTTGATTTTATCGGACAGATGGAAGGTTTTCTTGCTGTATTAGAAGATCGTTTGATTGATTTTCATGATATTGAATGGCGTGGATACCATAAGTCAGAAGAAGATTTAATCCAATTGTTTTATTTCAAATTTCAAGACACTCCGATTTTGGTAAGAATGGATGCAATTAAAGAATATTTTATTGATGAGATTGAAACCAGTATGGGACGTGATCTTAAGGAAGATGAACACATTTATTTTGATGAACTTTTTGATAAAATGTATCAGACAAAAGATTTGTATATTATTTATAATTGGTTTTTAGAAGATATAGATTCTCCAGTGTTACCAAAAGTGTCGTATGAACGTCGCATACTGAAATATGAAGATGTATATCCGATGCTCTATTTAAAATATCGACTCTATGGAAAGAAACAGCATCACCGTATTAAACATGTGGTGATTGATGAAATGCAGGATTATTCTTATTTACAGTATACAATTTTACAAACAATGTTTGATTGCAAGATGACGATACTTGGAGATAAGGCACAATCTATGGATGAACAAACACAAGATGTTCTTACTTTCCTGCCGAAAATATTTGGAAAACAAGTTCGGAAAATTATTATGAATAAGAGTTATCGAAATACAGTTGAAATTGCAAAGTATGCAGCAGGACTGACAGGTATTTGTGATTTGGAACTGTTTGACCGTCATGGAAAAGATGTAGTAGAAAAAACTTTTCTATCAGGAGAATCTGTAATTTCTGAAATTTTGAAAAATATTAATTTGGATAAATATGAAACAGCAGCGGTTTTAGCCAGAACAGAGGAGGAAGCTTTTGAATTATATAGTTTATTAAAAAGAAAAGATGAAAATGTTTCTTATATGGATCGAGATACATCTGTTTTTCAGAAAGGGCTGACGATCACCACATACTACCTTGCAAAAGGATTAGAGTTTGATCAAGTTTTCACTGTTCGTTCGGATATTGAAACAAATATGTCAAAACAGGCAGATTATATTTGTGCGACAAGAGCGTTACATGAGTTATATACGTATACCTTGGAAAATAATAAATAAAAAATCTTTGTTCATTCATAGAAAAGAAAGTTCTCTCATAGATTTTTTATAAAAAAGAATACGTGATCGTGTATATGAGAGCAAAGCAGAAGCAAGATCAGTTAAAGAATAAGATTACTTCTGTTACAGGAATGCCCGATGAGGTTATTTTAGGCGCATCGGTTATAAATATACTTGGATATCATAAGTTATATATAGAAAACTATCGTGGAATCCTTGAATATACTTCTTGCCTGATACGTATTCAGACAAAACAGGCACAAATACGTGTTGTTGGAAAAAAATTAAAAATAGAATATTATACAAATTTAGAAATGAAAATCACAGGAGATATTTGTTCGATAGAATTTTGTAAATAAGGAGTTTTCTATTGATACATTCAATCATTCAATATCTTCAAGGGTATTTGACTTTATGCGTGGAAGGAGACTCAGCAGAGCGCTTTTTGAATCTATGTTCTTATCATAAAATATATATTTGGAATGTAACTATTCATGACAATGTTTATGAATTACAAATAAGAATTAAAGATTTTCGAAAAATCCGCCCGATTGCCCGAAAAACGCATACACATGTAAAAATAAAAAATCGTTTTGGGTTTCCGTTCTTTATATATTCTCATAAAGTAAGGGGGTTCTTTCTTGTTGGAATTATTTTTTGTATCTGTTTGTTAAAAGAATGCTCCGCCAGAATATGGGATGTGCATTTCAGCGGAAATCAAGAACAGACTGCGGAATCACTAATGGATTTTTTGCAGACAATTTCTATATACCCTGGAATGCGTAAAGAAAAAATTGATTGTTTTGAAGTAAATAAAGCACTTCGTGAACAATATCCTGAGATTGTATGGGTGTCTACTTCACTAGATGGAAGTATTCTTCAAATTAAGATTAAAGAAAATGAAATGCGAAGAAATGACTTACCTTCATTGGAAGACGCAAAAGGGATAGACTTGATCGCAACTTGTGATGGAGTTATAACACAAATTATAACAAGAAAAGGAATTCCACTTGTACATGTCGGAGATCAAGTGAAAAAAGGAGATATCCTGGTATCTGGGAAATTGGAAATAAAGAATGATTCCCAGGAAATTATCCGTTATCAATATGAACATTCTGATGCGGATGTTTTTGCAGATACAATACAAGTATATACGGATAAAATTCCCAGGAAGTATAAGCAAAAACAGTATAATAAAAAAGAACAACGATTGACTGTCTTTTTTAGGATAAAATCCTGCTCTATTGAAATCGGAAGCCTGAGAAATTCCTTTTCGAATGTTGAAAAGGAATCAGTGGAATATCAGATTCAATTTGGTGAAAATTTTAAATTGCCGATTTATTATGGATATGCGAAGGCTAAGGGGTATCATTTTATACCCCAAAATTATTCAAAAGAAGAATTAAAAACAAAATTGAATTTGAATTTTGAACAATTTCTCCAAAAATTGGAAGAAAAGGGTATTCAAATAACAGGAAAAAGTGTTAATATACATTTATATGACGCTTTTGCATCGGCAGATGGAGCATTATATTTAAATCAGAAAATCACACAACCTGTCGAGACAGAAATGATGGAAATTGAAAGGAACGAACCGGAATGAGCTTATCGGAATTAAATATTGATATCCCGGCTGAACACGAAAAAAATGTGTTCGGCCAGTTTGATGTATTTGCGAAAAAAATAGAACGTACATTTCATGTAACATTGATCTTGCGAGATGGCATGATTAAAATTCTTGGTGAACAGTCACTGGCGCAGAAAGCATATCGTGTACTTAGCCAGCTTACAGAATTATCCCGCAGAGGAAATACAATCACAGAGCAAAATGTAAATTATGCAATTTCACTTGTGTTTGAGGGACAGGAAGAAGAAATTGTAGAAATAGATAAAGATTTAATTTGTCATACATTACAGGGAAAACCAATCAAACCAAAGACACTTGGTCAGAAAAAATATGTAGATGCGATACGGAATGGAATGATTACCTTCGGATTAGGACCGGCAGGAACTGGAAAAACGTATTTAGCAATGGCAATGGCAATCACTGCATTTAAGAATAATGAGGTGAGTCGGATTATTTTAACAAGACCTGCGATTGAAGCAGGAGAAAAGCTTGGATTCCTTCCAGGTGATCTGCAGAGCAAGATCGATCCATATCTACGCCCGTTATATGATGCATTATATCAGATTATGGGAGCCGAAAGCTTTATTAAAAATCAGGAAAAGGGATTGATTGAAGTGGCCCCACTCGCATATATGAGAGGACGTACTTTGGATAATGCGTTTATCATTCTGGATGAAGCACAAAACACAACACCTGCCCAGATGAAAATGTTTCTTACGCGAATCGGGTTTGGCTCCAAGGTTGTTATTACCGGAGACTCTTCGCAGAAGGATTTACCGGCAGGAAGTGTGTCTGGATTGGATGTTGCGGTAAAGGTAGTCAAAGACATTGAAGATATCAGCATTTGTACTTTGACAAGTAAAGATGTTGTGCGCCATCCACTTGTACAACGTATTGTAAAAGCGTATGAAGCATACGAAAATAAAAGTACTCGTTCGGGGAAAACAAATGCAAAAAGGAGAAAATCATGAGTTTATATATAGAAGATGAGAGCAGTATTACACTTCCGATTGAGACGGAATCAATTGCAAATCTTGTGGTAGAAGCAGCATTGGATTATATTCAGTGTCCGTTTGAAGCAGAAGTAAACTTGTTACTGACAGATGATGAAGCAATTCATGAAATGAATCAGGAATTTAGACAGGTAGACCGCTCTACAGATGTATTGTCTTTTCCAATGTTAGAATATGCAAATCCAGGTGATTTTTCAGAAATTGAAGAACAAGAAGATGCATTCAACCCAGAGACAGGAGAATTGATGCTTGGAGATATTGTGATTTCAAAAGAACATGTTCTTGCACAGGCAGAAGCTTATGCACATTCTCCAAAGCGGGAGTTTGCTTTTCTTATTGCACATAGTATGCTTCATCTATTTGGGTTCGATCACATGGAAGAGGAAGAACGTATGATAATGGAAGCAAAGCAGCGGGAAATTATGGAAAAAGTACAAATATTACGCTAACTGACGGAGGGGATGATGACGGATTTACAAAGTAATAAAAAAACAAAGAAAAAAGATGATTTTTTGATGCAGGGAGCAATATTGGCAATTGCAATGTTTCTTACAAAAATCATCGGAGTTGTATATAGAATTCCATTGACAAATATTCTGGGAGATGAAGGAAACGGATTCTATGGCTATGCATTTGAGGTTTATGCGATGGCCTTGATGCTTTCAACATTTAGTCTTCCTGTTGCAGTTTCAAAGTTAGTTTCGGCAAGACTTGCAATGCATCAGAAACGAAATGCGTTTCGAGTGTTTCTCGGAGCGTTGGCATTTTCAATTGTCGTAGGACTGGTTATCTCACTTTTAATCTTTTTTGGAGCAGGGGCAATTTCTACGCATATGATGGAATCTCCGCTCAGTGTATATGCACTTCGAGTATTGGCAGTAGGTCTTTTTATTGTTGCTGTTCTTGGTGTTCTTCGAGGCTATTTCCAGGGACTCGGCACTATGGTCCCAACTGCGATTTCGCAGATCATTGAGCAGATTATCAATGCAATCGTAAGTATTGCAGGGGCAAAAGTACTGTTTGATGTTGGGGCAGCAGCAGGTAAAAAATCAGGAGAAGAATTACTTGGTCCGGCATATGGAGCTGCCGGTGGAACTCTTGGAACAGTAGTGGGTGCATTTGCAGCGTTATTATTCTTGCTTTTTGCGATTTTCTTATATCGAAATAATATTCGTAGACAGTTAAAAAGTGATACTACTCGTAGAAAAGAAAGTTATAAGCGTATAATTAAAATCCTGTTAATTACAATTGCACCGATTATTTTCAGTACCGCAATTTATAATATCAATCAGATTTTAGATCTGACAATATTCAATAAGGTTATGGCAGCACAAGGCTTTACAGAGAAAGAGTATATGGCTTTACAGGGAATTTATACCGGAAAGTATAATACATTGATTAATGTGCCGCTTGCAATGGCAAATGGATTGGCTGCTTCAATTATTCCGAGTATGACAACAGCCGTTGCAGTGCATGACAAAAACCAGATTCATGAAAAAATCAGTCAATCGATTCGATTTACAATGATTATTGCAATTCCATGTGTTATTGGATTTATTGTACTTGGGTCTCCGCTTATGGTTCTTTTGTATAATGATACAAGCAAAACACCTGCAACATTGCTCGCTATTGGCTCGATTACGGTTGTCTTGTATTGCTGGTCAACTGTTTCAAACTCAATTTTACAAGGTCTTGATAAGTTATCTGAACCTGCTAAAAATGCAGGGATTTCATTGGTTGTACATTTGATCGCATTATTTATTATGTTAGTTGTATTAAAATGGAATATCTATGCGTTAGTAGGAAGTAATATTGTTTTTGCAATTTGTATGTGCCTGCTCAATGCACGTGCAATTCATAAAGCATGTGATTATCGGCAGGAAATTGATAATACATTTGTCAAACCATTGATTGCAGCATTGATTATGGGTGCAGTTACGTATCTTGTACATTTCGTTTTTGATCTTTTGGTTGGAGGGCGTTTTGCTGCAACATGTATTGCAATTTTATTTGCAGTGATTGTTTATGCATTTGCATTATTAAAACTCGGGACATTGTCAAATGATGATATCCGGGCATTACCACAGGGAGATAAGATTTTACATATTTGTAAAAAATTCCACCTGCTTCCAAAATATAGAATGTTATAAATTTAACTGAATAAGAAATAAAAAGAAGCCAATACTATATAAAAAAGGAGAGATCCTATGAGAAAATATTTTATTGGCTTTTTTTCTGCTATTTTAATAGTATTTAGTGTAATTACAGTAGGATATCAATTGACTTATAAGTATACGAATACGAAAGCTCAACAGAGTAAGGAACAGATGCTGACAGAGCATATTGAAAAATCAGGAAGCATCAGCACAAAAGGGGATGCTGTAAAAAATAACGGGTATTATATTTCATCCCTGCAAGGATATGTTGTCGTATATTGTGATGACCATAAAACAGTATATGAAGTAACAGATATTTCAATAAATTCACTGCCTAAAGACATACAGGAAAAAGTAATGAATTCAATGTATATTGAAAGTACAGAGGAGTTATATCAATTTTTAGAAAACTATTCAAGCTGAGACTAGAGAGACTAGAGAATTTTAACAGACGGGTAGACGAAATAAAAAAAATAGTGTAGTATAGTTATGTTTATGAGAAATTTACATGGAAAAGTAAAGTGAGGAATTACAATGGATGAGCGAAAGATAGCAAGGATTAATGAATTATATAGAAAATCAAAAGCAGAAGGACTGACAGAATCTGAGAAAAAAGAACAGAAACTTTTACGACAGGAGTATCTGGAGAGTATCCGCGGTAACCTGCGCAGTCAGTTAAATAATATCGATATCAAGGAAAAAGACGGAAGTATCACAAACCTTGGTGAAAAATACGGAAGAAAAATTGGAAACTAGGAAGGGTGTTTGAATTATGTTAAATGGACTTCCAGGGGATCCGGTTATGTTGTTGAGCGTCGTAAATACAAAATTACGAGATCATTATCACAATCTAAATGTGTTGTGTGACGATATGAACGTTACAAAAGAAGAGATAGAATCAAAATTAAATGCGATTGATTATTTCTATGATAGTAACCGTAATCAATTTGTTTAATGATAGGACAAAGGCAGGTTTGCGAAAAGTTATTTCGTAAGCCTGTCGTTTTATATATGATAAGTTTTATATATTTTATATATTAGAAAAGCAGTTGAAAAAAACCATTTTGTAACGTATAATATAATATCGTCTTAATATTGAAAGGAACATTGGAAAACGATGGAATATAATAATAATAAAGAAATAGAAAAAATATTAGAAGAGATTGATATAAGTGAAGAAGCACCAATTGAAGAGCCTATACGCCAGTATTATTTTATCAAAAAAGGAAGAGCGTATGTCACCAGGCTGAGTGAGAAATTAGGTCGTCCTCTTTATGTCTGTGTAAACACTTTTGGTTGTCAGATGAATGCAAAGGACTCTGAAAAATTGCTCGGTATTCTTGAACAGATGGGCTATAAAGAAGAAACAGATGAAAATAAGGCAGATTTTGTTATTTATAATACATGTACTGTTCGTGAAAATGCGAATCTGCGTGTTTATGGACGTCTTGGACAGCTTAACCGCATCAAAAAGAAGAATCCGCATATGATGATCGGATTATGCGGATGTATGATGCAGGAACCGGAAGTTGTAGAAAAGTTAAAGAAGAGTTACAGATTTGTTGATCTGATCTTTGGAACTCATAATATTTATAAATTTGCAGAACTAATCGTAACATGCTTTGAATCAGAACGTATGGTGATTGATATCTGGAAGGATACGGATAAAATTGTTGAAGATTTGCCGACAGATCGCAAGTATCCATTTAAATCTGGTGTGAATATTATGTTTGGCTGTAACAATTTCTGCAGCTATTGTATTGTACCTTATGTGCGTGGACGAGAAAGAAGCCGTAATCCGAAAGACATTATCCGAGAGATAGAGAAGCTGGTTGCTGATGGAGTAGTAGAAGTCATGCTTCTTGGACAAAATGTAAATTCATATGGAAAAAACCTGGATGAGCCAATGACATTTGCTCAACTTTTACAGGAGATTGAAAAGATAGAAGGGCTTGAACGTATCCGTTTTATGACCTCTCATCCAAAGGATTTATCAGATGAACTTATTGAAGTAATGGCACATTCAAAAAAAATCTGTAAACACCTTCATTTACCGGTTCAATCAGGAAGTACAGATGTCTTAAAGAAGATGAATAGAAGGTATACAAAAGAACAGTATTTATTACTGGTAGAGAAAATCAAAAAGGCAATTCCGGATATTTCACTTACAACAGATATTATTGTTGGATTTCCGGGAGAGACAGAAGAAGATTTTCAGGAAACGTTGGATGTAGTGCGCAAAGTGCGCTATGACAGTGCCTTTACATTCCAATATTCAAAGCGTACAGGAACTCCTGCTGCCGTACTTGAAGACCAGATTTCACCGGAGGTCATGAAAGATCGTTTTGATCGTCTGTTAAAAGAAGTCCAGACAATCTCAGCAGAAGTGTGCAGTGTACATAAAGGAACGATACAGCGTGTTCTTGTTGAAACCAAAAATGATCATGACGAGCATCTGGTGACAGGTCGTATGAGCAACAATCTGCTTGTTCATTTTCCGGGAGATGCTTCAT
This sequence comes from Ruminococcus sp. B05, assembly GCF_003628495.1. NCBI lineage: Bacteria > Bacillati > Bacillota > Clostridia > Eubacteriales > Oscillospiraceae > Ruminococcus > Ruminococcus sp. B05. Next base: position 449,471 of record NZ_RBZR01000001.1, on the reverse strand, counting down.
TGATTGGAAAATTAGTTGATGTTGAACTCAAAGAATGTCATGGATTTTATTATATGGGAGAAATCGTTTCTTAAGAAAAAATTTTTCGGGCAATATTTTTACCAAAAACGTCCAAACTATGTAGCAAAACTATATAGGAGGACGTTTTTGTATGAAAAGATTAAAAGAATATACTGGATTGTGGGCTTTAGGCGGTATGTTATATTATGGAATAGAAGTGGTTTTTCGAGGCTTTTCACATTGGTCTATGTTTGTACTGGGAGGAATCTGCATGATGTTTTGTGGGCAGCAGGGAATGTGGACAAAGTGGGAGGACCCGTTATGGATGCAGGTAGTAAGGTGTTCAATCTTTGTTACAGCAGGAGAATTTATTACAGGAATTATTGTAAATAAATGGCTGAAGCTGAATGTATGGGATTATTCGGATCAGCCGTTTCATCTTCTTGGACAAATTTGTTTTGCATTCATTATTTTATTTTCCGGGTTATGCGTGATAGCTATTTATTTATCAGCGTATTTTTTACACTTTATTTGTGGTGAAAAAAAACCACATATCCATGTTTTATAAAAAGTCGAAAAATGCTATAATAAATTGGACTTCTTTTGAGATATATTAATTTGAATTGAAAGGATGGCGTAATAAGTGGCTGAAATGACACCGATGATGCAGCAATATATGGAGACAAAGTCTCAATATCCGGACTGCATTTTATTTTATAGATTAGGTGATTTCTATGAGATGTTTTTTGATGATGCATTGACTGCATCCAAAGAATTAGAAATCACATTGACAGGAAAGAATTGTGGGATGGAAGAACGTGCACCAATGTGTGGGGTTCCTTATCACGCAGTAGATGGATATTTGACAAAATTAGTATCTAAAGGATATAAAGTAGCAATCTGTGAGCAGGTTGAAGATCCAAAACAGGCGAAAGGCATTGTGAAGCGTGAAGTAGTGCGAATTGTAACACCTGGAACTATTTTGGATGCAGCCGCAATTGATGAGAGCAAGAATAATTATATTATGTGTATTGTATACATTGCGGATCGCTATGGATTGTCAGTTGCAGATGTAACTACCGGAGATTATTTTGTGACAGAACTGCCGGACGGACAAAAATTAAAAGATGAAATTTTTAAATTTATGCCGTCAGAAATTATTTGCAATGAATCATTCTATATGAGTGGAATGGATCTTGAAGATATGAAAAATCGACTTGGAATTACAATTTATTCATTGGAATCATGGTATTTTGATGATGAAATTTGTAAATCTAAATTAATGGAACATTTCAAGGTATCTTCGCTGCAAGGACTTGGGCTTGCGGATTATGATTGTGGAGTGATCAGTGCGGGGGCACTGCTTCAATATTTATTGGAAACACAAAAAAATGATCTGTCCCATATGACACATATCACACCGTATACGACCGGAAAATATATGATGCTGGATAGTTCTACAAGACGGAATCTGGAGTTGTGTGAAACTTTACGTGAGAAACAAAAAAGAGGTTCCTTATTATGGGTATTGGATAAAACCAAAACAGCTATGGGGGCTAGAACATTACGAAAATATATTGAACAACCGTTGATTGAGCGTACCGAAATAGAACGTCGTCTGGATGCTGTTACAGAATTAAAAGAAGAGGCTATTTCCAGAGAAGAGATCAGAGAGTATTTATCTCCTGTATATGACTTAGAAAGATTGATTACAAGAATTACGTATGGCTCAGCCAATCCACGAGATCTCACTGCTTTTTCAACATCATTGGAAATGCTGCCGGCTATCCATTATATATTAGAAGATATGAAATCCGACTTATTATGTGAGATTTGTAAAGAAATGGATACGCTGGAGGATTTATGCTCCCTTGTAAAATCAGCAATTGCACAAGAACCACCAATTGCTATGAAAGAAGGAAATATTATACGTGATGGCTACAGCGAGGAAGTAGATACGCTTCGTCGTGCAAAATCGGATGGAAAAACATGGCTTGCGAAACTGGAAGAGCAGGAACGTGAAAAGACAGGAATTAAAAACCTAAAGATTAAATATAACAAAGTGTTTGGATATTATTTGGAAGTAACAAATTCTTATAAAGAGCTTGTGCCGGAATATTATACCCGTAAACAGACACTGGCAAATTCGGAAAGATATATTACACCTGAATTAAAAGAACTGGAAGACACTATTTTAGGTGCAGAAGATAAACTCTATGCACTGGAATATGAATTATATTGTACTGTTCGAGATACGATTGCAGGAGAAGTTATCCGAATTCAGAAAACAGCGAAAGCCGTTGCAGCATTGGATGTGTTTACATCACTTGCACTTGTTGCAGAACGCAATAACTATATTCGCCCTACAATCAATGTTCAGGGAAAAATAGATATTAAAGATGGGCGACACCCAGTTGTAGAGCAGATGATTCCAAATGGTTCGTTTATTTGCAATGACACAGTGCTGGATGATAAAAAACAGAGGATTTCTATTATTACTGGTCCGAACATGGCCGGAAAATCTACATATATGAGACAAGTTGCCCTTATTGTGCTGATGGCACAACTTGGTTCTTATGTGCCTGCTTCCAAAGCAAACATTGGACTTGTGGATCGTATTTTTACCCGTGTCGGAGCCTCAGATGATCTTGCATCAGGACAAAGCACATTTATGGTAGAGATGACAGAAGTAGCTAATATTTTACGAAATGCTACAAGTAAGAGTCTGCTTGTATTGGATGAAATCGGTCGAGGAACAAGTACATTTGACGGCCTTTCCATTGCCTGGGCTGTTGTGGAATATATCAGTGATGCAAAATTACTTGGTGCGAAAACATTATTTGCAACACATTATCATGAGCTAACAGAGTTAGAAGGAAAAATCAACAATGTAAACAATTATTGTATCGCGGTGAAAGAAAAGGGTGATGATATCGTATTTTTGCGAAAAATTGTGAAAGGCGGAGCAGACAAGAGTTATGGTATTCAGGTAGCAAAACTGGCAGGAGTTCCGGATATTGTAATCAATCGAGCAAAAGAAATCGTAGAGGAACTGGCGGATGAAGATATTACTTCACGTGTCAGCGAAATTGCTTCCAGAGAGGCTGAAGCAAAGAAAAAAACAAAGTCTAAAAAATATGATGAAGTAGATATTGCACAGTTTTCTTTATTTGACACAGTAAAAGACGATGATGTTCTTGAAGAACTGAAAGCTATTGATGTAGGTAATCTGACTCCAATAGATGCCTTAAATACCATTTACAGACTTCAGAACAAATTAAAAAATCGCTGGTAAAAGGAGTACATAATGCAGCATATTCAAGTATTAGATCAGGTTACAATTGATAAAATTGCCGCTGGAGAAGTGATTGAACGACCGGCTTCTATTGTGAAAGAACTTGTAGAAAATGCGATTGATGCCGGAGCAACACATGTTACAATTGAGATCGAAGAAGGAGGGATTTCTTTAATCCGTATTACCGACGATGGAAGTGGTATTATGAAAGAAGATATCCGCAATGCATTTTTGCGTCATTCTACAAGTAAGATCCGTAATGTGGAGGATTTGCTTCACATTACATCTCTTGGATTTAGAGGAGAGGCATTATCCAGCATTGCGGCAGTTACAAAGGTGGAAGTAATCACAAAAACAAAAGAGGCTATACTTGGAACAAGATATGTAATTGAAGGTGGACAAGAGCTTTCATTAGAGGAAGCCGGATCTTCTGACGGAACAACTTTTATAATAAGACAGTTATTCTATAATGTCCCTGCACGACGCAAATTTTTAAAAACTGCAATGACAGAAGCAGGACATGTACAAGATTTGTTAATACGATTGGCATTATCTCATCCGGAAGTTGCATTTCGATTTTTAAATAATAATCAAGAGAAACTTAGAACTTCCGGAAGCGGAAAATTAAAGGATGTAATCTATAATATTTATGGACGTGATGTTGCATCTAATTTATTGGAATTAGATTATTGGCAAGGAGGCATTCATATTACAGGTTATCTTGGGAAACCTCTGATTACAAGAGGAAACCGTAATTTTGAGACATTTTTTGTGAATGGACGTTATGTAAAAAGTACGATGATCTCAAGAGCTGTTGAGGATGCGTATAAAGATTTTATGATGCAGCATAAATTTCCATTTGTAGTATTGCATTTTCAGGTGGATACAGAAACAGTAGACGTAAATGTGCATCCGACAAAGATGGAACTTCGTTTTCAGAATCAACAAGAAGTATATAAAACCGTATTTGAGGCAATACATAGACAATTATTAGAACCGGAATTGATTCCACAGGTGGAAGTTCCAGAACCACTGACATCACCTGTTCAAGAAAAAAAGAAGACTCCGTCACCGGATCTTAAGCTCGTAAGACGAGTAATGCCATCCGATTCAAAGGAAGCTGCAGCTTCGATTACGACAACACCGATAGATTCTGCAGCACCGACCGCATCAGAACAGGTGAAAGAGGAACCCCATAACGAAGATTATTTTATCCGTAAAATGAGAGAACGTGTTATGTCTTATCATAATCGGAATTCTTCGGCGGAGGTGAAAGATCAGAAAAAGATTTTCAGACCAGAGGAACAGAAAAAAAGAATACAGACTTCAGTTCATGAAGCTACAACATATAAGGTAAATGAGACACCGGTAATCCAGAAACCAAAGCAGCTGGATTTATTTGAAGAAAAGTTATTAAAACGGGAAACCCGGGCAGAATACCGGCTGATAGGACAAATATTTGATACATACTGGCTTGTTCAATTTCAGGATAATCTTTATATTATAGACCAGCATGCCGCGCATGAACGTGTTTTATATGAACGGACTTTAAAAGAAATGAAAAATAGGGAGTTTACATCACAGTATTTAAGTCCTCCGATCATACTGACACTTTCTATGCAGGAAGCAGAGCTGCTTAAGACACATAAGGAACGTTTTGAGCGGATAGGTTTTGAAATCGAGCCGTTCGGGGGCGAGGAATATGCGATACGTGCGGTTCCCGCAAATTTATTTAGCATTGCAAAGAAAGAGCTTTTTATGGAAATGCTGGACAATCTGGCAGATGGTCTTAGCACCAATATGACACCAGATATCATTGATGAAAAAGTAGCATCGATGTCATGTAAGGCGGCTGTAAAAGGAAATAACAGATTATCAGCACAAGAAGTTGACGCATTGATCGGTGAACTATTAGAATTGGAGAATCCATATCATTGTCCACATGGTCGTCCGACGATTATTGCAATGTCAAAAAAAGAGTTGGAGAAAAAATTCAAGAGGATTGTATAATATGAAAAAACCTTTAGTTATTTTAACAGGACCAACGGCTGTTGGAAAAACAAAAGCATCTATCGGTCTTGCAAAAGCAATTGGCGGAGAAATTATTTCTGCTGATTCCATGCAGGTCTATAAGCAAATGGATATTGGTTCAGCAAAAATAAAGCCTTCAGAAATGGAAGAAATTCCACATTATCTTTTAGATATCTTAGAGCCGGATGAAGAATTTCATGTTGTTCTTTTTCAGCAGATGGCAAAACAGGCAATACAGAAAATCTATGAGAAAGGGAAAATACCAATCATTGTAGGAGGAACTGGCTTTTATATTCAGGCGGTTTTATATGATATTGATTTTTCGGAAAACGAAAAAGATACGTCTTATCGAGAAGAACTGGAAAAACTGGCACAAACAAAAGGTGCAGAATATCTTCATGACCGTTTACGGGAAGTTGATGAAAAATCGGCACAGGACATTCACGCCAATAACGTAAAACGTGTCATTCGTGCATTAGAATATTTTCATCAAACCGGAGAAAAAATATCAGAGCATAATGAAGAACAACGAAAAAAAGTATCTCCATATAATTTCTCTTATTTTGTATTGAACGATGAGAGAGAACATTTATATGAGAGAATTAATCTTCGTGTGGATCAGATGATAAATGAAGGTCTGGTAAGAGAAGTACAGTCTTTAAAAGAAAAAGGTTATACAAGAGATATGGTTTCCATGCAAGGTCTTGGATATAAAGAAATGTTAGATTACTTAGACAATAAGTGCTCGTTGGAAGAGGCTGTTGAAATTATCAAGCGGGATACAAGACATTTTGCAAAGCGACAAATCACATGGTTTAAGAGAGAATCTGATGTTACGTGGATTGATAAAAAAGAATATGATTATAACGAAGAAAGAATTCTAAAAGCAATGCTTCAGGAATTGAAAGAAAGAGGAATTATAAATGAATACAATAATGGATGAAATGTATCAAAATTTAGGAATATCAAAAGCGGTGCTTGATGCCGGAAATAGAATCGAGCAAGAGTTGAAACCACGATTTGCAAATTTTGACAAGGTAGCAGAATATAATCAATTAAAGGTTCTTCATGCGATGCAAAAAAATCGTGTCAATGAAGGCTGCTTTCACTATGCAAGCGGATATGGATACAACGACCAGGGACGTGACACTTTAGAGCAGGTTTATGCTGATACGTTCCATACAGAAGCAGCATTAGTTCGTCCACAAATCACTTGTGGAACACATGCACTTGCACTTGCACTATCCGCAAATTTACGTCCGGGAGACGAACTCCTCTCTCCAGTTGGAAAACCTTATGATACTTTGGAAGAGGTAATTGGAATTCGTCCATCAAAAGGTTCTCTTGCTGAATACGGAATTACATATCGTCAGGTTGAGCTTTTGGAAGACGGTTATTTTGATTATCCGGCCATTGAGAAAGCAATCAATGAGAAAACAAAACTGATTACTATTCAACGTTCAAAAGGCTATCAGACACGTCCTAGTTATTCGGTAGAAAAAATCGGTGAATTGATTGCATTTGTAAAAAAGATTAAACCAGACGTAATTTGTATGGTTGATAACTGTTATGGGGAATTTGTCGAGACGATTGAACCAAGTGATGTTGGAGCAGACATGATAGTTGGTTCTTTGATCAAAAATCCGGGTGGTGGACTTGCACCAATCGGTGGATATGTGGCAGGACGCAGTGATCTGATCGAAAACTGTGCGTATCGTCTTACTTCACCGGGACTTGGAAAAGAAGTTGGAGCATCGCTTGGTGTAATGCAGTCATTTTATCAAGGATTTTTCCTGGCACCAACCGTTGTAAGCAGTGCCATCAAAGGAGCTGTATTTGCTGCGAATATATATGAACGTCTTGATTTTGGCGTTATTCCGAACGGCCGGGAATCCAGACATGATATTATTCAGGCAGTTGAATTAGGAACAGCGGATGGCGTGATCGCATTTTGCAAGGGAATCCAGGCCGCTGCACCAGTGGACAGTTTTGTAACACCGGTGCCATGGGCAATGCCTGGATACGACAGTGATGTGATTATGGCAGCAGGAGCATTTGTGCAAGGGTCTTCAATCGAATTAAGCGCGGATGGTCCTATTAAACCACCATATGCGGTATATTTTCAGGGCGGTCTTACATGGCCACATGCAAAGTTGGGGATTTTACAATCTTTGCAGCAACTTGTATCGGCAGGCATTGTAACAGAAGAACAATTAAAAAATTTGTAGTCAGAGGATAGATTAATGAGAGATGTCGCAGTAATCGGGGGTGGGGCAGCCGGAATGATGGCTGCAATCACTGCCGCACGTGAGGGAGCAAAGGTAACCATTCTGGAACATAAAGACCGAATTGGAAAAAAGATTTTATCAACCGGAAATGGGCGTTGTAATTTTACAAATACTTATCAGACACCTGCATGCTATCGTTCAGATAACAGAGATTTTGCATGGAATATCATTCAAAAATTTAATGTAGAAAAAACAATTTCATTTTTTAAAGAACTTGGGATTTATCCAAAGGATAGAAATGGCTATTTATATCCGTATTCTGATCAGGCGGCTGCCATACTGGAAGTATTACAGATAGAAGTTGCAAAATTAGATATTTGTGTCATGACAGAAATAAATGTTCTGGATATTCAACCAGTAAAAAGAGGAATTCGCATTACTACCGATAAAAAAACAATCACCGCAGACAGTGTTATTCTTGCTTGTGGATCAAAGGCAGCACCGGTGACAGGATCAGATGGTTCTGGATATCAATTAGCAAAACTACTTGGTCATAGAATCGTTCCGGTGCTTCCGGCACTTGTTCAGCTTCGATGTGCAGAGAAATTTTATAAAAGTATTTCAGGGGTGAGGGTTCAAGGAACTGTTGAAATTTATGCTGATGACATTTTCCTTGCATCGGATACAGGGGAAATCCAGTTGACGAATTATGGTATTTCCGGTATTCCTGTATTTCAGGTGAGTCGTTATGCGGCAAAGGCCCTATATCAAAAACAGTTAGTTACAGCTGTTTTGAATTTTATGCCGGATATGAATAAAGATGAATTTTTATCATTTTTACAAGAACGAATTACTTTATGCCCACACAAAACACTAGATGAGTTTTTTACCGGAATATTCCCTAAAAAGCTTTGTGAACTGTGGATTCGGCTTTCACGGTTGCCAAAAGAAATGAGAGTGGCTGACTTGTCCGGAGAACAACTTGAAAAATTAGTACTGTTGATCCAGCATTTACGAACACATATTATAGAGACAAATGCATTCGAACAGGCACAGATTTGTTGTGGAGGTGTTGATACGACGGAGATTAATCCTGATACTTTGGAATCAAACTATGTCCCGGGAATTTATTTCGCAGGAGAGCTTCTTGATGTGGATGGGATCTGTGGAGGATATAATTTACAATGGGCATGGTCAAGTGGATTTGTCGCAGGGAAGGAGGCAGTAGGAAATGCTTCGAATTAATCAGTTGAAATTAGCCCCTGATCATACAGAACAGGAGTTAAAAAAAGTATTGCTTATGACATTGCATTTAAAAGAAGAGGAATTGTTAGAATATCATATTCATAAACGTTCTATTGATGCAAGAAAAAAGCCGACTATTTTTTATTCATATGCCATTGATTTTCAAGTGAAAAATGAAGAACGTATTTTAAAAAAAGCAAAGAATAAAGTTCAAAAAGTTTCTCAAAAATCATATGGATTTCCAAAAGCCGGAACAATGAAGTTACGACATCGGCCAATTATAGTTGGAGCTGGTCCGGCGGGGCTTTTCTGTGCGTATTCATTGGCTTTGCAAGGATATCAACCAATCTTGGTTGAACGTGGGGCTCCAGTAGAAGAAAGAATGCAGGATGTAGAAAAATTCTGGAATACAGGAATTCTAAATCCAAAATCAAATGTCCAATTTGGTGAGGGCGGCGCAGGAACTTTTTCTGATGGGAAACTCAACACACTTGTCAAGGATAAATTTGGCAGAAATAATTTCGTTTTAGAAACATTTGTGAAGTTTGGAGCCGATCCAGCAATTCTTTATGAACAAAAGCCTCATATTGGAACGGATGTATTGGCTTGCGTTGTCTCAAATATGCGGCGTGAAATCCTTTCACTTGGTGGTGAAGTACGTTTCCATGCACAGGTAACAGATTTTATTTTTGATGGGTCCAAAAAAAGTGACAGACACTTAAAACAAATCATAATAAATAATTCTGAGAAAATAGATTGTGATGCTTTGATCCTTGCGATTGGACATAGTGCAAGAGATACTTTTCAGGTTTTATATGATGAAGGGATTCCTATGCAGGCAAAATCATTTGCTGTAGGTGTTCGTATTGAACATCCGCAAAAAATGATTCAGGAAGCACAATATGGAAAAGAAATGGCAGATTTATTTCCGGCAGCAGCATATAAATTGACGACACAATTAGAAAACAAAAGAGGCGTTTATACATTTTGTATGTGCCCCGGAGGATATGTTGTAAATGCCTCATCAGAGGATGGGAAACTTGCAGTAAATGGAATGAGTTATCATGATCGTTTAGGAGAAAATGCAAATAGTGCGGTAATTGTGACGGTTACACCACAGGATTATAAATCCGATTCGCCACTTGCCGGAATAGCGTTTCAAAGAAATCTGGAAGAACGTGCATATCAAATTGGTCAGGGAAATATCCCGGTACAGTGCTATAAAGATTTTTGTGACAATATACCAACAGAAAAACTTGGTGATATACGTCCACAGATGAAAGGAAATTATCGTTTAGCTAATGTCCGTGCTATTTTCCCGGATGAACTTGCCAAATCAATTGAACAGGGAATTTTAAATATGGATCATAAAATTCACGGGTTTGCAAGAGAAGATGCATTGTTGTCCGGTGTAGAGAGCAGAACATCATCACCGGTTAAAATTTTACGGGAAGAGTCCTTTGAGAGCACTTGTAAAGGCATTTATCCATGTGGAGAAGGTGCAGGATATGCGGGGGGTATTACTTCTGCAGCAATGGATGGAATGAAAGTAGCGGAGGCAATTATAAAAAAATTTGAGCCGTTTTCATCATAAGACGTTACAAAATTTTCACAATTTTTAATTTGGTGAAACTATACATCATTATTTTTTTGTGCTAAAATGAGTCGGTGTATATTATAATTTGTATCATCGGTAGAAAATACCATGGGAAAAATTAAAGAATTAAACACAGAAGAGCGCCCTTATGAAAAGTGTGAAAGATTTGGAGCAAAACATTTAACCAATATTGAATTACTGGCGGTTCTGCTTCGAACCGGAACGAAAGGGGAAAATTCGCTTCAGCTTGCTAAAAAAATATTATATCCAGATTCATTTAAAGGTGGAATTTTAAATATCCATCGATGGTCATATGAGCAGTTGATTCATATGAAGGGAATCGGGAGAGTAAAGGCAATACAAATTTTGTGTTTATCTGAATTGGCAAAACGTCTTTCAAAAGCTTCGGCAGAAGAAGAATTAAACTTTAATTCTCCTGAATCTATTGCTAGATATTACATGGAAGATTTGCGTCATGAGAAGCAGGAATATATGAAATTATTACTGCTTAATACTAAGACAAAATTAATTGGCGAGACAATTATTTCAAAAGGGACAGTCAATGCAGCTATTATTTCTCCAAGGGAATTATTTATAGAAGCATTGCAAAAAGGTGCCGTTTCTATTATATTGCTTCATAATCATCCAAGTGGAGATCCGACACCGAGCAAAGAGGATATTATCATTACAAAGCAGATACAAAAAGCAGGGGAACTGTTAGGTGTGAATCTGTTAGATCATATCATTATTGGAAATAATTGTTACGTCAGTATGCGCGAGAAAAAACTTTTTTAATTTAAATTTAGGGGAAGGATAAATAATGGCCGGAAATATTTACGGACTGGATTTGGGCACTTACGAAATAAAAGTATATGATGAAAGAAAAGATGAAATCTGGAAAGAAAAAAGTGCAATTGCAACTAAAAATCAAACGGAGATATTTGCAGTGGGAGATGAAGCATACGCTATGTATGAGAAAGCACCTCAAAATATCGAGGTACTATTTCCTATGCAGGGAGGCGTAATTGCTCGTTTTTATGACATGCAGAATCTTTTAGAGAATCTTTTAAGAAAAAGACAATTTTTCGGAAGTGAATATGTGATTGCAATTCCAACTGATATTACAGAAGTTGAAAAAAGAGCTTTTTACGATTTAGTGTATCATTCTTCTGCGCGAGCCAAGTCGGTTTCAGTTGTAGAGCGTGGAATTGCAGATGCAATAGGTTGTAAAATAGATGTATATCAGACAGGCGGGGTTATGATATTAAACATGGGTGGAGGAACGATGGAATTAAGTGTTCTTGCATACGGTGGTATTGTGATGAATCGTCTGTTAAAGTTTGGAGGAGAACAATTTGATCAGGAAATCATTAATTTAGTAAGACGAAACCGCGATTTTCTGATAGGAAGAAAAACTGCTGAGCAATTACGTAGGACATTCGGAATATTTAGTGAAGATACTGAATCTAAAATGCAGATTACCGGAAGAAATTTAATCCTTGGACTTCCACAGCGTACAGATATCTCCATAGGGTTAGTAAGAGCTGCTCTAAAAGAACAGATGGATGATTGTGTTGATGCAATTCAGACAATGATACAACGAATTCCGCCGGATGTTCTCAGAGAATTGAAAAAAAACGGGATTTATCTTACCGGTGGGATGGCGAATTTAAGAGGAATTGCAGAATATCTTGAAGAAAGCGTTGGCGTGCGCGTGTCTACAGTAGATTATCCGGAATTGTGTAGCATGAACGGACTAAGAGAGATTATTCAGGACAAAAAGAGATATGGACGCTTGACATATTCAATGTTAGACAAAGGGTATAGGTGGTTAGAATAATTATGAAGAAAGCAAAAAAAAATTCTCATAAAAATCGATATTGGCTGTTTGGATTGGCCTTGGTATGTATTTTACTTATGGTACTGTCTACATTTGCGGACAAAGTACGCGGACCTTTTAAAGTTATGGCGAATGTCACGGTGATTCCGATGCAGCAGGGAATCAACCATATCGGTGGATGGCTTGGTGACATGAATGACAATTTTAAAACACTAAAAGAGGTTCAGGCAGAGAACAAAAAGCTAAAAGAACAGGTGAATGATCTCATTACAGAAAATAATAATCTGCAAGAAGATAAATATGAATTGGAACGTTTGCAGGCACTTTATAAACTTGATCAGAATTACGCTGAATATGAAAAAGTGGGAGCACATGTTATTGGAAAAGATTCTGGAAATTGGTTCAGTACATTTACAATAGATAAAGGAAGCAAGGATGGAATTGAGAAAAATATGAATGTAATTGCCGGAACCGGTCTTGTCGGTATTGTTACAGAAACAGGTCCGACATGGTCAAAGGTCCGTGCGATAATAGATGATTCTAGCAACGTAAGTGCTATGGTTTTATCTACATCTGACCGATGCATTGTAGAAGGAGATCTTTCTTTAATGAGTGATGGTAAAATACGATTTGAACAGATGGAAAATAACGATAATACAATTAATGTAGGAGAACAGATCGTTACATCGTATATAAGCGACAAATACTTGCAGGGAATTTTGATCGGTTATGTAAGTGAAGTGAATGTAGATTCTAATAATCTGACTCGTTCCGGGTATATTACTCCGGCGGTTGATTTTAAAAATCTTCAAGAAGTTCTTGTGATTACAACAAAGAAATCATCTATTACAGAAAATAAGTAAAGGGGCAGGCAATATGAAAAAAAATAAAATTAAACGATTTATTGTAATGGTCGTCATTTTATTTATATCTTATCTTTTACAGTGTACAGTGTTTCAAAAACTAACACTTGCGTCCATAAAACCGAATCTGCTGCTAATTATAACAGCATCTATCGGGTTTATGCGCGGACCAAAAGAAGGCATGTTCCTTGGATTTTTCTCCGGATTATTGATTGATATTCAATTTGGTACAATGCTTGGATTTTACGCATTGACCTATCTTATTGTTGGATATATTAATGGAATGTTTCAGAAAATGTATTATGATGACAATATTAAGCTGCCACTTTGCCTGATTGCAGGAAGTGAACTTTTCTATGGTATTACAGTTTATTTATTTATGTTTATGTTGCGTAGTGAATTTAATTTCTTATATTATTTAAACCATATAATTATTCCGGAACTTATTTATACTATAGCCATTACTATTGGCTTATATCCATTGATACTTTTTATAAACCATAAATTAGAAGCAGAAGAAAAAAGGAGTGCAAGTAAGTTTGTTTAAGCGATTCATAAAGCGTATAAAAGAAAAGGGACATCAGTTAGTAGAGTCCAGATTATTTATATTGATTCTGTTATTTATTATACTTTCTGCGGTTCTTGTTGGTAGACTATTTTATCTTCAAATTGTAAAAGGCGAGTATTATCTCAGCAACTATAAACTTCAGATTCGAAAAACAAGAGAGATTGCAGGTACACGTGGAAACATCTATGACAGAAATGGAAATTTACTTGCATATAATGAACTTGCATATTCTGTTACTCTGGAGGATGATATTCCATCTGACGAGAATCGAAATACGACATTAAACCAGACATTGGAAAATGTAATCAATATTGTTGAAGCACATGGAGATTCTGTTATCAGTGATTTTGGAATTGTTTTGGATTCAGCCGGAAACTATCAGTTCTCAAAGACAGATGAAACTTCAAGACTTCGTTTTATTGCAGATGTCTATGGCAAAACATATGTAGATGACTTGACTGAAAAGCAAAAGAATGCAACACCGGATGATTTAATGCACTATCTTTGTACAGACGATATTTATGGATATGGTATTGATGATACGAGTGAGGATAAGGCTCACATACTAAAATTGGTAAATTTGCGTTATGCAATCAATTTGAATAGTTTTCAAAAGTATATTCCAACTGTTCTTGCTTCAGACGTCAGTGATGAGACTGCGGCAGCAATCATGGAAAATCTGGATATATTAGAAGGCGTAAATATAGAAGAAGAATCCTTACGTCGATATACTGACAGCAAATATTTTGCATCTATTATTGGATATACAGGAAAGATATCACAGGATGAATATGATTCTTTAGATAAAAAATCAAAAAAGAAATATTCATTATCTGACATCGTTGGTAAATCAGGACTGGAGCAGACACTTGACCAGACATTGCAGGGTGCAAAAGGAAGCAAAACTTTTTACGTGGACAGTGTAGGAAAAGTAACCGATGTTGTAAGTTATAAAGAACCAGGTGCAGGAAATGACGTTTATTTGACGATAGATAAGGACTTGCAAGAAGAAACGTATCAGCTGCTTGAAGAAAAAATAGCGGGTATTGTATTGTCAAAACTTCGTAATGTTATGAATTATGACCCTAGTACAGTAGACGATTCCAAAGAAATCATTATTCCGGTAGATGATGCCTATAATGCTTTTATTGCAAATGAAATTATTGATGAAGCTCATTTTTCAGCAGCCAATGCAGGGCAGACAGAACAGGAAGTATACGCTGTGTTTGCAGCGAAAAAAACGTCTGCTATTGAAAGTATTATAAATGAATTAAATGGTGGAACAGCATATAAAGATCTTCCGGATGAAATGAAAGCATATGAAGATTATATAGAACAAGTACTGCGAGATAAGTCAGGCATTCTTGTCGCAGATTCAATTGATACATCAGATGAAACATATCAGGCATGGGCAAAACAGGAAACAATCACACTAAATCAATATTTGAACTATGCGATTTCAAAAAACTGGGTTGATAGTTCAAAGCTTAGCAATTATATTTCGTCTGAAAAATATTCAGATGCATCTGAGGTGTATCAGGCAATTTTAAGATATTTACAAGATTATTTGAGTTCAGATATAAATTTCGACAAACTTCTCTATAAATATCTTATAAAATCAAGTGGAATCAGCGGAGCGCAGATTTGTGCAATCGTATATGAACAGGGAGTACTTCCTATGGATGAAGCTGCTTATAATGGTTTGCGTTCAGGAACAGTTGATTCGTATTCTTGGTTGTATAGTAAAATTCAAAATCTGGAGATTACTCCGGGTCAGCTGGCGCTAGAACCATGTACAGGTTCTGCGGTGGTGAGTGATCCCAATACCGGTGAAGTCTTGGCATGTGTATCTTATCCGGGATATGATAACAATCGCCTGGCTAACACAATGGATTCAGTTTATTATAATCAGTTGGTAACCGGACTTTCCAGACCATTTTATAATAATGCAACTCAGGAAAAAACAGCACCGGGATCTACTTATAAGATGGTTTCTTCTATTGCAGGACTGACGGAAGGCGTAATAACCGGAAGCACATACTTAAATTGTTCCGGAATTTTTGACAAGGTAACACCAAGTCCGAAATGTTGGGCATATCCAAATGCACATGGAGAACTGACAATCGTCGATGCACTTAAAGTGTCATGTAATAACTTTTTTTATGAAGTCGGATATGAACTGGGAACAGATGCAGAAGGAAATTATGACAGTGATCTTGGAGTAGAAAAGCTTGCAAAATATGCAAAAGAATTTGGACTTGGCGAAACAAGTGGATTGGAAATACCAGAGTCGGAACCGCAGATTTCGGACCAATATGCTGTACAGTCTGCAATCGGACAAGGTACAAACAACTATACAGTAAGTCAGTTGAATCGTTATGTTGCGACAGTAGCAAATCGAGGAACAGTATATAAGCTTACATTAATAGATAAAACAACAGATTCAAATGGAAAAATTATTAAAGAATGTGAACCAACTGTTGTGAATACCATGGATGAGATATCGTCTAATTCCTGGGATCTTGTACATCAAGGAATGATTAGTATGGTACAATATGATGCAACATTTAGCGGACTTGATTTTTCGATGGCTGGAAAAACAGGTACAGCACAGCAAAGTAACGTACATCCTGACCATGCACTATTTGTCGGATTTGCTCCGGCAGAAAAACCTGAAATTGCACTTGCTGTTCGTATTGCGAATGGATACAGTTCTTCTTATGCGGCAGAAATCGGCAGAGATATTGTGCGTGCAAAGTTTAACTTGACAGATAAGGGAGAACTGGTTACAGGACATGCTGCAGGTCTCGGAACAGCGATAGCGGGAGATTAAGAAATAAATTGCAGGAGGATTGACAAGAATGGGTGAGGTAATTGTCATTACATCAGGAAAAGGCGGTGTTGGTAAAACAACAACGACAGCAAATATCGGAATAGGACTTGCATCAAAGGGCAAGAAGGTTGTAGTCATTGATACAGACCTGGGGCTTCGGAATCTTGATGTTGTCATGGGCTTGGAAAATCGTATTGTATATAATCTGGTAGATGTGATTTCAGGTGGATGTAGGATGAAGCAGGCATTGATCAAGGACAAGCGTTTTCCAGAGTTATATTTACTTCCTTCGGCACAGACAAAAGATAAGTCAGCGGTGTCACCAGAACAAATGCGAAAGCTGATCAGTGAATTAAAGATGGAATTTGATTACATTTTACTTGATTGTCCTGCAGGAATTGAACAAGGATTTAAAAATGCAATTGCAGGTGCTAACAGCGCAATTGTTGTAACCACTCCGGAAGTTTCCGCTATTCGTGATGCAGATCGTATCATAGGTCTTCTCGAAGCGGAGGGAATTGCAAAAAAAGAATTACTGATCAACAAGCTTCGCGTTGACATGGTACGAAGAGGCGATATGATGTCAGTTGAAGACGTGACAGAAATTCTGGCAATTCCGCTTCTAGGAGTAATTCCGGATGATGAGCAGGTTGTAATTGCAACAAATCAGGGGGAAGCTGTAATTGGAGAGTCCGGTGTTGCGGGACAGGCATATAGTAATATTTGTCAGCGAATTTTAGGTGAAGAGATACCAATACCGGATTTTAACAGACCAGAAGGAATCCTTTCCCGCTTTAAACATATGTTTGTAAAAAATTAGGAGGCTGCAATATATGAGTGTGCCATCTGTTGAGATTGCAAAAGAAAGAGTACGGTCATTAGTTGTAGCCGATAGAATGAAATGTACACCTGATATAGTAGAGAAAATGTCAAATGATATATATATTGCAATTTCTAAATATATTGATATTAAACCTGAACAGTTAGATATCGAAATTTCAAGATCAGATATACATATAAAACTATAGGAGAAAAAAAGTGAAATTTTTTATTAAAAAGCTTAAACAGCAATATCATATACAAGATTATAATTTTATTTTAATTGCACTTGTTCTTGCAATATCTATTGTTGGAATTTTTGTTGTAGGAAGCGCAAAAGACTCATATCAATTTAAACAACTCCTTGGAGTACTTATTGGATTTGTTGCGATGGTGATTGTTTCATTGATTGATTATGAGTGGATATTAAAATTTTACTGGCTATTATACATCGTTAATTTAGTATTACTTGTAGCAGTGCTTTTATTCGGTGTTGATGTAAATGGTGCAACCAGATGGTTGAATTTAGGATTTATTCAATTTCAGCCATCTGATCTGACTAAAATTTTAATGATTTTATTCTATGCACAATTTTTAAAGAAACGACATCGGGTAATCAATGATAAGTGGACAATCATCCAGGGCGTTGCACTTATCCTTCCGTCTTTAGTATTGATTTACAAGCAACCTAATTTATCAAATACCATATGTCTGGGTTTATTGTTCTGTGTATTGATGTTTGTAGGCGGCTTGAGTTACAAATTTATAGGAACAGTATTGGCAATCGTAGTTCCAATAGCAGTGATTTTGTTTGTGATTGTTATACAGCCAAATCAACCGCTTCTTCATGGATATCAGCAAAACCGAATTCTTGCATGGTTGGAACCAGAAAAATATGAATCGGATGAAGCATATCAGCAGTTAAATTCTGTTATGGCAATTGGGTCAGGACAACTAACAGGTAAAGGCTATAACAGCGATGCGACAACCTCTGTTAAAAATGGAAATTTTATTTTAGAGCCTCAAACAGATTTTATTTTTGCAATTATTGGTGAAGAATTAGGATTTGTGGGTTGTTGTAGCGTCATTATTTTGCTATTATTAATAGTAATCAGTTGTATTTCTGTTGGAATGAGGACGAAAGACATAAGTGGAAAGCTCATTTGTTCCGGAGTAGCTGCATTGATTGGTATCCAAAGTTTTATTAATATCAGTGTAGCAACAATGCTATTCCCAAATACCGGAATTTCGCTTCCGTTTGTCAGCTACGGACAGACCTCAGTCGTCTGTTTCTATATAGGAATCGGACTTGTTCTTAATGTTGGACTTCAACAGAATAAATACCAGTAAGAGGAGTGAACTTGTAATGAATATCGGATTAGTAGCACATGATGCAAAAAAGAAACTTATGCAGAATTTCTGTATTGCATACAGAGGAATATTGAGTAAACATAATTTGTATGCAACGGAAACAACAGGTACGTTGGTTGAAAATGTTACAAACCTAACAATCCATAAATATCTTCCTGGACATTTAGGCGGAAAACAGATGTTAGGGGCGCAGATTGAACATAATGATATGGATTTACTTATTTTCTTTAGAGATCCATTAACATCACGTTCTCATGAACCGGATGTCAACGATATTGTAAAGTTGTGCGATATCTATAACATACCAATTGCAACAAACATTGCCACTGCAGAGGCTTTGATTCTTGCATTAGACAGAGGAGATTTGGATTGGCGTGAAATGTACAAATAAAAACAAAAAACAGACACAGAATTCTTATGATGCAGCAAGACGAAGAAAGGCATTGCGAAAAAGAAGACGAAGACAACAGCAGGTAGTAACCGTATTGGTTATTCTTATTTTATGTCTGACGGCTATAGGAATTGCATATTTAATCCATTCAGGATCTAAGAAAGATTATGTAATTGATTATGAGACGAAAAATTATAATAAAAGCCTATATAAAGGAGATACATTTGCAAAAGATTTATGTGTAACTTCAAACAATGTTTCATTGGAAGGCTATTCAGACGACGCTTCTTTGGGGGCTGCCGGTTTATTCGATATTAAAAATAATACAGTACTTTATGCCGACAATATTCATACACAGTTATATCCGGCTAGTACAACAAAAGTTATGACTGCTTATGTTGCTCTTAAATATGGAAATCTCGATGATATTGTTACAATAAGCGAAAATGCTGTGAATTTAGAAGCAGATGCACAAGTTTGCGGATTTGAAGCAGGTGATCAGGTATCAATGTATGATTTAATGAATGGTCTGTTACTTTATTCAGGCAATGATGCGGCATTGGCAATAGCAGAGCACGTTGGTGGAAGTGTAGAAGCTTTTGTTCAGAAAATGAATGAAGAGGCGAAGGCTTTAGGAGCAACTAATACAAATTTTGTTAATCCACATGGGCTTCATGATCCACAACAGTATACAACAGCTTATGACCTTTATTTAATGTTTAATGCATGCTCGAAGAATCCAACATTTATTGATATTATTTCCCAGAAATCATATTCTGCAACGATTACATCTGCTGATGGAGATCAGTGGACAACAGAGTGGATTCCTACTAATTATTATTCGGCCGGAGAAGCAACTCCGCCAGAGGGTGTGAATGTACTTGGAGGTAAAACAGGTACAACTGACGAAGCAGGATCTTGTGTTATTTTATATAATCAGGATATGGATTCGAATCCTTACATATCTGTAATAATGGGTGCAGATACAAAGACAATTCTTTACGATGATATGACAGCACTACTTGCTGCAGGGGTTGGAACTAAATCAGCAGAAAATTAATTTAAATACAGAAAAGATGCGGAATTATATTTAATCCGCATCTTTTTTAATGTAATATTCAAAAATATTATTCTGATGTATTTTCTATTCTTCCATACAGACTAATCAGATAGAGCCCGCATAATCCTACGAGCGTATAAATAATACGAGAAAGCCAGCTCATATTTCCAAATAAAAATGCAACCAAGTCAAAACGGAAAATTCCGATTAATAACCAGTTTAGTGCGCCAATGATTACAAGCGTCAAAGACGTGTTATCAAACCATTTCATTTAAATTCCTCCTTTTCCAATCAATACTCTTATTATTTGTTGAAACGCTGGAAATATACATAAAAAAATGTTATACTAGACAAGTTAATGAAGAATAAATTTACAGGATTTCATTTGAGGAGTCTGAATTGAAACGAAAAGTAAAGAAAACAATTAATATCCGACATTATAAAAATAAACAGGAAATGAATATAGGAATTGTTCTTTTTGCGTTTATTTTTATTTATCTTGTTGTTACAATTTTTACATATGCAACCGCAAAAAGAATATCTGTATATGAAGTACGCGAGGGAAGTATCGTAAAAGATAATTCCTATACCGGACTTGTGCTTAGAAAAGAGCAAGTATTTTATGCAGATGCAAGTGGTTATGTGAATTATTTTCAAGATGAAAATTCCAAGCTTCGAAAAGGTAATAATATTTATGTATTATCCCATAATAAGTTAAATATTCCAAGTGGAAATGATACAGAAGGCACCACGCTTACAAATGAAGAGCAAAATAATCTTATTTACAAAATACAGGACTTTAATGAAAGCTATACAAATGGACATTTTTCATCTGTTTATTCATTAAAAACAGAAATTAATTCGGCATTGCATGGTGCTGCGAATCAGTCAAAAACCTCACAGTTAGATGCAGTAATTGCCGGAAATTCAGATGTTATTGCTACATATCCAAGTGATTCAGATGGAATACTTGTTTTAAATGTAGATGGTTACGAAAATTTAACAGAAGATACTCTTAACAATAAAAATTTTGACAGAAGTAATTATGAGTCTACACAATTGACAGATCAGACAAAAATAAAGGCTGGTGATCCCGTATATAAAGTTGTTACAGACGAAAATTGGGATGTTTATATACAACTAGATAAAAAAACAGCAGCCAGTCTTGCAGGCATTCAGTATGTCAAAACGAGGATTAATAAGAATAATGATACCATTTTGGCAGATTTAGCAATTGTCAGAAAAGGGGACGACTATTATGGGCATTTGACTTATGATAGTGCAATGATTCAATATTCTAGTAGTAGATTTTTATCTGTAGAATTGATTCTGGATGATCAGAGTGGGTTGAAAATACCTAAAAGTGCAGCGATTGAAAAATTATTTTACACAATTCCAGGCGAGTACCTGACGACAAGCGGAAACAGTTCTTCACAGGGAGTGATGATACAAGATGGTGACTCTGTAAAATATCAAACGGTAGATATTTATTATACAGAAGCGGATGGAACTGTTTATCTAAATCCGGAAGCATTTGAATCTGGAACAGTTCTGATTAAGACAGGGGAGTCCGGAACTCAGGAAACATATTCATTAGGTGATCAAAGAGCTTTAAAAGGAGTCTTTTGTATTAATAAAGGATATGCCGTATTTAAGACAATTCAAATCCTTTGCGAAAACGATGATTATTATATCATTCAAGAAGGTACAGCTTATGGCTTGAGTAATTATGATCATATTGTTCAAGACGGGCACTCTGTTACAGAAAATGAAGTAGTATTTCAGTAAAAAAGATATATGGAGGTTTTCATAATGTTGAAAGAACAATTAAATGAAGTAGAACAAAATATCCAACAGGCTTGTGACAAAGTTTCACGCTCACGAGAGGACGTAACTTTGATCGCAGTAAGTAAAACAAAGCCTGTTTCAGTGCTTCAGGAAGCATATAACTTGGGAGTACGAGTGTTTGGTGAAAACAAAGTTCAAGAATTAACTGAAAAATACGAGGCACTGCCAAAGGATATTCACTGGCACATGATTGGACATTTACAGACTAATAAAGTAAAGTATATCATTGATAAAGTTGACTTGATTCATTCTGTGGATTCTATGAAGCTTGCAGAGACAATTGAAAAAGAAGCTGCAAAAAAGAATTTGATTGCAAATATTCTAGTAGAGGTCAATGTAGCAGAAGAGGAAAGTAAATTCGGGCTGAAAATGGAAGAGGTAATTCCTTTTATAGAAAAAATTTCTGCTTTTCCACATGTTCGAGTATGTGGCCTGATGACAATTGCGCCTTTTGTAGAAAATTCTGAAGAAAATCGTGAAATTTTCACGAATTTACGCAAATTATCTGTTGACATTAATGCAAAAAACATTGATAATGTTAATGTGAGCATACTTTCTATGGGAATGACCAATGATTATGCTGTTGCAATTGAAGAAGGTGCCACAATGGTTCGCGTTGGAACAGGGATTTTTGGTGCAAGAAATTATAATATATAAGAATATAAAGAAAGTAATGTATAAAAATATGTTGTGTATATCGCACAAGAAGGAGTGTAAACATGGGAGTGTTTGATAAGTTTCTGGACATCATGAAATTAAATGATGATTATGATGATGATTTCTATGATGAGGATGAGATGTATGACGATGACTATGAAGAAGAAAAACCTCATCGTTCATTCTTCGGGAAGAAACATACTAATAAAGAACCTGAATTTGAAGATTTTGATGCAGGAGAAGATATCGAGAATAAATTTACACCTGCAACAAGCAGTAAAGTAACACCGATGCGTCAGCCTGCATCCAGACGTGGAGCAAGCATGGAGGTTTGTGTAGTAAAACCTACTTCAGTAGATGATTCCAGAGAGATTACAGAGACTTTACTTGCAGGACGTACTGTTATCTTGAATTTAGAAGGTCTGGATCTTGAGATCGCACAGAGAATTATTGATTTTATTTCCGGTGCTACTTTTGCAATCAGTGGAAATCTTCAGAAAATTTCAAATTATATTTTTCTTGTAACACCTACGAATGTTGATATTACAGGTGATTTACAGGATTTACTTAGCGGTTCTATGGAGACATCCGCTGTGAGAGGCAGATTTTAATAAGGCAGAACAAGATGCAAAAAGAAGAACAGCTTCTGGAAAAGCATTTTATTGATTTATCCAGACAGGCATATCATCGTAATATTATTACATATTCAGATTTTTTGAATTTGAATGAACAGAATATTTTACATTCGATTCCGAAAGACAGGCTTTACACGGGGGTTATAGTTTTTGGAGGATATGATTTCGCAGAGCGTCAGATGGCAGCATTTATACCTGATGCTCTTTCTTTGCGTGATATTAAAGATTTAGATATTTTTCGATCAGAAATATCGGTCCTACATATTTCTCCTTTAAATAAGAAATACAGTGAAGCTCTGAGTCATAGAGATTATCTGGGAGCTATTTTAAATTTGGGAATAGAACGAGGGATGATTGGAGATATTCTTATTACTGATTCCGAGGCAATTGTATTTGTAAAGATGCAGATGCAGGAGTTTTTAACAGAAAATATAACTCGCATCCGTCATACTTCAGTATTAGCAACAATTGATGAATTAACGGATTTTCACTACAGCCCACGATATGAAGAAATAAAAGGCACTGTGGCATCAGTGCGTTTGGACAGTCTTTTATCGGTCGCATTTTCGTCTTCCAGAAGTAAATTATCAGGTCTTATAGAAGGTGGAAAAGTTTTTGTAAACGGGCGTTTGATTACTTCTAATGCATATCAAGTAAAAGAGCATGATATTATTTCTGTTCGAGGGATGGGAAAATTTGAGTTTATAGAAACACTTGCTTTTACAAAGAAAAAAAGAATTTATGTCTTAATACATAAATATGTATAGTTTAGGAGCTTGTATTATGCAGAATAAAAATAAAACTTTTCAAAGCTATATGTATGCTGTGCTCTGGTGTGTAATAGCTATTTTTATTGATCAGATTACAAAATGGCTTGTAGTACACAATTTAAAGGGAAAAGACAGTATTACAATAATTCCAAACGTTTTTGAGTTGCATTATCTTGAAAATCGGGGTGCAGCATTTGGAATGTTGCAGAACAAACAGATTATATTTTTAATCGGTGCAAGTATTGTTTTAATTGCAATCGGTTATTTGTATGGGAAAATACCGCATACGTCACGTTATTTTTGGCTTCGTTTTTGTGCAGTTTTAGTTTGTGCGGGTGCAATAGGGAATATGATTGATCGAATTCGACTCAATTATGTTATTGATTTTTTCTATTTTAGTTTAATCGATTTTCCAATTTTTAATGTAGCGGATTGTTATGTTGTAGTAGCTTGTGTACTCTTTGCAATTCTTGTTTTATTTTATTACAAAGATGAAGATTTTGCATGGGTAAGCAGAAAATAAAAAATAATTAGAGTTTATATAAAGATGGCATTACGTTTTGTAATGTCACTTTCTGTATTTACAGAATTATTGTAGTAGATTGGAGATGAAGAAGTATGGAAAAATTGTTCTTTACAATTGAAAAGGGCGGAGAACGTATCGATAAATATTTGTCAGAACAGCTTGAAGATATGACTCGTTCACATATCCAAAAATTAATCAAGGAAAATATGGTGCGGGTAAATGGAATGACTGTGAAATCAAATTTTAAACTTTCAGCTTCTGATCAGATTGAAGTAGAAATCCCAGAATTGAAAGAACCGGATATCCTTCCGGAAAATATTCCGTTGGATATTTTATATGAAGATCAGGATATCCTTGTAGTAAATAAACCAAAAGGTATGGTAGTACATCCCGCACCAGGACATTATACCGGAACGCTGGTGAATGCAATCATGTACCATTGTAAGGATAATTTATCAGGAATTAACGGAGTTATGCGTCCTGGTATTGTTCATAGGATAGATATGGATACAACCGGTTCTTTATTGATATGCAAAAATGATCGTGCTCATCAGGCTCTTGCAAAGCAGCTTAAAGAACATTCTATTACAAGAAAATATCACGCTATTGTTCATGGAAGATTAAAAGAAGATGAGGGAACCATTGATAAACCGATCGGTCGCCATCCAATTGACCGAAAAAAAATGAGTGTTCACTGTACCAATGGAAGAGAAGCAGTTACGCATTATCGTGTTTTGAAAAGATTTCAGCAATTTACTTATATTGAATGCCAGTTGGAAACCGGACGAACACATCAGATACGCGTGCATATGTCCAGTATCGGACATCCGATTCTAGGGGATCAGGTATATGGTCCTGCGAAATGTCCTTATAAATTGCAGGGACAGACATTACATGCAAAGGTACTTGGAATCACGCATCCAACAACTGGTAAATATATGGAATTTGATGCACCACTACCAGATTATTTTCAGGGTTTACTTGAAAAAATGCATTAGAACGAATATAATAAAGAGTATAGATGAGTTCGTGCATCAATACAGCGTAAAGGAGCGTGGCTAGTATGAAAACAAATACGATTATTACAATTGGAAGACAGTATGGAAGCGCTGGAAGAGAGATTGGTTATAAGATTGCTGAGGATTTCGGAATCAAACTTTATGATAAAGAAATGCTCGCCAGAGCAGCAAAGGAAAGCGGTATCTGTGAAGAGATTTTTGAAACTCACGATGAGAAGCCAACAAACAGCTTTCTCTATTCACTCGTAATGGATACATATTCTATGGGGTATGCTGGAAGCGCATATAATGATATGCCGCTCAATCATAAAGTATTCCTTGCACAGTTCGATACGATTAAGAAGATTGCAGACGAAGGTCCTTGCATTTTGGTTGGTCGTTGCGCAGATTATGCGTTGGAATCTTATGATAATGTAGTCAGCATATTTATTCATGCAGATATGGAGGCAAGAATTTCCCGTATTAGTCGAATTTATGATTTACCTGCCAATAAAGCAAAGGATCGTATCGTAAAGACAGACAAGAAGAGAGCAAGTTATTATAACTATTATACAAACAAGCGTTGGGGCGATGCGGATAGTTATGAATTATGCTTGAACAGCTCAAAGCTTGGCATAGAAGGAACAGCTAAAGCAATCGAACAATATGTACTGTTTAAGGAAGGTGTTTCTGATAAACAAATCTAATTTTATAATGTAAAGAATATTAAATTCAAGTCGAGCAGCCGCGAGACTTGGCGCGTGATTCTGGTCAGCGTAAGCTGACACATTCTTTACAGAATCACTGCGCATCCTCGCGGAGCGTTTATCTCAGTCGGAGATTGTACTCCCACTGAGATAAATTTGCTGTTACTCACCACCTAAAAGAGGTGGGAGTCTTCTCGACTGAGATAATAAAAGTGGAAGATAGGATAGCAGATGCTCCAGTTTCTTCCACTTTTATATTATTCTTCTCGTAATTTTACAGCTGATGCGGCTTGTCGGCGTCTATCCTCATCAATTGCTGCATAATGCTTTTTAGTAGTGTTTACATCTTTATGTCCTAAAACATCTGCAACAAGATAAATATCTCCGGTTTCTCTGTATAATGCAGTGCCATAAGTGCTTCGCAATTTATGAGGGGTAATTTTTTTGTTAGGAGTTATCTGGCGGGCATATTTTTTAACCATATTTTCAACAGCCTGGACCCCCATACGTTTTCTCTGAGTAGACAGAAATAGTGCATTTTCATTACCCGGAAGAGGGATTACGGTTTTTCTTGTTGTATACAGATAGTTCTTTAATGCATATTCGACTTCTTTACCAAAATATACAATCATTTGATTACCGCCTTTGCGGAGGACTTTAACTCCGTTATTCTTAAAATCTACGTCTTGTATATCTAAGCCAACGCATTCAGAAACACGAATACCTGTTCCTAATAATAATGTAATAATGGCCAGATCTCGATTTTTGGTCTTTTCATAGTAGGCTTTTTTCTGCCCACTTAATTTGTCACCGCCGTGTTCAACAAAATCGAGTAAAAGTGCAATTTCATCTGTATCAAGCCGAACAATTGCCTTCTCGTGTAATTTTGGCATATCTACGAACAATGTCGGATTTTTAGAAATCATTTGATGTTTAAAATAATAACTATAAAAACTTCGTAAAGCTGACATTTTACGTGAAAGTCCATTTTCAGTATTCGTAATCTGTTTTTCTTCGTCATTTTTATAAACTTTTAGAAACTCAAGATATTCTTCAATGTCTACAGGCTCTAATCGCTCCAAATCGGACGTTTCAAACTGGTCGACGGAGTAATTCTTATATAGTGGATTATTTTCCATTAAAAAGCGGAAAAACACGCGTATATCATATGCATAAGATATTCTTGTCTTAGCAGACGTGGTTGGTTCAATTGCCCGGAAATAATCTTTGGCAAAAGAAGGAAGCGTTTTTAATATTTCACGCAGTCTCAATGTATTATCGATATAAGTTTGTTCGTGATAAGATTTTTCAGCAGTGTTTTCAATAAAAGTTGGTGTATTTTGATTTTCAAGTTCTGATTCTTTCATAATGTTTAAACCCCCTTATTGATAGTAATATAGTTAGAATATAACATATTAAGTATATTTTGTCTATATCTATTGGAAAAATCGGTATTTGTCGTATAGATTGAATTCTATTGAAAAAGTACTCTCTTTTGAAAAAATAAAAAAACATAAGGAAAATACGTTCTGGTTTTGATGTGTATTTCCTTATGTTCTTAAATTAATTCTAAGTTAAGCAAATAACTTTTGTGCACTATAATTAATTGCAATTTTATCTGGAAACAATTTGAATACAATCTGGATCTACATTAGTCAAAGTGTCGCAGATGATAATCAGTTTGTTACCAGAATAGATTTGATTACTCTGCAGATGGTTTAATTCTCTCAGTTCTTTAATATATCTATCTATACTGTAACTTTCAGGTTTATACTGTTCGGCAATACTCCATAATGTATCACTTTCGCGAATCGTAATACTTTTATAGACTACCGGTGTACTTGAAATGGTTGTATTCGAATCTTTTGCCGATGTAATTACACTTCCAAATCCGGCCCAGGATACAGCAATCAATAAGAATGCTGTCATAACTGATAACATATTACCTTTTAATTTTCTAGAATGTTTCCTTTTATTCGTATGTTCTTTTCTCATATTACTGCACTCTCCTATTTATCAAAGCTATACAGAACGTTTGTTCTTGCTATAAATATAGTATACGACACGAACATATGTTTGTCAATGAAGCTTGCTATAATATTCGAACATATTTTCGCAACAAATGTTTGCTATTTCACTTTTCCTATGATACTATAAAAATAGTAAAACAGCCGGGAGGGGATTCGTATGGCACAGGGAAAAATCAGTAAAAAACAAGAAGAAATTTTAGAATATATCAAATCACAGATTCTGGAGCGTGGGTTTCCACCTGCAGTTCGTGAAATTTGCGAGGCGGTTCATTTAAAGTCTACGTCTTCAGTACACTCACATCTTGAGACATTGGAGAAGAACGGATACATACATAGAGATCCGACGAAACCACGTGCAATTGAAATTTTAGATGATACATTTAATTTAACAAGACGTGAGATGGTCAATGTACCGATAATTGGTCGTGTTGCCGCAGGTGAGCCATTACTTGCACAGCAGAATATTGAGAATTACTTTCCGATACCGGCAGAGATGATGCCTAATAAACAGACTTTTCTGTTACAAGTACAAGGGGAAAGTATGATTAATGCAGGAATCTTAAATGGTGATTATATCCTTGTACAACAGCAACAGACAGCGGATAATGGAGATAAGGTAGTTGCATTAATAGATGATGGTGCTACAGTGAAGACATTCTATCGTGAAGAGGGAATCATTCGTTTGCAACCAGAGAATGATTTTATGGATCCAATTATCGTGAAGGACTGTATCATTCTTGGTAAAGTGATTGGCGTGTTCCGATTTTTCAAGTAATGTATGAACGATTTTCAATAAGATACATAGAATAATTTATTGTTTATGAGAATAAAAATAACAGGTGTAACCATGAAATTAAAAGTATTCTTGGTCAACCTGTTATTTTTATTTATACAAAAACTTTTTGCTTCAGAGTGTATCCTTTCGCAAACATGATTTTTCTGTTTTTCGTAAAAATCGTTATCCTCTGTTTTAAGCAATATTTGCTTGTTTCAGACGATTAGTAATCTAAATAAAATCGGAATTTTATTTAGTTTGGAACTTGTTGTTGCTATCATAAATCGTTGAATTCCTCGATTAAAGAGGCTCATGATTTAGATTTTAATAACCCATTGCTTTAACAATATCATCGTCTTTTAGCTCAACACCGACTCTTATTTTTTCGATAAGATCTCGCTGCCAATCTTCTAGTTCGTCCACTCTCCATTCACTGATCTCTTGTGCAACGAAGCAGCGTTCCCTATCCCATATACTTTCTTGCTTATCCTTGTCTGTATATGGGATAGATCTGTAATATGTTTTCTCACTAAATTCATACTTTACATTGAAATATAGATATCGGAAATATTCTGTGTAATGTATTTCTTTTGGGATTTCTGCACCATAATATTTGCCGTTTACTTCTTTGTAATGATATAGCTTCTGTTCAGAAAGCCGTATGTCAAATAACTCTTCGATAGTTTTATCTTTGTCTTCCGGGTGTTCTTTAAAGTGCCTTTCCTGCCACTCATCAAATAGATCAAAAGTATATGGTTGTTCGAATAGTCTTGATGTTTCTTTGCCACATATTTTTTCGCCAAAGAAATCTGCGCCACTTCTAAAACGCTCTATAATCCTTTTGTCCCTATTTGTTAAGGGCTTATTCTCCTGTATTTGTTGCTTGAATCTATGTGCCATAGACAGTTTAAGACTCCATTTTGTATATTCTGTATGTTCTTTTTCTGTCCATTCCGATTCAGGCTTTTTGGATTTTATGACATCCGGTTTAAAATTTTTCATAATATATCCGGCATAGTCTGCGACCGGAATTGTTTTAGGTATTTCGTTATTTATAATTATATTTCCTCCACTTGCATTAAAAAAGCGCATTACCGGTTTTGCCAGTAATACGCTTCGTTTTGTTGGTTGGTTTGCTACAGAATAATTGTTTTTACAAATTATAGAAAAATGCTAGTTACTTCTGTACAGAGTGGATTTTATAACTCATCAAAAGCGATTTCTTTTCCATCTCTCCAGATTCTTTCTAAATCATAGAAAAGACGATTTTCACGATCAAATATATGAACGATAACATCGCCGAAATCAAGAAGTACCCAGTTACCATTGCTGTATCCTTCTCGTTGTTTTAAGGAATATCCTGCTTTGTGAAGTTCTTCCTCTACATTATCAACCAATGCCTGAACCTGGCTGGAGTTTGTACCATTTGCAATGATAAAATAGTCTGCTAAAACAGAGATTCCTTCCAGGTTGATGATTTTGATATCTTCAGCTTTTTTTTCATCTAAAGCATGATATGCGATTTTTACCATTTTTTTTGCCTGTTCCATTGTCTTCCTCCCTTTAACGCATTATTTTGAATAATACTCATATGTTTTTGCTGTCATTGGATCGATAGGTCTTTTTTGCCATTTTAAGTATTCTAATGTATTTTTGGCGCATAAACTTACTGCATGGTCAATGTCAATAAATGCTTCTTTTCTCACTTCAGTAAGCCCAGGGATCATTTTTCTGCCAGGTTCAATATAATCAGATAAATAAATTATTTTGTCCAACATACTCATATTTGGGCGTCCGGTAGTATGATAAAGAATGGCGTTAATTACACGTTCATTATCTACCTTATATTTTTCTTTGGCAAGGTAGGCTCCGAGTTTTGCGTGAATTAAAGGAAGAACTTGTAATTCCGCCTCAGATAATTCGATTTTGTATTTTTTACATAGCTCTACCTGTTCTTCAGGGGAAGTGAATTTCCCACAATCATGCAGTAGCCCGGCAAGCATGGCTTCTTGAATATCTTGTTCGTAACGCATTGCCATGGCAGCTGCGGTATACATAACACCCTTTGTATGACGATAACGATCAGGTTTTAATTTCTTTTCTAATTTTTCACTTATCTTGTCTAAATCCATTTTTGTTTTTTCCCTTTGTATCATACAATCTGTTTGATTTAATGTATTCATCTACGGCATCAGGAACCATGAAGTGTACGCTCAATCCTTTTGCTGCACGTCTTCGTATAACCGTTGAAGAGATTTCCAGAAGAGGAGCCTGTAATAATTGTATTTTGGCTCCATATATTTGTTTCAAATAATTGATCTGCATACGCATATCTTCTATATCCTTGTCGTCACGCATAGCGGCTAAAATTGTACAAGTGGGAAATATTTCCTCAAAATATCTCCAGTGCTCGATTGCAAACAATGAATCTGCTCCAAGAATAAAGTAAAAATCATCTTCCGGATATAATTCATTTAATTCTTGCATTGTCTTATAGGTATAAGAGTGCGAGTTTTCATTTGCTTCATGCAAACAAATTTTAAAATAAGGTATATTTTGAATTGCACGGCGAACCATTTCTATACGATGTCGTAATGCGTCTTTCATGTCTTCAGCTTTTTTGTGTGGTGGATTTCCGTTTGGAAGAAACCATATTTCATCCAGTCCAAAATCTTCATAGGCAAATTCGCCAAGCAGTAAATGTCCAATGTGAATTGGATCAAAGGTTCCACCCATAATTCCTATTTTCATCCGTTATCACCTATGGTAAAACAATTTTTTTCTTGTTGTCTTTTCCTTCTTTATAAAGAACAATTTTCTTTCCGATTACCTGTACAATTTGAGAGTGTGTACGTTCAGCGACCATCTCAGCTAATTCACGTGGATCATCTGCACAGTTCTGTAAAACACTGATTTTAATCAATTCTCTGGCTTCTAAAGCTTCTGAAATTGCCTGCGTAAGTCCAGGGTTCATACTGGATTTACCAATCTGAAAAATCGGATCAATTGTCATAGCAAGACCTTTTAAATAAGCTCTCTGTTTTGATGTCATTTTTATTCTCCTATTAATTTTAGTATATCAATTACGGGTTTCTTTTATTTGTAATAGTCAAATTGCAGACCATACATTTTTACAGTATCGCCCTCTTCTATTCCGGCAGCTTCAAGTTTTTCAAGGATACCGGTATCTTTCAAGAAACGTTGGAAGAATGCAAAACCTTTCTCTGAATCTAAGTTCGTATATCCAAGCATTTTTTCAATTTTAGGTCCTTCAACCACATACATATCATCCACTTTTTCGACAGTGTATGGAAGTTCTTCATAAATAAGTTCATCTTCTGGGAAGAATTCCTGCTCAAAAACAACAGTTTCAGTTCCAATCTTCTGAAGTTCCTCGCTTACATAATACAACAATTCCTGAATACCTTTTCCGGATACTCCGGAAATCGGAAATACTTTGATTCCCTTTGGTTCAAATTCTGCTTTTAAAAGTTCAACAGGGTCTTCATCTTCTGAGTAGATTAAATCTGTTTTGTTTGCTGCAATTACCTGTGGGCGTTTTGCAATTTCAGGATTATAAGCTTCTAATTCTGCATTGATTTTATAAATATCTTCAATTGGATCACGACCTTCAATTCCGGCAGCATCAACAACGTGGATCATCATTTTTGTACGTTCGATATGACGTAAAAATTCATGTCCTAACCCGACACCTTCGGAAGCACCTTCGATTAGACCAGGAATATCTGCCATAACAAATCCCTTTCCGTTTGGAAGGTCAACCACTCCGAGATTCGGATTTAATGTTGTGAAATGATAATTCGCTATCTTAGGATCAGCATTTGTTACTCTAGAAAGAAGAGTTGATTTTCCAACATTAGGAAATCCAATCAATCCAACATCTGCGATTACTTTTAATTCTAATGTTACTTCCATTTCCATAGCAGGCTGCCCTGGCTGTGCATATTTAGGAACCTGCATTGTAGCTGTTGCAAAATGCTGATTACCGAGTCCGCCTTTTCCGCCTTTTAAGATAATCTGGCGACGATTTTCACCTGACATATCTGCAACAACCTTACCTGTATTTGCTTCTTTGATTACGGTTCCTTCTGGAACTTTTAATACAACATCTTTACCATCTTTTCCGTGGCAACGGCGTTTTCCACCTTCTTCACCATCACCGGCTGCAAATTTTCTTTTATGACGATAATCATAAAGCGTGTTTAATCCTTCATCTACTTCAAAAATTAAATCTCCGCCTTTTCCGCCATCGCCGCCGTCTGGGCCACCATTTGCTACATATAATTCGCGTCGGAAACTTACATGACCATTGCCGCCTTTTCCGGAGCGAATCATAATTTTTGCTCTATCTGCAAACATCGCGATCACCTCTCTTATTTTTTTGTTATTTAGTATCAGTGTAACATACTTATATATAGTATCTGCAAGAAAATACTTTTTGAATATAAAAAGATTTCTGGCAGAGAAAAAAGGCAGGAAATACTTCCTGCCTTCATGAACTGATGATTATTCAGCTACTGGATAGATAGAAACCTGTTTCTTATCTCTTCCTTTTCTTTCAAATCTAACAACACCGTCAACCAGTGCGAAGAGAGTATCATCTCCTCCACGTCCAACATTCACACCTGGGTGAATCTTAGTTCCGCGCTGTCTGTACAGGATGTTACCAGCTTTTACAAACTGTCCGTCAGCTCTTTTGGCACCTAATCTCTTAGCCTCGGAGTCACGACCGTTCTTTGTAGAACCTACTCCTTTTTTATGAGCAAAAAACTGAAGGTTTAATTTCATCATGGTAGTTACACCTCCTCGAAAATAATATCAATATATGGCTTATAACTGTCATCTTCTTCCATGCTCTGTAAACCGAGAACCATGGATTTCATCAACAGTTGAGCATCATGTCCAGGAGTTTTTGTAAAACGAAATTCGATATTACCTGCATCTTCATCGCTAACACAACTTGTTTCATCCTCTGTAAAGGATTCAATTGAGTTTAATGTATTAATAATTAATACTGATGCAGCGGCGCATACGATATCATGACCATATTCATCATATCCTGCATGTCCAATCACATCAAATCCTGTATATGTCTGCTTTTCATCCACATAAATAGTTACATTAATCATAATTAAGCGTTGATCTTTTCGATCTTAACTGCTGTAAACTGCTGTCTGTGACCGTTTTTCTTATGGTATCCAGTCTTTCTCTTATACTTGTAAACAACAACTTTTTTTGCTTTTCCGTCTCCGATTACGGATGCAGTAACGGATGCTCCGTTTACAGTTGGGTTACCAACAACCAGTTTATCATTGTTTACTGCAAGTACCTGGTCGAATGTATAAGTTTCTCCAGCCTCTACACCAAGTTTCTCTACTTTAATGATATCGCCTTCGGCTACTTTGTACTGTTTACCACCTGTTGCTATAATCGCGTACATATGGCACCTCCTATTATCATTACTCGCCAGCTACGGTGTCTGTAAATACAGCTCTTAAACCTCGCTGTGCGGCATACTCATAGAATATAACATTCTCTTTATCATTTGTCAATACTTCTTTTTGAAAAAGTTTGTTTTGTTTTTTAGTAGCAGTTCAGATGAAATGGTGAACCGCTGCATTTTTGAATTTGTTTTACTGGCTTAAAAGTTTTCCGGCTTTTGTTCGGATGCGTTGAAGTGCATTATCAATCGTTTTTGGACTTTTATCAAGTAAATTTGCAATATCCCGATAATTTGTTCCCAGCATATGTAAATATAGTACCCGATTTTCCAAATCACTTAAGTTCTCTTTTAATTCCTCGATAAATGCTTCTGAAGATTCTTTCCCAAAATAAAGTGTTTCTGGATTATTTTCAACTTCAGGTTCAATCGTATCAATTAACGGAAGCGCTTTCTCGTCTTCATGATTTCCTTCATCATAAAGAGAAACATAGGAATTTAACGGGATATGTTTTTTCCTTTTTGATGATGCGATTGCAGAATACATTTGACGCGATACACATAGTTCTGCAAAACCGGAAAAGGACTGTCCGGCTTCAGAGTCAAAATCCCGAACAGCTTTGATCAATCCAATCATCCCTTCCTGGATAAGATCATCGTTATCGCCTCCAATCAAATACATTGCCCTTGCTTTTCGGCGGACCATCGATTTATATTTAATCATAAGATAATCCATAATCTCATCTTCACCATTTCTCAAACGGCGGATTAATTGTTCATCTGGAATCTTATTATATGTATTCATGAAACCAGTTATCCTTTCAAACTAATTTAGTCTCTGGCGAACAATTTCGTAGGCAAGTACACCTGCTGCCACAGATGCATTTAAGGAGTCGATTTCACCTTTCATTGGAATGCTTGCAATAAAGTCACATTTTTCTTTTACAAGTCTTCCAACACCCTCTCCTTCATTTCCAATAACAAGACCGATTGGTCCTTTTAAATTTAAACGGTACATGGATTCACCGCCCATATCTGCACATACGAACCAGAGTCCTTTTTCTTTTAATTCTTCCATTGTTTTTGCAAGATTTGTAACCTTTGCAACAGGAGTATAATTCAAAGCACCGGCAGAGGTCTTGGCAACTGTTGCAGTAAGTCCGACAGCCCTGCGTTTTGGAATAATAACACCATGCGCTCCGGCTAAATTTGCAGTACGTATAATCGCACCAAGATTATGCGGGTCTTCGATATTATCTAATAAAATAAGAAATGGATCTTCCCCTTTTTCTTCAGCCAGTTTTAACATGTCTTCCACTTCAGAATATTCATAGGCAGCTGCATATGCAATTACACCTTGATGTTTGCCTGTTGTAGAAATTTGGTTTAAACGATCCTTATTAACAAAGTTAATAATTGTGTCGTGTTTTTTAGCCTCTCTTATAATTGTACGTATAGGTCCGTCCTGACATCCATCTAAGACGAATACCTTATCAATCGGTTTGCCTGAGCGAAAAGCTTCCAGTACAGCATTTCTTCCTTCTACGACCAGAGTATGTTCACGATGGTCTCTGTCAAATTCTTTTTCGATTTTTTCTGACATGATCTTCTCCTTACTTTTCTTAATTTTCCAAACTGTCTAATCCTATTTTAATCAGTTCCATTAAGCGTGCATATCTCTTTTTCAGGTAAAGATAACCGACGAGTGCTTCAAATCCTGTTGCACGACGATAGTCGGTGATTGATTGATTTTTGGCCGGAGAAACAGATTTTGCATTTCTCCCCCTTCTGTAGACAGCATGCTCTTCTTCGTTTAAATGCTCCTGCATTGTACGCATCATCAACGACTGTGTTGAAGCCTGTACAAGATGACTGGTCTCTTCATGTAATTTATTTACTTGTTTGTTTCCGTTGTTAATAATCATACTTTTGATGATTAAATCATAAACACAGTCACCGATATATGCTAAAACAAGAGGTGAATATTGATTCACATCCACCTCTTTTAATTGGAGCACATTTTCAATACAATCGCGAAAATCCATTGTTATGCTCTTTTCCATTTTACACCTTCTCTTGTATCTTCTAAAATGATTCCTTTAGCTAAAAGTTCATCACGAATTTCATCTGCTCTGCCAAAATTACGTTCTTTTCTGGCTGCCTGACGTTCCTGGATCAATGCTTCAATATCGGCATCTAAAAGCTCTTCTTTTTTCTCAACTACAACACCAAGTACATCTGCAAGTTTTACGATCAACTCATATAAAGCCGAAACATATGCTTTTGAACTATCACCATTTGCAGTTGTATTTGCATATTTTACAAGATCAAAGATTGCTGCAATTGCATCAGCAGTATTAAAGTCATCATCCATTGCTTTTTCAAAGGCTGCGACATAGTTTTGAGTTTTTGTAAGTGCATCATCTTCAATGTCTGTAAGTGTCTCTGTCTTTGCATTATCGGCCAGGAATTTTAAGTTGTCAGTGGCAGTGATAATTCGATCCAATCCGCTTTTTGCAGCTTCCATTAGATCACTGCTGAAGTTCAATGGACTTCTGTAATGCGCACTTAACATAAAGAAGCGAAGTACCTGTAAATCATATTTTTCGCTGATTTCTCTAACTGTAAAAAAGTTGCCAAGTGATTTTGACATTTTTCTATTATCGATATTTAAAAATGCATTGTGCAGCCAATATTTTGCGAATTCTTTTCCATTTGCAGCCTCACTCTGAGCAATTTCATTTTCATGATGTGGGAATACAAGGTCTTCTCCACCGGCATGAATATCAATCTGTTCTCCTAAATATTTTTTCGACATTTCAGAACACTCAATATGCCATCCAGGTCTTCCCTCACTCCAAGGAGATTCCCATGCAGGCTCTCCCTCTTTTTTTGGTTTCCACAAAACAAAATCCAATGGGTCTTCTTTTTCATCTTCTCCGCTTACCAGAAGGGAACGATTACCTGAACGAAGATCATCTAAATTTTTATGTGATAATTTTCCATATTCTTTGAACTGACGTGTACGATAATATACAGTTCCGTTCTTTTCATAAGCATATCCTTTGTCAATCAGAGACTGGATCATCTCAACCATACCGCCAATTTCTTCTGTTGCAAGAGGATTTTTGGTAGCAGGTTTTACATTCATGCCATCCATATCTTTTTTACATTCAGCAATATATCTTTGTGAAATTTCCTCGGCTGTGACACCCTCTTCGTTTGCCTTTTTGATAATCTTATCATCGACATCTGTAAAGTTTGATACAAAGTTCACGTCAAATCCTTTATATTCAAAATATCTTCTGACTGTGTCAAATACGATCATAGGACGTGCATTTCCGATATGGATAAAGTTGTATACGGTTGGACCGCAGACATACATCTTAACTTTCCCTTCTTCTAATGGCACGAATTCTTCTTTTTGTTTTGACATCGTGTTATACAGTTTCATTTATATTTCCTCCTTGTTACTTTAACAGATACTACTGTATCTGAAATATCTATTGTTTTTTAATTTTTACAGTTTTGCTCTACACATTTTTTTAAGCGTTCTTCCATTGCAAGAAGCTGTTCGTGTAGTTGAAAATTGGCAATCTGCAATTCTCGGATATCATTGAGGACTGGATCTGGAAGATGTACCTGATCCAATTCTTCACAAGGTACTTTTTTGTCATCTCTTCGGACAATACGGCCAGGGACTCCGACTACTGTACAGTTTGGTGGAACTTCTTCTAATACGACAGATCCGGCACCGATTTTTGAATTCTCTCCAATAGTAAAGGATCCAAGTACTTTGGCCCCGGCACTGACCATTACATTATCTTTTAAAGTTGGGTGTCTTTTGCCTTTTTCTTTTCCGGTACCGCCCAGAGTAACTCCTTGATAAAGAGTAATATTATCTCCGAGAATTGCTGTTTCACCAATGATAACACCGCTTCCGTGATCAATAAACAATCCTTTTCCGATTGTTGCTCCTGGGTGTATCTCGATACCTGTTTTGCGAACAGCTCTCTGCGAAACCCATCTTGCCATAAAATAATGTTTTTTCATATATAGCTTATGTGCGACTCGATAACTCAGCATAACTTTAAAGCTTGGATACAGCAAGACTTCCAAATTTGATTTGATTGCTGGGTCACGATCTTTTACAACATTAATTTCTTCTTTAATGTAGGATATCATTCCCATAATTCTTTCCTCACTTTCATACAGAGTGTTTTCTTATATAGACGAAAAGAGTACTTCCCTAAATATATAAACAAGAAAGAATCCTGCTTGCAGGATTCTCCGCCTGCGACGGGTCGCTTCAGCGACATAATTCCTCTCCGCCGCAGTGCGATCCTGCCCGGAGGGCTTTTTTATGTTATAGGAACATTACGGAGTAATTTCCTATAACATAAAAAACTTCATCTCTAAACAAGAGACGAAGTTTATCCGCGGTTCCACTCTATTAAAAGAATTAATTCTTTCACTTATAACGTATAACGTCCGTTACCCGTATTTTGCTACTTGATTCACAAAATCAGCTCCCGAATGCACTTCACAAGGTTTCCTCTAAAACTGCTTTCAGCCGACGACAGTTTCTCTCTGATGAGTTAATTGCTTGTTACTCTTTCCGTTCTTTGCTTTTTATCTCTATACCGATACATTATATATTATGCAAAATTCTGAATTTTGTCAACAGATTCTCTTTAAACAACTTCATTTAAATAGATTCGATTAAGTGGTTTCAGCTTTCTTAGTTCTTCCGCCAAATGGTCTGTAAGTATTACATTTTCTTCTTTCGCAACTTCTTCGAGTGTTTTATAGCCAAATATGAAACTTGTCAATGCACCAATCGTTAAAACTCCTTCTGAATCTTCCGTTTCTTTTACATGGAGCACATTTTGCATATCAGAGCTATTTAAATCGTTATATATTTCCCATACCTTGCTGTTTTGGGGAAGGATATAATCCAGAATGGCAAAAGAGCAATGTAGTTGTTTGCCGGATTTTACTTTTAATGTCTTTAAAAACTGTTCAAGGTGTAAAATTCGAACCATAATGGTTGGCTTTTTTTCTTGAGTATCAATCAATGAAGCATAAATTTTTACATTACCGGAAATATTTTTCTCGGTTTTTAACTGGGCGACAGATTGATCCATTGCACTTTCGTATCCAGGAAGAAAAAACGGTTCCATAATTTCTAATCCGTCTTCCATCATATAAGTAAATATGCCAATCAATTTATCTTCTTCAAAAACCATTCGGATGCCACCAAGTTCACTTTGGCGTTCTAATAAAAGCGATTGATAATATGCGCTGTCTCGTAATGTACAGATTTGCCAGTTCTTCTTTATGTTTTCGGTGTAGAAAGCAGAAATCCTTTCACAATCAAAAAAAGTCGCCTCTACGCTTTTGTATCTATCTATATTCTTAACATCTGTCAGTGTTGTATGATTCTGATCATAAACAAAGCGAAAATCATATGGCGTGTAAATAGATTCTGCAGCAGGCATTAAAAATGTAAAAGGCTCTTTGCGTTTGTACATATCTGATAAACTTTGGCGTAAGAGAGTGCCCATATATCCTTTTTTTCGGTGAAGTGGTTTTGTTGCAACACCAACAATGTAAGATCCTTGGAATTGTGTATCTTCAAGTTTTAAGGTATATGGGTTTAAATGTAGCATGGAACAAATTTCCTGGTCATTTTCAATCACATATATTTCATTGTCTTTCGCTTTCATAAAGTAATAATAATCCAAAAATTCTTTGGAATCTTCATTGAAAATCTGTTCCCATAAAGTTCTTGTCAGATTATGCTCATTTGATTTTAGCTTTTTTATTTTCATAACCTTTTTACTGCTCCTTGTGACATCCCTGGCAATTGGTACATGCTTTGTCAAAAGTTACATCATAGCTGCTATAGTTTGTTAATTTCTCCAGTGCACAGATTGCCTGAGAAGAAATGCCCTCCCCGCTTCCGGTAAAACCAAGGCCCTCTTCTGTCGTTGCTTTAACATTTATCTGCTCTACCGTTATATTTAAAGCCTCTGCAATGTTTTCACGCATCTGGTCAATAAATGGTCGCATCTTAGGCTTTTGTGCAATGATAGTTGCATCAATATTTTCTATAATGTATTGATTTTCATCTAATAATTTTGCAACATGCTCCAATAATTTTATACTGGAGATTCCTTTGTATTTATCATCGGAATCCGGAAAATGTTTTCCAATATCTCCGAGTGCGGCAGCACCAAGAAGTGCGTCCATAATTGCATGTAAAAGGACATCTGCATCAGAATGACCAAGCAGCCCTTTTTCATAAGGAATTTTAACCCCGCCTAATATCAAATCTCTGTTTTCCACTAATTTGTGAACATCATAACCCATCCCTACTCGCATTTTTTATTTCTCCTCGTAATCTGATTCTGTATTATCCTCTTTGCTATCTTGTTTGAGTTCTTTCATACCTGCTTCCAGTTCGGCCGGTGATGGCATTGGTGCAGTGCGGCTTTGGGTGAGTACGCGTTGTCTGCGCTGTTCCATTTTTTTCAATGCAGCTTCGGCAGCTTCCTCACGTTTTTGCTCCTCCTGCTCGGCTTTTTTTGATGAAACCATTCTTTTGATGATCCAGATAGTATAACCGGCTCCAATGATAGCAAAGATGATTCCCATAAAAAGTTTAAATGCCAAATCGCTTGGGTGTGCAGCAAGTGTTTCCCTAATAAGATTAACACCGATAAATGCTAAATACATTCCCAGCATAAGTCTTAGAATATAGTTTGTCTTTTTGTTCATATCTCTATCCTCCGTTTTTCCATATCTGATATTTGGGATATGGCAATACATTTAAAGCTATTGTATCATGTAACATACTTTTTCGGCAATATAAACACGAAATGGTTCGGAATTTTGTTTCAAATTAAAAAAGGAATGGAAAAGAAAAAGACCTAGCACAATGCTAAGTCTTTTAAGTAGCGGAAACTGGATTTGAACCAGCGACACCACGGGTATGAACCGTGTGCTCTAGCCAACTGAGCTATTCCGCCATGGTATGTATATATTGAAACTCTATGGGACCTACAGGGCTCGAACCTGTGACCCTCTGCTTGTAAGGCAGATGCTCTCCCAGCTGAGCTAAGATCCCAAGAAACAATACTTGGCAAGTTCCAAAGAACTCACTAGGCTAGTATAACAACAATATTGTAAACTGTCAACATGTTTTAGCCAAATAGCGGAAACTGGATTTGAACCAGCGACACCACGGGTATGAACCGTGTGCTCTAGCCAACTGAGCTATTCCGCCATATATCTTACTGATAATCATTAAGGTTATGGGACCTACAGGGCTCGAACCTGTGACCCTCTGCTTGTAAGGCAGATGCTCTCCCAGCTGAGCTAAGATCCCTTATTATCAGTGATTGGTGCGTTTTTCTCGCAACCGACTTCGTTAGTATACAATTATATCCAGTAAATGTCAACACCTTTTTATAATTTTTTTGATTTTTCTAAAAGTATCTATATTTTCTACAATTTATATGCTTTATATATAGAAACGGGATGTATCTGACCCCTATTTATCAGATACATCCCTTGTTCTAAGTTGTACAATTTAAGGTTTTATTATATAAAATATTATTTAAAATATTTTACACCGGATTCAAATATCTTGAGGTCCTGTTCTCCATAAATATTAATAGCAACAGAATCTCCACGACGTTCGGAATGAGCCATTTTACCAAGTACTCTTCCATCTGGACTTGTAATTCCTTCAATCGCATAGTAGGAGCCATTTACATTCCATTCTTCATCCATACTGATATTTCCTTCTGGATCACAATACTGTGTAGCTACCTGTCCGTTTGCAAAAAGTTTTTCAATCCACTCATCATTTGCTACAAAACGACCTTCACCATGAGATGCCGGGTTAGTATATACACCGCCTAATTGTGCATTCTGAAGCCATGGTGATTTATTTGTAACAACTTTTGTATATACCATTTTAGAAATGTGGCGACCGATTGTGTTATATGTTAATGTTGGTGAATCTTCATTCTGTCCGACAATCTGTCCATATGGTACAAGACCAAGTTTGATCAATGCCTGGAATCCATTACAAATTCCAAGAGCAAGTCCATCACGTTCGTTAAGCAATTTTTCTACGGCTTCTTTGATTTTTGCATTCTGGAATGCAGTTGCAAAGAATTTTGCAGATCCATCCGGCTCGTCTCCGGCACTGAATCCACCTGGGAACATAATCATCTGAGCCTGAGAAATAGCCTTCTCAAATTCATCTACAGATTCACGAATTCCCGTTGCATCTAAGTTTTTAAATACTTTTGTAATAACCTTAGCACCGGCTCTTTCAAAAGCTTTTTTGCTATCATATTCACAGTTTGTTCCCGGGAAAACAGGAATAAACACAGTTGGCTGTGCAAGTTTATGGCTGCAAATATGAATATCAGATGTATTGAACAGGCGTTCCTTAATCTTTTCATCACTGCTTGCAGCAGATTTTGTAGCAAATACTTTTTCTAAAGGCTCTTCCCATGCTGCTTTGGCTTCTGCAAGAGTAATTTCGGCATCACCATATTTAAACAGTTTATTTTCGCTTACTCCACCGATTACTGTATAATCTACAGTTAATTTATTCAATTTGTCAGCATCTACTTCTGCTACAAGATCTCCGAAAGCAGGGGCAAAGGCATCAACGGCAGAGAGCTCTGAATTCAATTCTACTCCAAGACCATTACCAAATGCCATTTTACTTACAGCAGAGATGATTCCGTGACGATCAAGTGCATATGCAGATACAATAGCTCCATTATGGATATCCTCTGCAAATTTACCATATTGATCCATAATCTGCTCATATACAGGTAAATCATATTTGTTACGTTCTGCCTTGACAAGAATTAATTTATTGCCTGCTTTTTTCAACTCAGGTGTGATAATATCTTTTTCTGTTGCCATATCTACAGCGAATGATACAAGTGTTGGTGGTACATCAATATCCTGGAATGTTCCTGACATACTGTCTTTACCACCAATTGATGGAAGCCCAAATCCAAGCTGTGCATCATATGCTCCGAGAAGTGCAGCGAATGGCTGGCTCCATCTCTTAGGATCTTCTGTCATACGACGGAAATATTCCTGGAATGTAAAACGAATTTTTTTGTAATCTCCTCCGGCTGCTACAATCTTTGCAATAGATTCTACAACAGCATAAATAGCTCCATGGTAAGGACTCCAGCTTGAAAGATACGGGTCAAATCCGAAACTCATCATAGATACTGCATCTGTTGTTCCATTTAAAACAGGAACTTTAGCAACCATAGCTTGTGTCTCTGTCATCTGATATTTTCCACCGTGTGGCATAAATACAGAGC
This sequence comes from Ruminococcus sp. B05, assembly GCF_003628495.1. Lineage (NCBI taxonomy): Bacteria > Bacillati > Bacillota > Clostridia > Eubacteriales > Oscillospiraceae > Ruminococcus > Ruminococcus sp. B05. Next base: position 405,549 of record NZ_RBZR01000001.1, on the reverse strand, counting down.
CTGCTCCGATAGAACCGTCAAACATTTCGACAAGTCCTTTCTGCGAACATACATTTAAATCTTTTAAAACGTCAAGCCATTTTGCTTTTACATCAGTTACTTCCTGTTTCTGGAAAACAGATTCTTCAAGTGATGGGATATCCACTGCTACATTTGTTTCCTGATGTGCGCCGTTTGTATCCAAAAATGCGCGTGAAAGATTAACGATTTCTTTTCCTTTCCATGTAAGAACAAGTCTTGGACTTTCTGTTACGACAGCAACTTCTGTAGCCTCAAGGTTTTCTTCTTTTGCATATGCCAGGAATTCTTCAACGGCTTTTGGATCAACAACAACGGCCATACGTTCCTGCGATTCGGAAATCGCAATTTCTGTTCCGTCTAAGCCGGCATATTTTTTAGGAACTTTATCTAAATCTACTCTAAGACCATCTGCCAATTCGCCGATTGCAACAGAAACACCACCGGCACCAAAATCGTTACATTTTTTAATTAATTTACTAACTTCTTCTCGGCGGAATAAGCGTTGGATTTTACGTTCTGTTGGTGGATTACCTTTCTGGACTTCTGCTCCACATGTTTCAATAGACTGCTCTGTATGTACTTTGGAAGAGCCTGTTGCACCACCACATCCATCACGACCTGTGCGTCCGCCAAGTAAGATGATGATATCACCTGGGTCAGATGTTTCACGAATAACAGCGCGTCTTGGAGCAGCTCCCAGTACAGCTCCGATCTCCATACGTTTTGCAACATAATTTGGATGATAGATTTCTTTTACGGCACCTGTTGCAAGACCAATCTGATTTCCATACGAACTATATCCTTTTGCAGCACCACGAACGAGTTTTTTCTGTGGAAGTTTACCTTTTAATGTCTCTTTGACAGAGACTGTCGGATCAGCGGCACCTGTTACACGCATAGCCTGATACACATAAGTACGTCCTGAAAGAGGATCACGGATCGCACCGCCAAGACAAGTTGCAGCACCACCAAATGGTTCAATTTCTGTAGGGTGATTGTGAGTCTCGTTTTTGAAGTTGATCAGCCATTCTTCTTCTACACCATCTACTTTTATTGGAACAACGATACTACATGCGTTAATCTCATCTGATTCTTCCTGATCCTGTAATTTACCTTCTTTTTTGAGTTTACGCATTGCCATTAATGCAAGATCCATCAGACACACAAACTTATCTTCACGACCTGCAAAAATTTCACTATGATCATTTAAGTATTGTTTATAAGTATTTTCAATAGGTTCTCTGAGATCTCCATCATCAAAACTTACTGATTTTAACTCTGTAGAAAATGTTGTATGACGACAATGGTCAGACCAGTATGTATCCAGAACACGGATTTCTGTCATGGAAGGATCTCTTTTTTCTTCATTTGCATAATATCCCTGAATATGCTGGAAATCTTTAAATGTCATAGCTAAACCAAGTGAATCATACAATGCTTTCAATTCCTCTTCTGGCATTTCTTTAAATCCATCAAAAATTTTCACATCAGCAGGCTCATCAAAGACAGTGACAAGTGTTTCTGGTTTGTCGAAACCAGTTTCACGAGAATCTACAGGGTTGATGCAGTGATGCTTGATGGCATCTAATTCTGCGTCTGTTATATCTCCTTCAATAACATAAGTTATTGCAGTTCTTACAACCGGACGCTCATCTTCTTTAATGAATTGCAGACACTGTTCTGCTGAATCAGCTCGCTGATCAAACTGACCTGGAAGAGATTCTACAGAAAATGCAGTTTCATTTTCTTTCATAGGAAATGTTTCATTATATAAAATATCAACAGGGGCTTCTGCAAATACGCCATGACAAGCTTTTTCAAAAGTTTCATCAGAAACATTCTCTATATCATAACGGATCAGAACACGAACACCTGTCACATCAGGTACTCCAAGATAATGTTTGATCTCATGACGCAACTCTTTTGCCTGTACTGCAAAATCAGCCTTTTTTTCAACATATACACGTTTTACATTACTCATATTGGTTCTCCTTTGCATGTAATCTATTTTCTACATGTCACTTTTCATTTCTATGTTACAATCCTATCACAAATCAGATAATAAGTGAAATTAATATAACTAAACTCATTGATAAGTTTTGCTTAAATTTGCACGGTTCTTCTAATTGCTTTTTTATAATTTTTACTTTATAATATAAGTATCTTTTATTAGGAGGACTAATTAATGATGGATATTAATTACGAATTGTATAAAGTATTTTATCATGTCGCGTCTACATTAAATTTTTCAGAGGCTTCAAAACAATTATTCATTTCACAATCAGCCGTCAGTCAATCTATAAAAACACTGGAGAAGAAATTAGATCAGACATTATTTATTCGTAGTACTAAGCGTGTACAATTAACACCAGAGGGCGAGATACTTCTCAGACATATTGAACCTGCGATGAATCTAATCCGACGTGGTGAGGCACAGTTGATGGATGCAGCATCTACCGGAGGACAGATTCGAATTGGTGCAAGTGATACAATCTGCCGTTATTTTCTTGTTCCGTATTTAAAAAAATTCCACCAGGATTTTCCAAATGCACATTTAAAGGTAATCAATCAAACATCTATTAAATGTGTAGAACTATTAGAAACGGGGCAGGTTGATCTGATTGTTGTCAATTATCCAAATAAATATTTAAGTAATGTCTCATCGATTAAGAAGATTCAGAAGTTCCATGATGTGTTTATTGCGAATCATTCTTTTGATTATTTAAAAGAGAAGAAACTTTCATATCAGGAGTTGTCAAAATATCCTATTTTAATGTTGGATAAACAAAGTACAACAAGCGAATTTTTACATCGATTATTCCAGCAGCATCATTTGGATCTTGTTCCGGAAATTGAACTTACAAGTAATGATCTTTTAATAGATCTTGCAAGGATCGGCCTTGGAATTGCATTTATTCCTGATTATTGTCTGTCCAGACAATCAGAAGATTTATTTGTCGTAGAAACTGAAGAATCACTGCCTGAACGTGAGCTTGTGATCGCATATAATGAGCAAGTTCCATTATCCAATGCGGCAGTAGAGTTTTTAAATTACTTTAATTAGAAAATTTTAATAAAAAAGAATGAAACAACTTTTGGATAAGCTGCTTCATTCTTTTTTATTAAATCATAGTTTGCTAAATGTTTCTTTTCGGATTACTCGCCTACAACTGCAATTCTCATTGTATTACTTACACCGTTTCTACCCTTCTCAACGTTAGGTGAAGGAATTCCTGCTGTCAATACAACAACATCTCCCGGCTCAACATATTTTTTTACAAGTGCAAGTTCAATTGCTCCTGTAGTAATATCTTCTGTTGTATCAAATTCTAAAGATTTCAATGGTTCTACGCCCCAGTAAATAGCCATTCTACGCATTGTACGCTCATTTGGTGTGACACCTAAAATTCTCTGCTTTGGACGAAGATTAGAAACAACTCTTGTTGTAGCACCTGAAACAGATGGTGTAATGATGCATTTTGCATTCAGATTTGATGCAGCAAGTACTGAAGAGTACCCAATTGCACCGGAAATACCAGTTTTCAAATGATTTCCAGACTGTCCAAGAAGCAGATCATAATCCAAGTGTTTTTCGGTGCTTTCGATAATGTGAACCATCATCTGTAAAGCTTCAATAGGATATTTTCCTGCTGCTGTCTCACCGGAAAGCATTACTGCGTCTGTTCCATCATATACAGCATTTGCAACATCTGTAACCTCAGCTCTTGTTGGACGTGGATTACGGATCATAGAATCTAACATCTGTGTTGCAGTGATAACTGTTTTGAAGTTATCATTACATTTATTGATCATCATTTTCTGAAGATATGGAACTTCTTCTGCTGGAATTTCTACCCCAAGATCACCACGAGCAACCATGATACCATCTGCTGCACGTATAATCTCATCAATATTTTCGATACCTTCTGAATTTTCAATCTTAGCAATGATTGGAATATATGGCGCATTGATAGATTTCAGATAAGCTCGAATCTCTAAAATACATTCTGCATTACGAACGAAGGATGCTGCAATAAAGTCAATATCCTGGCTGACACCAAATTTGATATCTTCTTTATCTTTTTCTGTGATGGCAGGAAGTCTTACTGGCACGTTAGGAACGTTCACTCCTTTACGTTCGCCGAGGTCACCACCATTAATTACTTTACAACGGATATCTTTTCCGGATTTTTCAATAACTTCCAATCCGATCAGACCATCGTCGATTAAAATAACTTTGCCGGCATCAACATCTTCAGCCAGTCCTTTGTAAGTAATAGATACACGATTCTCATCACCAATGATATCTTCTGTTGTGAGAGTAAATTCCATACCAGTTTCCAGATGTACTTTTTTACCATCTTTGAGAACGCCGGTACGGATTTCTGGTCCTTTTGTATCAAGTAAAATTGCAACATTTGCGTGTTCTTCTTCACGAATCTGCTTTAATAAGTCCATACGACCTTTATGTTCTTCATAATCTCCATGTGAAAAATTGAAACGAGCCACATTCATTCCATTTTTAACCAATCCACGCATAATCTCCGGATTGTTTGTATTAGGCCCCATTGTGCATACTACTTTTGTCTTCTTCATCTTTTCAATCTCCTTATAACACTATCTTTATTTCACATGTTCGTGTGTGAACAAATGATCCTGGCAATATTCGTAATTGCCATTACATTTTGAACAGAATCTGAATTCCAGATTCGGATCATCCAATTCTGTTCTGCCACATACTGCGCAACGATGTCTTGCCCCATTTGAATAAGTCATATGCGGGCGGGACTGTTTTTGATACTTTTTCTTTCGCATCTGCTGTTTCGGTGAATATCCTTTTTTGGTAGAAAGGAAAAATACAACAAAGTTTAATAATGATGCTGCGATTGCTACTTTTGAAATGAAATTTCCGGCAATAAAACCATATAGAATAAATACAGCATATAAAATAGCCATCCATTTCATCTTAATAGGAATAATAAAATAAAGTAACAGTTCCATATCCGGATAACTTACTGCAAATGCAAGAAAAATTGACATGTTAATATAGTATGTGCTGAAAAGCCCTCCATATCCTATCATGCCTGTGCCTGCAATAAAGTATAATGCAAATGCACCAATTACAGTAAATAAAATCCCAGAAAAAATATATACATTATACCGAAACGTTCCCCATGCCCGTTCCAGCGCAGTACCGAGAGAATAATATAAAAGTACAATAAAAATGATAGAAATCAAACTTCCGCTTGGGGGAACAAGTACCCAGGATATCACTCTCCAGACTTGTCCTTTCAAGATAAAGTATGGCTCTAGTGTAAGCCATTTAAACAAACCAGGCAAAAAATAATAAATTCCAAAACCGATAATGTATGCTCCAATTAAATACATCGTCAAGTTTGGAATTGCAAATCGTCCGAATTTCTTTTCTAATTTATCTAACCAATTCAAATGTACATCTCCTTTATGGATTATTTTCGTTCATATAACAAGATTGTACTTAAATACGTACAAATCCGATACGTGTATTGTACATTCCCAACGTGCGTTTGTCAAACAAAAGTATGTGAAGATTCTGTAAATAAGATAGGATTGAGAAAATTTTGTCAATTTTTTCTTTGGGAAATTGTTTTCGAAGGAAAACGTACAGCATAATGACGATTGTGTTTTTAAAAATCCTGTCGTATAATGTATGGTAGTGTTATTTTGCTTACACTATTTTAATAAGAAGTAACAGCTATAAAAATATAAGAAAGAGGATAATTATGAGTTTGAACAAATTATATACTTTGGGGATTGACATCGGTTCTACAACTGTTAAAATTGCAGTTCTTGATCAAGATAATGAAGTATTATTCTCTGATTATGAACGACATTTTGCTAATATTCAGGAAACATTATCTGATCTGCTTGGGAGAGCTCTTTATAAGTTGGGTCCAATACAGGTGTCCCCTGTCATTACCGGTTCCGGTGGACTATCGCTCGCTAAACATTTAGGAGTACCTTTTGTACAAGAGGTAATTGCTGTTTCAACGGCATTACAGGACTATGCTCCGCAAACAGATGTTGCTATCGAATTAGGTGGCGAGGATGCGAAAATCATATATTTTGAAGGCGGTAATGTAGAACAGCGTATGAATGGAGTCTGCGCCGGTGGAACAGGTTCCTTTATTGACCAAATGGCATCTCTGTTACAGACAGATGCTACCGGATTAAACGAATATGCTAAAAATTACCATGCATTATATTCAATTGCTGCTCGTTGTGGAGTATTTGCCAAAACAGATATCCAGCCACTGATCAATGAAGGGGCTTCCAAGGAAGACCTTGCAGCTTCTATTTTTCAGGCAGTAGTCAATCAGACAATCAGTGGACTTGCCTGTGGTAAACCAATTCGTGGTCACGTTGCTTTCTTGGGCGGACCATTACATTTCTTGTCAGAATTAAAAGAGGCATTTATCCGCACACTGAAGTTGGATGATGAACACATTATCGCACCTAAGCATTCGCATTTATTTGCTGCTATCGGTTCTGCATTGAATTCAAAGAAAGATGTGAAGGTATCTCTTCGTGAAATGCAGGAACGACTTGCCGCTAAAATCCAAATGGAATTTGAAGTGGATCGTATGGAACCACTGTTTGCATCAAAGGCTGAATACGATGCATTTATTTCAAGACATAATCAGCATCAAGTGCCAATGAAAGATCTTGCTTCATATAAAGGAAAGGTATTTTTAGGTATCGATGCAGGTTCAACAACTACAAAAGCCGCTTTGGTCGGTGACGATGGAACGCTTTTGTATTCTTTTTATCATAATAATGATGGAGACCCACTCGGAACAACGATTTCTGCTATTAAAGATATATATAGCCAGTTGCCGGAAGATGTAGAAATTGTACACTCCTGCTCTACCGGATATGGTGAAGCGTTGATTAAAGAAGCACTTCTCTTAGATGAGGGAGAGGTAGAAACCGTTTCACACTATTACGCAGCATCATTTTTTGAACCGGATGTTGACTGTATTCTTGATATCGGTGGTCAGGATATGAAATGTATCAAAATTAAAAATCAGACCGTTGATAGCGTACAATTAAACGAAGCGTGTTCTTCAGGATGTGGTTCATTTATCGAAACATTTGCAAAATCATTGAATTATTCAGTGGAAGATTTTGCACAGGAAGCATTATATGCACATAATCCAATTGATTTAGGAACACGTTGTACAGTATTTATGAATTCAAAAGTAAAGCAGGCTCAAAAAGAAGGCGCAGAAGTATCTGATATTTCGGCAGGTCTTGCATATTCGGTTATAAAAAATGCGTTGTTTAAAGTAATTAAAGTATCGGATGCATCAGAACTCGGAAAACATATTGTTGTACAGGGTGGAACATTTTACAATAATGCTGTATTAAGAAGTTTTGAAAAAATTGCAAATTGTGAAGCTATCCGTCCGGATATTGCCGGAATCATGGGAGCTTTTGGAGCTGCGCTTATTGCTCGTGAACGTTATGTTGAATGTGAAGGTACGACAATGCTTTCTATTGAGGATATTGAGGCCTTGGAGTATTCTACTACTATGACAAAATGTAAAGGATGTACAAATAACTGTCGTCTGACAATCAATCATTTCAGTGGCGGTCGTAAATTTATTACCGGAAACCGTTGTGAACGTGGTCTCGGAAAAGAAAAGGTAAAAAATAAATTACCAAACTTGTTTGAATATAAGATGCAACGTTATTTTGGATATACTCCGTTAAAAGCAAATGCAGCTGTGCATGGAGTGATTGGTATCCCTCGTGTTTTAAATATGTATGAGAACTATCCGTTCTGGTTTACATTGTTTACAAAACTTGGATTTTCTGTACTGCTCTCTCCTGCTTCTACAAGAAAAATATATGAATTAGGTATTGAATCCATTCCAAGTGAATCAGAATGTTATCCTGCAAAGCTTGCACATGGGCATGTACAATGGCTGATCAATCAGGGCGTAACGTATATTTTCTATCCGTCTATTCCATATGAAAGAAAAGAATTTGCTGATGCGAATAACCATTATAACTGTCCGATCGTAACATCGTATCCGGAAAATATTAAGAATAATATGGATCCAATCGTTCAGGGAGAGGTAGATTTTATTCATCCATTTTTAAGTCTGGAAAGCGAAGAAACTGTTGCATATAGAATGGTTGAGGAGCTTGGAGAAAAATTTTCAATTGATGAAAAAGAAATACGTGCAGCAGTTCATGATGCATGGGAGGAACTTGCAGCCTGCCGCAATGATATGCGAAAAAAAGGAGAAGAGACGATACAGTTCTTAAAGGAAACAGGAAACAGAGGAATTGTGCTTGCAGGTCGTCCATACCATATAGACCCGGAGGTTAATCATGGTATTCCAGAACTGATTAATTCTTATAATATGGCTGTTTTAACAGAGGACTCTATTTCACATTTGAATCCCGTAGAACGCCCGTTAAATGTAATGGATCAGTGGATGTATCATTCTCGTTTATATGCAGCTGCAAATTATGTAAAAACAGTAGATAATCTGGATTTGATCCAGCTTAATTCATTCGGTTGTGGATTGGATGCAGTAACAACGGATCAAGTTGCAGAAATTTTAACAAATTCAGATAAAATTTATACTTCCTTAAAAATTGATGAAGTAAACAACTTAGGTGCTGCAAGAATCCGTATTCGTTCTCTACTTGCTGCAATTCGTGTTCGCGAACAGAGAAATACAAAACGCGATATTAAGCCGGCATCAATCGATAAAGTTACATTTACAAAAGAAATGCGAGCAACATATACAATCCTTTGTCCACAGATGTCTCCGATTCATTTCGAGATTGTTGAGCCTGCATTTAAAGCAGCAGGTTATAAATTGGAAGTGCTTCCAAATGATAATAAACAGGCTGTAGATGTTGGCTTGAAATATGTAAATAATGATGCATGTTATCCATCACTTATGGTAGTAGGACAAATTATGGATGCTATTTTATCTGGAAAATATGATACCGATCATCTTGCAGTGATCATAAGTCAGACAGGTGGAGGATGTCGAGCTTCCAACTATATTGGATTTATCCGTCGTGCCTTAAAAAAAGCCGGATATGCAAATATTCCGGTTATCTCTATCAACTTAAGCGGACTGGAGGCAAATCCTGGATTTAAGATTACTCCTTCTCTTGCTCTTCGCGGAATTTATGGAGTTGTATTTGGTGATATTTTCATGAAATGTGTATATCGCATGCGTCCTTATGAAGCTGTGCCAGGCACAACAGATGCAATACATAAAAAATGGGCAGAAGTTTGTAAGAAATTTGTCTCAGAAGGATATCCTTCAAGAAGAAAATTCAAACAACTTTGCCGCAGTATTATAGAAGATTTTGATAACATTGAAACTTTAGATGTGAAAAAACCTCGTGTAGGAGTTGTTGGCGAGATTCTTGTTAAATTCCTTCCTGCTGCAAATAATCATCTTGTTGAATTACTTGAGGCAGAAGGCGCTGAGGCAGTTGTCCCGGACTTGCTGGATTTCTTACAGTATTGTTTTTATAATCAGAATTTTAAAGCATCACACCTTGGATTTAAGAAATCCAAAGCACGAATTGCAAATATAGGAATTAAAGTATTAGAATGGTTTAGGCTTCCGGCAACCGAAGCGTTTAAAGCAAGTAAGCATTTTAATCCACCGGCTCGTATTGAAGAGTTGGCAAATATGGCATCCGACATCGTATCTATTGGAAATCAAACTGGTGAGGGGTGGTTCTTAACAGGAGAAATGTTAGAACTGATACACAGTGGAGCTGGAAATATCGTTTGTACGCAGCCATTTGCATGTCTTCCAAATCATGTAGTTGGAAAAGGTGTAATTAAAGAACTTCGTAGATTATATCCGCAGTCCAACATTGTTGCGATTGATTATGACCCAGGTGCAAGTGAGGTAAATCAGTTGAACAGAATTAAATTGATGTTATCGACAGCAAATAAAAACTTAGAAAAAGAACAGGCATAAAAGATAGGAAGTTTCCCGAAATATAGTGGAAACTTCCTATTTTTTATTTCAATATTTAGAATTTGCGAAGCTCATCATTTTCATCATTTTGAGTGTTTATAATTTTTTTAATAATTGCATAATAGCCGAAATTATCGTTTACCTGAATATATACTCTGTCGTTTAGTTTATGTCCTAAAATTGCTTTTCCAAGAGGAGAATCAATACTGATCAATCCTTGAATTGAACTGCCTCGTACAGAAGTGACAAGTCTGTAGGTCTCTATTTCGTCATCATCTTCCATGTATAATTCTACAGTATTATTAATTCCGACTTCATCATCTTTTGAACTGTCATCGACAATAATGGCCGTTTTCAGCATCCTTTCCAGATAACGAATTCTGCTTTCGTTTTTATTTTTATCTTTTTTAGCAGCATGATACTCAAAATTTTCACTCAAATCGCCATGGGCACGAGCCTCTTTTACTGCTTCAATGGCTTCTTTTCTGACAACTAATTTTCTGTATTCAATTTCTTCCTCTATTTTTTTAACATCGCTTTTAGTTAATTTATCACGCATTTTAGATTCTCTCCTTATTTTTATCCTGCCAAAAGGCGGCTACAGTGTCAGTCACATGATTCAACTGACATAATTGGTACTGTTTCCATTCACGCGGAAATATAGCTTGATATCGATAGTCTAAAAATCTTACATCAAGTAATACAATAACTCCTTTGTCTGATTCTGTACGGATTACACGTCCTGCAGATTGCAATACTTTATTCATTCCCGGATATAAGTAAGCAAAATCAAATCCCGACATTTTTTTTGCATCAAAATATTGTTTCAATAATTCTCTTTCATTACATACCTGGGGCAGTCCGGTTCCAACAATAATTGCTCCGATTAAGCGATCTTCAGCTAGATCAATTCCCTCCGAAAAAATTCCTCCCATCACACAAAAACCAATTAAGGTTCTATCGTTCTGGCTTTCAAAACAATTCAAAAACTCTTCACGTTCAATTTCATTCATATACTGTGATTGAAGAATGCATTCTACAGAATTATTTATCGAAGATGCAGGAAGATTAACAAACTGTTCGTAAACCTCTTCTAACATGCGATAAGAAGGGAAAAATACCATGTAATTTCCTTGTTGGACAGATACAATATTTTGAATATATCGTGCGATTTTCTGATACATTTCAGGTCCACGCAATGTATATTTAGTACTCACATCCTCTGCCAATAAGAGAAGTTTATTTTTTTCTGGAAATGTAGATTTTGCATAAATTGCGTAATCATCGGGATTGACACTAAGTAAGTTTTTGTAATAAAAAACAGGTAAAAATGTTGCCGAAAAATAAATTGTACTGTTCCCATATTCTAAAAAGCGTTGTAGATTCGCTGCCGGATTTACACAAAATAATTTTAATTTAAAACGACCGTCTGGTTCCATTTCCGTATAGATTAAATAATTTTCATCCAAAATATCATGGATATTAATGAATGAACGAATCTGAAAATAAAAATCAAGAAGTGCATCTTTTTTTTCAGGAGAAGGCTGTTCATCAAAATAGTTTTCTATTTCTCCTAGAATATTTAAGCACTTTAAGGCAATGTGTGAAACATTATCTATCACTTGATATGTTTCACATTCACGTTTTAATGCCAAGAGTTGTTTATTACATTCATCCAGACGTTTTGCAAGTTTCGGGGCGTCACTTCGGAATATTTTTTTCATAGATAAAAAATCTTCTTTGTAAAGTGTAGCGCTATACATTTCCCGACCGCGCTCAACAAGGTTATGTGCTTCGTCAATTAAGAACAAATACTCTCCTGTTCCACCTTCTGAGAAAAAACGTTTTAAATGAGCGTCTGGATCAAACACATAATTATAGTCACAAATAATTGCATCCATCCATTCACTGACATCAAGTGACATCTCAAATGGGCATACATGGTATTTTCTTGCCTGTTCTTCTATAACTTCTCTCGTACATTCATCTCTTGTACTGATTAATTCAAATACAGCATCATTTACACGGTCAAAATGTCCTTTTGCATAAGGACATTCCTCAGGATTACAAATTGTTTCTTCGCATAAACAAATTTTTTCTTTTGCATTAATTGTGACAGATTTCCATCTTAATCCGTTCTTGCGAAGTATATAAAAAGCTTGCTCCGCTACGGTTTTTGTGATTGTTTTTGCTGTCAGATAAAATATTTTTTCTCCCAGTCCTTCGCCTATTGCACGAATAGCTGGGAAAATTGTAGCCATAGTTTTTCCGATTCCGGTTGGGGCCTGGATAAACAAATTTTTTTTGCGAAGTATCGTACGATATACAGAAGATACCACTTCATGTTGTCCTTCTCTATATGAAAATGGAAATTCTGTTTTTTGAATTGTACGATTACGTTCTTTTTTCCATTGAATTTGAAATTTTGCCCATTTTTCATATGCGTGAATTAATTCGTTAAACCATTTTTCAAGATCATCAAACAAAAAATTTTGCTTAAAACGTTTTATTTCTTCTGTTTCCAAGTGACAATATGTCATTTGCACATCAATATTCGTCAAATGTTGTTGTGTGGCATAGATATAGGCGTAACACTTTGCCTGAGCAAGGTGGACGCCTATCGGTTCTGTTATATGAGATAAATCGCGTATAGTTCCTTTTATTTCGTCTATGCAGATTCCAGAATCATTTTCAATAATACCATCTGCCCTTCCTTCAATCAAAAGTAAAAAGTCTGTACAAACAACTTCTGTTTTTAATGCTACTTCGGCATGATAATCTGCTCCCATTCTGCGTTGAATTTTCCGATGCAATCTGCTCCCTTGCAACATTGCATCCCTCTCCAGACTGCCAGATGTCCGATTGTCTATATCACCCGTCCGCAATATGAATTCTACTAGATTGCGGACGGAAATCTTTATGATAGGTTCTTCCATTATAATTATCTACTCTTCTGCTTTTTCTGTTCTTGCAATCTCTGAAATTGTTTTTGTGAGTCCTGCAATTCCTTGTAAATCTGATGGAATAATAATTTTTGTGGATTTACCGTCTGCTGCTTTTGCAAATGCCTCCAGACTCTTTAATGTTAAAACGGCATCATCAGCTCCGGCTGCCTTGATAAATTCAATACCTTCTGCTGTAGCTTTTTGTACAGAGCGAATTGCTTCGGCCTGACCTTCTGCCTCTTTGATCCGTTTCTGCTTTTCTGCCTCAGCTTTTAAGATTGCAGCTTGTTTTGCAGCTTCTGCCTCCAGAATAACAGATTCTTTTTCACCTTCTGCAACAAGAATTGTAGATTTCTTTTCACCTTCAGCACGCAGGATGGCTTCTCTTCGTTCACGCTCCGCTTTCATTTGTTTTTCCATAGCATCCTGAATAGCTTTAGGAGGCATGATATTCTTTAATTCTACTCTGTTTACTTTAATTCCCCATTCATCCGTAGCAATATCAAGTATTGTACGCATTTTTGTATTGATTGTCTCACGGGATGTTAAGGTTTCATCTAATTCTAAATCTCCAATAATGTTACGCAAGGTTGTAGCGGTCAGGTTCTCGATTGCCGCGATTGGATTCTCTACTCCGTATGCGTATTTTTTGGGATCTGTAATTTGGAAAAAGACAACCGTATCAATCTGCATTGTTACATTATCTTTCGTAATAACCGCTTGCGGTTCAAAATCAACAACTTGCTCTTTTAAAGAAACTCTCCTTGCTACTCGATCTAAAATTGGCATTTTGAAATGAATACCCACACTCCATGTTTCTTTATATCCACCAAGACGCTCAAGAACGTAGGCATGAGCCTGGGGAACAATCTTGACACATGAAATAAGTACGAAAAGTACAATAATTAAAATGATGATAAGTACTAAAAATCCAAACATTTTTATCCCTCCTGATATTTTTCAACAATTAATTTTACACCTGAAATTTCAACCACTTTTGCAAAATCTCCCGGATTTAAAATTTCTCCGGTATTTTTTGTACGTGCGGTCCATTCTAAACCATTAACGACAGCTGCACCCGTTTCTTCTAAATTATCTACTTTTTTTGTGATTTTAACCACTTTTCCAATTATTTGTTCATAATTGGTTTTTTCATGATGACAATTTATGTATTTCATAGCAAATGGTCTTGTAAATAATAATAAGATAAAGGATACAATTAAAAAGGATATAATCTGACACCATAAATTTAAACCTGCCAGACATATAATTAACGCTACTAAAGTTCCTCCTGCCATCCAGATCGTTGTAAGTCCGACAGTAATAATCTCAATGATTAAAAATACAATCAACAATCCAAGCCATATAAAAATCTCTTCTTTCATTTTACTCCCTTCTCTCTTATTCTGGTATATTGATCATAAGTATCATATTAATGATATCTTATTCTGTTAGTTCTAATTATACAATACTTTTATTATAAATGCATCGATTTTTCTTTTTCTCTACATTGTAGGGAAATTTTTTTGAATGGATTTGTACATTTTTACGAATAGTAAAATAATTCAATTGACTTTTATTGTTAAATATGCTAAAATAAACAAGTATTGTTCAAAGATAAGAACAAACATACTACTATTTTTTAAATTTTTATGGAGGGTCAGGCAATGACAGGTACAGTAAAATGGTTTAATAACCAAAAAGGGTACGGATTCATCTCAGATGCTGAAGGAAATGACGTATTCGTTCACTATTCAGGATTAGTTATGGATGGGTTCAAATCTTTAGAAGAAGGTCAGGCTGTTGAATTTGATGTAACAGAAGGCGCTAAAGGACCACAGGCTACAAACGTAGTAAAACTTTAATCAGATTTTTTTATGTACCTTTTAATTATATAAATTTATGACGAGATTTAATATTTATAATTTTTAAAAGCAAATAACAAAATGAGATTAATAAAAGAGCATCTTTCACGATGCTCTTTTTTGGTACGACTTGATTAACATAACGGATATTTATCTGTCAGTTTGGCAACCATTGCTTTTGCTTTTTCTACATTATCTTCGCTTTCTACTACAAGTGCAATAATTTCAGCAATCTTATCCATATCTTCTTCCAACATACCACGAGTTGTAACAGCTGGTGTTCCAAGTCTCACGCCACTTGTAACAAATGGTGAGCGAGGATCGTTAGGAATTGTATTTTTATTTGCTGTAATATGTGCATCATCCAAACGTTTTTCAAGTTCTTTTCCACTGATTTCTGTTTCAGATAAATCAATCAGCATTAAATGATTATCGGTACCGCCGGAAACAATCTTTATCCCACGTTTCATTAGACCTTCACTTAAAGCCTGTGCATTTTTAACAACCTGCTCCATATATTCTTTATATTCCGGTTTAAGTGCTTCTTCAAAACAAACTGCTTTTGCAGCAATAACATGCATTAACGGACCACCTTGAATACCAGGGAAGACAGCTTTATTGAAATTAAATTTTTTATTCATTTCTTCGCTGCACATAATCATACCTCCGCGAGGTCCACGAAGAGTCTTATGTGTTGTTGTGGTGGTAACATGTGCATAAGGAATCGGACTTGGATGTAATCCGGCTGCTACAAGTCCTGCAATATGTGCAATGTCAACCATTAAATAAGCCCCTACTTCATCGGCAATTTCACGAAAACGCTTAAAATCAATAGTTCTTGCATAAGCACTTGCTCCTGCTACGATTAATTTTGGCTTATGTTCTTTGGCGATTCGTAACACTTCATCATAATCAATAAATCCATCTTCATCTACGCCATAGTGAGCAACATCGAAGTATTTGCCGGACAGATTTACAGGTGAGCCATGTGTTAAATGTCCGCCATGATCAAGGTTCATGCCCATAATCTTATCTCCAGGTTCAAGCATAGCAAACATAACTGCCATGTTAGCCTGTGCACCAGAATGTGGTTGTACATTTACATACTCACAACCAAATAACTTTTTAGCACGTTCTCTGGCAAGATCTTCTACAACATCTACGCACTGACATCCGCCATAATATCTTTTTCCAGGATATCCTTCAGCATATTTGTTTGTGAGGGGGCTTCCCATTGCAGCCATCACTGCTTTGCTTACCCAGTTTTCAGATGCAATTAATTCGATATGTGAGTTTTGACGATTCATCTCGTCTTTGATTGCATTTGCAATCTCAGGATCTGTTTTTACTATTTCTTCAAAATCATACATAGTAGTTTCCCTCCATCTCTTCTTTTGTTCCCCATTGGAAACAAGTATAGCATATATTATCTAAAAGTCAAATAATGACAACTGATTACTTTGCGGTAAATCTCCAAATAATCCAAGGTCTGACATAAGATCAATAACAGTTTTACTAACCTTTGTTCTTTGTCTGAAATCATCTAACGACAGATATTTTCCATCTTTTGCAGCAAGTTCTACCGCTTCTGCTGCTTTATCACCCATTCCGTCAATACTTGCAAAAGATGGCATCAGCTTTCCGTCGATAATCTGAAAATCTTTTGCTTTTGCACGATATAGATCAATAGGCATAAATTCCAGTCCGCGGGCATACATTTCCTGAACCAGCTTCATATCTTTTAAAGTATCCTGTTCTTTATTTGTGAGACTATCGGCTCTTTTTCTGTAATCATTCATATAATAATTTAACTTTTCTTTGCCCTGGCACATAAGTTCATAAGAAAATGCATCGGCACGAATACTAAAATAAGCACCATAATAAGCGAGCGGATAATTAATTTTACAATATGCGATTCGATAAGCCATCATAACATAGGCAGCAGCATGTGCTTTTGGGAACATATAGCTAATCTTCTTGCAAGAATCAATATACCAGTCCGGTACATCTTTTTCCTTCATTGCAGTTTCCCATTCAGGCTTTAACCCCTTACCTTTTCGTACGCTCTCCATAATTGTAAAAGAAAGTGCACTATCTACTCCCTGATTGATCAAGTAAATCATAATATCATCACGAGTACAGATTGCAGTAGAAATCGTTGCCTTTCCTTGTTTGATTAATTCCTGCGCATTTCCAAGCCATACATTGGTTCCGTGAGACAGACCGGAAATTCGGATTAAATCAGATAATGACTGCGGGTTTGCATCTTGTACCATCTGAATAACAAAATCTGTTCCAAACTCCGGGATTCCAAGACTTCCAAGCGGACAGCCGCTGATATCTTCAGGTTTAATACCAAGTGCACTTGTATTATGGAACAACGAAATAACATCTTTATCATCCAGAGGGATTTTTGTTGCTACAAAAGGATTTTCTTCATTGTATTCATTTTCCAGAGCATCGGATGTAATATAATCCTCCAGCATACGGATCATGGTCGGATCATCATGACCGAGAATATCTAGTTTTAACAAGTTATGATCAATCGAATGATAATCAAAATGTGTTGTTATGATGTCTACAGTCATATCGTTTGCCGGATGCTGAACAGGTGTAAATTCATTAATGTTATGTCCATGAGGAAGTACAACAATTCCTCCCGGATGCTGTCCGGTGCTTCGTCGGATACCTGTACAACCCTGACTGATCCGCTCTATTTCGCAACGTCGTTTACGCATACCACGTTCTTCGTAATAGTTCTTTACATAACCGTAAGCTGTTTTATCTGCCAGCGTTCCGATTGTTCCGGCTTTAAAGGTATGCCCCTCTCCAAAAATAACTTCGGTATATTTATGAGCTTTAGATTGATACTCACCGGAAAAGTTCAAGTCAATATCTGGTTCTTTGTCACCTTTAAAACCAAGAAAGGTTTCAAAAGGAATGTCAAAGCCTTGTTTTATTAGTTTCTCACCGCATACCGGACAGTTCTTATCCGGCATGTCGAATCCACATCCTCCAGCATATGATTTTACTTCTTCAGAATCAAAATCACTATAATGACAATGTGCACAATAATAATGCGGAGATAATGGATTAACTTCTGTAATTCCGGCCATAGTAGCTACAAATGAAGAACCTACGGATCCTCGTGATCCAACAAGGTATCCATCCGCATTTGATTTCCATACTAACTTTTGCGCAATGATGTACATAACGGAATATCCATTAGAAATGATGGAATTTAATTCTTTCTCCAATCGTTTGGATACTGCTTCTGGTAAATCCTTACCATAGATTTCATGTGCACGGTTATAACAAATATCACGCAGATTCTGTTCGGAATTTTCGATGACTGGTGGACATTTGTTAGGATTTACCGGGGATATTTTTTCTATCATGTTTGCTATTTTACAAGGATTTTCAATTACAACCTCATGAGCCTTTGCAGAACCTAAATATTCAAATTCTGCCAGCATTTCTTCGGTTGTACGAAGAAATAAAGGTGGTTGGTCATCTGCATCACTGAAGCCTTTTCCCGCCATGATGATACGGCGGTACACTTCATCTTCCGGGTCAAGAAAATGCACATCACAAGTCGCAACAACAGGTTTTTTAAATTTTTCTCCAAGTTGTACAATCTGTCGGTTTATTTCCATCAAATCTTCCAGGGTGTTGATATTTGAGTACTTATCACTTGCAAGCATGAATTTATCATTTCCAAGTGGCTGGATTTCATAATAGTCATAAAATTCTGCCAGTCTGGCAACTACTTGTGGTGATTTTCCATTTAATATTGCCTGATATAATTCACCTGCCTCACAGGCACTTCCTATAACGAGTCCCTCACGATATTGGTTCAACAAACTTTTTGGAATGCGTGGACGTCGTGCATAATAAGTTAGATGAGATTCTGATATCAATTGATATAGATTGTATCTCCCAATATCATTTTTTGCCAGAATGATGATATGATGTGTTGGAAGCTTTCGAATCGAATTTGGATTCATATCACCGAATTGGTTAATTCCTTTTAATGTCGTTATATTGCGCTCCTTCAACATTTCAACAAACTTTACAAAGATTTCTGCAGTTGCGCCTGCATCATCTACTGCTCGATGGTGATTTTCTAAAGAAATTCCAAGTGCTTTTGCCACAATATTCAATTTATATTTTGATAAAGTTGGAAGGAGCATTCTGGCAAGAGCCACTGTATCTACAGATATAAACTTTGGCTCAATATCCTGATAACGGCAGTTTTGTTCAATGAATCCAACATCAAAGCTTGCATTGTGGGCAACAAGTACTGCGTCTTTTGCAAATTCCAGAAATTGTGGGAGAATCACTTCAATATTTGGATACTCCATAACCATATCATCTGTAATACTTGTTAGTTTAGTAATTTCAAAAGGAATTGGTCTTTCAGGATTTACAAAAGTACTGAATTTATCAACAATTTTGCCGTTGACAACCTTTACAGCTCCAATTTCGATGATTTTATCTTTTATGGCACTAAATCCTGTGGTTTCAATATCAAACACAACATAAACATCATCCAGTGTTTCATCTCCTGCTCCAACAGCAATTTCTGTCAGATCATCTACAACATAGCCTTCTACGCCATACAGTATTTTAAATGGATCATCTTTATCCAATCGTTCTATAAAGTGATTTGCATCAGGAAAAGCTTGTGCAATACCGTGATCTGTAATGGCAATTGCAGCATGTCCCCAATCGTGGGCACGACGGACAATATCCTGTGTTTCGGATACCCCATCCATATCACTCATTTTTGTATGGCAATGCAATTCTACACGCTTTACTGGACTTAGATCTTCTCTTTTCGTTGTAAAATCACCGATTTTTTTAATGCCGGTAACCGAACCGATAGATAATTCGCCATCATAACGATCAATTGTTGTTACACCTTTGATTTTTATATATGACCCCTTTTTTAAATCTCCAAGCAAATCAGGAAGTTGATCGTTACGAATAAACATTTTTACCATAATAGTATCAGTAAAATCTGTTACAGCAAACATTAAAATAGATTTTTCATTTCGGATTTCACGAGTTTCAAAAGTAATAATCTTTCCATGAAATGTAATTTCACCCATTTCTGTCTCGACGACATCCAATCGGATTGGTTCATCCTCAAAATCTTTACCATAGATAAGATTAGGATCATTCCCTTGTTTTAATGGGCGTATATAACCTTTCTTAAAATCAGATTTAAAACTTTTACGTTCATTACTATCATTCCCATTGTCCTTTGGTTTCTTATCAACAACAGCCTTTTGAGAAACCGGTGTGATTTTCTTTTCAGGACTGGATCCACCAGGTCCTTTTTCCTTCTCATCTCCATGAAGTTTACGGTTTCTTGCAAAAATAGCATCTATTTCCCTCTGAATACGCTGTTCATCATATTCCAGGTTTTTATCTTCTTTTTCTTTTTCCCGATATTCTATACGAATATCGGTCGGGATATGAAAACGTTGATTAAAAATCTCATCTAGTAATGATACGATTTCCTCTTTTCGTCCTTCTGAAACAATTGTATTTAATAATTCAAGACGCATGATTGAATTTGCTTCAAAGCTAATTTCTGCCTGTTCAAACATGCTTGCGGCAAGCACACTGATTTCTTTTAATTCTAATAAAATACTGTCATGATATTCAACCATTAGTGCTTCTGGCGTATATTGTTCGGAAAGCTGATAATCCTCTTCAATTTTGATCGCTACAGAGGTCTTACAAAACAGCTGCTTTTTAATGTGTTCTTCCATTCGTTTAATATAACGTTTTTGAATTAGATGCAGACTGAATAGATGGATATTTAAAAATTCCCTTGAAGAATTTGTTGTGATTTTTTTAATCTGCACATCTGCAAATAATTCTTGTATATCTTTTTCGACTTTTAATGTTGGAAATACCTCAAAAAATCTTTTGGCATTACTTACTTGTTCCAATTGTCTAACTCCCATCGAAGTGTATTCAAAAGTTCTGTTTCAGGAACTTTCTTTATAATTTCGCCTTTTTTAATCAACAAACCTTCTCCAATACCACCGGCAATGCCAAGATCAGCTTCTTTTGCTTCTCCTGGTCCGTTTACAACACATCCCATAACTGCAACTTTAATATCAAGTGGATATTCAGAGACCATTGTTTCAACTTGATTTGCCAATTCAATCAAGTTGATTTTTGTACGTCCGCAGGTTGGACAAGATACAACTTCAATTCCGCCTTTACGAAGTCCTAGGGTACGAAGAACTAATTTTGCAGTTTTAATTTCTTCTACAGGATCTCCAGTCAATGAAACACGAATTGTATTTCCGATGCCTTCGTGTAATATAATGCCAAGTCCTACAGAAGATTTGATATTTCCTGAATAAAGTGTTCCTGCTTCAGTAATTCCAACATGTAAAGGGTATGGGCATTGACTGGCAATTAATTCATGTGCTTTAACACACATCAACACGTCTGAAGATTTAATGCTGACAACAAGATTATCATAGCCCATATCTTCTATCATTTTCACTTTATCCAAAGCACTTTCAACAATTCCTTCTGCTGTAACACCGCCATATTTCTCTATTAATTGCTTTTCAAGTGAGCCACTGTTTACACCCACACGAATTGGCACATTATATTCTTTTGCTTTATCGACAACAGCTTGCACACGATCTTTTGATCCAATATTTCCAGGATTGATTCGTATTTTATCTGCACCATTTTCAATGGCCGCAATTGCCATACGATAATCAAAATGGATATCCGCTACAAGTGGAATATGAATTTGTTTTTTAATTTCCTTGATAGCCGCTGCTGCTTCTAATGTTGGAACCGTACATCGAATAATCTCACATCCTGCTTTTTCCAGACGTAAAATCTGTGCTACAGTTGCTTCTACGTCTTCAGTAGGTGTATTAGTCATAGACTGAATTGCGATTGGGCGATTTCCACCGATTATTACATCTCCAATTTTAATTTCCTTTGTCTTTTCTCTTAACATAGTTCCTCCTTTTTGAAATATCACTCGTTTTATTTCTTGATAGAAAAAACAGGGACGTTTCATATTCATCCCTGTTTATCTTTACTCTTTTTCAAATATTAACTGGCTGCCATATTCCCGGTCTGTCAGTGTCAGTTGATTCTGTTCCATATTGTAATCATATGTTCCATCTAACCGATCCAACGCCTGAGTAATCACATCCTCTGATATGCCTTCTGAATCCGCTGCCTTTTTTACAGCATCTGTATTGAGATGTAAACTAAAAGTTTTAGTTTTAGAATCAATATCATAATCCATAGAAACTGCAATTTGATTGCCATCAAATTCATCCGGCCATTTTATAATTGCTGTGTTATTCCCTTTGATTGTCATAATTAGATCACTGTCTTCGTAATCCCATGTTCCTTCCAATGGATTCATTGTGAACATGCGAATCAGGAAAAACACTGCAATCAAAATAATCACAACAGATGTGACAGACATTACACTTCGCCAAATAATACTTCTTGTATGATCATCATTTCTTGCGAGCATGTTCTCTTCTCCTCTAATTTGTTCTTCTTTAATTATACGGATTCTCGTATTTTATGTCAATCTAATTTCATTAAGCAAATATTGTTCCTAGAACGGTATAGGACAATACGGTCATAATAACTGTTGCAATTACAAGACCAAGAACAATGGCAGGAAAAGCCTTTCTAAAACGAATTCCCAATAATGCAGCAATCAAAGATCCTGTCCACGCTCCTGTTCCCGGAAGTGGAATGCCTACAAATGCTACTAGTCCCCAAAATTCATATTTTTCAATATTGGCACTCTGGCTCATCGCTTTATGTTCCAGTTTTTCAACTAAAGGTTTTAGTTTCTTTGTTCCTTTCATCCAATCAAAAATCTTTGTGATCAATAACAAAATGAATGGTATTGGAACCAGATTCCCAATAAAACAAATAGGAATAGCCTGCCACATAGGTACATCTAAAAGTGCCGGTCCTGCTGCAAGGAGTCCGCCTCTAAGTTCAAGAATTGGCACCATTGAAATCAAAAAAATGATGAATTCTTTCCCAACTTTTCCGCTAAGCCCTGCAATTAATCCATTTATTAATGCTTCTTTCATCTACTATCTTCCTCCATGTTCGGCAATATATTGTCTTAAGAAAGAAAAGAAAGTTTCCATCTCTTCTTTTGTACCAATTGTCACACGCAAATACTGTTCAATTCTCTCACTTCCCCAGTATCTGACGTAAATGTTGGCTTTTTTCAAAGCTGTAAATAGTTGTTCTGCATCCAGCTTTGGATGAGTTACAAAAATAAAATTGGCTTGAGATTCTGGATATTCAAATCCTAACTCTTTAAACTGCTCTTTGGCCCATTCTCTTGTTTCAACAATTTTATTTACAGTTTCTTTGAAATAAGTTTCATCTTTTACTGCTTCTGCTCCGCAAACAAGAGAAGTCTGGTTCATTGTATAAGAGTTAAACGAATATTTCACATCATTTAAATATTTAATCAAAGTTGGGTTACTGATGGCATACCCGATTCTCATACCAGCCATAGAGCGAGATTTTGAAAATGTCTGAACAACGATCAAATTATCATATTTTGAGATTAATTCCAATGCAGACTTTCCGGCAAAATCAATGTATGCTTCGTCTACAATTACGATAACATCCTGATTATGTCTGATGATATCTTCTACAAAATCCAGATTTTCATAAATTGCTGTAGGTGCATTTGGATTTGGGAAAATAACACCCCCGTTTTCTTTATAATAATCTTCTTTGCAAATATGAAAATCAGCATCTAATTTCTGACATTTATATGGAATGCGATATAAATCAGCCCATACTTTATAAAAAGAATAGGTAATATCCGGAAAAAGAATTGGCTTATCTGAATTAAAAAAAGTCAGAAAACACATGGATAATACATCATCTGAGCCAACTCCTACAAATACCTGATCTTTATCCACTTTGTATCGATCGGCCAGACATTGTGTAAGTAATTTGGCTGTCGGATCCGGATATAAGCGAAGTCGATCTAAATCCATTGACTGAAGTGCCTGTTCAACTCCTGGTGCCGGTGCATAAGGATTTTCATTTGTATTTAATTTAATTACTTTATTTTGTGGCTGTTCGCCTGGAATATAAGGCTCTACCTGGCGAATATTATTTCGTATATTTTCATTTAATCCCATGATTCCTTCCCTTTCCTATAGATTATATTGTTTAGCGAGTTTGGCAAATTCAGGCAATGAATTTACGATTGTCTCGTAGGATACACAATAAGCCATTCTTACATATCCAGGACATGCGAAAGAAGACCCCGGTACAATCAGTATATTATATTTTTTGGCTTCATTACAAAATTCTTTTTCATCATCAATCGGAGATTTTACAAATAAATAAAAGGCTCCTTCCGGTTTGATACAATCAAACCCTAGATTTTTTAATCCGTTATATAATGTCTCACGATTACGGTCATAGTAAGAAATATCTGTTTTTTCATTTAAACATGCTTTTACAACTTTTTGTTGTAAAGTTGGAGCATTTACAAAACCAAGAATACGTGTTGCCACATTGACTGCCCCGATTAGCTTTTCGCTGTCAGATGCTTCATCCGGAATTACAAGATAGCCGATGCGTTCTCCTGGAAGAGAAAGAGATTTACTGTATGAATAACCTACAATTGTATTTGCATAGTACTTTGTAAGGTAAGGTACTTCAACTCCGTCATATGCTAATTCACGATATGGCTCATCTGAGATTAAATAAATGTCTGTTCCATATTCTTTCTGTTTTTTCTCTAAAATAGCGGCCATTTTCTGAATTGTTTCCTCTGAATAAACAACACCCGTTGGATTGTTTGGGGTATTTACAATTATGGCCTTTGTTTTTGGAGATATTTTCTGTTCGAATTCATCTAGCTTAGGCTGAAAATTAGTAGTATTAGGAGAAACTTCTACAAGGACACCATCATAATTATCTGTATAACTGCGATATTCACCAAAATATGGAGCAAATGTGATGACCTCATCGCCTGGATTGATCAAGGATTTCAAAATGACATTTAGTCCACCTGCTGCTCCTACGGTCATGGTAATATTCTTGCTACAAAAATGTGTGCCAAAGCGGTCATTTAAAGAATCTGCGATAGCTATTCTAACATCTTCATATCCGGCATTACTGTTTGTATAACCATGTAAAACCACAGGATCTTCCTCGTCTAAAAGTTCTTTGATCGCATATTTAACTGCATCCGGAGCCGGAACATTTGGATTGCCAAGACTAAAATCAAATACATTTTCAGATCCGTATATCTTTGCCAATCGGTTACCTTCTTCAAACATTGCCCGGATTGCAGAACTATTTGCAACCATATTTTCCATTTTTTTTGAAATCATCTTTGTATCCTCCTATTTTTTTGTGACGAATCCTTTTTGTACCATAAATGCAGGCTGATACGATAATTTAGCTTTTCGAAGTCCGGCAGAACCGGCATCGTCTTCTCTATTTATATATGCATAATCTGTACATTCATGCTGAACAAACTGCTGATTAATCATTGGATAAGCACCGTCTACATCCGCAAAAGCCTTTTCGATATGAACAACAAATGTATCTTCACACATCGGCTCCCCAATTGTAAATGCTACAATATTTCCTTCTGCACGAAGAACACCACCTATAAGACCGAGTTCTTTATACAGGCGTAAGGAATTTAATGTTACACACATTTCTGCATTTTTCTCCATATCCTCATCGCATCCATTTTGCGTACGCCATTTTAAAGCCATTTGAAAACATTCTTCCACATTATCATCGTTTAATTGTTCATAGCTCCAGTCTTCATGCAGGGATTTAAATTTATTAATATGATTTCTTTTTCCATGTAGTTTCTTCCCTGCAAGAGTTATAAGTTTTTCTGAATCATATACATAATCAGCCTGATCCGGGTCGTATTGTATTTTATATACACCCGGATACCAACATTCCAGTTGTGCAAAGTTTTCTTCTGTTACATTATAAAACATAAGTGGAGTATTTTGGGTATCACTATATTGATTTAACCATTCAATTGCTTTATGAACAGAGTCATCATCTCCTGCAGGATAGGCAAAAAGAGCTTTTTCGGAATTGTCCTTGAAAACTAATGCGCCTTCAATAATGGCATACTCTACTTTATAGTGTCTGGACCAAAGATAAACATTTGCAAAAGTACGTTCACAGCTTCGGCTTGGTGATTTTTTTAAATAAGAGTAAATAATTTCTTGGTCTTCTAATTCAGGTCGTTTAAATTGGATTTTATCCATTCAAAAAATCCTTTCTTTTTGTGATAGCCACAAAGTTGTGGCCGGTAGTTGTTTAGTATATTGTCAAGTGCAAAAAGCAGCGGAAATCCCGCTGCTTAAAATGAGCTTATCGGATAAAGTTTGTTTTGATTTTCTCTTCACCCACCGGCATTTCAATACCTGCTTTTTTTCCTGCCTCGAGGCATTTCAAAAGCCATGCCATATTATTACCTAAAGTTCTCATAATCTGAATTCCCTCGGCATCCTGCTGCACTTCATCCGGTGTATTACCATGTACCATTGTCCAATAATTAGATGATACGACCGGCATCTGATGGTATGTAAAATATTTCATGATCACATCCAGTGTAGCAGTTGTTCCGGCTCTACGTGCAGATGTGACAGCCGCAGCTGGTTTGTGCAACATATCTTTTCCGGCACACGAACATAATTTATCCATAAATTCAATAATCTGGCCAGACGGAGATGCCCAATAAACTGGAGAACCAACAACTAATGCATCCGATTTGGCCATCTTCGCTGCTGCTGCTTTTACATTTTCCATGTCAGGATTGCCTGCCTGAAAAATTTCTGTCTCAATGCCCTGTTTCTCAAGCACTTCTGCAACAACTGTCAGCGCTGTATATGTACAGCCTGCTTTTCTTGGACTTCCATTTAATAATAATACTTTCATTCCAGTTCCTTCTTTCTGGTCTTATTTGTTTATTTAAAATAATATTTAATCTTCATTCATTTTTGCAAGTTTTGCAGTCTGGTCTGCTGCAATCAGACTGTCGATGATTTCATCAAGATCTCCATTTAAAATGGAATCTAATTTATGCAAAGTTAATTTGATTCTGTGGTCTGTTACACGTCCTTGTGGGAAGTTATAAGTACGGATCTTCTCAGAACGATCTCCTGTACCCACCTGACTTTTACGCGCTTCTGCCTCAGCATCGTGCTGTTTTGCAAGTTCAAGTTCATAGAGACGGGCACGAAGTACTTTCAATGCTTTATCTTTATTTTTTAACTGTGATTTTTCATCCTGGCATGAAATTACAATTCCTGTCGGGATATGTGTCAGACGTACAGCAGAGTCAGTTGTATTAACGCACTGTCCACCATTACCTGAAGCACGGAACACATCGAATTTACAATCGTTCATATCTAATTCTACATCCACTTCTTCTGCTTCCGGCATGATTGCAACTGTAATAGTAGATGTATGGATACGTCCGCCACTTTCTGTCTCTGGAACACGTTGTACACGGTGAACACCACTTTCGTATTTTAATCTTGAATATGCACCCTGTCCTGAAATCATAAATACACATTCTTTAAATCCACCGATTCCATTCTCGTTAAGTGAGATCATCTCTACTTTCCAACGGCGTCCTTCTGCATAATGTACATACATACGATAAACTTCAGCTGCGAATAAAGCCGCTTCATCTCCACCGGCACCGGCACGGATTTCCACGATAACGTTCTTTTCGTCGTTTGGATCCTTTGGAAGAAGTAAAATCTTCAGCTCTTTTTCCAGTTCTTCAATTCGGTTCTTTGATTCATTCAATTCTTCTTTTGCAAGTTCACGCATCTCTTCATCTGATTCTTCTTCTAACATCATCAGACTGTCTTCTACATTCTGCTTGCACTGTTTATATTCTTTAAATGCTTCAACAATAGGAGCCAGATCGCTTTGCTCTTTCATTAAATTGCGGAAACGAGTTGCATCGTTTGCCACATCCGGTTCCTGAAGTTCTCCCATTACTTCTTCATATCGGATTACAAGATCCTCTAATCTATCAAACATAATTTCCTATATCCTTTCTAACTTCTATCATATCTATAAAGATAATTCACCTCTTCGTATCATACACGCCTAATACAACCCGGTCAAGACCTGCAAGGTCTTTTTTTATCAGGACATCTCTAAATCCGGCATCTTTCATCATATTTGACACGTCTAATCCTTGATCATGTCCAATTTCAAATATCAAATACCCATCCGCTTGTAAATATTTTTCACTTTCAGAAATGATTTTTCGATAGAAATATAATCCGTCTTCCATTCCGTCTAACGCAAGCATCGGATCATGTTCTCTTACTTCTTCTTGAAGTGTTTTAATTACATCACTTCGAATATATGGTGGGTTCGATACGATCATCGAATATTTGTCTGTTATTTTGTCAAACAGATCGCTTTGAAGAAAGTCGACAGACAAATCCAGCGATTTTGCATTTTCTCTTGCCACTTCCAGTGCTTTATCAGAAACATCAACACCGGTTCCTGTAATTTGTTTCTTATTTTTCATGTAATACAAAATACTAAGTAAAATGCAGCCTGAACCGGTACACATATCCAATAGATTTACGGGGAACGAGATTTCTTTTAGTTTTTTTAAGGCAGTTTCCACGAGTATTTCAGTATCTTGTCTTGGAATTAATACATGTTCATTTACATGAAATTCCAACCCCATAAACTCTTGAACACCTGTTAAATGTTGAAGTGGAATATGCTCTGCACGTTTTTGAATCAGTTGCAGATATTGTTCTTGTTGCTTTTTGGGTACTGACTGCTGTGAATCAACAAAATAGCGTGCACGGGTAATACCTGTAACATATTCTAATAAATACCATGCATCCAGAGAACTTTCTTGAATGGATGCATTTTTTAGTATGTCAGTTCCTATATTATACAGCTCTTTTAATGTCATCTTTTTTCTCCAATTGTATCTTTCACTGTTATTTTCATCAATTTTACTTTAAATCTATTTTAAAGTTATCTTTCAAATATGCTTTCCAGTCAAAGACAGCTTCTACAGCCTGAATCGCAACCTCGATCATACTGTCATCCGGCTCCTTTGTTGTCAGATTCTGTACCCACATGCCAGGACGACTGAGGAGATTTATAATCGGATTCTCACTATTGCCTGCCAGACGGATGATTTCAAATGAAACACCGGCAATTACCGGCATCAATGCGATTCGGATTACAACACGAAGGACCTGGGATTTTGCAGTAATAAAAAAGCAAAAAATGATACTGACAATCATAACAAAAAACAAAAAGCTTGTTCCACAACGTTTATGTTGCTTGGAACTCTTTCTAACATTATCAACATTTAGTTCCATACCGTGTTCTATACAGTTGATACACTTATGCTCTGCTCCATGATACATAAATGTGCGTTGGATATCTTTCATGTGTGATACGAGTGATATGTACGCAAGGAATATAGCCAGGCGGATAATTCCTTCAATTACTGTCATCATGAAATGTGAGGTAATATAATTTTTCAAAAAATTGCTAAGAAAATATGGGAGAACCATAAAAATTGTAACCGCAAGTACAACTGAAATAATGATTGTCAGGTTCATAAAAATCTGGTCTTTTTTTTCTTGTTTGCGAATTTCTTCTGCTGTCATTACTTTTTCATCTGTCTCTTCATCTTCATAAAAAGATGCTGAATAAGTAAGAGTTTTCATTCCTAAAACCAGTGAATCAACAAAACTAAAAATTCCTCGTATAAATGGAATTTTCTTACCTGTTTCCCAGGGAATCACGCTTTTATATTTTTCTACGCTTACTTCAATTTCCTGATTCGGCTTTCGGACAGCAACCGCATATTTATCTCCGTTTCGCATCATAATCCCTTCAAGAACGGCCTGCCCGCCGATATTGGATGATTTCATATCATTTCTCCTGTCTGTTCTGTTGCTGTTACTTATATCTATTAAAATAAACAACACGACTGATAAATTTTGAAAAAGTCAGTCGCTTCTATGGAAGCCGCTGACCATAAGGGCTGTTGTTTACAAAATACTTGCAAACAAATTATTTATAAAATGATAAGAGGCTGAGATATATCTACCTCAGCCTGCATAACAAATTCTTATTTCATACCATATTTCTTGTTGAACTTGTCTACACGTCCGCGAGCCTGTGTAGCTTTCTGCTGACCTGTGTAGAATGGATGACATTTAGAACAAATTTCTACGTGAATGCTTTCGTTTGTAGATCCTGTTACAAATGTATTACCACAGTTGCAAGTTACTGTTGCCTGATGGTATTCTGGATGGATTCCTTCTCTCATGATTTTCACCTCTCTATTTAAAATATAGTTATTTACTCTCTAAACAGCTATCTCAGTATAGCATAACCTTTTTGTTGTTGCAAGTTTTTTTTGTAAGTTTTTAAATAATGTTTTTAAATAAATTTCTGACGGATTACTTTTTGTACTAATTCGGCGTTATTTGCTGTCCTGTCAAATGTATTTAACAGATTGTCCACTGCCTCATCTGCTTTTAGTCCATTTAAGGCCTTTCTTATAATATATACGGCATCCTGCTCGTCTTTTGTAAGTAAAAGATCTTCTCGTCTTGTTCCTGATTTTGGAATGTCAATTGCAGGGAATACACGTTTTTCCTGAAGCTTACGATCCAAAACCAATTCCATATTACCAGTTCCTTTAAATTCTTCGTATACAACATCATCCATTTTACTTCCTGTTTCAACCAATGCTGTTGCAAGAATTGTAAGACTACCGCCCTCTCTCATATTTCTGGCAGCACCAAAGAAACGTTTTGGCATATGCAGGGCAGCAGGGTCAAGACCTCCTGACAGTGTTCTTCCTGATGGTGGTACTGTAAGGTTGTATGCTCTTGCAAGTCGCGTAATACTATCGAGAAGGATCATAACATCTTTTCCGTGTTCTACTAATCGTTTCGCACGTTCAATGACCATTTCAGATACACGTTTATGGTGTTCCGGCAACTCATCAAATGTAGAGTAGATTACTTCAACATTTGGTCCGGCGATTGCTTCACGTATATCTGTTACTTCCTCAGGACGTTCATCAATCAATAAAATTAACAGATGCATATCTGGTTCTGATTTCTGAACAGACAGAGCAACTTCTTTTAATAATGTCGTTTTTCCGGCTTTTGGCGGAGATACAATCATTCCTCTTTGCCCTTTTCCTATTGGAGAAAGGAGGTCAACAATTCGCATTGCAGTACTGCTTGTTGCTTCCTCTAACTGGATTCGTTTATTTGGGAAAATCGGTGTTAAATCTTCAAAATTTGGACGCTTTGCAGCTTCGGCAGGTCGAATTCCATTAATTGTGGAAACGTAAAGCAGGGCACTGAATTTTTCTCCCTGTGTTTTAATTCGTGTGTTTCCGGTTAAAATATCTCCGGTTTTTAAATTGAATCTACGTATTTGGGATGGAGAAACATAGACATCATTTTCACCTGGAAGATAATTTTCGCAGCGAATAAATCCGTAGCCATCCGGAAGCACCTCTAAAATTCCATTGGCGGCTTTTCCACTATCCAGCTGTTCAATGTCGGTTGTTTCCTTTTTCTCCTTTAGTTCTTCTTTGATTTCCTCTTTTGCCTCTGTGTTTGCAGCCTCTTGTTTATCCGCAACATCCTGTGAAAGCATAGCATCGATCAAATCACTTTTCTTCATTGTAGAAATACCTTTCATATTTCTGGCTTTTGCAAGTTCTTTTAACGTTGCCAACGGCAATGATTCGTATTTTTCTCTTGTCATAAATACAATCCTTTCTTTTCATATGAAGTATAAAAATATGTTTCAAAATACGTCTTTTATATTAAATATTTGCTTTTGTAAATTTTCGGGAACTTTGGTCTGAATCGACTCAAATGAATTAAAGCTATTGTTAGTATACATCAACTGTTGCAAAAATAAAAGAGTTTTTTCAAAATTTAGAAAGGATTCCTCTCTTGCGTCTATTCTATAAGAGTGATATGATAATTTTCAGATACTATTATAATAAAGAAGAGGTACAAAAATATGACAAACAGCGAAAAAGCATTACAGATGCATGAACAGTGGAATGGTAAGATTGAAACAATAGCAAAATCGCATGTGAATTCAAGAGAAGATCTTGCCATCGCTTATACTCCGGGTGTTGCAGAACCTTGTAAAGTAATCGCACAAGATCCGGAAGCTGCATATAAATACACGATCAAATCCAATACGATTGCCGTTGTTTCTGACGGAAGCGCAGTACTTGGACTTGGTAATATCGGTGCTAAAGCTGCTATGCCGGTTATGGAGGGAAAAGCAGTTTTATTCAAAGAATTCGGTGGAGTGAATGCAGTTCCTATCTGTCTTGATACACAGGATACAGAAGAAATCATTCGTACAGTAGTAAATATTGCACCTGCTTTTGGAGGAATCAACTTGGAAGATATTTCTGCTCCTCGTTGTTTTGAGATTGAGGAGCGTTTAAAGGAACTTCTTGATATTCCTGTTTTCCATGATGATCAGCACGGAACAGCTATCGTTGTACTTGCCGGTATTATAAATGCGTTGAAAGTAACCGGTAAAGAAAAAGAGAATTGCCGTGTTGTTGTAAATGGAGCAGGTTCTGCAGGAGTTGCGATCACAAAACTTCTTTTAACATATGGTTTTCCTAATATCACAATGTGTGATATCAATGGAATTATCGGAAAAGACTCACCGAATTTAAATTGGATGCAGAAAAAAATGGTTGAAGTTACAAATTTGGAGAATAAAAAAGGAACTCTTGCTGATGCTTTAGAAGGTGCTGATATCTTTGTCGGAGTATCTGCGCCTAATATTGTTACAAAAGATATGGTAGCTTCTATGAATAAGAATGCAATTCTTTTTGCAATGGCAAACCCTGTACCTGAAATTATGCCTGATATTGCAAAAGAGGCTGGTGCAAAAGTTGTTGGAACCGGACGTTCTGATTTTCCAAATCAAGTAAATAATGTTGTTGCTTTCCCTGGAATTTTTAAGGGTGCTTTAGAAGGCCGTGCAACACAGATTACGGAAGAAATGAAACTCGCAACTGCTAATGCAATTGCAGGACTTGTTGCGGATGATGAATTAAATGAAAATAATATTTTGCCAGAAGCCTTCGATCCACGCGTGGCAGATGTTGTAAGTAAAGCTGTAAAGGACTTGATTTAATGAATCGCTGGGGTGAAAAACGTTATCATTCTATGGATTATGATCTAAAAGAGCTTTATGGAGAAAAAGTATATAAGATTACACTTAATGGTGGGATGACTTGTCCAAACAGAGATGGAAAAGTTGGCCATGGTGGCTGTATTTTCTGCAGTTCTGCAGGCTCAGGTGACTTTGCCGGGTCTGCCACCTGCTCTATCACAGAACAACTTGTCATGGGAAAAGAAAACTTAACAAAAAAACGACCCGTGCATTCATATATTGCCTATTTTCAGGCATTTACAAATACGTATGCCCCTGTAGAATATTTAAGGCGGATTTATATGGAGGCAATTCAAGATCCGGATGTTCAAATTCTTTCTATTGCAACGAGACCGGATTGTCTGCCAGAGGATATACTTCAATTATTAGAAGAAATCAATCAGATCAAACCGGTCTGGGTTGAACTTGGGCTTCAGACAATCCATCCACAAACGGCAACCTATATTCGTCGTGGATATCCGTTAGAAGTATTTGAAGAGGCAGTAAATAATTTGAGAAGACGAAATATTTCTGTGATCACACATACAATTTTAGGACTTCCGGGAGAAAATGAAGATATGATGCTTGAGACAATAGATTATCTTAACAAAATGGATATACAGGGGATTAAGCTTCAACTGCTTCACATATTAAAAGGAACAGATCTTGCCCTCGATTATGAAAAACAACCGTTTTGGAGTCCTACTATGGAGGAATATATTTCTCTGCTTGGAAAGTGTATTGCACGCCTTCGTCCGGATATAACCATCCACAGGTTAACCGGTGACGGACCAAAAGAATTACTTATAGCACCATTATGGACAAGTCAGAAAAGGACCGTATTAAATACGCTGCATCGTTATCTGAAAGAACAAGATATCTGGCAGGGAAAGGAGTATCATGTCTGAATCATTTACATTATACAAATTAATTATTCTTTATATGTTGGAAAAGGTAGATTTTCCATTAACCACATCCCAAATATCTGAATTTATTTTGGATAAGGGGTATACGAATTATTTCAAACTTCAAAGTACGATTTCTGAAATGCTGGATTCACAATTGATTTTGGCAGAGAATACCCACAATCGTACCTTATATCATTTAACAGAAGAAGGAAGTAAAACAATCGAATTTTTCCGCAATAAAATTTCACCGGAGATTCAACATGATATTGATGATTTTCTGGAAGAAAAAAGTTATGATTTGAAAGAGGAAGCTGCGGTAAAAACAGAGTATTATCTGACACCGAACCACGAATACGAGGTGCGATGTCAGATTGTAGAAAATGATTCCAGCCTCATTGATCTGAAATTGACTGTTCCCACAAAAAAAGAGGCTGAAACCATTGCAAATAACTGGAATATGCAAAGTCAGAGTGTTTATGCATCATTGCTCGCGAAGCTTTTGTAACCATTCTTTTGTTTGCTTTTCATGACCAAGATCGCCGGGTTCATAGAACCTGGCATTTTTTATCTCATCCGGTAGATATTGTTGATGTACATAATGATTTTTATAGTCATGTGCATATTGATAGCCTATACCATGTCCCAATTTTTGAGAACCTTTATAATGAGCATCTTGAAGGTGTGTCGGTACTGTTGTTTTTATATTTCGCACAGATTCATTTGCCAGCATAATAGCATTTACTGCGGAATTACTCTTTGGTGCAGATGCCACATATAAAACAGCTTGTGAAAGTATAATCTGGGATTCCGGCATTCCGATCCTTTCTACCGCCTGTGCGGCAGACACTGCAACTGTCAAAGCCATTGGATCAGCATTTCCCACATCTTCTGCTGCGCAGATCATAATTCGTCTGGCAATGAATTTAACATCTTCACCTGCGTAAAGCATTTTTGCAAGATAGTAAACGGCGGCATCAGGATCCGATCCACGCATACTTTTAATAAATGCTGAAATTGTGTCATAATGATTATCCCCAGTTTTATCATAGCGCACTACTCTCTTCTGGATGCATTCTGATGCAACATCTAGTGTAATATGGATCAATCCATCTTCACCTCGCGGGGTTGTCAAGATACCAAGTTCTACTGCATTCAAGGCACTTCTCGCATCACCACCAGCAATGTCAGCTAAAAACTCAATTGCGTCTTTGTCAATCTCCGCTTTATAGCTTCCCATTCCTTTTGTTTTATCATACACGGCGCGATGAAGTAGTAATTTGATATCTTCTTTTTTTAAAGCATGTAATTCAAATACACTTGATCTGGATAAAAGAGCTCCGTTTACTTCAAAATAAGGATTTTCTGTCGTTGCCCCTATCAAAGTAATGGTTCCATCTTCTACAAAAGGAAGCAAATAATCTTGTTGCCCTTTGTTAAAACGATGAATCTCATCGATAAATAATATTGTTTTCTTTCCATACATGCCGAGTAAATCTTTGGCTTCTTTTATGACCTCTTCCATGTCTTTTTTACCAGCTACTGTTGCATTGATCTGTTTAAATTCAGCACTGGTGGTATTAGCAATTACTTTGGCAAGTGTTGTCTTACCTGTTCCGGGTGGTCCGTAAAAAATAATTGAACCCAATTTATCAGCCTTGATCGCTCGGTATAATAATTTGTCTTTGCCGATGATATGCTGTTGTCCGACTACCTCATCTAATGTTGTCGGACGCATTCTGGATGCAAGAGGAGATTCTTTTTCTTGCTTGTTTTCTCTCATATAATCAAATAAATCCATATATATCTTCCTTTCACTTCTATACAGATAATTTTCTAAATGCAGAAATGTTTTAGTTTAGAAGTAATTTATCTACGGTAACAAACTGATACCCTTCTGCCTGAAGCAAATCTACAATTCGAAGTGCTGCAATTACAGAACTATTATAACAGTCATGTAACAAGATAATATCATTTTCTTTTGTATCCGTCACTACTTTGTTTACAATTTCATCCACATTTTCTGTAGTCCAATCTAACGGATCTACAGTCCACAACACCGGAATAATGTTCATTTTTTTCTCTAAATTTCTTTGCCAGCTGCCAAAAGGAGGCCTCATATATTCCGGCGCTTTTCCTATAATACTTTCTATAAGATCATTTGTGTTTTTCATTTCTTCATAAGCTTCTTCATCACTTAGCTTTGTAATCTCTAAATGATGATATGTATGATTTCCTATTAAATGTCCTTGCTCATACATTTGTTTTACAAGGTTTCGATTACTGTTTTGTTCAATATTTTCACCAATTAAAAAGAAAGTGGCATGCACATTTCTCTGCTTTAACCCTTCTAATAATTTAGGTGTAAACTGAGCATTTGGTCCATCATCAAAAGTTAATGCGATCATGGGTTTCTCAGTCTGTTCTTGTATGACTGCTTTGGTTTCCTCAAATTGTTTTGGAAATTGTCCTTTAGTTTCACTTGACTTTAAATTGAATTGTATAATGCCAAAATATTGCGAGATAAAAAGTACGGCAATAAAGTAGCTGACACTGATTATTTTCGAAAAAATTTTTTCGTATCTATTTATATGCATATGTCGTCCTTCTCGAATACATCTATTGTAATTATATGCAAGATATTTGGCAACTCATGAATCATATTGGTGTAAAGCAGTTCTTATATTTGATTTTTTCTATACTCAGATGGAGTCATTTTCATTTTGCTTTTAAATGCCTTGGAAAAATAGAGATTATTTTCAAAGCCTACGGAATAGGCAATACTCGCAATAGACAAGGATGTTTCACGTAGTAAATGTCTGGCCCGCTTAAGCCGGTATTCAATCAAATACTCTTTCGGGGATTGATTTTGTATAGCTTGAAATGAACGGAAAAGATAACTTCTGCTAATTCCAACATAAGATGCAACATCTTCTACGGTAATTGGATAAGAATAGTTTGTCGAAATATAATCTTTTGCCTGTTCTACATAAACCACTTGGCTGTTTTGTATGTCTTCTTCATGTTGTGCATAATGCATAAATGTAGACAATAATGTGTAAAGTGCTCCGGTCATTGCAACTGCTGATTCGTAATCGCTTCCTTTTACATCATAGATAATACCAAGTTGTTCCTGGATCAGATTATTGGGAAGCGTACCTTTTTTTATCCATGGATGCTTTCGCCTGAAATCAGTTGCTCTGATAATGGTGTCTGCATCTTCTCCCATAAATCCAACCCATGCATATTCCCAAGGATTTTGGCTGTCAGCATAATAACGTACTTCTGTGTCGGGATATAGTATAAAGGTATCTCCTGCCGATAATTGGATAACTGTTCCATTTACTTCATACCAACCGGTTCCCGAAATGATATGATGGATACAATAATGGTTTCTTACTCCGGGACCCCACTGGTATTCCGGTTCGCACAACTGATGGCCTACATTGTACACGGATAACGATCCAAGTAACTTTTCTCTTGCTTTAAAAGAATATTTATATGTGTTTAACATTTTAACACCTCTTTCTACTACTTCTTATTATAAACGCTCTCCTCTTTCCAAAGCAACATTTTTACATATTTTTGCACGGATTTTTTATATACTTTTTATCGATAGACCCGTATAATAAAATTAATACGAAAACAGAATATATATGTTTTGTAAAACGATTCTATCTGTTATAACGAAAGTGAGGATACTATATTATGCAGGAAAAACTTTTTGAAAAATTCAAAGAACTTTTTGGGGATACTTCGGATGCACGTCTTTATTTTTCTCCGGGACGTGTTAATCTTATCGGAGAACATACAGACTATAATGGGGGACATGTATTCCCGTGTGCATTAACAATTGGAACTTATGGTGTTGCCAAAAAGAGAAACGACAACAAAATTCATTTTTATTCTATGAACCTAGATAATTTTGGTGTGATTGAAGTAACTCTTGATGATCTTTCATATCATGCAGAATACAATTGGGCAAACTATCCTTTGGGTGTTGTGTGGGCATTTGCAGAGAAAGGATATACTCTGGATTATGGGTTTGATATGGTGATCTGGGGAAATATTCCAAATGGTTCAGGCTTATCCTCTTCTGCTTCTTTGGAAGTCCTTACGGGCGTTGTTTTAAAAGATTTGTATAATATCGATGCATTAACAATGACAGATCTTGCACTGATCGGACAATACTCAGAAAATAATTTTAATGGATGTAATTGTGGTATTATGGATCAGTTTGCTGTTGCAATGGGTAAAGCTGATAACGCAATATTCCTTGACACAAGTACATTGAATTTTGAATATGCTCCAGTTAAATTAAAAGATGCTAAAATCATTATTACAAACAGTAAGGTGAAACATAGTCTGGTTGATTCAGCATATAATACACGTCGTCAGGAGTGTGCAGATGCACTTGCTGCATTACAGACAGAGGTTTCTATCGAGTCTCTTGGGGATTTAGATATGGAAACATTCGAAAAATATAAATCGGTGATTGGTGATCCAATTAAAGAACAGCGTGCGAAACATGCGGTTGCTGAAAATCAGCGTACAATTGATGCAGTTGCTGCATTAAAAGCAGATAATATAGAATTATTTGGTCAATTAATGAATCAGTCTCACATTTCTCTGCGTGATGATTATGAGGTTTCATGTGAAGAAATTGATATTCTTGTAGATCTCGCATGGAATACTCCGGGAGTGATTGGTTCGCGTATCACAGGAGGCGGATTCGGAGGATGTACTGTCAGCATTGTTAAAAATGATGCTATCGACACATTTATCGAAACAATTGGTACAGCATACAAAGAAAAAGTAGGACACGAAGCCGAATTCTATACTGTAGAAATCGGTGATGGGGCAAGGAGGCTTGTATAATGGCTTTATATGAAAACATAAAAAAATTGGTACAATATGGTATTAATACTGGAATCACACCAGAGTGCGAACGAATTTATACAACGAATTTAATATTAGATTTATTTCATGAGAATAATTATGAAGATATGGATTGCGATTTAAGCAATCTAAATCTCGAAACAATTTTAAAAGAGCTATTAGATGAAGCATGTTCTCGAGAAATAATCGAAGACAGTGTTACATATCGAGATTTATTTGACACAAAACTTATGAATTGTCTTCTTCCGCGTCCGGCACAGGTTCAACAGACATTTTGGCAGAAATATCAGATTTCTCCTGAAACTGCAACTGATTATTATTATAAATTCAGCCAGGATAGTGACTATATTAGAAGATATCGTGTATCAAAAGATATGAAATGGACTGTAGATACAGAATATGGTACTTTAGATATTACAATTAATTTATCTAAACCGGAAAAGGATCCAAAGGCTATTGCCGCTGCTCGCAATGCTGCTACTGTTTCTTATCCGAAATGTCAGCTTTGTATGGAAAATGAAGGATATGCCGGACGTACAAACCATCCTGCACGTGAAAATCATCGAATTATTCCAATAACAATAAATGATACAAACTGGGGATTCCAATATTCGCCATATGTATATTACAATGAGCATTGTATCGTATTTAACGGGGAACATACACCAATGAAGATTGATAAAAATGCGTTTATCAAATTATTTGATTTTATTAAGCAATTCCCTCATTATTTCCTTGGTTCAAACGCGGATCTCCCAATCGTTGGCGGTTCTATCTTAAGTCATGATCATTTTCAGGGAGGTCATTATACTTTTGCAATGGCAAAAGCTCCAATTATTAAGCATTTTACAGTTGCCGGATATGAGGATGTGACGGCGGGAATTGTTAAATGGCCATTGTCTGTCATTCGTTTACAGTGTGCTGATGAAAAACGCATTATTGAACTTGCTGATCATATTTTGAACGTATGGAGAGGTTATACAGATGAAGATGCATTTATCTATGCCGAAACAGAAGGACAACCACACAATACGATTACTCCGATAGCTCGTAAACGCGGTGATTTGTATGAACTTGATCTTACTTTGAGAAATAATATTACAACAGAAGAGCATCCTCTGGGTGTATACCATCCACACGCAAATCTTCATCATATTAAAAAAGAAAATATTGGATTAATTGAAGTAATGGGACTGGCTGTCCTTCCTGCAAGATTGAAGGGGGAACTTGAAACTTTAAAACAATATATTTTAGAGGGAAAAGATATTCGTTCGAATGAATCAATTGAAAAACATGCAGACTGGGTAGAAGAATTCCTTCCTAAATACGCAGATGTTAATAAAGATTCAATTGATGAAATTTTACAGCAGGAAGTTGGAAAAGTCTTCTGTCAGGTTCTTGAAGATGCCGGTGTTTACAAGTGTAATGAAGATGGATTAATGGCATTCCATCGTTTCATTGAAGCGTTATAAACATTAAATAGTACTGTGATATCATAAAAATATCCGGATAATTTGTGAACAACAGATTATCCGGATATTGATTTTATTTCTTTTTATTTTTTTTTGCTTTTTTTCTTATGCTATATCCAAATGTTCCGAGTTTTTTACCTAACCCGAGATATTCTCCATGTGAATATGCCAACAGACCGGTATTATTCAGTTCAAACTTATTTTGTTCATTTAGATATGCCTCGTCTGCATGAACTGCTGTAACATTTGCTAAGAACATATGATGGCTTCCCAATTCTTTGATTTCAACTACTTTACATTCAATATTTACAGGTGATTCTAAAATCAAAGGACTATATTCCAGTGTTTCGGCCTTTACTTGATGTAGATTCATTTCCTTCCATTTGTCTACATCGCGTCCAGATTTTACTCCACAATAATCCGTAGCTTTTACCAATTTTTCTGTTGTCAGGTTGATGACAAACTCTCCGCTTTCTTTAATCATCTGATACGAATAACGTTCCGGTCGTACCGAAATATATACCATTGCCGGATTCGTGCAAATTGTGCCCGTCCATGCAACAGTAATAATATTTGTTTCGCCTTGTTTATTTCCAACACTAACCATAACAGCTGGAAGTGGGTAGAGCATATTCCCAGGTTTCCAAAGTTGTTTACTCATTATTATGTCTCCTTTTATTTACTGTTGCAATGCCTCAACAATTGCAGGTACGAGTTGTTTCTTTCTTGACACAACCCCTTTTAAATATAATGTATCTGATTTTCCGTTTAAGTCAAAAGCACTGATTGCCTTCTCTCTCGCTTCTGGACCCACACACAGCAATTCTGATGATTCTGTCATAATATTGGTAAGCATGAAGAAAATCATATCCAGGCGATGATTTTGCCTGATTTTATCTAATTCGGATTCAATTTGTGTTTTAATCTCCGTCAGCTCTTTAGCACTCATAGAGTTCACCTGACCAACGCCAAATACAGTGTCATTTACTGTAAACTGTTTGAAATCAAGGAAACAAATTTCTTCTGCACTTTTGCCCTGAAGATTGCTTCCCGCCTTAAACATTGCCTGAGCAAGCTCTTCCATGTTAATGCCGGCAATCTCTGCAAGTTCTTTTGCCGCATCTTCATCTAATAAAGTACAAGTTGGAGAACGGAATAATAAAGTATCAGAAATAATTGCAGAACAAAGTAATCCGGCAATTACAGGATTCACAGGTTTATTATATTCCTGGTACATCTGATAAATTATGGTTGCAGTACATCCTACCGGCTGATTACGGAAAACAACAGGACCGATTGTCTGAATACTGTTTAATCTGTGATGATCGATAATCTCCAATACATCAGCCTGCTCAATTCCATCGACAGCCTGGCTTTCCTCATTGTGATCGACGAGGATCACCTGTTTTTTACGGCAATTTAACAATCGTCTACGAGAAATAAATCCTTGAAAATCTCCATTTATATCTACGACAGGGAAATCACGATATTTTTTACGTGCCATAACTTCTTTTACATCATCCACATAATCTTTTGGATAAAAAGTAATCAATTCATCTTTTGTCATAAAATGGCGAACAGGAATACTTTGATTGATTAAACGTGCAACAGTAAATGTATCATGAGGGGATGCGATTACAACAATTTCTTTTTCTTTAGCCTGTTTGAGAATTTCATTTGGAATTCTGGCATCACCACAGACCACCATACAGCTTACATTGATATCAATAGCAAGCTGCTGTGCTTCGATACGATCTCCAAGGATTACCAAATCATCTTCATCAACAAAATCTGACATCAACTGGCGACTTGATGCTGCGATAGCGACTTTTCCCTTTGATACATAACTGTGTTCATTTCCGGAAATAATCTTGCCATCTATCGTTGATGCAATATTCCGATATTGTGTCTTTGATCTTGCAAGAATATTACTATCATATACATCCATATAAGATCTGGCAATATCTCCTACTGTGATCAAGCCTTCGAGTTTATTATTACGGCCAATAGGAAGGGTTTTGATATTCAGTTCTTTCATTTGTGCCCAGGCTGTTTTTATAGATACTGAACCATTTAAATTCTCAGCTCGTCTTAAATCTACATCTCTTACCTGTACACGCAGATCAGAAAGCAACTTAGGAACTTCAACTCCAAAATATTCTAATACATATTGTGTTTCTTCGTTTAAACGTCCTGCTCTTCTTGCAACATAATGCTTTCCTGTCAATTCTTTTTTTAATGCTGCATATGCAATTGCAGAACAAATAGAATCTGTATCCGGGTTTTTATGCCCTACGACATAGATTTTGTTTTCATTCACTTCTCGTGACATAAAATTCCTCCAGTTTTTACGTTCTTTTATTCATATTCTATCACGATTTTTTTACTACAACAACCGGAAGACATAAATCTGAGAGATGTTTTTCATTAGGTACAATCCGTTACAAAGAAGTTGTAATAATTGAAATAGCTTATTCACAGAGATTGTATTTTCTTTTATAAATATGATATACTTAAGATAATCTAATCGTATTTATTGCGAATTTAAAGAAAAAAGAGGTGCTACAATGAGTGAAGAAATGAAAGTAAATGAAGTGCAAACAGAAGAAACAATGGCTGATTACGAAGAGCATTTTGATGATGCCAATCCATGGAATCGTGTTTATAATTATTTGGAAAATAAAACCGTACTTCATGTAAAAGTAGAAGGAATTGTTAATGGTGGCGTTATTGTGATG
The DNA here is from genome assembly GCF_003628495.1 of Ruminococcus sp. B05. Taxonomy (NCBI): domain Bacteria; kingdom Bacillati; phylum Bacillota; class Clostridia; order Eubacteriales; family Oscillospiraceae; genus Ruminococcus; species Ruminococcus sp. B05. Next base: position 362,403 of record NZ_RBZR01000001.1, on the reverse strand, counting down.
ATAGAGGGACTTCGTGGATTTGTTCCTGCATCAAGACTTTCTTTATCTTATATTGAAGATTTGGAAACATTTTTATTAAAAGACATTGATGTTCAGGTGATTGATGTTGATCAGGCAAATAATCGTCTTGTTCTTTCTGCCCGTGAACTGCTTAAAGCAAAAGAGAAAGAAGAGCGTGAAGCACAACTGGCTTCTGTGCAAATAGGATCTGTTATGAAAGGTGTTGTAGAGACACTTCAGAATTACGGAGCTTTTGTTAAATTGGAAAATGGTCTGTCTGGACTGGTTCACATTTCTCAGATATCACAAAAGAGAATCAAGCAACCCTCAGATGTTCTCAGTGTTGGTGATGAAATCGAAGTGAAAGTAATCGGAATCAAAGATGGAAAAATCAGCTTAAGCAAGAAGGCTTTAGAAGAAATTGAAGAAGAAATAGTGGAGGAAAATGTAGAAATTCCAGAAGCAGAAGAAATCGGAACCAGTCTCGGTGATTTATTTAAAAACATTCAGTTATAGGCATAGTCCTAAAAAGAGATATCCATATTTGTACAGTGTGCACTAATATGGATATCTCTTCTTTATTCATCTTTATGATTGCAGTGCCCGCCGCAATATTTACAATCTCCTCCACATTGAATCGATTTTCCATTCTTTTTATCTTTTATCATACTCTTAATAATTGCAATAACAACACATAATAAAATAAGACCTACAATTGCTGTTCCCATAGTTATACCCTCCTAAAAATCTTATATTCTGAAAAATGTATATTTTATTTCTTACATGGTTAGCATACTCTAACTGTTGTAATATGTCAAGTACTGTTTACAATTCTCGCTAATTCATGTTATAATTATTGCATACTATAAAAATCAGAGGTGAGTTATTATGATACATTCAAATGAATCTGCTGAAAATTATTTAGAGACAATTCTCGTCCTTAGCAAAACACTTCCTGTGGTACGTTCTGTAGATATAGCAAATGAGTTAAACTTCAAGAAATCAAGTGTCAGTGTCGCAATGAAAAAATTACGTGAAAGCGAACATATTACAGTAACTCCACAAGGTTATATTTATCTTACAGAAACAGGAAAAGAGGTTGCAAACAAAATTTACGAACGACATTTATTGCTCTCTTCATGGTTGGAACGACTGGGCGTTTCTCCAGAAGTTGCTGCTGAAGACGCATGCCGTATGGAACATGTTATCAGCACCGAAAGCTTTGAGGCTTTAAAACGCCATATCGCTCGATAGGCAAATTTTTATAATGGGAGCTTTCCTGTTATATAAAAGATACTCAAATCAATTTCCGAATAGAACAGGAATTTGATTTGAGTATCTTTTTTACAATCTACGCAACAGAAAGTACTTTATAATCTTTATCTTCTACTGCTTTTGTTAAAATTTCATCTGAAACATCTGCGGATAAAGTAACAATTGCAGTTCCCGATTCATGACTTACCTCAGCCATCTCAACCCCATCCAGTGCCTCTAATGCTTTCTTTACAGCTGCTTCGCAGTGTCCGCACATCATTCCTTCGATTTTCATTGTTTTCTTCATTTCTTTTTTCTCCTTTATTATTTTATTTTTTTGTTTCTTTTTTTTATCTTTTCTTGCATCGTAAATATTTACAAAATTTAGTCGCAACGCATTTGTTACCACACAAAAGCTTGATAAGCTCATAGCGGCTGCACCAAACATCGGATTTAATTTCCACCCAAAAACAGGATACCATAAACCTGCCGCTAATGGAATTCCAATTATATTATAAATGAATGCCCAAAATAGATTTTCATGAATATTTTGAAGTGTCGCCTTACTCATTCGAATTGCAGCAGGTACGTCTGTCAGCTTACTCTTCATCAATACCACATCCGCTGCATCAATAGCAATATCTGTTCCTGCACCAATTGCAATACCAACATCTGCTCGTGTCAATGCCGGTGCGTCATTAATTCCATCTCCTACCATAGCGACTTTTCCGTGTTGTTTTAATTTGCGGATGACTGCTTCTTTTTCATTTGGAAATACATCTGCTATAACACGGTTGACTCCTGCCTGTTTTCCGATTGCCTTTGCTGTTCGCTCATTATCACCGGTCAACATAACAACTTCGATCCCCATATTCTGCAATTCTTTTACTGCTTGAGGACTGTCTTCTTTTATAACATCTGCAACAGCTATCATGCCAATAAATTGGTTGTCAGTACAGAAAAATAAAGGTGTTTTTCCTTCTTCTGCAAATGTCTGTGCCTGTCGTTTTATGTCTGTAGAAATAATTGCATGAGAATTAATAAATTTTTCATTTCCGCCTGATACGAGTTTGCCGTTTAATCTTGCTGTTAATCCATTACCTGGAACAGCTTCGAAATCTTCTACATTTTGAATCGGAATATTATATTCTTTGCTTGCTGATAATATTGCATTTGCAAGGGGGTGTTCGCTCTTAGCTTCCAGTGCAGCTGCCTTTTCTAATAATTCGGTTTCTGATATGCCATCAGCAGTGATGATATCAGTTACGTGTGGTTCTCCACATGTAATGGTTCCCGTTTTATCCAACGCAATTATGTTAATTTTCCCAGTTTCTTCCAAAGAAACCGCCGTTTTAAACATGATTCCATTTTTTGCTCCGATTCCATTTCCTACCATAATAGCAACCGGAGTCGCAAGGCCAAGAGCACAAGGACAACTAATTACAAGAACAGATATTCCTCTTGCCAAAGCAAAGCCGATATCTTGTCCGGCAAATAGCCAGATTATTGTGGTTATAATAGCAATGCTAATTACCATTGGAACAAAAATCCCAGATACTTTATCGGCAATCTTAGCAATTGGAGCTTTTGTGGCTGCCGCATCACTAACCATCTGAATAATCTGAGAGAGTGTGGTATCTTCACCGACTCTTGTTGCTTCACAGGTAATAAAACCTGATTGATTTAATGTTGCTGCGGATATTGCATCTCCTTTTTCTTTGTCTACAGGGATGCTTTCTCCTGTTAAAGTTGATTCATTCACAGCACTGCTTCCACTGATTATTATACCATCCACAGGGATGTTTTCTCCTGGACGAACAACAAATATATCGCCTTTTTTTACCTGATCAATGGATACTTCCTGTTCTGCACCATCAACTAAAATAACTGCCTTTTGAGGAGCAAGTTTCATAAGGCTTTTTAATGCATCTGTTGTTTTTCCTTTAGAATGTGCTTCTAGCATCTTTCCTACAGTAATTAATGTTAAAATCATGGCTGCAGACTCAAAATAAAATTCATGCATCCATGACATTACTTCATCCATATCCATACGTATTTGTGCATTTGTCATTGCAAATAATGCAAATGTACTATACACAAAAGATGCACCGGATCCCAATGCGACAAGTGTATCCATATTTGGTGCTCTGTGAAGTAATCCTTTAAAACCACTGATAAAGAATTTTTGATTGATTACCATAATTGCAATAGTAAGTAATAATTGAATCAGTCCCATTGCAATGTGATTTTTACTAAGCCATCTAGGAATTGGCCAGTTCCACATCATGTGCCCCATAGAAAGGTACATGAGCGGAATCAAAAAACAAAGGGATATAATAAGACGTTGCCGTAGCTTTGGTGTATCTCTGTCTTTTAAAATGTCGTCTGCATCATCAACAGTATGTTTCCCTTTTTCACTACCTTTTTTTGATGCTCCATATCCCGCGTTTTCTACTGCTGAAACTATCATTTCAGCGGAAGCTGTACCTTCTACACCCATTGAATTTGTAAGTAAACTTACTGAACAATTGGTAACACCCGGAACCGCAGACACTGCTTTCTCTACTCGGGAACTGCAGGCAGCACAACTCATTCCTGTAATATTATATTGTTCCATATTTTCTCACCTCGTTTGTTGCAAATCCATTGTTCAATTATTTCATTAATTTCTGGAATGTATTTACCAGTTCGTCTATCGTTTCATCTTTACCTGCACGTATATCATCTGCTACACAAGTACGAATATGATTCGAGAGTAGAACTTTGTTGAAACTATTAAGTGCTGCATTTGCCGCTGATACCTGGATTAATATATCTGGACAATATGCATCTTCTTCTACCATTCTTTTAATTCCACGAATTTGCCCCTCTATTCGACTTAGTCGATTAATTAAATCTTTATACTCTTTTTCTGTACGTTTTTTTTTCTTATGACAACAACATTCATTTTTTTCATCCATATATATCATCTCCTTTACATCTCTACCAAGATTATATACCCCCACATGGTATATTGCAAGTCCTAAAAATATTTTTGATTGAAATATAAAAAAACATAGATTATAACTTTATCGAAATAATCCATGCTTTTTATAATAATTGGTAAATAAAATTAAAGTTCAATATCTTTTATATATGGATTTGTTATGTCAAAGAAACGTTCTTCTTCAACAGCTTCAGCCATTTTTGTGTCAATTGGCATCTTTCCTAACACTGGTACACCATATGATTCTGCAATCTCATCTATATGACTTTCTCCAAATATTTTGATTTCCTTACCACAATCCGGACATTTAACATAACTATAATTTTCTACAATACCTAATACTGGTATGTTCATTTGTTTTGCCATACCATAAGCTTTCTTTACGATCATCTGAACTAAGTCCTGTGGAGATGTTACGATTACGATTCCGTCAACTGGGAATGACTGAAATACAGTCAATGGAACATCACCTGTTCCAGGTGGCATGTCTACAAATAAATAATCAATATCATCCCATATTACATCAGTCCAAAATTGTTTTACAACGCCTGCAATAATTGGTCCCCTCCAAATAACAGGAGCTTCTTCATCATCTAACAAAAGATTAACAGACATAATCCGGGTTCCGTCTTTTGCAAGTGCCGGGAAGATTCCCTCTTCGCTTCCTTTAGCCTGTCCATGAATACCATACATTTTTGGAATGGATGGTCCTGTAATATCTGCATCTAAGATACCGACATTATAGCCTTTTTCTCTCATCATACGTGCAAGCGAAGCTGTTACAAAAGATTTTCCAACCCCACCTTTTCCACTAACAACACCGATTACACGCTTCACACTTGAATATGGATTTGCCGGTTCTCTCATATCGGTTTTTTTACTGCTGCACCCGTCTGCATGTGCACAAGTAGCACATGACTCTTCTGAACATCCCTGAGTCTTTGTCTCTTCTGACATATCATATACCTACACTTTCTTAAAAATATATATGGCATAAAGCCATTGTATCTTAATCTTCAAATATTTGACGTATACTGTCATAATGAAGAAAGATTCCTTGTTTTGCATATTGTTTTACTTCATCAATTGTTGCAATTGAAAATTCTGACACTTCTTTATCTTGAACTTTTACATCTTTATCGTCAAAATCTAAAATAAATTTATAAATGTCTACGAAATAATTATTTTTCTCTTCTGGGTTGATGCGCTTATAAGAAAAAGTGTAACCACCATCTGCGCTGGAAACATCAATTCCGGTTTCTTCCTTAATTTCTCTTATTATAGCATCCTTGGAATCCTCTCCTGCGTTCGCCCCGCCGCCTGGAACCTCCCACCATCCTGCGGCCCATTCTTTATCCATACGACGACGAGTGATCAGATATCTTCCATCCGGTCTTTGCAATACTCCAAGTACGGTTAAATGAAATTCATCCGGCTTCATGTTCCAGTCATTTCTTTTCATTGTCCGACCTGTTTTTTCTTTCTTTTCATTATAAATATCCCAAAATTCCATGCTTGATCTCCTCTCGTCTGTTGGTTTATAATCTGTTTTATTATATCACAATGAGCATAAAAAAACCACTGATAGCACTAAATCTAACAATGGTTTTATCATTGAAATCATTTTATAATGACTGAATCGCCAAAATTGTTACCCGATAGTCTTCATCTAATTTTTTTAACATCTCGGCCGTAACATTCTGTTTTCCGTCACGAAGAGATTCTGTCACAGCAATACTTGATTCGCTTAAATATCCGAGACCTAAATTCTGACATACGCCCTTTAAGGTATGTGCAGCACGGAAAGCTTCCGAATAATTCTGGTTATTCAAATTTTCATGCAACTGCTCGTAACTTTTATCATCTAAAAATTTGACTAAAAATCTTCGTATTAGGTTTTCACTCTGCAATCTTCTTAACACATCCTGATAATCACCGCCACATGATGTGTAACATTCTTCCAATGTCATTATATGTCTCCTCTATCCTTCTAATCCCTCTTTAATTTTGTCCATGAATTTTTTCTTGCCTTTGCCTTTATTCTTTTCTGTGGCATCAGTATCTGATGACTCCTGTTTTAAAGTATTACCGGCAAGCATATCGAATCTTCGCAAAGCTTCTTTTGCTTCAGCACTAAGTTTTTCAGGAGTCTGAATCACTAATGTTACATAATGATCGCCTCGTACCTGAGCATTTCGTAAAGAAGGAACTCCTTTTCCTTTTAAACGAACCTTAGTATCTGTTTTAGTTCCAGGTTTTACTGTATAAATAACATCACCATCTACAGTAGGAACGCGAATATCTGCCCCTAAAGCAGCCTGAGCAAATGAAATAGGTACTGTTGAGAAAATATGCATATCCTGTCTCTGGAATATAGGGTGACGAGATACATTTACTTCTACAAGTAAATCTCCTCTAGGACCGCCATTTACACCTGGCTCTCCTTTTTCACGAATCCGGACACTCTGACCATTGTCGATACCAGCAGGAATCGTAACTCGGATTTTCTTCTTGCTTGATGTATATCCTGTTCCGAAACATGAAGTACATTTTTCTTTAATAATTTTACCTGTTCCATTACAATTTGGACATGTCTGCACATTCTGTACAGTTCCGAAAAATGATTGTGACGAATAGACAACCTGCCCTTTACCGCCACATTTTGGACATGTTTCCGGGGATGTACCAGGTTTTGCACCGGTTCCGTTACATGTAGTACAAGGGTCTTTTAAAACTAATTCTAATTCTTTTTCACAGCCGGAAATTGCTTCCTCAAAAGTAATTCGAATGCTCTTGCGGATATTTGCGCCTTTCATTGGACTGTTTGAGGCACGGCCACCTCTTCTGCTACCACCGAAAATATCACCAAAAATGTCTCCGAAAATATCTCCAAAATCAGCTCCATTAAAATCAAAGCCACCGAATCCACCGCCGGCTCCACCTGCACCACCGTCAAATGCCGCATGACCAAATTGATCATATTGACGACGTTTATCTGCATCACTGAGGACGGCATACGCCTCAGAAGCTTCTTTAAATTTCTTTTCAGCTTCAGCATCTCCAGGATTCATATCTGGATGATATTTTTTTGCCAGAACACGATATGCTTTTTTGATTGCTGCATCATCTGCATCTTTGCTTACACCAAGCACTTCGTAGTAATCTCTTTTTGATTCTGCCATAATCTATACTACCTTTCATTTCTCTTACTAAGTTACATAAACGTTTACAATCTACCACAAACTACAAAAAATTGCAACGTGAAAATCTACGAAACCATTTGACCGGTTTCGTAGATAAAGTGTTACTGTTTACAAAATCTGTAAACAGTAACACATGTGTTTGTTTAAATGTATCAAACATTTTATTAAACTTCTTTATAATCTCCATCTACGACATCGTCACCCTGGAATCCTTCAGGAGCCGGACCTGCTTCAGGTGTAGGACCTGCCTGTGGACCTGCCTGACCAGCTGTCTGTTCATACATCTTTGTAAAGAGCTTCTGAGCACTTTCCATTAATTTGTCTTTTGCTGCTTTAATTTCTGCTACCTGCTCATCTGTAGTTTCTTCTGGAGTAGATTTAGCAAGCAAATCTTTCAATGCCTGACAATCAGCTTCTACAGCAGCTTTATCAGTTGCATCTAATTTATCACCGACTTCTTTAATTGCTTTTTCTGTCTGGAATACCATAGAATCAGCTTCATTTCTTGTGTCGATAGCTTCTTTACGTTTCTTATCCTGCGCTTCAAACTCAGCAGCTTCTTTTACAGCTTTATCAATATCAGCATCTGACATGTTAGATCCTGCTGTAATTGTAATATGCTGTTCTTTACCAGTTCCAAGATCTTTTGCAGATACATTAACGATACCATTTGCATCAATATCGAATGTAACTTCGATCTGTGGGATTCCACGTGGAGCCGGAGGAATTCCATCCAGTCTGAACTGTCCGAGTGATTTATTATCTCTTGCAAACTGTCTCTCACCCTGTACAACATTGATATCTACGGCTGTCTGATTATCTGCTGCTGTAGAGAAAATCTGGCTCTTCTTTGTTGGGATTGTTGTATTACGTTCAATTAATCTTGTAGCAACACCACCCATTGTTTCAATTGACAATGACAATGGAGTTACATCAAGAAGAAGGATATCTCCTGCACCTGCATCTCCTGCAAGCTTACCTCCCTGAACAGAAGCACCAAGTGCTACACATTCATCTGGGTTCAGAGACTTACTTGGCTCTTTGCCTGTCAGACGTTTTACTTCTTCTTGTACTGCCGGAATACGAGTAGATCCACCTACAAGAAGAACCTGACCTAATTCAGAAGCTGAAATTCCTGCATCTGAAAGTGCACGGCGTACTGGCTCAGCTGTTTTTTCAACTAAATCACGAGTTAATTCATCAAATTTAGCTCTTGTAAGATTCATATCAAAATGTTTTGGACCTTCTGCTGTTGCTGTGATGAAAGGAAGGTTAATATTTGTTGTTGTAGCTGAAGAAAGCTCTTTTTTTGCCTTCTCTGCCGCTTCTCTTAATCTCTGAAGTGCCATCTTGTCTGTAGATAAGTCTACGCCTTCTTTTGCTTTAAAATCAGCAAGCATATAGTCTGAGATCTTCTGGTCGAAGTCATCTCCACCAAGTCTGTTATTTCCAGCTGTAGATAATACTTCGATAACTCCATCACCAATCTCGATGACAGATACATCAAATGTTCCACCACCTAAATCGTATACCATAATTTTCTGCTCTTTTTCGTTATCAAGACCATAAGCAAGTGCTGCAGCTGTAGGCTCGTTAATAATACGTTTAACATCAAGTCCTGCAATTTTACCGGCATCTTTTGTAGCCTGACGCTGAGCATCGTTAAAGTAAGCTGGTACTGTAATAACAGCCTCTGTTACTTTCTCACCAAGATATCCTTCTGCATCTGCTTTCAGTTTCTGAAGAATCATTGCAGAAATCTCCTGTGGAGAATACTTTTTGTCATCAATTGTTACTTTGTAATCTGTACCCATCTCTCGTTTGATTGAAGAGATTGTTTTGTCTGCATTTGTTACAGCCTGACGTTTTGCCGGTTCACCAACAAGACGTTCTCCTGTTTTTGTGAATGCAACAACAGAAGGTGTTGTTCTTGCTCCCTCTGTATTTGCGATAACAGTTGGCTGACCACCTTCCATTACGGCAACACAACTGTTTGTTGTACCTAAGTCAATACCAATAATTTTTCCCATGATATTTGTCCTCCTAATTTATCATTCTAAATTTACTGATTTACTACTTCTAATTTGCTACTTTTACCATGCTGTGTCTTACAACACTATCACGGTATGTGTAACCCTTCTGGAATTCTTCTACGACAATATTTTCGCCGACCTCCTCATCTTCTACGTGCATAACTGCATTGTGAAAATCAGGATTGAATTCCTGACCAACAGCCTCGATTGGTTTCACGCCTGCTTCACCGAGAGTTGTCATTAACTGTTTGTAAATTTTATCCATCCCTTCCATGAAAGGATGTGATTTTTCTTCCTCTGACACAGCTGCCAGTCCGCGTTCAAAATTGTCCACGACTGGAAGAATTTTATCTATGATATCTTTCGCTCCTATTTCGTACATCTGTTTTTTCTCTTTATCTGTACGTTTGCGGAAGTTATCAAACTCAGCCATTTGACGAGTGAGACGATCTGTTAATTCTTCAATCTTTTCGTCTTTCTTGTCTTTCTTGTTCTTTTTACCAAATAATTTTTTCTCAGATTTTTCTGTCTCTTCTAATGCTTCATCTTCTGAAATTTCTTCTTCGGATCCATCAGCTTCAACAGCTTCTTCTGTTACCTCTTCAGATTCTTCTTCAACAGTTTGTGCGGCTTTTGCTTTTGCCTCTTCTACTGCTTCTTTTACCATATCTTCCTGACTCATTTTTCCCTCCACCAATTTTATTCTATATCCTGTTCGCTTAAATCTCTACGATTTAAAGTATCCAGTTCACTCTTTAATGTCTGCAATGTTTTCATTACATGTTCATAATCCATACGTTTCGGGCCAATAATACCGATTGTTCCACGCATTCCTTCGCCCAGCTCATAAGTAGCTGTTACAACACTGCAATCTTTCATTGTCTTGACTGGAGTTTCATCGCCAATATAAACTTGTATTCCTGTATTCTTTTCATTTGAAAGAGTTTCTGTAACCAGTTCTGCAAGTTGTTGCTTTTCCTCAAAGGCACTTATTATTTCCTGTGCACTCTGCTTATCACTTAATTCCGGATACTTAAAAATATTTGTCGCACCACATGTATAAATTTCCATATCATCTTCTACATGAATAATATCTGCAACAGCATCAAGCACATCACTGATTACTTTACTATGAATACCGGCCTGCTCTTTTAATCTGGCAATCAATCCAAGATTAATTTCCTCAATAGACATGCCATTGAGTGATGTGTTCAGAAGCATATTCAGCTTTAGCATCGTTTCATTGCCTAACTCTTCATCAACTTCGATAATCTTGTTTTTAATTACATTCCCCGTCATTACAATAACTGCAACAATCTGTTCTGGATCCACCTGTGATAATTGAATAAATTTCAATGTGTTCTTATGGTTGATCGGAGCAGAAATCATGGTTGCATAATTTGTATTATTCGCAAGCACTCTCGCTGCTTGTTTTAATACTTTATCAACCTTATCAGATTTTTCTAATACAACATTTTTCAAATCTGATAATTCTTGTTCCTTATCGGCCATCAACATATCTACATATAACCGATATCCTTTATCCGAAGGAATTCTTCCGGCAGAAGTATGTGGCTGGAAAATATATCCCATATCCTCTAAATCCGCCATCTCATTTCGAATTGTTGCTGAACTTAAATTCAAGTCGGTTGATTTCGAAAGAGTTCTTGAACCTACCGGTTCTCCGGTCTCAAGATAATTCTGGATAATTGCTTTAAGTATAATATGTTGTCTATCTGTTAATTCTATATCCATCTTCTTAAAACCTCCTCTTTCTTTGCTATTAGCACTCCACTTATTTGAGTGCTAACACCTTACAAGTAATAAGATATCACCTTGATTTCCGTTTGTCAACACTGTTTATCATTTTTTTATAGAAATAAAAATTTATTGTATATTTCTATAAAAAAGAAAAAACTCTGATATAAACAATCAAAGTTTTCCTGTTTTTATTAGTATTGATTTTAAAGTAAAAATTCAGATAGTACATAATTGCTGATATCCATTCCTCTGTGAGTAAGGAGCAGATTATCTTCTTTACTTATTATTAATTTATCTTCTTCCAATCTTTTTATTATACTTCCATAAACCTCTTCAATTTCCTTACCAAAAAACTTGTGAAACTTATTTTTTGAAATGCCAGCTGTTTTTCTTAATCCCAAATACATAAATTCTTCCATTTGATTTTCTAAGGTTAAGTATTCGCGTTCTATTTCAATCGCTTGTTTTTGATTAATGTTTTGAATATATTTATCTCGATTCATAACATGATTGAAACGGATTTGTTCTTGTATTTCGGAAGTATTTTTATTTTGAACGGAAATTAGAGATGCTGCACCGGCACCAAGTCCAAGATAATCCACTCTGTCCCAGTATCCAAGATTATGCGTACATTCTTTTCCGGGATATGCATAATTGGATATCTCGTAGCGGTGCATTCCACAACTTTCTAACATTTGAATGGTCATCTCACCCATTGTATATTCATCATCTTCGGAAGGAAGTTTCCAGTCACCCGCATCAAAAAGACCTTTATAATACCACTCATAGAACTTGGTTTCTTCTTCTAATATCAAGCTATATGCAGAAATGTGTTCAGGGTTAAGTGCCGAAATTTTTTTCAGTGTATTTTCCCAGCTTTTTAAAGTTTGTCCAGGAAGTGCTGACATAAGATCAATATTTCTATTCTTAAATCCTACTTGATCAACAGCTTCCCATGTATTTAGAAAATCTTTGTAAGTATGAATTCTTCCCAACATTTTCAATTCTTTATTTTCTGTTGATTGCAATCCGATACTTACACGGTTGATACCTGCCAGTTTATAGCTTCTTAATTTTTCAATGTTTATAGTTCCTGGATTCATCTCCATTGTAATTTCTGCAATAGGATCGATTGTAAAAACCTGATTTAGATTTTCAAAAATCAGGTTCATCTGTTCAGCTGTCAAAAGAGACGGTGTTCCTCCCCCGAGGAAAACCGTCTTTACTATATATTCTTTTGCAAAGTCTTTATAACGATTAATCTCTTTACATAAAGCCTGTACATAAGTATTTAATTCTTCTTTTGTTCCACTTGCGGAAAAGAAATCGCAATAATTACACTTTCTTACACAAAATGGTATATGGATGTATAATTCTAATTCTCTCTTCATATTAATCTTCATCTAATTTCAATACACTCATAAATGCTTTTTGCGGGATGTCTACATTTCCAACTTGACGCATTCTCTTCTTACCTTCTTTTTGTTTTTCAAGAAGTTTTTTCTTACGTGAAATATCACCACCATAACATTTAGCAAGAACATCTTTTCGCATTGCTTTAACTGTTTCTCTGGCAATTACTTTTCCACCGATTGCTGCCTGAATCGGAATCTCAAACATTTGTCTTGGAATTTCCTGCTTTAATTTCTCACACATTTTGCGTCCACGTTCATATGCATTAGAACTGTGGATAATAAATGAAAGTGCATCCACTTCTTCTTTATTAATAAGAATATCCAATTTGACAAGTTCTGAACGCTCATATTCTAACATCTCATAATCAAAAGATGCATAGCCTCTGGAACGAGATTTTAATGCATCAAAGAAATCATAAATAATCTCATTAAGTGGAAGGTGATAAGTTAATACAGCTCTTTTTTCTTCTATATATTCCATTCCCTGATATACACCGCGGCGTTCCTGACATAAATCCATGATTGCACCTATAAATTCAGAAGTTACCATTATTTCAGCTTTTACAATTGGTTCTTCCATATAGTCGATTTCAGACGGATCCGGCAGGTTCGTCGGATTTGTGAGTTCTATTAAATCACCATTTGTCTTATGTACTTTATAGATTACACTCGGTGCTGTTGTTACCAAATCCAGATTGTACTCTCTTTCTAAACGCTCCTGGATAATTTCCAGATGAAGTAATCCCAAGAAACCACAACGGAATCCAAAACCTAACGCAATAGATGTTTCTGGTTCAAATTGTAGTGCTGCATCATTTAACTGTAGTTTCTCCAATGCATCTCTCAAATCAGGATATTTCGCTCCATCAGAAGGATAAAGCCCACAATATACCATCGGATTTACTTTCTTATATCCCGGCAAAGGTTCTGCACATGGATTTTGTGCATTTGTAATAGTATCTCCAACACGAGTATCTTTAACATTTTTCAAGCTGGCTGTAATATATCCAACCATTCCTGCTTCCAGTTCATCACAAGGGATGAACTGCCCTGCACCAAAATACCCAACTTCAACTACATCGGCCACAGCTCCTGTAGCCATCATCTTAATCGGAGTACCTTTTCGCACACTACCTTCTTTGATTCGACAAAATACAATAACTCCACGATAAGAATCATATACAGAATCAAAGATCAAGGCCTGTAAAGGTGCCTTGGCATCGCCTACCGGAGCTGGTATTTTCTCAACAATTGCTTCTAAAACATCCTCTATATTAAGGCCTGTCTTTGCTGAGATCAAAGGTGCATCTTCAGCTTCAATTCCAATTACATCTTCTATTTCTTCTTTTACTCTCTCCGGCTCTGCACTCGGAAGATCAATTTTATTAATAACCGGCACAACATCAAGATCATGATCCAGTGCGAGATATACATTTGCCAATGTCTGTGCTTCTACTCCCTGTGCTGCATCTACAACCAAAATGGCACCATCGCAAGCTGCCAGACTTCGGGACACTTCATAGTTAAAATCTACATGCCCCGGTGTATCAATCAAATTGAAGATATATTCTTCACCATCCTTTGCCTTGTATACTGTTCGGACGGTCTGTGCCTTGATTGTAATACCGCGTTCACGCTCTAAATCCATATTATCCAAAACCTGTGCCTGCATCTCGCGATCTGTTAAAAGACCTGTTTTTTCAATAATACGATCTGCCAACGTAGATTTCCCATGATCTATATGTGCAATAATGCAAAAATTTCGAATTTTACTTTGTTCTATTCCTGACACTTTTCTTCCTCCAAATTTTATTTATTTTGTAAAATATGATGTCGCAGTTATATTCTTTTATTAATACAATTATTTTGATGAATATTTTATTATGAACAACTCCACCGCCAGATTATCCGTTAACAATCCTGTTTTTACACGTTGTTCGATATCTGCACTGTATTCCATAACCATTCTCAGTTCAGAGGTCTTAAAATATTTTGCCTGCTCCATGTATTTCCCAACTGCAAATGGATGTAATCCTGTTTTTGCTGCAATTTCCTTTTTGCTATATCCTTTATTTGCCAAATGTTTTACCTGAAACAACATGCGATATTGTCTGGTCATCAGAAAAAGGATTCGCATAGGCGGTTCTTTTAATGCAAGCAATTCATAGTATAAATCTAAGGCTTTTTTTTGTTGTTTTTCAGCGACCGCATTAACCATATCAAAAATGTGATTAGCAATTTGTGTAACACAGATTGCATCGACATCTTCTTTTGCAATGTCTGTTTTCTCCATAGTATAACTGAATAATTTTTCCAGTTCCTTTGTGATATTTTCCATATCTGTTCCGACTTTATTTAAAAAATAAAGTATCGTCTGTTCCGTAACCTGTTTGTTTTCGTTTCGAATCTTTCCTGCAACCCAACGTTTCAACGTACTTTCATCTTGAAATGGGAGTTCGACAACGCGTCCTTTTGATTTTACCGCCTTAAACAGTTTACTTCTTTTATCTATCTCATCTTCGACAAAGATATAGTATGTGGTGTCTGGCATTTCTTTTATATAATCTGCCAGATCTGCACCTGCACTTTTAAAAAAGCCGGTATTGTCAAATACGATTAATCTTCTTTCGGCAAAAAAAGGTAGTGTTTCAGATAAATCAATCACGGATTTAACATCCACTCCTTTTCCTTCAAAATGTGCAAAATTCATCGTATCGCCTTCTGGAAGCAATGCTTTTGTAAGACGATCCCGGTATTGTTTTTTTAAATACGCTTCTTCCCCGTATAAGAGATAAATTTGTTTAAATTGTCCTGTTTTTAAATCTTCATTTAAGCTTTTCATAACTTCTATATTATATCGGAAATACCTGCTTTTTGCAAAACATTTATTCTCAAGTTTTTTCCATTTGTTTTTATATGTATTGCCCCTTGATGTTGTGTATTATAGATAGTACATTTTTGCTTATTTAATCGTTCAAGAGTTTCTTGATGTGGATGCCCATATCGATTATTTACTCCTGCTGAAATTAACACAACCAAAGGAGAAGTTATTTCCAGAAATTTTTTAGGTGTAGAATTTCTCGAACCATGATGTGCAACTTTTAATATATCATACTTCCTTAAGCTTCCGCTCTCGATTAATTGCGTTTCCCCTTCTCCTTCCAAATCTCCAGTAAACAGCATATCGAAGTCATCAAATTTTAAATCTAAAACCATCGATGCTGCATTCCCATTTTCACCACTATAATTTTTTACCGGTCCAATACATGTTAATGTGAATGGTATATCTTTTTTATATTCTACGAATTGATGCCCCGCTGACATTATGATTACTTTGGTGCGGTTTTCTTCTGCCGTCGCGGATAAATCTTTTAGTTTGTCATCCCATACTTCCTTTACAGGCAATACCAGCGCTTTTATTTTTATATTTAATTTCTGGCTTTCTAACATTTCTTTAACTCCGTTTATATGATCTTCATCACCGTGAGATATGAAAATATAATCTAAACATCCAACACCTTTTGATTCCAAAAAAGGAATCAGACGATAAAGACCTACTTGTGATACATCTGTGCTGCCTCCATCTACAAGACAGTTAGTCCCGTTTGGGGTGCGGATAAAAATGCCATCCCCTTGTCCGACATCCAATATCGTAATTTCCAAATTTCCTTTTTTACGGTAGGACACACAAACAATTCCACATAATGCAATTATACAAACTACACTTCTTATAGCAAAATATCTGCTTTTCAAACAAATTCTTTGGCTTTCTTTTTTTTCTGTTTCTATAAGATCTTTTCTGCTTTTGGATTTATATTTCTGCTTTTCGGACTGAATATCCCAATATTTCCATATAAAATAACTTATCAATAATACTGTATAATATGCCAGCATTATCCATATTGAGGGTTTTCCTGTCACAATCCTGCCAAACGGAACATCTATCATAAACATACACAATTTTTCATATCCCCATAAAATAGCCTTACACAGTTGTAAAATCAAGTTACCAATTGGATAAAAAATAAATAAAAGTAATATGCCTACAATCCCAACTCCAATTAAAATCGACATACAAGGAATTACAATTATATTTGTTAGCACTGACCATGTAGGGATTTCAAAATAGTAATACATTGTCATTGGAAGAAGCATTACTTGAATAGCAATTCCAGGACAGAATATTTTAGGTATGAATGAAGTTTGTTCAAGAAGCGGATTTATTAATATCATCGCTAAAACTGCACCAAATGAAAATAAAAATCCTGCATCAAACAAATATAACGGCTGCCATAAAACAATTACTACAGTGGCAATTGACAGAGAAGTTAATAAATCGTAATCTCTTCCTAAAATTTCTGCTCCCATTCGTACAATGTACATAATGATAGCTCGAAGACTAGATACTCCGATTCCAATCATCATCGTATATAAAAGCAAAAAGAGTATTCCGATTATTCCCGAAGCCGAAAAACTGAGTCCTAATCTTCTTAACACTTGATACATCCCGATTCCTATAAAAGACATATGCAAACCGGATATTGCAAGAATGTGTCCAATTCCCCCTTTTTGATATAATTGTTTTATAGTTTGATCTAAATCTTTTTTATCCCCAAGTAATATTGCCGCCATACTGTTTCCGGCATCTTTCCCAAGACTATGCAACAACATATTTTTTATAGATTCTCTGATTTCAAACAGTTTCTCTTTCAAATGGTCAGTTTTTTGATTATTTATGTGGATTTTGGTAGACCAGATTTGTGCAGGGATGTGTTGCTTTTGATAATAGAATTTTTGATTAAAATTTCCGGGATTCCGGTTTCCTTGAAAAAAATATATTTTCCCAACTACCTGAATAATATTTCCAACCATAATTGAATCGGAATCTTTTACATTTACAAGAACTCTTTCGCGTTTTATTTTTACCCAGGTGCTTTTTCGATATACCTGTATATCTTTTAGATAATAAACAGAATAAGAAGTACGTTTGTCTATGTCATATACTTTCCCTTCAATTATTACATTTTCATTTTCCAGATAATTTTGTTCTAAATAGGATGGTTTCAAATCTCTGGATATTTGAAACCATCCTACCAAAACAAGTTGAATTAAAAGAATAGCTATCGCTAAAAGACAGCAGGGTCTTTTGAACATTTTTATTCTTCCGCATGTTGTATTAAGTCCAAATCCTGTTGTAATGGTTGAGACAAATCAATTGTATTCATGTATAAAACATTTTTTTCACCATTTACCATAATTTGTACCTTATTTACCGCTGTTCCCTCAATCAGCGAATTTACAATGGAATAAATTGTTATTTCCGGTTTTATGTCGTGTGCACTCGACATAAATTCTGAATCAAAATTCACATAGCAAATATTATCTTTTACTGTCACACTTAATAATGTACAAGTAGAAGATATTGTCGGATGAGCAGTCTCATCCTGAGGACCATGCATCAGTTTCTCTACAATTAGTTTTTCTCTTGAAGTATTTGTACTATATTTTACTTGTTCATTTTGCTTTACAAGTTTATCTCCTGATTCATTTGCAAAATATAATGTAAGCTCCGTCTCTTCATATGAGCTCAATGAACTGCCATTATTTTGGACAAAGTCGTCCTCATTTATAATTCCTGCCGGATTTCCCTTATCATCTTTCAATTCCTCTCCATCAATTGTAATGTAAATACCACTGATTTTAGGGATTTTTACTATAGATTGTGCCAGTGATGCAAGAATTAATTCTTGTTCTACAACCGGTAATTTCAAATAATCATCATTTAAATCTATATAAACAATCATATGTCGAATTTCACATTGTTGTATTTTTATCTGTTCAGGAATTGTAGTGGAATAATTAATTTCTTCAGCTGGTTTTTGTAATTCTTTTATAACATTATTCACTTGTTCTTCAGTCGTTTTTCCCGGAAAATCATAATTAATTTTTACTAATCCATTTCGTTCCCCGTTTACACTGTATATGAACGAATCATCATTTTTTACCTCTGTACGTTTAGCACATCCGCACAACATACATAAAGCAAACAGGAGAACTGTGATATATGCCTTATTTTTTTTCACCATAAAATCCTCCCTGTCAATTTTTACATCTATCAAGTAGAAACATATATAAGCGGAATTCGAACCGTAAATGTTGTACCTTCTTCCGGATCGCTGTAAACTTTAATTGATCCTCGATGCATAATAACAGCATTTCGTGTAATTGCAAGACCAAGACCTGTCCCTCCAATCTCTCTGGAATGAGACTTATCTACACGATAAAATCTTTCAAAAATATGATCTTGATCTTCTTTTGGAATTCCAATTCCTGAATCTGATACCTTTACATAAAAATATTTGTGATCTGCATTCAGTGAAACATGAACCCAGCCTTCATCATAGTTGTATTTAATTGCATTTTCTACCAGATTCGATATTGCAAGTGTCATTTTTACTTCATCAATTTCTGCTGTCACTGGGCGAAAGCTTTCTAAAACAATCTCAATCTGCTTCTTTTCAGCAATTGGTCGAAGTCGTTTTAAAATCAACTCAAGCAGGTCATTTACATTTACTTGTGAAATATTTAAATTCTGTGCCGTTTTATCCATTTTAACCAAAGTTAAAAGATCATTGATAATATCATTTTCACGATCAATCTCTTTTGCAATATCTTCCATAAATTCCTGATACAGTTCAATAGGGACCTGTTCTTGTGTAACAAGAGAATCTGCCAGCACTTTCATCGATGCTAATGGTGTTTTTAATTCATGTGAGACATTAGATACAAATTCTTCTCTTGAATCATCAAGTACTTTCATCCGACCTAACATTTTGTTAAAAGCATCGGATATATCCTTAGTTTCTGTAAACGTATTTTCATGCAATACTTCTACAACATAGCCTTCTGTTACTCCTTCAATATCGGCTGCAATTTTTCTAAGCGGTCTTACAATACAATCTGCTAATAAAATCGCCAATGCAATAACGATCGTCATGATCATTCCTATGATTGCGCCGCCTTTTGTATGAAAGATATGCAGGCTGTCCTCGATTGAATCCGTAGAAACACTTGCAAGCATCACCCCAACGGCTTTTCCGGTATTTTTATCTGTAATCGGAGATGTTACCTCTATAAAATGATTTTTTTTATCATAATAATTTGTACTCTCACCTTTTAAACAGCGAATTACATTTTCTGATACAATAATTTTACCTTCGTCTAATGCATATGTATCCGTCATGACCTTTAATTCTGCGTTTACAAGCATAACTCGTCCATTATAAATATTGGTAAGCTGGGTTAAATTTGCATTGATTACTTCGGATGAATTATCCTCAAGATAATTATAATTGTTCAATTGATCACAAAGAATCGTGCACTGATTCTGTATCTCTGCTGTTTGCAGAGATACTGCACGCGATTCGTATGCCTTAATAATTGCTATATGTGCGACTGTACATGGTATAAGACCTGCACATACAATGATTAGAATAATACGAAATCTCAGACTTTTTATTACTTTTTCTTTTAGTTTGTTTCGAAATCTACCCTTGGAAATAATAACCAACTCCCCACTTTGTATGTACGTATTGCGGCTCGCTTGGATTCTTTTCAATCTTCTCACGTAGTCTACGGATATGTACATCTACTGTTCTTGCATCTCCCGGATAATCTGCTCCCCAAATTAAGTTTAATAAATTTTCCCTACTGTATACTTTATTTGGATTCATCGCGAGTAATTCTAACACATCAAATTCTTTTGCTGTAAGATTAATCTCGCGTTCACCGATAAATACTCTTCTGCTTTCGCAATCTATTTTCATAGTTCCCTTTACTAATAGAGTTTTCGGAGCAGGTTCTTCTCTTTTTGATGTCCGTCGCATAATGGCTTTAATTCTTGCTTTTACTTCCAGAATATTAAACGGTTTTGTAATATAATCATCGGCACCATATTCTAACCCAAGAATTTTATCCATGTCTTCACTTTTTGCAGTCAGCATAACAATCGGCATATCCGAAAATTCACGAATCTGCTGACATACTTGAAATCCATCAAGCTTCGGAAGCATTACATCCAGCAGAACCAGATCATATTCACAATTTTTTGCATATTCCAGCGCTTCTGCACCATCATATGCACAGTCTACTTCCATTCCATCCTGTTCCAGGCTAAAACGGATTCCTTTTACAATTAACTTTTCGTCATCAACTACTAAGATTTTTTTCTTGCTCATTCTACTTCTACTCTTTCCTTTTACTTCCTGTCTTATTCTGCTTTCTTATATTGCAAAATATATTATTATCCTGTTTCCTATAATGCTATCTGATCTTTAATTTTTTCATAGATACCTTCCTTGATTCCCTCTACATTCATCAACTCTTCAATACTCTGAAAAGCACCATGTGAATCACGATATGCCAAAATGCTTTCTGCTCTGGACTCTCCAATGCCGGATAACGTTTTTAGCTCATCTTTTGTCGCTGTATTCAGATGTACCTTTCCATCAGAAGAATCCGTCGATGATGAAGTCGTCATTTCGGAAAAACTACCTGCATTATACTCTTCCTGTGTCGGAATATAAATTTGTTGTCCGTCACTTACATACTCTGCCTGATTGACTGCAGAAAGCGCTGCATCCTCACGTAATCCGCCTGCACAGTCAATTGCTTCGTATATGCGGGCATCTTTTTTTAATTCATACACTCCCGTGTTATTTACAGCACCACATACATAGACATAAATAGATGTTGTTTTTGGCGTGTCATGGATTTCTTCTGTTTCCTTATTCTTTTCAGTTTCATTTAAAGATTGTTCTGTCTCTTGAAGTGTAACTTCTTGAAAAGATTCTCCTTTTTGCTCGCATCCCGTCCCAAAACAGAATACAAATATGCAGAAAGTAATTAGTAATTGTCGTTTCCATAAATTTCTGACTTTCATATTTTCTCCTTACGTTAATGCCGTAAGCCCCTTTATGTCAGATAGAATATTATATCTAATCAGAAAACAAATTACAATAGCATTTTCATTTTTATTTCTATTTACGATTTTTATTTCCATTGAAAAATGGAAATTCCTATCAAAGCTAAAACTAATCCTCCTGTTTTCCGCCAGCTGAAGGGTTCTTTATCCACCCCAAACAGTCCTAATATTTCTATTAAATATGCAACGAACAATTGTGCGATTACAATCAGAAGTGCGGCCTTAGCCGGTCCTAATGCATCCATACTTTTTATAACTGTCAATGTTATACCTGCTCCAATCACACCTCCAAGCAAGAGATATCTAGGCTCAACTTTTCCAATTGACAGAATATCATCCTTTCCTGCAATAAGCCAGCCTAGAATACATACAAGAAATGCTGTTAATTGCACCCATGCATTAGAAACCCACATTCCTGTAGTTTCCGTTACTTTGGTGTTAAATACACCTTGTACACTCATTAAGGCTCCTGACAATAACGCAATTAAAAAACCAATCATCAAAAACATACCTCCACCATCTTCTTTCTTACATGGTATGTCCTGATAATTGGTTTTTATGCACTATTTTGCAAATGCGATTTCTAATTTTTCAATCATTTCATCTATCTGTTCTTTTGTAATTATAAGAGGCGGTACAAAACGAATTGTATTTCCCTTTGCTGTGATAATTAATAGTCCAGCTTCGTGAGCTTTCGTTATTATATCTCCGGCTGGTTTTGTTAACTCAATCCCCTGAATCAATCCTTTTCCTCTGCATTCTTTTACAAAGTCATATTTTTGGACTAATTTTTCCAGACAAATTGAAAGATATTCTCCCATTTCCTTTACATGATCAACAATCTGTTCTTTCTGGAAAATATCAATAACTGTTTTTACAGCTGTACAGGCAAGTGGATTTCCACCATAGGTCGAACCATGGTCTCCTGCCTCCATGGAATATTTTGCAACTTCCTCAGTCATTGCAAATGCCCCCACCGGTATCCCATTTCCAATTGCTTTCGCCATTGTCATGATATCCGGTTTAACGTTATATTCCTGCCATGCAAACATATATCCTGTTCTTGCCATTCCACATTGAATTTCATCGCAGATCATCAAAATATCATTTTTACTACAAAGTTCACGAATACCCTCCATAAATTCTTTTGTTGCCGGATAAATTCCGCCTTCTCCCTGCAGCGGTTCAAGAATGATCGCACATGTTTTATCATTTACCAAAGCTTTAACGCTTTCCAGATTGTTATATTCTGCAAATTTAACACCTGGAAGCAATGGTTCAAATGGGGTGCGATAATGTTTGGTCCCTGTCACCGAAACTGCTCCTATGGAACGTCCATGGAAAGAATTCTGCATTGCTATGATTTCATATCTTCCCGATTCTTTTGTATATGCATATTTTCGTGCGGATTTTAAAGCTCCTTCAATTGCCTCTGTTCCACTGTTAGTGAAAAACACACGATCCATTTCGGAAATTTCATTTAATTTCTTTGCAGCTTCACCACAACTTTCATGGAAATATAAGTTAGACGTATGGCATAACAAATCTATTTGTTTTTTTAAGGCGTCTTTCAATTCTTTATTACTATATCCAAGACCACAAACTGCAATTCCTGCAGCAAAATCCAGATATTTTTTACCCTCTGCATCATATAAATAAACGTCTTCTCCGTGATCTAATACGATTGGAAAACGATTATATACATGTAAAAGATTTTCTTCTGCTTCTGTTATTTTATTGTTCACCATGATAATACTTGCTTTCCTCCCCATCCAAAATAGCTGTGCCAATTCCTTTATTCGTAAATATTTCAAGAAGAACACAGTGTGGAATTCTTCCGTCTAAAATATGTACTCGGGATACACCATTTTCAATTGCTTCAATACAGTTATTTAATTTCGGAAGCATACCACCTCCGATATATCCATCAGAGATTAATTTTTTTGCTTCTTTTACTGTTAATTCAGATATCAATGTTTTAGGATCCTCAGGATTTTTATAAACACCTTCAATATCTGTTAAAAATGCCAGTTTTTCAGCTTTGACAGCACGAGCTATTGCACATGCGGCATCATCGGCATTAATGTTATATGTATTGTATTCATCATCCAGACCAATCGGACAGATGATTGGAAGAAAGTCTTTTTCTAAAAGATCGTATAAGATGTCAGCATTTACTTTTTTAACATCACCGACAAATCCAATATCCTCTCCATTTGAATATTTCTTTTCTACTTTTAAAAGACCGCCATCTTTGCCACTGATTCCAATTGCACGTACGCCAAGTTCTTCGACAAGCTGAACAAGACTTTTGTTTACCTTTCCAAGAACCATTTCAGCTACTTCCATTGTATCTTCATCAGTCACACGTAATCCATTGATAAATTTAGGCTCCATTCCTACTTTTCCGACCCATTTACTGATTTCTTTTCCCCCACCATGTACAATGATCGGTTTGAAACCAACTAATTTTAAAAGTGTAACATCTTCGATTACTTTCTTTTTCAATTCTTCATCTACCATTGCACTTCCGCCATACTTAATCACAATGATCTTACGGTTAAAACGTTGGATATATGGAAGGGCTTCAATTAATACGCTTGCTTTTTCCAAATACTGATTCATATTTTCATTCATAGTGGTTTCTCTCCTTTTAGCTTCTGTAATCTGCATTGATGTCTATGTAACCATGTGTTAAGTCGCAGCCCCAGGCTGTTGCTTGTTCATTTCCTTCTTTTAAGTCTGCAATTGCGGTTACTTCCGGCTCAGAAAGAATCATGGTCGCTTTTTCTTCATCAAAATCAAGTCCTACGCCATCCTTGATAAGCTGAATCTTTCCTGCTGCACTTTCAAAGAACAAGTCAACCTTATCCTGTTCAAAATTTTCACCGGAATATCCCATTGCACATAAGATTCTTCCCCAGTTTGCATCATGTCCTGCAATAGCTGTTTTTGTCAGATTCGAACATACAACAGATTTTGCAAGTACCTTTGCCTGTTTTTTTGATTTTGCACCAACTATTTTGACTTCAAATAATGCTGTGGCGCCTTCTCCGTCACCAGCCATTTTCTTTGCAAGGGTTTCATTTACAAAATGGAGAGCTTCTAAAAACAACTGATACTCTGCTGTACCACAATGGATTTTTGGATTCTTTGCCATTCCATTTGCAAGTACAAGAACGGTATCGTTTGTAGATGTATCTCCATCTACAGAAATCATATTGTAGGTATCTTTTACATCTGTCTTTAATGCCTTTACCAGGGCTTTTTTGGTAATAGCAGCGTCTGTTGTAATGTAAGATAGCATTGTACACATATTAGGATGAATCATACCAGAACCTTTTGCCATGCCACCGACTGTGACTGTTTTTCCACCAATTTCAATTGTGACTGCAATCTCTTTTTCTTTTGTATCTGTCGTCATAATTGCTTTTGCTGCCAAATGTCCTGCCTCTCGAGTAGCCTGTTTTGTATCCGCAAGTTTTTCAATCCCTGCAGTTACTTTATCCATCGGCATCTGCATTCCTATAACTCCGGTAGAACCAATCAGAACTCCATTTGCATCGACGCCCATAACCTCTGAAGCTTTTTTAGCTGTTTCACTGCAATAGCGAAGACCTTCTTCGCCGGTACATGCATTTGCAATTCCTGAATTGACAACAACAACATGTGATTTTACACCGCTTTCCACAACCGTTTTATCCCAGATAACCGGAGCTGCCTTTACCAGATTTGTTGTAAATGCACCTGCTGTTTTACATGGCTTTTTACTATAGATCATAGCCATATCTGTTCTTCCTTGATATTTAATTCCTGCTGCTGCAGAAGCTGCTTCAAAACCTTTTGCAGATGTTACACCGCCATCTATAATCTTCATGTATCTTCCTCCTCATATATAAGTGCATTTACTGTTCATTGAATGCCGTTATATTTTCTTCATTTAATACAAATTCATAATAATTTAAATCTTTTCGTTCAGTCCACTCTATCGTATTCCAAAATGCATTTCCTATATCATTAACAGTAAATGCAATCAATGAGACTTTATTAATCTTCTCCCTTTTTAAAGCCTGCATAGCATATACAACCATTGCTTTTCCAATACCGTGGCGACGATATTTTTCATCCACGCAAACATGATAAAAACAACCACGTCGTCCATCGTGTCCGCATAAAATACTACCCACGATTTTGTTATCTATTTCTGCTACGACACTTGTAGTCGGGTTACGTTTTAAAAAACGTTCTACCCCTTCTTTTGAATCATCAATACTTCGTATTCCAAAACCTTTAATTGTCATCCAAAGTGCATGAACCTGATCAAAATCTTCTATTGTCATTGTGCGGATCATCATCTTCGTACCTCCTATGGAAACATTGGGACAAGTTCCAGTCCTTCTGACTCTTTTAAACCAAACATCAGGTTCATATTCTGAACCGCCTGTCCAGCGGCTCCCTTTACCAGATTATCTATTGCTCCCATCATAATAATTCTGTTTGTTCGCGGATCAATTTTGAAATTAATATCTACATAATTGCTTCCTTCTACCCATTTTGTTTCAGGGCATACATCTTTTTCCAACACTCGGATAAACTTTTCATTTGCATAATATTTATCATATATTGCCTTCACTTCATCATAGGTTACATCTTTTGTTAATTTTGCATACTCTGTTGCAAGAATCCCACGATTCATTGGAACAAGATGCGGTGTGAAATTCAAGACAACATTCTCACCAGATGCATATCCAAGCTGTTCTTCTATCTCAGGTGTATGTCTATGCGTTGCAACGCCATAGGCTTTCATATTTTCATTAACTTCACAATATAGATTTGCAACTTTTGCGCTTCTTCCTGCACCAGATGTTCCAGATTTTGCATCTATGATTAATGTGCTCATATCAATAATTCCCTCTTTTGCAAGTGGGTAAGCAGTTAAAATGGAACATGTTGTATAACATCCTGGATTTGCTACCAGTCTTGCATTTTTGACGTCTTCTCGATTAATTTCACAAAGCCCATATACTGCTTCTTCAATAAATTGTGGGCTTTTATGCTCGATTCCATACCATTTTTCATACGTAGCAACATCTTTGATTCGGAAATCTGCACTTAAATCAATAATTTTTACTTTTGAAAGTATGTTTTCATTTACTAATGATGCACATAAGCCTTGTGGTGTTGCTGTAAAAATAACATCGACCTGCTTTGCAAGTTCATCCATATTATCATCCATACAAGTTGCATCAACAATCTGAAACATATTTTGATAAACAGACGCATATTTTTGATCAATGTAACTTCTTGAACCAAACCATTTAATCTCTGCTTCTTTATGTCCTGTCAAAATTCGAACTAATTCTCCGCCTGCGTATCCTGTTGCACCAATAATTCCTACTTTTATCATGGATCAACCTTCCTTCCTTTATCCTATAATGTTCAGATATTTATCTCTTGCCTCATTGCCTATCAAATGAAAACATTATTATATGCATATTTATTTTGAATTTGTGCATAAGTATACACCTATTATGTATAATATGCAAGAGGGAAAATCAGATTTATTGTTTTATATATAATAACAAAACAATAAATCTAACTTTCCCCCTTTGTTTTTCGCTATTTTCGAATTTGTCCATTTCCGAAAATAATATATTTTGTTGTAGTTAATGCTTCTAGTCCCATAGGCCCACGTGCATGCAATTTTTGTGTACTGATTCCAATTTCTGCTCCAAATCCAAACTCAAATCCATCTGTAAATCTTGTGGATGCATTCACATAAACAGCAGCAGCATCAATTTCATTTTGGAATTGTAATGCATGTTCATAATTCTGTGTAATAATTGCCTCTGAATGTCCTGTATTGTAATGGTTAATATGCTCAATTGCCTGACCCAATGAATCCACAATCTTCATTGAAATTATAGCATCAAGATATTCTGTTCCCCAATCTTCTTCTGTCGCCGGCCAAATATCATCACTGATTTTTTGTGCACGCTCATCTCCACGTACTTCAACACCATGATTTTTTAGGCATTGCACAATTTGCGGGACAGCAAGATCTGCAACTTTCTCATGGATCACAAGTGATTCACATGCATTACATACACCCATTCGCTGAGTTTTTGCATTTTCGATGATCTCTGTTGCCATATTTAAATCAGCACTCTCATCTACATATATATGACAATTTCCTGTTCCTGTTTCGATAACGGGAACAGTGCTGTTATTAACAACATTTGCTATTAATCCGGCACCACCACGCGGAATCAATACATCAATCATACCATGTAATTTCATCATATCTGAAACAACTTCTCGACTTGTATCTTCGACAAATAAAATCAAATCCTGTGGCAGTTTTTCTTTCATCAATCCTTCTTTAATTACCTTTACAATTGCGAGATTCGAATGAATTGCATCACTTCCGCCTCGAAGAATCACCGCATTTCCAGTTTTAAAGCATAAACCAAATGCATCGGCTGTCACATTTGGCCGAGATTCATAAATAATTCCGACAACTCCAAGAGGCACTCTTTTCTTTCCAATTTGAAGTCCGTTTAATCGTGTTTTCATGCCTAAAACTTCTCCGATAGGGTCTTCTAATGCCGCAACCTGGCACAAACCTTCTGCCATTGCTTTTATTCTCGATTCAGTTAACTGCAAGCGATCTATTAAAGATTCCTTTACGCCTTTTTCTTTTGCCGCTTTTATATCTTTTGCATTTTCTTCTAACAAATATACTTTTTGTCGAATCAATTCTTCTGCTACAGTAATAAGTCCTCGGTTTTTTGCAGCTGTTCCTAATTTAGCTCCTTCTCTTGATGCGGATTTTGCACGTCTACCAAGTATTTCCATATAATTTTCCATCATTACCTCCTGCCAAATGCTCTTCATTTTGAATGAATTCTGTAGTTTTATGCTCCTCTGATTTTCCTTCTGATTTCTTAAGATTCTTTACTTGCCGACGAAACTTCGCTCTTTCCGGAGCGAGTTCATTTTCCATCTGTTTTCCATGCTCTTTTGATAGAAAAAGTGTTCCTATTTTTTTTCCTGCCATAATATCATTAATTGCATAAATATTATCCCCATTTGCGATAATCATATCTGCTCCGGCACTGGTTGCAATTTTAGCTGCATTTACCTTCGTCATCATACCTCCGGTCCCAAAATCACTTGCAGAACCTCCTGCCATTGCTTCCAATGATTCATCAATTTCGACTACTGTATGAATAAATCTTGCATTCTGATTCTTTTTCGGATCCGCTGTATACATTCCCTCAATATCAGACATAAGAATTAATAAATCTGCATCAACAAGTTCCGATACATTTGCTGCAAGTGTGTCGTTATCACCAAAATTGCCATATGCCAGCTCGTCTACTGAAATAGCATCATTTTCATTTACGATTGGTACAACATTCATTCGAAGTAATTCATCAAAGGTTTGCCTTGCATTCTTTCGACATTCTTTATTTGTGATAGATTCTTTCGTCAACAGAACCTGTGCTGTCAGTTGGCTATATTCGTTAAATAATTTTTCATAAATCATCATTAATCTTCCTTGTCCTACTGCAGCACAAGCTTGCTTTGCTGCCTCCGTTTCAGGCTTGTGTTCCATACCAAGTGCCTTTCGACCAACTCCGACTGCACCGGAAGATACAACGATTACTTCTTTTCCTTTATTCCTCAAATTAATTAATACTCTTACAAATTTTTCCAATTTATCCAGGTTTATATTGCCTGTTTCTTCATAAGTAATTGTTGTTGTCCCAACTTTAATTACTATTCGATTTTTCTCATTCAGTATTTGCTTTCTATCCATACCAATTCTCCGTTTGTGGATTCCCACCATCCATTCCTTCTATATTATATTTTTCTTTTGCACTTTACTCTGTTAAATTCTACTCTTACAAATTCTTACTCACATTTCTCTATTTGTCAAGTAGTTGTATTATTTTTTCTTTTTTTGTCCTGAAATATTGATTCCCAATCGAACATCTTCCATTTGCCTGGCTGTATCTTTATCCAGATATTGAAACAAATAGTTTCTCTCGAGGGATGTTTCTTCAGAATAATATTGTCTTAATTCTTTATTAGCAAATTCAACCTCTTCTTTTAACTCTTTCGCAGACAAGAGATGGCAGCCTTGTCCTCTTATAATCACTTGTTCTGTGCCATCTGAAGTGGCAACGGTGACAAGATATTTTCTTCCAATTTCATGAGCTACTTTCTCAATATATTGATCTGCAGTTTCAGCTTCTTTTGTATACACAACATGTATATTATGATATTTCTGTATTTCACCAGGAAAACCTTCTACTTTATAAGCATCAAATACTAATATTAATTCACATTTTTTGATCCCTTGATAATTGCACAACACATCTTGTAAACACCCTCTGGCAGCATCCATATTTACTTGTGCCAGTTCATTGAGTTCTTCCCATGCAAATATAATATTGTATCCATCTACTAATAAATATTCCTTTTGTTTCTTCTTATTAGAATACGATTTTGTACTGCTATTTGCTGATATTTTCTCATTTGAAAAATCTTTTCGATAAGCATAACTTTTCCGTGCAGCTTCTCTTTTTCGCCGTGAAGCTTCTACCATCGCATCAAGCTCTTTTTGATCTTCTTCTGTCATTTCCAGATATGTCGATGCACGACGTGCCGCCGCAGTCGGGAAAATCAGTTCTTCATCCACAGATTCCTTTGATTCCAGAGTGCTTTGCAGATGCATATAATTTTCTACTTCATCCCATTTTACAACAAACCCGGCTCCATGTGCGCAAAATACTGAACCGGTCGGATTGTCTAAATCTCGTTCTGAGTCATATCCAACTTCTTTTACTACTTCTTCTTGATTGTGACATGGTTTATATCCTTCCAAAGTACAAGATAAACGTCCACGCCCTTTTGTATAGCTGATCACTTCTGTCTGATAATCACGCATCGTCACAACAGGTGCACTTCCTTTAAGAATTGCCATATCATCATCTAGCATTGGACTGTCAAAAGTTCCATTCATTCGCTGAATATCTGTCATTGCACGTCCGACCATATCCGCTGGAATTTCTAATCTATAGCTATAATAGGGCTCAAGCAAAACATTCTCAGCTTTTTTTAATCCTTGACGCACCGCACGATAAGTGGCCTGCCTAAAATCTCCTCCTTCTGTATGTTTCTGGTGTGCTCTACCTGCTATTAATGTAATATGCATGTCAGTAATTGCTGAACCAGTCAATACACCACAATGCTCTTTCTCTTCAAGATGAGTTAAAATTAGTCGTTGCCAGTTTAAATCAAGTTCATCCTGACTACAATTTGTAAAAAAATGTAATCCACTTCCGGATTCTGCAGGTTCCAAAAGTAAGTGTACTTCAGCATAATGTCTTAAAGGTTCAAAATGACCAACACCTTCTACGGATTGACGAATTGTTTCCTTATATACAATATTTCCTACGCCAAATTCCACTCGTACATGAAAGCGTTCCCATATTAAACTTTTTAACACCTCAATCTGAACTTCCCCCATCAATTGAGCATAGATTTCTCCCAACTTTTCATTCCATATAATATGTAATAAAGGCTCTTCCTCTTCTAATTGACGAAGTTTTTCCAACATAGAATGTACTTCGCAATCCTCTGGCAGCAGAATTTGATAAGTAAGTACAGGTTCTAGAATCGGGATATCAGAATCCTTTTCTATTCCCAGTCCTTCCCCCGGGTAAGTCTGAGTAAGACCTGTAATTGCACATATTGTCCCTTTATCTGCCTGATTTACGGTTTCATATTTTGCGCCAGAATAAATACGAATCTGGTTTATTTTTTCTTCCCACCTATCGTCTTTTTGTTTGTTTTGTCCTGTCAGCAAATCTTTTACTTTAATATTTCCACTTGTCACTTTGATATATGTAAGTCGATTTCCTTGTTCATCTCTGCTTATTTTATATACTTTCGCACCAAACTGCTGTGTTGAAGTATCTGACAGCTCGACTGATTCTGAATATTCTACAATGCCTTGCATAAACTCATCTACACCTATTATCTTCAAAGCAGATCCAAAGTAACATGGAAACAGTTCTCTTCTTTTAATCATTTTGGAAATTTGTTCTGTCTCAATTGTTCCGTTTTCCAGAAAATCCTCTAATACATATTCATTACATACTGCTATAGATTCATTAAACCCATCTATATCTGAGGAACTGAAATCTACACAGTTTTCATTTAATCGCTTTTTTAATTCTTTTATAAGTTTATCTTTGTTCGTTCCTGCCTGGTCCATTTTATTTATAAATAGGAAAACAGGAATTTGGTAACGTTCCAATAATCTCCACAAGGTTTCGGTATGTCCCTGAATGCCATCCGCTCCGTTAATAACAAGAATTGCATAATCCAATACTTGGAGTGTCCGCTCCATCTCTGCTGAAAAATCTACATGTCCGGGAGTATCCAAAAGTGTAATTTTTAAATCTCCGATAGAGAGTTGAGCTTGTTTAGAGAAAATCGTAATTCCCCTTTCTCTTTCAAGTTGATATGTATCTAGAAAAGCATCTCCTTTATCAACACGCCCCAGCTTTCGGATACTTCCGCTTTGATATAGCATGCTTTCTGAAAGCGTTGTCTTCCCGGCATCGACATGTGCTAAAATTCCAATTACAAGTTTTTTATCCATAAGGTATGTTTCCTTCCTTTTCTATTCCCTTCCACAATTTTATCATAGAAAATTTTTCCGGACAACATTTCTCAATACCATAAAGTATCTTTTTACTGCTTTTATGTATATTTGCTTTATATTCTCACCAGTTTATACAATAAAATGTATATTTAACTGTTAAAATGAATTTTTACATATTTTCTATTGCATAATTATAAAAATAGGTGTATAGTAATTTTAAGTTGCTGAAGAAGTATTAGGAGGTAATAAAAATGAGTAAAGAAAAAGTTGTATTAGCATATTCTGGTGGTCTTGACACGACTGCTATTATCCCATGGTTAAAAGAAAATTTTGGTTATGAAGTAATCTGTTGCTGTATCGATTGTGGACAGGGAGAAGAATTAGACGGATTAGATGAACGTGCAAAATTATCCGGAGCTTCTAAATTATATATTGAAAACATTGTAGATGATTTCTGTGATAATTATATTGTACCTTGTGTAAAGGCCGGCGCTGTATATGAAAACAAATATCTGCTTGGAACTTCTATGGCTCGTCCTGCAATTGCAAAAAAATTAGTTGAGATTGCACGTAAAGAAGGTGCTGTTGCTATCTGTCATGGGGCAACAGGAAAAGGTAATGATCAGATTCGTTTTGAACTTGGTATCAAAGCACTTGCTCCTGACATTAAAATTATTGCTCCATGGAGAATGACGGATGTATGGACAATGCAGTCACGTGAAGATGAAATTGCATATTGCCAGCAGCATGGAATTGATCTTCCTTTTGATGCAAAACACAGTTATAGCCGTGACCGTAACTTATGGCATATCAGCCATGAAGGTCTCGAACTGGAAGATCCTGCAAACGAACCAAATTACGATGATTTGCTTGTACTTGGAGTTTCCCCGGAGAAAGCTCCTGATGAAGGCGAATATGTAACAATGACATTTGAAGCCGGAGTTCCAAAATCAGTAAATGGTAAAGAAATGAAAGTTTCTGATATCATCAAAGAACTGAATTGCCTCGGTGGAAAACATGGTATCGGTATCATCGACATCGTAGAGAACCGTGTTGTTGGTATGAAATCTCGTGGTGTATATGAGACACCTGGTGGAACAATTTTAATGGCTGCACATGAACAGCTGGAAGAACTAGTTCTTGATCGTGCTACATATGAAGTAAAGAAAGATCTTGGAAACAAATTTGCACAGATTGTATATGAAGGAAAATGGTTTACTCCACTTCGTGAAGCTATTCAGGCATTTATGGATGTTACACAGGAATATGTAACGGGTGAAGTGAAATTCAAGCTGTATAAAGGTAATATCATCAAAGCCGGCGAAACATCTCCATACTCTCTCTACAGTGAGTCTCTTGCAAGCTTTACAACAGGTGATTTGTATGACCACCATGATGCAGATGGATTCATTACATTGTTCGGACTTCCATTAAAGGTTCGTGCTATGAAAATGCAGGAATTAAAAAAGAATAAATAATTTAGGTTAAAAGGATGACAAATGAGCGTCACATTAGCATATTGTTATAATGTAACGCTCGTTTTATATCATTTCCAGTGCCTCTATCGTTTTGTCTGAAGCTCTCGCACATGCAATCAATCCATTCCCCAAATTTTCAATGGACTGATGGTGATAACTGTTGACATACAATTTCTGTCCGATATAGTTTCTCAATTGGCTGCCTGGCTCTACCATGATCTTATGACTCACTTCACTTCTCTCTTTCGATTGCTGCATATGATCCAAATGTCTTCCCGGCTGCAGAGAGATATCCTGATAAATACTCCCATCGCAAGCTACATTAAATTACAATTCCTATTTTCGGTTCCATTTCATTCCTCCATGTCTGACATGCTCTAGCATATGTCATTTTCTAATGCAATATACCCTGAAATGTATAAGATCTTTTCAATTGAACATACTACGTTTTTGTAATCACAAGCATAAAGGAGGAGTTATTTATGTCAGAATTATCTATTTTGGATTTACAAAATCTTCGTCATCTGATTGGCGGCTACGAAACAACACATTGTAAAATGACCGACTACGCATCCCAGACAGAAGATGCGAAAGTAAAAAAATTATTTCAGGATGCTGCGGATTCTGCAATGAAGAATAAACAGGATTTGATGAAATTTTTATAAACAAGGAGGGAATGTTTCAATGGACGAAAAAGCAATGGTAAATGATGCCCTTGTTGGGGTAAATGGCGAATTAAAAATGTTTGGGGAGATGATTGCACAGACTGAAAACAAAGAATTAAAACAATGTTTGAAGCAAATTCGCAATCAATGTGAAATGTCACAGGAAAAGCTCTATCAGGTAGCTCGCGAAAAGAGTTACTATGTTCCTGCAGAAAAAGCGACACAGGAAGAAGTAGAACATGTGAAATCAATTTTGACTCAGCCGAAAACGTTCTTCTAAGGAAATAAATGTAGTTTGAAAAGAGCATGAAAATCCGAATCAAATTCATCAGATTTTCATGCTCTTTTTATATTTCATTTTTATTTTTTAAATTACTTTTTGTTATTATTCCAAAGCTCTTCTGCTTTCTCTTTCCACTCTGCTGCATAAGCATCGCATTTTGCACATAAATGTTCTACATTTTCAGGAGACTGCATATCTGTCGATTTTGCGCCTGTCTTTTCTACCATTTCTCGTAACTTCTCCGGATTCTCCAGCATTGGACATGGACGAAGATGATTATTATTAAATGGCTGACCCTCGCGATATGCCATAAATAATGGCTGTCTCAATGCATCCAGAAGACTTAATTCTTTAATATTTGCACCTGAATAATGAATAAATACGCATGGTTCAACATCCCCGTTTGGATTGATATGACAGTAGTTACGTCCACCTGCGATACAACCGCCTACAAATTCGCCATCATTTTGGAAATCAAATGCAAAAATCTGTTTGCCGCCTTCCTTACCTCGAATCTCTCGAATTCTATGATACATATATTCTCTCTGTTCTTTTGTTGGAAGTAATTCTACTGCTGCCTCATTCCCAACTGGCATATAATGGAAATACCATGCATAACGACACCCTTTGTCGATAATCATATCAAGAAATTCATCAGATGTAACAGTGTCAATATTGGCTCTTGTATAGCATATAGATGTACCGAATATTTGTCCGTGGGCTTTCAAAGTATCCATGGCTTTCATAACTTTATCAAACACACCTTGTCCACGTCTTCCATCATTTACTTCTTCATAGCCTTCCAGACTGATTGATAATGAAAGATTACCAACTCGATCCATTTCTTCACAAAATGCATCATCGACTAAAGTACCATTTGTAAATGCATGGAAAGCACAATCGTTATGTTTTTCGCATAATTTAATAATATCTGCTTTACGCACAAGCGGCTCTCCACCTGTATACATATAGAGATAAATGCCTAATTCTTTTCCTTGTGTGATAATACTGTCCAGTTCATCATAAGTTAAAGACATTGTATGACCATATTCGGCTGCCCAACATCCGGTACAATGTAAATTACAAGCACTTGTTGGATCTATTAAAAGGAGCCATGGAATATTGCACTGATATTTTTCGCGCATTTCATGCATAATCTTTGTTCCACTCAACATTGCTTCAAATCCAAGATTCATTGCTGTTTTTTTGATTACATTTGGACTTACTTCGTCAAAAATCCGATTAACATACTGCATCCATTTACTGTCCTTGTCACGAATCATTGCCTTTGCTGCCTCATATGATTCTGGTTTGAAACGATCTTTTGCGAAGCTCTCTGTTAAATCTACAATTTTCAAAAGACTCTTCTCTCGCTTTTCAGGATCTTTATTCAAATATTTTAATGTTACGTCTGCTGCAGCTCCAAATGCAGCTCTTGCTGCCTGATGTTTAATTGTTGCCATTTCTTTCACCTTTCCTTTATCTTTTAGTATAAAACCAATTAGAAATATTACTTTTACATTAATACAGTGTGCGAATAATAAATTCAACAGCACCAAAAAGTAAAATACAGCCCCCGATTGTTACAGCAGTCCTTCTAAACTGACATCCCATCCAATAACCAATATACATACCGATAATGACCATTGATATTGTGGTAATCCCAATAATAAATACCAGTAATAAGAAATCTGTTTCTAGAAAGCCAAACCCGATCCCTGCAATAAAGGCATCTATACTTGTAATACAGGCCCATACAACGATTTGTTTTGCTGAAATTATCTCATCTTTTTTTTCTTCGACTGGTTTTTCTTTAATTGCTTTCACAATCATATAGATTCCAAGACCAAGAAAAATTAAAACGGAAAATGTATTTGAATTATGACCTACATCCATTCCCAATTTTGCTGCGAAAGGAATATTTGTCAACAGATTTCCCAGTATCATACTGATAACCTGCCAAAGAGTAAATATACTGCAGATCTTCAATAAATTCTTTTTTCTGATTTCTGACATCATCGCGCCTTTCGATAAAGCATATGCGAAAACATCCATTGTTAATCCAATCGAAATCAGAATAATCTCTAGTAAACTCACAATTTTCGCTCCCTTCTTCTTGATGTGCTTATTGTATCAGAAGATATTATCCATATGTAATATTCAGTCCTTTAAATATGTAACACAGAAAGGACAATTTTCTTAAAACTGTTATAAATCAAGGTACATTTTGAATTATTTGTATCCACATTCTATAATTGATTTTTGAAAAAACAGGATTTTTATTTTAAGAAAGATGTGTTATACTTATATCTCAGATGAAAACATTAAAGGGCTGAATTATTTGATATTTGATATTTTTTGAAGGAGAGTTATTTGATATGGAAGACAAGAAAGAACTGACTAAAGACCTGCTTACTGCATCCTTCAGAGAGCTGGTTCTTCAGATTCCTTTTGAAAAAATTACAATTAAAATGATCACTGATGGGGCTGGTGTTATCCGTCCTACTTTTTATAAACATTTTCAAGATAAATATGAAGTTTTGGAATGGATATTAAAAACAGAAATTAAAGATAAGATTCAAGTATTGATTGATAATAATATGGAAGAAGATATCTTTCGTTTATTATGCAACTGCCTGGAAAAAGACCATGCCTTTTATCGAAAAGCATACGAAATAACAGGACAGAATTCATTTGAGGAATTAATGAGCGACTATATTTATCATTTATTCTTACAAATTTTATCAAAATATCCATTAAAAGCCCCTGATAAGCTGGCTATTCTTACTATTGAAGCTATCGCTCGTTTCTATACTTTTGGATTAGCAGATTCTTTGAAATACTGGATTTGTCAGGACACACCTTTTTCAGGTGAAGAGGTTCACGCCGCTTATAATTATATTATTCGTAACTCTGTACTCGATCTATTAGAGTATCCTCTTAGATAAAATAAGCTCAGTCAGTTTTTAACCCCTGACTGAGCTATTCGTTTTTATGTATGTTTTACTGACATAATCGGTAATTCCATGACCGGTATTCGGGTTTATAAAAGAATATGCTTGGTCTATCATAAATAAACTTAAAAGAATAACACATAACGGAACTGCAATTTGTGTTTTCATTTTTCTTAAATAATTATCTAACATTGGAGCTATCAGATATACAAGAATCATTCCCCCTATGCCAAAGGTTAAAAGACCCTCTGCACAAATTCTACCATCTAGATTTAAAAAGTACCCTTGATAATCCCACCATTTTTTCCCATTAAACAAACATTCTGTATAATACGATGTCATATATTCAATTATCCCCGAAAGTATTACAATTGCTGTAAACTCCAGTATCGGTCTCCTACGCAAGCGATATAATAATGTAAGGATCAATAAGCTTCCAGCACCATAGATAGGAATCCATGGTCCGTGCAACATTCCACGATTTACAAATGTTCCGTCTGCTACCAAATGAAGGCTTACTTCCCATATCCATCCTGTGACACAAAAAGCAAAAAATATCAATATCAAAGAGATTGGTGAATATCTTCGCATATAGTTAATATGTCCGGCCTTTACATCTTTTTCCTTTTCAGGAATAGGAAACAATCTTGATGGATATCCTTTTCCTGTCAAAGCGTCCTGCATCAACCGGAATTTTGCATCCTCATATTGCATTTTCTCAAGTTGAAGCTCTTCTTTCCTTGGATAAAGTGTAATTCCAAGATTTCGCGCCATAAATCCCTTAATTCCCTTCAAATGCTCCGTCTTCTTCGGCAAATAATAATCCATAAATAAAACATCTATATACGCCTCATCCAATGTTAATGCATCCGCTTTTTCATATAAATATAAGTCATTAAGTAATTCTATTCCCTTAACGCAATTCTTTTTTGCCAAAAGTCTTACTTGGACATAAAACTCTGTATACGTTACAATCTTATATGCATTTGTATAAAACAAATCCGATATTCCTAATGTCAAAAAGCCTGCCATATCCCATAATAAAAAAGACATTTCCAATTTAAAGCATTCCCACTTGTATCCCCCCATCATTTTTCGAGATAATGTAATTGCTTCTTTCCAACCAATATCTGGATTTTCTGCTACAATATAGGGAACCAGATAATACGAATATCGTTTGATAACGCCTCCGATAATAGTGCATGCCCAAAGAGTCTGAAATAATACTTTCATCGCCAATGTTACCGCTACTTTACACCACTTCTTTACTTTTGCCAGAAATAAAATTCTTTGAAAAGGTACTTTATCGTATAATCTGCATTCCAGAACCATTCTTCTAAGAATTGTCTGAAGTACATTTTTGATAAACATCCATACTAAAAATAGCACAATAGCGGATAATATTATAAAAAGTGCAATTATAATATTTTTTGACAATCCAAGACTTTCTATTGCACTAAGCAATACTACAAGGAAATAACCTGAAGTAATATTATTTACTAAATCAGCCAGTATTCCCCTGCTTCTTCCAAGCACAATTCCTTTTTGAACTGTACTGTTTTGCGTAATTTCTTCTAATTTAAGATTATTTGCCAGTTTATAGGCCTCATCAATATGTCCATCTAATGCATCATTTAATATATCATCTAATGCTAATCTTGAATTATATTGAATAGCGTTTTTATTTTCTTTTGTTTTGCTATCCATTTCTGTTCGTTCTGTTCGAACAAAATTTAATGTAGATGAAAATTCGGTGCCAAACAGTGCCATTCCAAGACAAAGGATAAGTAACAGCCAATAGTGTTTCTTTACAACCTGCTTTGCACGCTTTTTCATTTCTTTTCTCTTAAGCATATTATCGTGCCTCCAATGTTCTTATATTATCATATTCTTAACCACTTTTCTTCATTATTTTAAAAGAATATCATAAAATAAAGAAAAAGCAGTTCTGCGACTTAAGAACTGCTTTTCAACAATAAATAAATTTGGCTTACATAAATCAAGTCGAACGTCCGTGAGACTTGGCGCGTGATTCTGGTCAGCGAAGCTGACATATTCCTATCAGAATCACTGCGCATCCTCGCGGAGCGTTTATCTCAGTCGGAGATTGGACTCCCACTGAGACAAATTTGTTATTACTCACCACCTGAAGAGGTGGGAGTCTTCTCGACTGAGATAAAACAATATTTTATAAATTGCCAAGTAATTTATCAACACTGACAATCTTAACACTCAATACAAAGATTTCTGCGGCCACTTTCAAATCTTCAAGTGTTGGGTATGAAGGGGCAATACGGATATTGCTATCTTTTGGATCTTTACCATATGGGAATGTTGCTCCTGCTCCTGTCATAACAAGACCAGCTTCTTTTGCTTTTGCGACAATTGCTTTTGCACATCCCTCCATTGAATCGAAGGAGATGAAATAACCGCCTCGTGGTGCAATCCATGATCCGATTTCTAATTCACCAAGTTCTCTATCAAGAGTTTCAAGTACTGCATCAAATTTTGGACGGAGTATATCAGCATGTTTTTTCATGTGTGCTACCATCCCATTAATATCTCCGAAGAATCTGGCGTGACGAAGCTGATTTACCTTATCGTGACCAATTGTCTGAACCTGCATCTGTTTGCGGATTTCTGCAAGATTTTCATCGGATGAAGCAATTGCAGCAATTCCTGATCCCGGAAAACTGATTTTTGATGTAGATGAGAATTTATATGCAAGGTTTGGATTTCCTGCTCTCTCACACTCTTCCAAAATTTCAATCAGCTGATCTTGTTTATCTTCATATAAATGATGAATACCATACGCATTATCCCAATAAATACGGAAATCCTCTGCTGCTGGTTTCAATCTTGCAAAACGACGTACCGTTTCATCTGAATATGTAATTCCTTGTGGATTAGAATATTTTGGTACACACCAGATTCCCTTGATTGCATCGTCTTCTGCAACCAGTTTTTCAACAACATCCATATCCGGACCAGTAGCAGTCATAGGAACATTAATCATCTCAATTCCAAAATGTTCTGTAATTGCAAAATGTCTGTCATATCCTGGTACTGGACAAAGGAACTTTACTTTATCTAATTTTGCCCATGGTGTACTTCCAAGAACTCCGTGAGTCATTGAACGTG
The DNA here is from genome assembly GCF_003628495.1 of Ruminococcus sp. B05. Taxonomy (NCBI): domain Bacteria; kingdom Bacillati; phylum Bacillota; class Clostridia; order Eubacteriales; family Oscillospiraceae; genus Ruminococcus; species Ruminococcus sp. B05. Next base: position 321,563 of record NZ_RBZR01000001.1, on the reverse strand, counting down.
CAATCTGATCATACATAACATTCAAGCTAGAATTTCCAAAGATGATAATATTTTGTTTAGGTACTTCCATCATATCAGCAAGAAGCTGTTTTGCTTCTGCGATTCCATCTAATACTCCGTAGTTTCTACAATCAACACCTTCCTGACAGATTAAATCAGTATCACTTGTCAATACATCCATCATTCCCATAGACAGGTTCAACTGTTCTGCAGATGGTTTACCACGAGACATATCCAGATTCAATCCTCTGGCTTTTACCTCTTCAAATTCTGCATCTAACTTTGTCTTTAATTCTTTTAATTCTTCTACGCTTAAATTTTTGTACGCCGTCATCTTTGTATCCTCCAATTTTTTCACTAACTAAATAGTAGTGTATACGATTTTTGATTTTTCTTCAACCTTTTCTTGCAAAAAATATTGTTTTTTTTACATTTTTGGTGTATTTGACAAGATTTATGAAGTTTTCAAGATGATTATATTCAATTTTTTAGCTTATGTTACATATTTACTTATATATATAGAATAATGAATGTGCTTTGCATATACTTATGCCTGCGGCGGTCGCTTGCGATACCTACATTGTACGTTGCAGTGTGCATCCTTAGCGGAGCGGTTTTTATATATTAGGAAATTGCTTTCCTAATATATAAAAAAACAACTCTCACTTTATATAAGCGAGAGTTGTAGGTATTATCTGTTTTTATTATTTATTTCATTACAATGTTAATGATTTTCTTAGGAACATAAATTTCTTTTACAATTGTTCCTGTCAATTTATCTGCAACGGCTTCTTTACCAGCTGCAATTGCATCTTCCTTAGATGCATCTGCCGGAATAGAAATAACAGCTCTTGTTTTTCCATTAATCTGTACAGGAACTTCTATTTCGTCATCTGCCATTTCTTTTTCATCATATACAGGCCAGCCTGCTTTGAAGATTGTTTCTGTATGTCCGAGCTGCTCCCACATTTCTTCTGCAAAATGTGGTGCAAATGGTGAAAGTAATACAGCAATTGTTTCCAATGTTTCTTTGTCAATTCCACCCGTCTTCTTGGCAAGATCGATAAATTTGTTATTATACTCCATAAATCCTGAAATAACAGTATTTAAGCTAAATGTTTCAAGACGAGATGTAATATCATATACAAGTTTGTGACGAAGTTTTACCATCTCTTTTGTAGCTTCAACATTGGCTTCTTTACTATCCATCAATAAATTCCAGAGTCGTTTCAAGAAACGGTTTACACCATCGATTCCTCTATCATCCCATTCTGCATCTAACTCAGGTGGTCCTACAAACAGTTCATACATTCTTAATGAGTCACATCCATAGTCACGCACAAGATCATCCGGTGATACGACATTACCTTTTGATTTACTCATTTTGATTCCATTCTTACCTGTGATCATTCCCTGGTTAAATAATTTATGGAAAGGTTCATCAAAATCAACGACTCCGATATCATTTAAGAATTTTGTATAGAATCTAGAGTATAACAAGTGTAATACAGCATGCTCTACTCCTCCAATATACATATCTACCGGAAGCATTTCATCCGCTTTTTCTCTTGAAACCAGTTCTTTATCGTTATGATTATCTACATAACGAAGGAAATACCATGACGAACCTGCCCACTGAGGCATAGTATTTGTTTCACGTTTTGAATCTGCGCCACATACAGGACACTTACAGTTTACCCACTCATCAATGGCTGCCAGTGGTGATTCACCTGTTCCTGTAGGTTCATAAGATTCTACATCTGGCAAACGAAGTGGAAGTTCTTCTTCTGGAACTGGAACGTTACCACATTTTGGACAGTGGATGATTGGAATAGGTTCTCCCCAGTAGCGCTGACGTGAGAATACCCAGTCACGTAATTTGAAGTTTTCAGTAGCTCGTCCGATACCGCGCTCTTCAATGATATGTGGGGCTTCTTTTTTCAGCACAGCTGATTCCATGCCATTCCATTCTCCAGAGTTGATCATTGTTCCGACAGCCTCTGTATATGCCTCTGTCATATTTTCAATTTCTTGTCCGTCTTTTGCAATAACCTGAACAATTGGAATACCAAATTTTGTAGCAAATGCAAAATCACGATCATCATGTGCAGGTACGCACATAATTGCACCAGTACCATAATCTGCAAGAACATAATCTGACAACCAGATTGGTGTCTTTGCTCCATTTAATGGATTAATTGCATAGCTTCCTGTAAATACTCCGGTTTTTTCTTTGTCCTGCATACGATCTACATTTGATTTCATAGAAGAGTCATAAATGTATTTCTCTACTGCTTCTTTTGTTTCAGATGTAGCTAATGATGCAGCTAATTCATGTTCTGGGGCAAGTACCATAAATGTTGCTCCGTAGAGAGTATCTGGTCTTGTTGTATAAACAGTAATTTTCTCGTCTCTTCCATCAATTGGAAAATCAACTTCTGCTCCGTAAGATTTTCCAATCCAGTCAGCCTGCATCTTCTTTACTTTTTCAGGCCAATCGAGTTTATCAAGATCATTCAGAAGACGATCTGCATAAGCTGTAATCTTCAGCATCCACTGACGCAGATTTTTCTTCGTTACCTCTGCTCCACAACGCTCACACTTTCCATTAACAACTTCTTCATTTGCTAAACCTGTTTTACATGAAGGACACCAGTTGATTGGAAATTCCTTCTCATAAGCCAACCCTTTTTTGAACATCTGAACAAAAATCCACTGTGTCCATTTGTAGAAATTAGGATCTGTTGTATTTACTTCCATATCCCAATCATACAATGCAGCAATTTCATTGATCTGACGTTTGATATTTGTAATATTTGCTTCTGTTGATATTGCAGGGTGAGTTCCCATTTTAATTGCATAATTTTCTGCCGGAAGACCAAATGCATCCCATCCCATTGGATGAACGATATAATATCCCTGCTGCAATTTATAACGGCTCCATACATCAGAGATTACATATCCTCTCCAATGTCCTACATGAAGACCATTTCCAGATGGATATGGGAACATATCCAGACAGTAATATTTTTGCTTTTTATTTCCGTTATCATCCATTCTAGGATTTACCGGATTTTCTTCCCATTTTTCACGCCATTTTTTCTCAACGGCTTTGTGATTATACACAATTTTCTGTGACATTATTATTCCTACCTTTCATATAAAATAAAAGCCTTTTCATCTCCATTATCAAGAGACGAAAAGGCTTACTTCCGTGGTACCACTCTTATTCATCCAACACTCTCTATAATGTCATGTCGGATGCACTCATTATATTCTATAACGGGAATGCCCGCTTCTGTCTACTACATGATTCAACAGAAGAACTCCAAGATGAGTTCAAAGAATTCCATCTTCTGCCTTGCACCAACCGGCAGTTCTCTGTAAGACTTTCTTCTTCTACTAATTCTTATCTTCGTTTTTACAATATTCTTCTTTATTATAAGAACTATTTATATAGAAGTCAAGTCATTTATCTAGGCATTCATTCGATTGAAATAGTCTTTTGTTTCCTTCACAACAACTCCACTTAATGTTAAAAGTGCAATTAAGTTTGGAAATGCCATTAATGCATTGAAAATATCTGCGATATTCCATACTGCTGCAACTGTCATATATGGTCCAAAAAATACACATAAAATATATAACCAGCGATAAGTCTTTACTGCTTTTTGGTTACGGTTAAACAAATATTCCAAACATCTTTCACCGTAATAGTCCCATCCTAGAATTGTTGTAAATGCAAAAAATACAAGACAAAGCATTAATGCAAAGGATGCAAATATAGGTGGAAATGGTAAGCCCTGCTGGAATGCAGCTGTTGTAATCTCGACACCTTCAAGACCTGTATTCCAAGTTCCTGTTATTACAATAGAAAGACCTGTCATTGTACAAATTACAATTGTATCAATAAATGTTCCTGTCATGGAAACAAGTCCCTGACGTACAGGTTCTTTTGTTTGTGCTGCAGCTGCTGCGATTGGTGCACTACCAAGACCTGATTCATTTGAAAAGATACCTCTTGCGATACCTTTCTGCATTGCTACAACCATTGTACCCATTACTCCACCTGCAAGTGCACTTCCTGTAAATGCTGATTTTACTATTGTCACGATTGCACCCGGAATAGCTGTAATGTGTGTAACCATAATAATCAAAGCGAGTGCCACATATAATACTGCCATAAATGGAACAACAATCTGTGAAACTTTTGAAATACGCTGGATTCCTCCGATTACAACCAAACCTACACAAACTGTAAGCACAAGGCATGAAATAACTGTTGCCCAAGAATATGTTCCACCAAACAAATTGACTGTATGAAGCATATCCGGGTCAAAGAAATTCTTAATTGCGGATGCAATACCATTTACCTGTGTAAAAGTTCCAATTCCGAATAATCCAACACCTGCTCCGAAAAAGGCAAATATCTTACCTAGCCATCTCCACTGTTTTCCCATACCATTTTCGATATAGTAAAATGGTCCACCCAGGACATGACCATTTTCATCTATCGTACGATATTTAATAGCCAGCAGGCCTTCTGCATACTTTGTAGCCATTCCAAAAAAGGCTGCAACTACCATCCAAAACAATGCTCCGGGTCCTCCGGCTGCAATTGCTGTTGCTACACCGACAATATTACCGGTTCCAATAGTTGCTGACAATGCAGTACACAAAGCTCCAAAACTTGTTACTTCCCCATGTCCGTCATCTTCATTTTTCACCATGAATTTTAAGGCTTTTCCAAGATGTCTTACCTGCAATAGCCCTAATCGAACTGTTAAAAGAAATCCTGTAATCAGGATTAGAATGATCAATGGAAGTCCCCATACGACCCCATCAAACCATGTGATAAAGTTGTTGATTTGCTCAAACATGTTTATATTCCTCCATCCTTTTGCCTGAGAGATTAACAGCAAATTGCTGCGTACACCTTCGGCGCTCTTCCTTTAGATTTTTTGAAGAGACTCTCCTGAGTTTAGTGCCTTATAGCACTGTAGACAAGAATACCACTCGCCGATAAATATTTCAAGATTTTTTTGAACTTTTATGTTTTTTTGTTGTTCATAATACCCCTTTGGTGTATAATAGTTATAAGAGATTTGAGCAGATTAATACTCAAAAATTTTTCTACATAAAGGAGAGAATTGCCATGGTAAATTTAATCACAGGTCCGAAAGGTAGCGGAAAAACACAGCAAATCATTGAACTTGCGAATGAGAAGGTTAAAACTTCTAACGGTAACGTTGTATTAATCAAAAAAAGTCACAGAGATACATACAGTGTAGACTTTAATGTTCGTGCAATTTGTATGGATGATTACAAAGATATCGAGACATTAGAAGAATTGGTTGGATTCTTATATGGTATGGTTGCAGGTAATCATGATATTGATACGATCTTCATCGATGGAGCATTAAAACAGGCAGATATCACGCTCAACAGCCTTCCAGATTTTCTTCAGAAACTGGATAAAATTTCTGCTACGAACAATATCGAGTTCTTTGTAAGTGTCAGTGCATCCAAAGAAGATATTCCTAATATTGATGATCCGGCATATAAGGTTTTATGTTAATCCTTTCGGATAGAATGAATTACAATTTATCATGACCAGCTAATCGGTCAAAAAAATCCTGCAAGAATTTTTCTTGCAGGATTTTTCATTGTTATTTTTATTTAATATTAATTACGGTATTTGTTTGTTTTCCTTCCTGATATTCTAATGTAATTTCATCTCCAACATTGTATTTAATCACATCAATATAATCTATAACTGAAATATCAAAAATCTCATCTGATTTTTCTAACATCATATAGTAATGAGAATTTCCATCCACTACACCTTGCACAATTTTTGTTATTTTTCCCGAAATAGATTCTGTTTCTTTAACGTTTTCATCTTTAACTTTAATACCATTTTCATACATTAATTGAACATATGCATCTTCACAGGCACTTACCGTATCGCCTATTGCAACAATTTGGTATTTTTGAACATTAACCATCGCATATTTTTTCACAAGTCCGGCATCATCCTTTAAAGCAATAAAATATGTCGGCTCGCTGGAAATATTTAAAAGCAACGGAAATGTAGCCTTATATTTCAGATTCTGTACCTGGCCTTCAGCAGAAGACATTGCCGAATCTTCTGTTGCGCCTTCCACTTCATAAAATTTTGTTTCCATAGTACGTTGATTCATAAGAACAAAACCAACATTAGATTGATCTCCGCTGACAGATGTTACACCTGTATATACCCAGACATCATCATCAATTGCCAGATAATTATATCCACTTGTTGTCATCAAGCAATCTTTCTGTCCTAAAATACTATTAAAGTATCCATGTTTTAGAGTTCCATGATAATTATATAATTCCACAAGTAAATCAGCAGAATAAGCCCGGTCTATCCATTCTGGTGCATCTTCTATTGCATAATCCTGTGTTTCTCCTGTAATTGCGTTACAAAGGACAACTCTTCCTACTGTTACGCCGCCAAACAACCCAATGTTATATTGTTTAACGGGACAGATCCAATATGGAACTCCCTCATCATTCACCTCAAAGCTTAATTCATTAAAAATATAAGTCGGATAATTAAAACGCAAATGACGATAAATATTTCTGTTAAAATGATCACTGGTTGTATACTTCATACCTTCGCTTAATTTGACAAGTTCAGTGTTTTGTGTTGCCATATCGATGCGAATATATGCCGGAATTCCTTCTTTTTGATTCGTAAACCATTTAATTAAACTTGCATAACGAAGCGGAGATACTCTAACAGGCTGATCCTTATAGTTAATCTGGCTATAAAGATCATCAACCTCAAACTGTGAAACCATATCCACCATACTTCCCATTTTACGATTTCCAAGAATCGTTGCAGAGTCTTTATCTAACAAAGGAATCTGATCAAATGATAATTCTTCTACATCTGTAGTAAATTTCCCGGTCTCTACTTTCAATAATTTCTGATATTTCTTTGCGTTTACAATTGGCGAGGACAACAAACTGCCGATTAAATAAACTGCAAGAAGCAAAATTAAAATTCCGGCAATAATCTTAAAGCCTAACAATCTTTTCATTTCAAACTTTGTAGGCTTTCTCTTTGCAAGATAAACCGCTCCTATTAAAACTACTACGATCAGCATGAACATCCATATCTCTGTTGCATGAATATTAATTGCCGGTAATGCTATATAATAATATAATCCTGCCAGAATCAGCACTGCTACTACCGATGCCAGCTTCCATTTTCCTTTTTTCATTTTTTCTCTCCTGCCTTTATCCAACTAAGCTTGTCATTTAACTACTATTAGAATCGTCTTCTCCAAAGTTCTGGCGATAATAACAATAAATATGGGAATATTTCTAATCTTCCAAGTAACATATCCATGCAAAAAACGATTTTAGATAATGCCGAAAACTTGTAGAAGTTTTCAACCGGACCGATTTGTGAAATACCTGGCCCAACATTATTTAAAGTTGTAAGCACAGAACTAAATGTTGTTGCAAAATCAAAATTATTAATAGAAACAAGTAATACTGATGCCATCAGTATCATTATATAGCATATAAAATAAATATATACACCTTTCATAGTACTTTCATTTATTTTCTTTCCGTTCACTTTTACAATCGTAACTGCCTTTGGATGCAACATGTTTTTTACTTGTTTTTTTATGCTTTTTAACATAATTAATAATCGTGAAACTTTAATTCCACCGCCTGTAGATCCGGCGCATGCACCAATAATCATAAGACACAGCAATATTGTTTTAGACAGTTCTGGCCACAGATTGTAATTTGCTGTACAAAATCCTGTTGTAGTAATAATTGCTGCTACCTGGAATGATGCATATCGGAATGCATGTAAAATATTTCCGTACATTCCCACAATATTTAAACTAATAATAGCTATGGAACCTGCAATAATTCCAAGATATGCATGCAGCTCTTCGTTTTTTAATGCTTCTTTCCAATTTCTTAGACGAAGGAGAAAATATAAATTAAAATTAACTCCAAATAAGATCATAAACACTGTAACTACACCATCAATATAAGCACTGTCATAATACGCAACACTGCTATTTTTATTGGAAAAACCACCTGTCCCGGCAGTACTAAATGCGTGTAATAATGCATCAAAGAAATTCATTCCTCCGAACATTAAAAATATAACTTCTGCCGCTGTCAATACAAAATACATTGCATATAAAATTCTTGCAGTATATCTTGCTTTTGGCACAAGTTTATCTGCTTCCGGACCTGGAACCTCCGCTCTCATTAAGTGCATAGAATCATCATCATCAAGAGATGTCAGTACCATAACAAAGACCAGTACACCCATTCCACCAATCCAATGTGTCAGACTTCTCCAGAAAGACATTCCCATTGGAAGGACTTCAATATCTGTTAATATCGTAGAACCTGTTGTTGTAAATCCAGATACTGTTTCAAAAAATGCATCCAGATAATTTGGAATGCTTCCGCTTATATAAAATGGGACAGCACCAAAGAGTGACCATAAAATCCATGCCGCACCAACAATTACTAATCCGTCCTTTGCATATATTCTTTTGTTCTTAGGAACTTTTCTTCCCAGCAAAAAATATATCAATATCAACACTGCACTTACTATCAGAAAACAAAAAGCACTTTTTTCCCCATATATCAAAGATATAACTGCCGGGAGCAATAGCACAATGCCCTCTACTCCCACCATTTTTGCTAATATATACATTATCATTTTCTTATTCATATCAACACCTACAACAAAATATCCTCAATATCGCGGATTTGTCTTTCCATTGTAATTACGATTACATTATCTCCCACCTGAATAGAATCATCTCCGTTAGGGATAATAATGTTTCGTTTACGTGCAATACATGCAATTAGGTTATTACTCTTTAATTGTAATTCTTTTAATGGAACATTTGTATAACGAGTTTCTTTCTTAACGATAAACTCCAATGCTTCAACTTTTTCATCAATAAGCCGATACATTGTTTCTACATTTGCACTTCCCTGTGAATTTTTTCGTGCCCGAACATAACTTAAGATAACATCCGCAGTGACTGTTTTTGCAGATACAATACTGTCAATCCCATAATCCTCTACCATCTGTGCACGTTGATCTTCATTTACTTTTGTTATAATTTTTCCTACATTCTGACTCTTTGCAAATAATGACAAAATGATGTTTTCTTCATCCATACCAGTCAGAGCTACAAATGCGTCTGCATCTTGAACGCCTTCCTCCATGAGCAGATCATGGTCTGTTGCATCTCCACAAATGATAGTAGCTTTTGGGAGCATCTCGCACAAATCTTCACATCTTTTTTTATTCAACTCAATAATCTTCACCTGCATTCCCAATCCGCATAATTGTAATGCAAGATAATAGCTTACACTTCCGCCGCCACAGATTAGAACTTTTTTAATTTTGCTTCTTCGACTTCCAAACACTTTAAAAAACAGTCCAATTTCCTTATGCGAAGCTGCCACATGAAGACGATCTCCTTCTTGAATTACATATTCTCCGTCTGGAATAAACACATCGGATCCTCGTTCTACCGCACAGACTAATACTTTAATCTGATACTGATTATTAATCTCCGCAAGAGACATACCTGCAAGCTTATTCCCCTTACCGATAAGAAATTCAACAAGTTCTACTCTACCTTTTACAAATGTTTCAACCTTACTGGCATCAGGGAACAAAAGTACACGTGAAATTTCTCCGGCTACTGCAAGTTCTGGATTTACTGCCATACTTAATCGTAAGTCTTCTTTAAGCAAGTCAATCTGTTTATAATAAATTGGATTTCTCACTCGCGCAATAGTATGTTTTGCACCAATCCTTCTTGCAATGAGACAACTAAGCATATTGCACTCATCTGTTGAAGTACAGGCAATTACCAGATCCGCCTCCGGTACACCGGCGTTTTTTTGCACTTCTGCATTTCCTCCCTCACCAGGAATACACATAATATCCAGTCGATTCATTGCCTCCATTAGTTTTTCTTCGTTACTGTCAATCAAAACAACATCATATTCTTCTGCGGAAAGAGCTTTTGCAAGCTTATACCCAACCTTCCCATCACCAATAATGACAATCTTCATTTTTCTTTTCCTCTACTTTTTTCTTTAGATTTCATCTATCTGAACAGTAGATGAATTATAGCACTTTTATATTGAAAGTACAATGATTTTATACAGATAAAACGTATTTATAAGTGTACAATCTTATTTTATAAACTTTTTTACACTATGGAAGGGAGTGGCTCACTTCCATAGTGCCACTCCCTTCTACTATTTTTATGATCTTCTTTTATATTATGCTTCCTGTGCTCTTGCTGCAATTTCTTTCTCCTGAACATCTGAAGGAGCCTGCTCATATCTAGAAAATGTATATTCGTAATTTCCTCTTCCACCTGTCATGGAACGAAGCACTGTACAATAACCAAACAGCCCTGTCATCGGAATATCTGCTTCGATTACCTGTTTACCTCCTGCAACAGGATTCATACCAAGCACTCTACCTCTTCGTTTATTCAAATCTCCCATAACATCTCCTGTGTAACTATCAGGAACTGTTACTTTCAAGGATGCAATTGGCTCAAGAAGAACCGGACCTGCTTCCATAAATCCTTTCTTAAATGCCTGGATTGTAGCTGTTTTGAAAGCCATCTCTGATGAATCTACAGGATGATAAGAACCATCATATAAAACTGCTTTAACTCCAACAACAGGATATCCTGCTAAAGGTCCTTTTAATACAGATTCCTGCAATCCTTTTTCTACTGCCGGGAAGAAGTTCTTTGGAACAGCTCCTCCTACAACTTCTTCTTCGAATACGAATGGTGTCTCAAGATCTCCGGATGGGCTAAATCTCATCTTTACATGTCCGTACTGACCATGTCCACCTGATTGTTTTTTGTACTTTGAATCCACATCGGAATTCTTTTTGATTGTCTCGCGAAATGCTACTTTTGGTGTTTCTAATGTGATTTCTACTTTATATCTTGCAGCAATCTTGCTTGCAGCAATTTCCAAATGCTGCTCGCCCATACCATACAACAGAGACTGATGATTTTCACTGTCATTAACAGCTTTTAATGTTACATCCTCTGCCATCATTCTGGATATTGCCTGAGATACTTTGTCTTCATCACCTTTATTTTTTACACGATATCTCATATATGTATAAGGTACAGAATAATCTGTCTTCGGATACAGTACTTGTGTATTTTTTGTAGCAAGTGTATCTCCGGTAGCTGTATTAGAAAGCTTTGCAACTGCTCCTATATCGCCTGCAAACAATTCTGATACTTCGGTTGGTTTATTTCCACACATAACGTAAAGCTTACCAGGTTTTTCTTCTGCGTCTGAATTAGGATTATATAATACATCATCTCCTTTTAATACTCCGGAGCATACTTTAATAAATGAATATTTTCCAATAAATGGATCTACCATAGTTTTAAATACATAAGCTGTTTTTGCTTTTGAAAATTCATAATTAGCCTCAAAAATATCATTCGTTGTACGATTAATACCAACACAAGTTCTTTTATCCGGACTTGGGAAGAAGCGAACAATATCAGACAAAAGATTCGCAACACCCTGAGCCTGTATATTTGATCCCATCGCTACCGGTACAATTGTTCCGTCCATTACTTCTGTACGCATAGCTGCACGAATTTCTTCGATAGAGAACTCTTCTCCATTAAAATAACGATCCATAAATTCTTCACTTGTCTCTGCAACAGCTTCCATCAAGGAATCTCTTAATATCTGAAGGTTTGGCAGACAATAATCTGGAATCTCACATTCCTCTCTCTGACCTATTTCTGTGTAACGTCTTGCTGCATTCTTAATTACATTAATATAACCTACTAATTTTTCATTTTCACGAATCGGCTGGAAATGTGGTGCGATTTTTTTACCATACCGTGATGTAAGATCTTCTACTACCTGTCGAAAACTTGCATCGTCCACATCCATCTCTGTTACATAAATCATTCGTGGAAGATTGTATTTATCGCAAAGTTCCCATGCTTTTTCAGTTCCAACCTGTACACCCGCTTTACCTGATACAACGATAACTGCTGCGTCTGCTGCACTGACAGCTTCCTCCACTTCACCTACAAAATCAAAATATCCCGGAGTGTCTAAAATATTAATCTTTGCTTTTTCCCACTCGATTGGAATCAAACTTGTTCCGATTGAAAAACCACGCTTCTGTTCTTCTTTATCAAAATCGCTTACTGTATTGGATTCTGAAACCTTTCCCATGCGAGTTGTTGCTCCTGATACATAAAGCATTGCCTCCGCAAGACTTGTCTTTCCACTGCCTCCATGTCCGAGTAATACCACGTTTCTAATCTCGTCTGTTCTGTAAACCTTCATGTTGCTGCCTCCTTGTATGTTTTTATGCATGTCTTTTCTCGTTCTTATTCCGCATACATATGATATGTGAATATTGTACTAAACTTTTTTCAATATTACAACCTTTTTATATATTTTACACAATGTTTTTTCCGTTCTTCTTTTTTTAAGATCTACTCTTCTTTACTTTTACGCGTTAAAATGATAATATACTTAAATATATGCATATATATAAAGAAGGAGAGCTATTATGAAAGCAAAAAAAATTGGTTTTGTTGGTCTTGGGTTGATTGGTGGTTCTATTGCAAAAGCAATTCGCCAATATTATCCTGACTATGAACTTCTTGCCTTTGACAAAAATAAAGAAACACTTGCACTTGCTGTTCAAGAAGAAATTATCCATACTGTTTCTTCTTCTATTGATGATAATTTTAGAGATTGTGATTATATTTTTTTATGTGCACCAATTTCTTTTAACAATGCTTATTTAAGCCAATTAAAGGATTATATCTCATCAAATTGTATTTTAACAGATGTTGGAAGCGTAAAAACATCTATCCACGAAGAAATCATTCGACTTGGATTAGAAGAAAATTTTATCGGAGGACATCCGATGGCAGGTTCTGAAAAAAGTGGTTTTGTAAATTCAAAAGCAATTCTTATTGAGAATGCTTACTATATCCTTACCCCTTCAGCAAATGTTTCAAGAGAAAAAGTGGAAGCCTATAAGACATTTGTTTCTTCATTAAAGGCATTGCCTATTGAACTCGATTATCACCAGCATGATATGCTTACCGGAACTATCAGCCATCTTCCGCATATTATTGCTTCGAATCTTGTAAATTTCGTTAAAAAAACTGACACAGATGATGAGTTAATGAAGATGCTTGCAGCCGGAGGATTTAAAGACATTACAAGAATCGCGTCCTCATCACCAATTATGTGGCAGCAGATTTGTTTAAAAAACAAAGAACCAATTTCAAAAATCCTCGGTGGTTTTATTGATTCTTTATCTGAAACGAAAAAATTAATTGACCAGTCTTCTGAACGGGAATTATATTGTATGTTTGAAAGTTCCAGAGATTATCGCAATTCGATGCCTAATAGTTCAGCGGGACCTATCAAGCGTCAATTTTTATTGTATTGTGATATTGTGGATGAAGCCGGTGGAATTGCAACAATTGCAACGATTTTAGCGACGAATCACATCAGTATTAAAAATATTGGTATTATTCATAACCGAGAATTTGAAGAGGGTGTTTTATTAATAGAATTTTATGATCAGGATTCTTCTGTGCAAGCTGCGGCACTACTGAAGAAATATCATTATATCGTATATGAAGTTTAGCCAAGGGAGGTATTACAATATGGAATTAGCTAAAATCACGGGGCTTCGAGGAGAAGTAAATATTCCTGGGGATAAATCTATTTCTCACAGATGCATTATGTTTGGTTCTATTGCCAGTGGAACCACTGAAATTTCGAACTTTTTGCAAGGAGCAGATTGTCTTGCAACGATTAATTGTTTTCGTAAAATGGGAATCGAAATTGAAAATCAAGCAGAAAAGATTATTGTACATGGAAAAGGACTCCATGGATTAACTGCACCAACGGAAATTCTGGATGTCGGAAATAGTGGAACTACAACTCGTCTTATCTCTGGAATTTTGGTCGGACAACCTTTTGAATCCAAACTCTCTGGTGATAATTCATTGAATTCCAGACCTATGAAACGTATTATGGAGCCTTTAACAAAAATGGGAGGGCATATTTCTAGCATTTTAAGAAACGGCTGCGCTCCCCTCTATATTGCTCCCGGAAATCTTTATGGAATACATTATGATTCTCCTGTTGCTTCTGCCCAGGTAAAATCAAGCATCTTGTTAGCTGGATTATATGCTGACGGAGAAACTTCTGTCACTGAGCCTTCTCTTTCTCGCAATCATACGGAATTAATGCTTAAAGAATTTGGAGCAGATATTCGTTCTCAATATGATTTAAACACAAGTAAAGCAACTGCATTTATTCGTCCTTGCAGTGAACTTTATGGACAAAAAATTATGGTTCCAGGAGATATTTCTTCCGCTGCTTACTTTATTGCAGCCGGGCTTCTTGTACCGGATTCAGAAATTCTGATAAAAAACACAGGAATCAATGCAACCCGGGCAGGCATTTTAAAAGTATGTGAAGATATGGGTGCAAATATTACTTTGTTAAATGAGCGTACAGAAGGTGGTGAAGCAATTGCAGATATTCTTGTTCGGACAAGCAATCTTCATGGTACTACTATTTCAGGGGATATTATCCCAACGCTAATTGATGAAATACCGATTATTGCCATTATGGCAGCTGCTGCAGAAGGCACGACTATAATAAAAGATGCAGCCGAGTTAAAAGTAAAAGAGACGAATCGTATAGAAACTGTTGTTGACAATTTAAAAGCTATGGGATGCGATATTATTGCCACAGATGACGGAATGATCATTCATGGAGGAAAGCCCCTCCATGGTGCAACGATCCACACCTTACTGGATCATCGTATTGCAATGGCATTTAGTATTGCGGCATTAATTGCAGAAGATACCACTCGAATTCTCAACAGTAAATGTGTCGATGTCTCTTATCCTACTTTTTATGATTCATTCGAAAATTTATTATAATTTTTTATTTTATAGCCTTTCGATATAAAATAGCGCATAAAAAGAGAATCATTTTTGCCTGGCAAATTATGATTCTCTTTTTTAGGTATAATCTTACTATTATTTTAAAGATAATTTTGATAGCATTTCACTTACTGTCCACCCATATACAGGATGTCTCTTGTACGGAGCTATCTCGCATAATGGTTTTAACACAAAATCTCTGTTTTGCATATCAACATGTGGAACGCAAAAATCAGGTTCCTGTATCACACAATCATCATAAAATAAAATATCCAGATCTAAAGTACGTGGACCCCAATGTATTTTCCGTTCGCGACCGGCATCCTGTTCAATTCGATGCAATTCGTCTAATAATTCATGTGGAGTAAGCAAAGTACGCATCTTTAGGCAACCGTTTAAAAATTCATCCTGATCTGTAACCCCATATGGCTCTGTAACGAGATACTCTGAAACCTTTGTTACCTTGCAGTTTTCTAGTAGATCTAATGCAGTAACTGCTTCATCAAGAAATTGCCGTTTATTTCCAATATTAGATCCCAATGCAATATATACTGTGTGCCAGCTTCTGTCAATCTCTACAGACACTGTTTCAAGTGGCAGTCCAATCGGTGCCCACGGTTTCTTTATTTCAATTTTTACCCTTTCAAGATGAGTCACCTGAAGAAGTAATTGTTCTGCTAAACTTTCTGCCAATCGTTCTAACAATTGAAATGTATGCTCTTTTACATATTTATCAATAAACTGACTTACTTCGCCATAATGAATAGACGCTGTCAGCTCGTCTGTTTTCCCTGCTTTACGTGTATCTGTATATAGAACTACTGATACAAGAAATTTCTGTCCTAACTTATTTTCCTCTGGAAATACTCCATGATTTGCAAATATTTCCAAATTTTCAATTTTTATTTTGTCCATTATGTTTAAATAATCTCCGTTAATTTTATAATTAATCTTTTATATTTCCACACATGAAGAAAGTAATTTATTTTTAATTAACCTCATGTTTTCTCATGATTGCTTCTGTCATTTTGATTGCACGATAATTTGCCTTTACGTCATGGACTCTTACAAAGGAGCATCCCTTCATCATTCCAATAACTGTTGTCGCAAGAGTGCCTTCTTCTCTTTGATCGGCCGGAAGATCCAGTGTCAGACCAATCATAGACTTTCGAGACGTCCCAAGAAGAACAGGATATCCTAATGTTTGAATGGAATCTACATGTTTCATCATCTCTAGATTCATCTCATATGTTTTTCCAAAGCCGATACCCGGATCTAACATAATCTTATCGTCTTCTATCCCTGCCTGTTTTGCCATTCGAATGGTTTCTTTCAGATCATCCAGAACATCTTCAATAAAATTGCTATACTCTGTATTATCGCGATTATGCATCAGGCAACAAGCAGTCTGATTTTTAGCAATCACTCCCGCCATTTTCTCGTCGTATTTTAGTCCCCAGATATCATTAACTAAATCTGCTCCTGCCTGAATCGCCGCCTCAGCCACATTGCTTTTATAAGTATCTATTGATATCGGAATATCAAATTCAGTCTTTAATTTTGCAATTATCGGTACAACACGTTCGATTTCTTCTTCCTCTGATATCTGTATATGTCCCGGTCTTGTAGATTCTCCTCCGATATCAAAAATATCTACACCATTTTCTGCCATTTCCTTGGCATGATATAGCGCCGAATCTAACGAATTATATTTTCCACCATCTGAAAATGAATCTGGTGTTACATTTAAAATTCCCATGATATATGTATGATGCTTTGTATCAAATTTTTTTTGACCTATAATCATATTTCAATCTCCATATTCTTTTTTTCTATTGTCCAATTGCATTCTTTTTCTGCAAGGCAGCTATAACATGCTCTTGATTTTTTATCTGCAGTATATAGCAGCCAGCTTAATATATCGGATAGGTTTGTGTTTTTAGCCTGGTCTATACACACGTTTTGTTGAACTCTGTGACTTTGAATCGCAGTAAGAATCCCTTGTTTTTCTTCTTCTGTAAAAGTTAATGCAGGAAGATCCTGAAATATGATTTCCGCAATTTCTACGGATGCTTTTTCGTGTGGATATCCTTCTTCATACTGTCTGTATTTCCCAATATCATGCAATAAAGCCATTCCATAAATAACCGGTTTACGAATTCTAAAATCCTGCTCTAGATTCAAAATCCACGCAATGCGAGCAACATCAATAAAATGTTCCATTGCATGTCGGCAAAATATTCTTCCTTCTTCCGCTTTTTGCAGACGCATGTAACACTCCTGGTATAATACATGTTTTCGAATATATTCTATTTCTATTAATTCCTTCATTTTTAATGCCTACCGCAACATTCTAAAAAATGTATCTTCTAATTCTTTATTATTCTCAAAAATTCCTCTTTTGACAATTGTCACAGTCTGACTTCCCGGTTTTTTTATTCCACGCATTGTCATACACATATGCTCAGCCTCAATCATCACCATAACACCTTTTGGATTCAATTCTTTTTCCAGTGCATCCGCGATTTGCCCTGTCAATTGTTCTTGCAACTGAAGTCTTCTTGCAAAAACTTCTACTGTTCGGGCTAGCTTGCTCAACCCTACAACTTCACCGTTTGGAATATATGCGATGTGTGCTTTCCCATAAAAGGGAAGTAAATGGTGCTCACAAGTAGAATAAAATGTAATATCTTTTTCTAATACCATAGCATCATTATCTACATGAAAACGTTTTTTTAGATGTTCTGAAGCATCTTCTTCTATTCCACCATATATTTCTTCGTACATTCTTGCAATACGATCTGGTGTTTCCACTAATCCTTCACGAGTCACGTCTTCTCCGATTCCTTCCAGTAATAGACGAACTCCTTCTTTTACCTTTTCGTGATCTATCATTTACTCATCCTCATTTTTCAATCTTTTCTGCTTTTCCAACAAGTCTCATTACATCTCCAAGATACGATAATGATCCAAATGCAACAATAATATCATCTTCTTTTGCCTGACACATGGCAATATCAATTGTATCTTTCAATGACGGCATACTGCAAACTTCATATGATTCATCTGATTTTTTTAAAGATTTTTCTTTTGTGGCAGTTGCCTCCCAATTTTTTTCAATTACCTGTTTTAATAAGTCTGCATCCAATGTTCTATCCTTATTCGGAAGATTAATTGTATATACTTTTTTTGCTAACGGCAACATAATTTGTACAATTTTTTCATATTCTTTATCTTTGAAAACACCCATTATAAAGATAAAATGTTTTTGAGGAAAATATCTTTCTAATGTTTTTTTCAATTGCTTTGCAGCATCTTCATTATGTGCTCCATCAACAATAAACACCGGATTTTCATGTATGCAAGTAAATCTACCCTTCCACTTCGTTTTTAGGAAGCCATTTCTAATAGTTTCCATCAAATATTCGCTTTTTTTCGATATTTTCTCATATTTATTTTTTGTCTGTTCAATTCTTTGTAATGCCAGTAAAACCTCGCATGCAGTTATAGCATTTTGAATCTGATATAATCCTGCCAAAGGAATATGAATATTTTCAAATTGTTTATAAGAAAATATCTGTCCATAATAAGATTCATCTAAAACTTGTACTTTATCAGGCTCTGCGAATTGTATCGGTACATGATTTTTATCTGCTGCTTCTTTTAATACCTTTCTTACTGCTTCTTCTTGTGCTGCTGAAACAACAACACATCCAGGCTTTATGATCCCTGCTTTATTCTCTGCGATTTCTTCTAATGTATTTCCTAAAAACCCCATGTGATCTCTGCTTATATTGGTAAACACAGCCACTTTTGTATTGGAAATAATATTTGTTGCATCTAAAATGCCGCCCAGACCAGTTTCCAATACTACATAATCGCAATGCTCTCTCTGAAAATATAAAAAAGCTATTGCGGTCTCAACTTCAAATACGGTCGGACTAGCCTTTCCGTTTGTCTCCATACGCACAATAGCTCTCTGAACTTCTTCAACTAATTCTGTAAATACTTTTTCCGAGATCCAATTTCCATTTATCTGGATTTTTTCCAAATAGCCAATTACTGTTGGTGAAACATATCTGCCAACACGAAATCCTGTCTCACTTAATATTGTAGAAATATATGCAAGCACAGACCCTTTTCCATTGGTTCCCGCAATATGTATGAACTTCAAATCATTCTGCGGATTTCCCAGCTCATACAACAGCTCTCGAATCGTATCCAAGCCAAGTACACTTCCGTATTTCGACACTTCGTCCAAATATACCCTTGCTTCTTCGTAGGTCACGTTTCTTGTTTCCTTTCAATTTATGATTGCTTTCGCTGTTGTTCATCATATCACTTATACTATATTCTAACAAGTAGAATTTTTCACCTAATCTTATCTGTTTTTTGCTTTATCTCACAAATCTTCATCTAACATATAAATAAGTGCATTACAAATACATGCTGCAATATTACTTCCACCTTTTCTTCCCCTGGCAATAATATAAGGCGTGTCTTCCAATTTTAAGATTAACTCTTTCGATTGAACTACATTTACAAAACCAACCGGAACTCCAATAATCAGTTCGGGATCAATGATTCCTTTTTCAACTTGTTCATACAAATGTATCAGTGCTGTAGGTGCATTACCAATCGCATATATCAACTTTTTATTAAGCTTTGCTGCCTTTTCCATACTTGCAACGGCTCTCGTAGTACCGTTCGCTTTTGCCTGTATTGCAACGTCTTCATCCGACATAAAACAAAATACTTCTCCACCATATTTTGCAAGTCGTTTTTTGTTGATCCCCGATTTTCCCATCTGTGTATCTGTTACTATGGATGCACCCTGTCGGATTGCATCTAACGCTTTTTGAACAGCACCCTTTGAAAAAATTAAATTTTTTGCATAATCAAAATCTGCACTTGTGTGAATGCATCGTTTCACAATTGGTTCTGTTCCGGGAATCAATTGTGTATCCCCTAGTTCTTCTGTGATAATCTCAAAACTTCTTCTTTCAATATCTTTTGGTAGTACCTGTTCTAGTTCTATAGCCATTTTTTCACCTGTTTTCTTTCTGATCATTTCAGCTTTTCGCCAATACCACAAACTACTCGCGTCACTTTGTCTGCCTGTTTTGCAAGAGTGGTACAGATTCTTCCAACCTGTTCTCTATAATAACGTTCAAACGAATCAACTGGCACAAGCCCATATCCAACCTCGTCACAAATTATTACTTTTTGTATATCTTTCGCAAAAATTTGATCTGTTATTTCTTTGATATCTAATTTCTCATTCTTTAAAATTCGTTTTATATAAATTTCAAAGTGATAAATTCCGATTGCGTTTTGAATTTTTTCAAAAGAATCCATTTCTCCGTCTGCCCATTGTATTTGAGGATAAAGTTTTTTTGCATATTCTAGTTTTCCTTGATATGCACCACCAATAATTAAATGCGATCCTGCTTTTTCGTTCATACACTTCACCTTTTCATTTTTATATAAAACTGCCTGTCCATATATTACTTCTGCTACTTCTACTGCTGCTTTACTCAGTTCACAATTTACTTTTCCTAAAACCTGCTTATACATCAGCATTTCATTTGAATAAACTGTTGATTCCGAAAAGACTTCATTTGTTACAATAACAATATTTTCGTAAATATCGTTTAACTTTTCCACGCCATTTAAAATGTAATCCGTGAGTTTTTCGACTACTTCGTTATTGGATAATGCGGGATACTGTTTTTTTAAAATTGTATTTACACCTGTTTCATCAAACAACTCATTTGCAACAAGATTTGACATACATTCTAATAGTACAATTTCTTTTTTATCCGAGTTTTTTTGAAATTTCATATTCTCAACAAATTCTGACAAATTTGTAAAACATTCTTCTGTCTGAAAATTTTTCTTTGCTCTCATTTGTCTATGTCTGTTTATTTTTTCTTCGGTTTCCCTTCCATATGGAATCATTGTAGCAAGATAAACTTTCGAACTGTTTGTTTTTTTACTTAATTCACAGAGTTTGTTTTCTGCATATTCTGATTTTCCGCTTCCACTTCCTCCTGTTATAAGGTATAACATAACATTTTGCTCCTGATTTATTTGATAATTCTATCTATTAGCACGATTTCACTATTTTCGTAATATTTAAAATCTTATATATTGCACTCATATCCAGATTTTCACGAATAATGGCTGCAAGCTTATCATACTGTTCTTCTTTATATGTGGACATATCCACAGCCTCTACTTCATTGATATTTAATCCTTTTTGTTTCAATAATGCAATTATAAGTTGCCTTGCAACTTCTGGTTTGTCAAAAATCCCATGTACATAGCTTCCATATACAGTTCCTTTTGCAGCCCCATCAAGTGTTAAAGTATTCTGCACGATATCATTTAATTTCAAAATACCTTGTGTATCATTCAAATAACTCGTTTTTCCCATATGAATTTCATATCCTTCAATTTCAATTCCTTTTAATTCCGAAAGCATTCCGGGAACTTCTTGAAATGTTCCTTTCACACGAGTTCTTTTCTTTTCTTTTTGAAATACTGTTTTTATTGGAAGCAATCCAAGTCCTCGGATTTTTCCCGCTCTCTCAACCCCATTTGGATCTTCTATTTCTGTTCCAAGCATCTGGTAACCTCCACAAATACCAAATACCAGTTTGTTATGCTTTGCATGTTTCTGGATTTTCATCTCAAGACCATTTTGCCGCATCCACAAAATATCTTCCATTGTATTTTTACTTCCAGGGAGAATTACTGCATCAGGATTTCCAAATTCTTCAGCACTATTTACATAACGGACAGAAACCATATCCATACATTCTAACGCCATCATATCTGTGAAATTTGATAACCTTGGAAAACGGATTACTGCAATGTCAATTAACGACACCTCTTTTTTATTCTGGATTCTTTCCGACAGACTGTCTTCTTCATCAATGTCTAGATGAAAATACGGAATTACCCCGAGTACCGGTTTATTTGTTCTGTCTTCTAACATTTTTAATCCTGGATCTAATATTTTTTTATCTCCGCGGAATTTATTGATAACAGTCCCTACAATTCGGTCTTGCTCTTCTTTTTCCAAAAGTTCTATAGTTCCAACAATCTGTGCAAAAACGCCTCCACGGTCAATGTCTCCAACTAATACTACCGGCGCATCCGCAAGCTTTGCCATTCCCATATTTACAATATCTTCTTGTTTTAGGTTTATTTCTGCCGGACTTCCTGCCCCCTCAATGACGATAATATCATATTCTTTATTAAGTTGCTCATAGGCCTGCATAATTGCAGGAACATATTCTTTTTTATGGCGATAATATTCCATAGCAGACATATTCCCCATCACTTCTCCATTTATGATAACTTGCGAGCCTGTATCACTGGAAGGTTTCAATAAAATCGGATTCATCAAAACAGAGGGCTTAATCCCTGCCGCTTCAGCCTGCATCACCTGTGCCCTTCCCATTTCAAGACCTTCTTCTGTAATATACGAGTTCAACGCCATATTTTGTGATTTAAACGGAGCCACTTTATATCCATCCTGTGCAAACACTCTGCATAATCCTCCCGCAAGAATACTTTTTCCTGCATTCGACATTGTTCCTTGTATCATAATAGATTTTGCCATTTTCTTACCTCTTCTCTTAAAGCTGTTAGTAATCGATTATTTTCTTCTTTTCTTTTTATTGCTATTCGATAATACCCTTTTTTTAATCCGATATAATTCTGACAGTCACGGATCAAAATATTTTTTTTAAGTAATTTTTCGTACAAAGACACTTTTTCTTCATAATATATTAAAATGTAATTTGCATCCGATTTGATATAGGATATTCCGATGGATTCTAACTCTAATTCCATTCTTTTACGTTCTTTTGTAATATATTGTCTGGTTTTTTCAACACGTTCTTCATCCTCAATTGCGGCAAGTCCTGCCGCTTGAGCTACTGTCGATACACTCCAAGGTTGACGTACCCTCTGCATTCTTTCCAGTAAAGAATTATCACTGCACAATATGTATCCCAGTCTTAATCCGGGTATTGCATGCATTTTAGTAAATGCACGTAAAATAACTAATTGAGAACAATTTTTTACCTCTGTTTGCATAGTTGATTCTTTGGGATTTTCTAAAAATTCATAAAAACATTCATCTAATATCAAACGAATCTGGTATTTTACGCATTTTTCTAATATCTGCATTAGTAAATTTTTAGGGATTTTTTTTCCAGTCGGATTATTGGGAGAGCATAAAAATACAACATCTAAATCTGAAGTCAAATTCAAAAGAATGTTCTCGTTTACTTCAAAATCATCTTTTGTATACAAGTATGCATGCCGCACATCACACTCAACTGTTCGTAGTGCCTGCTCATATTCTGAAAATGTTGGTGCTGTAACTAATGCCTTTTTTGGTTTTTCTGCGAGTACATAGGAAAAGATTAAATCTGCAGCCCCATTTCCACACAGTATATATGGCTCTGGCAATTCCAAATAATCTGCTATCTTTCTAACCAATGCACGGCACTTATTGTCCGGATAATGATGAATCTCTTTTAAAGCATTTTGTGCAGCTGTGATTACATTTTCACTAGCACCAAATGGATTAATATTTGTCGAAAAATCTAATATTTTATCATATTCTTTATAGTTATAAATGTCTCCTCCATGTACATATTGCATTTTTATTCCCTCTTAGCACGCCTTTTTCCTTTGTATAATTGTATACAACCATCCTATATGCAATTACACTCTATATTATATAGAATAATAGTTTAATTGTTCCGAATATTATCATTGTAACAATTGCTGTAACATACATCAAACGATTTGTTTGACAAATATCCTCAATACGTATTGAACGAATCGGTTCTCCAATATACGGTTTCTTATATAACTTTCCAAAATACCACGCATCACCGGCCAATTGTATATCCAATGCTCCCGCACATACCGCTTCTGTTTGCGCCGAATTTGGACTACTGTGATTGTAACGATCTCTTAAAAAGATTTTCCATCCGTTTTTCCAATCTAGTCCACATAAAAATGATGCCAAAACCATCACAATTGCCGAAATTCTAGCCGGAATATAATTTACAAGATCATCCATTTTTGCTGCTATTCTCCCTATATATAAATATTTTTCATCTTTATAGCCCAACATAGAATCCATTGTATTAATTACTTTATATAACATTCCAAGAGGAGCACCACCTATTAACATATAAAAGAGGGGAGCAATCACGCCATCCGATGTGTTTTCTGCTATTGTTTCAACAGTTGCTTTTGTTATTCCTTCACAATCTAACTTTGCTGTATCTCGTCCAACAATCATTGATACCGCTTTTCTTGCTCCCTCTAAATCACTATCTTTCAATTTCATATATACTTTCATGCTTTCTGTTTTCAACGATTTAGCTGCAAGCAATTGATAACACCAGAACATCTCCAGCAAAAATGCCACAATTTCATTTTTGCTTTTCAAAATTTCTAACACTCCATATGGGATTCCCGTAAATAAAATTACAACTATTCCCCATAACACTGCCCCACCTATCAATAATCCGGATTTTGAATTTCGGCTTATTTTACGGACAGCTTTTTCTAGTAATGAAATAACATTACCCATAATACGAACCGGATGGTACAACCATACCGGGTCTCCAAACAGAAAATCTAAACAAAACCCTCCAATACAGGCTACCAATGAAATCATAGCTTTTTAATCCCCCTCAACACTTTCTTTTGCCCCTCTTTCCATTCTTTTTCATCCAAATACATCTGATAACCTTCTCCATTTTTTAATAACCAATCGTAAAACTCAGAAGCTTGTTCTGAAAATTGTGAAAGGACAGCCATAATAGAACCTCCATGAATAACAAAACAAACACATTTTTTATGTTGTTTTATCGCTTGAAATATGGATTCTTCAAATCCATCTCTGCATCGCTTTAAAAAGCTTTCACGACTTTCTCCTTTTGGAAAAGGTAAAGTTCCATTTGATTCCAACCATGCCTGATATTCCGGAAATGCTTGTAATTCTTCATGATTTTTGTTTTCAAATAACCCAAAATCACTTTCTTTAAGCTTAGGCTGTAATTGTAATGCAATATCCGGAAAATATATTTTTGCGGTTTCTACACATCTTTTTAATGGACTTGAAATAAGCATATCCGGTAACTGACATTTTTTTAATTCATTTTGCATTTGCTCAATTGTAGCGAGCTGTGTTTCTTTTTTTATCAAAGACTCATCGGTTGTTCCGATATATCTATGCTCTACATTTCCTTTTGTTTTCAAATGACGAATCAAATAAATTTCCATTTTTTCTCCTGTCATACTAAAGCGTACAATCTTGTTCCTAATACAATTACTCCCAACATGAGCAATTCAAAGACTTGTAAAAAATACCCTGCCAGATCTCCCGTAATGCCTCCAAATTGTTTCTTACATAAGATTTTATAATATTGAAAGAAAAGCGTTCCTGCCACGAACAGAGTTATAGCATTTCGGGGATTGTATACTAGCATACAACCAGTACTTATCACTATCCAGCAATACATTATCATTTTAACACGATTTTTTTGTGCAGCATCTTGAAAGGTTTTGGCTAAACCGCTATTTTTTGCAGTTTGAAATGTTACAACAGAATAACCGCTCAATGCTCTAGATAGAACATAACTCCAAGAAATCAATGGCAGCATTTCAACACTTACTTCGCTCCACAATGCAATATTGCACAATAGATAACATCCCATCCCAATAATTGCAAATGCACCTGAATTCGAGTCTTTCAATATTTGTAGTTTCTTTTCTTTATCACCCCAGGAACTGAGTGCATCCATTGTATCCAAAAAGCCATCAAGATGTATTCCTCCGGTTATCATTATTGGCAGTAAAGTCATGATTACAGAAAAAAACAAACTGCCAAACGTACTTTTTATAAGTAATGTACCGATTATCTGCACACATACACCAATCACAATTCCAATCACCGGGAAAAAGCACATTGTATATTTCATATTTTTATCATTCCATTCCACCTTCGGCATCGGAATTTTAGAATACATGGAAAATGCAATGATTATTGATTCAAACAAATTTTTCATAACTATTCCAAAACCTCATATTGTTCTACTTTAATATCTGCAAATGTTCCCATTTGTCGATATACCTGCAAACCCATATCTAATAAAGGCATTGCTGCTACTGCACCGCTTCCTTCTCCCAAACACATATTACAATCTAAAAACGCAGATAGTTTTAACTCCTCAAGAAGCATTCGCCCGGCAGGTTCATTTGAAACATGTGACGCAATTATATAGTCTCTGGTTTCTGGAATCATTTTCACTGCACATAAAGCAGCTGTTGTAGAGATAAAGCCATCTAAAACAATTGGTACATGGTACATTGCACCTCCAAGACATACCCCTGTCAATCCGGCGATATCAAGGCCACCTACACAAGCTAATACCTCTATTATGTTTTGTGGATCAGGTTTATATTTATTAATTGCCGTTTCAATCGTAGTAATCTTTCGTTGCAATCCCTCAGATGAAAGACCGGCTCCTTTTCCCGTTACTTCTTCCACTGATTTTTGCAATAATATTGCCGTAACAGCACTGCTTGTAGTTGTATTTCCTATTCCCATTTCGCCAGTTGCCAGAATATCATAGCCTTTTTGCTTACATTCTCTGACTGTATCAATACCAATCTGAATTGCTTTCCATACTTCTTCTCTGTTCATAGCAGGTTCTACTGCAAAGTTTTTGGTCCCATAGCTGACCTTTTTTTCCTGAACAGTTATAGAACTTACATCTGTGATCATTCCGATATCAACCGGTATTAAATCAACGCCCGCTATATCGGCCATAATATTTGTACTTGCCGCATGATGCATAAAATTATCCGCTACAATTGCTGTCACTTCCTGCCCGATCTGGGTTACACCCTCTGCAACCACCCCGTTATCAGCACACATAATGATCAATCCCTTTTTATCCAACTGATACTCTGCTGTCTTTTTCATTCCAGCCATGCGTACCACTACATCTTCCAGTTTACCAAGACTGAACAATGGTTTTGCAACTGACATCCATCTCGCTTTTGCAGCTTCCATACTTACTTTATCTGCTTTATCTATTTGTTTTCTTAATTTTTCTATTGTTAGCGTTGTCATTTTTTATCTTACTTCCTCTATCTAGTTCGTCTGATTCACTGTAATATCCCATTCTTTACAGGCATCTATAAAACGCTCTACAAAGTTTGGATTAGACCGAAAATAAAGGTGTGGAAATCCTGCAAATAAATTATCTCTCATATGAATACAATTCCAACTTCTTTTTTTATCCGGCTTTACCGCAAGACAATCTGTTCCATTCTGTGTACTGTCCCAATAATGAAACTCATGAGCTTTCATTATTTCATCCTTTTTTAAAAATTTTCCGTTTTTCTCTGCCTTTAAAGTAATATATCCAAATCTCCCTAATCTGTCCGTTTTAAATGCTTCGGCTTTTATTACATTCGTCATCTTAATTTTCATTCTCTCTGGATTTTCCAGTGTTTCATGCAAATATAAAAACCCTCCACATTCTGCAATTGTTGGCATACCCGCATCTATTTTGCTTTGAATATCTTTTCTCATAGATATATTTGCTGATAATTTTTCTGCATACAATTCCGGATATCCCCCGCCTATAATCAATCCTTTTATATTTTCAGGCAGTTTTTTTTCTACCAATGGACTAAATTCTACCAATTCGCATCCTTTTTCGCGAAGCATTCGTAAATTTTCTTCATAATAAAAGCAAAATGCCTCATCTCTGGCTATTCCGATTCGAACTCTATTTTTTACAATACTCTTTTCATCCAACGAATTTTTTATTACTGTTTCTATCTGTGGTGCCTGACATGCTATTTGTAAAATCTGTTCCAAATCTACAGTACTTTTAATAAGCTCACCAGCTTCATGTAGCTTTTTCTGAATATGGATTATATGTTCTGGCAGCTTCAATCCTAAATGACGGCTTTCCAATTGAAAAGCTTCATGTTCCGGAACATATCCCACTATGGGTATATCATAACCACATTTCAACAATTCGGTTTCAATGAGTTGCTTCATACGTGGATATATCATTCCTGATATACGATTTAAAATAATTCCCCTTATCTGCTGATCTTTTCGAAACTCTAACATTCCCAGAATAATAGGAACAACGGATAATGCCATTCCCTTACATGGGACAACTAAAATAGCCGGTATAGATAAGCTTCTCGAAACATCATAGGAACTTGCCTGATCGGACTCTAGTGCAAGGCCGTCATAATACCCCATAACCCCTTCCGTTATAACAATGTCTCTATTTTTTCCATGGTTCACAAATAACTCTTGCAGAGAGTCTTTCGTACTGAAAAAAAGATCCAGATTCTCGGAAGGTACTTGAAGTACCTCCCTATGAAACATTGGATCTATGTAATCCGGTCCACATTTACATGCGGCCACATCTATATTTTTCTGCTTCAGTGCGGATAAAATTGCACATGTAATTGCCGTTTTACCACTTCCACTGGAGCTACCGGTTATCATTATTCTCGGTATTTGCATAAGCTATTTTAGCCTTCCTTTCTATCCGTCACAATATAAATCGGATTCTGTCCAAGCATCATATGATATTGTCCGAGTGTCTTCGCTTTTGATACGCAGACCTGTATAATTTCAGGATTTTGTAGTAGCCGTTCTTTTGTTGCCTCCATTATTTCTTTAATTGTTTCTAATGTAATTGCATTCAATACGATGGTTACTTCGGGATTTCTATCTCTCACAGCTTTTAATATAGCTTTTAAATTTCCTGATGTTCCTCCAATAAAGACATGCGTTGGTTTTTCTAATTTGTTCAGTACATCCGGCGCTACTCCCTCAATAGTTGTAACCCAGTCTGTACAAAACTTTTTCTTATTTTCTTCTATTAATGATATTCCTTCTGGATTCTTTTCTATTGCATACACCCGGATTTTTTCTGAACATAACGCTGCCTCAATTGAAACTGAACCTGTTCCTGCCCCAATATCATACAATACAGCATCCTCTGTCAACCCTAATTTACGAAGACTGATTTCTCGTATCTCCTCTTTGGTCATAGGAACTTTTCCACGTACCCATTCTTCCTCTGGAATTCCCTTATACTTCCAACTTTGTGGTCTTGTATTTTTTATCATTACAGTACATAGGCCTGATAAATCTTCTATTGTCAATTCAGAACCTTTCCGAATTACTATTAATTCATTTTCATAAGACAAATTTTTACCTATATAAAATAGAGTATCGTCCAAATGATATTTTTTTACTTTCTTACAAACTTCTTCTGCAATATCATTTCCACCAAGAAGTAAGAAGGTTTTATTATGATTTGCAATAGTCTGGATGTAATTTTGCTTTTCACCATGCGCACTTATAATTTTGGCATCATCCCATGATGTATGCAACTTTGCTGCCAGATATACAACAGACGAAATACCAGGAATCTGATATACCTGTATACACTGCTCATCATTTCCCAATTTTGTTTTAATTACATTTTCCAGTTTCTTTGCTCCGCTATAAAATCCTGTATCTCCAGATAAAACAATCCCTATATTCTGATATTGTAAATGTGTATCCAGCCACTGACAAATTTCATCTGGTTTATAAGAGCAAAATTGAGGTTTCTTATATTCTTGAACAGATTCCAGCATTCTGGATGCTCCTATAATACAATCGCACTGCTCTAAAATGCTCTCTGTTAATAATGTTCGTGTATTTCTCGAACCCATTCCTATCCCAATCAAATAAATCTGTCTTGTTATATTCATTTTTATAATCCTTATCTTGTTACATTATATCCTCTAGGTGTGACCATTTTATGATTTAAACACATTGTTTGGACATTTCCTATAAACACCGTTGTAAACATATCCGTCTCCGTATGTTCTAACTCTTCCAGTGTAAGAATCTGGCTTGTTTCTTCCTTTCTTCCTATATTTCGGACCAAACCACAAATAGTCTCTGGTTTCTTGAATTCTTTCATAATCTTGCAAGCTTTTTTCAGATAATCGCTACGTTTTTTGCTGGAAGGATTATAAAGACAGATAACAAAATCAGCCATTGCAGCTGCTCTTAATCGAATCTCAATTTTATCCCATGGGGTCATCAAATCACTTAAACTGATCACAGCAAAATCATGCATCAGCGGTGCTCCTAAAACTGCTGCTCCGCCAATTGCTGCAGTAATACCTGGAACGATTTCTACATCAAGCTCTGGAAATTCTGAACCTATCTGAAGCATTAGCCCGGCCATTCCGTAAACTCCTGCATCGCCGCTGCATACCATGGCTGTTGTTTTCCCTTGCATTGCTTCCCCAAATGCCATACGACATCGTTCAACTTCTTGTTTCATCGGAGTACTTTTATATATTTTATCTGGAAATGTATCCCGAATTAAATCTAAATACACTGGATAGCCAACAATTACTTCACTTTGTTCTAAAGCGGTATAAGCTTCTCCTGTCATCTGCTTTCCGGCCCCTGGTCCAAGACCAACCACATAAATTTTTTTCATATATCAAGACTCCTTTCTTCCCTTTCTAAATTCAGTTGTAAAATCAGGGTGGTATAACTCAGAGCGTTGATATTCACTGTTTAATATACGGCCAACAACAATAAGTGCTGTTTTTGTGATTCCGTTTTCTTTTGCTGTTCTTGCTAATGAGTCTATTGTACAATGATACACTTTCTCTTCCGGCCATGTTGCTTTATAAACAATTGCCGCAGGAGTATCCGGTGAATAGCCGCCCGCTATTAGTTCTTTTTGCAACTCCAAAAGCATGCCTGTACTTAAAAAGATTGTCATCGTTGCCTGATGTGATGCAAAGGAACGAATTGATTCTCTTTCCGGAACAGGTGTACGCCCTGCCATTCTTGTAATAATCACAGACTGTGAAATACCGGGCAGTGTATACTCCGCATTTAATGCCGCTGCTGCTCCACAGAAAGAACTTACTCCGGGACATACTTCATATTTAATTTGTTCCCTCATAAGCCAATCCATTTGCTCTTTAATCGCGCCATAAAGGCATGGATCTCCTGTATGTAACCGCACAATTTCTTTTCCTTCATGAGCTCCATTAACCATAACATCCATAACTTCTTCTAATGTCATTTTCGCACTATTATAGACAATACAATTTTCTTTTTTGTTATTCAATAGCTCTGGATTGACAAGTGAGCCCGCATATACAATAATATCTGCTGTTTGAAGAAGCTTTAATCCTCTAACTGTAATTAAATCTTCCGCTCCCGGGCCTGCTCCTACAAATGTTATCACGTATCTTCCTCCTCTATTCTTTAGCTTCTTTTATAATCATTAATGAATAATACCCCGCTGTTTCTGGTATATCGTCTATCGTTCGATATATTTTTTCATTTTTCATACCACAATTTTCTACCATTTCAACCTGATAATTTTCATTCTTTATTAACTGTTTTACTTTTGCTAACTGTTTTCCAGTTTTCATCAATATTTTTGTTCCTGGTAATCGCAGACTTTGCTCAATTTCATAGGATGCCGGAAGAATATGAAGCTCATCTCTATTTTCAACCAAGCCTATATTCAACCTTGCCGCAGCACTGTAAAATGAAGGTACCCCAGGAATTAACTGTGTTTCATAATTTTTATCCTGAAGATGTTTGTGAACATATAAAACCGTTGAATAAACAGTAGGATCACCTAATGTAATAAAAGCAACTGATTTTCCTTTTTTTAGATTTTCTATAACTTTTATTGCATCTGCTTCATGTATCAATTTTAATTTCTGCATATCTTTAATCATCGGCATCGGAAGCAACAATAATTCTTTTTCTTTTAGCTCAGGTATGGCTTCCAAAGCTATTTGGTAAGCTACACATTCTTGTAAAGCCGCCTCATATTCTGCTTGTTCCTCGAAATTAATGATTATAGGTTTTTCTATATATTCCTTTGACAAAGCAATAGCAATCACTTCGCATTCTTTCATTACACGAAGTGCCTTTATTGTCAATAATTCTGGATCACCTGAACCAACACCTACTCCATAAAATTTTCCTTTCATTCTATTTTATACCCCTGTCGTTTCTGATCTTGTATATATTTAAGAAGTTCTGGAACCTGTGTTGTTCTTCCTAAAATTCCATCTTCCTTAGAAAAGAGAATTGCACCAATTTGCAATTCTTCACCGGCTCGATTTTGCAAATAAAATTCAACCCGTTTCATAACCGATTCCATAACTGTCTCTAATAAGTTTTCTCTTTTTAATATCTCAATCGCTTCCGTTGTTGTAATACAATTCATTAATTCCTGTATAACCGCTCTATCGGCACCACATAATGCTGCATGTACAGATAAAACTTCCATTCTGCAATCAGCCTGTCTAGAATGGGTGTTCATTACTCCTGCTGCAACTTTTATCAATTTACCGATATGTCCGACAAACAACAGTCCTTTCATATCCAAATTTACTGCATCATCAATAACATCTCCTACATAATTACTGTATTTTACTGCTATATCCGCATCAAACCCTAATGAATCATTTAAAAAGTCAATTCCATAATTTCCTGGTACTGCATAACACCAATCGAAACCATTTTCCTTTAACATTTTCATTTCAAGAAAAATCGTATCTGTTAATGCCTTTTCGCTCATAGGCTGCACAATTCCCGTTGTTCCTAATATGGAAATTCCTCCTTCTATCCCCAATCGTGGATTAAATGTTTTTTTTGCAAGTTCAACCCCCTCTGGTACAGAAATAACAATGGATAAGCCTTGATGATAATCGTATTTTGCACATTGTTCTTTTGCCTCTTTAATTATCATTTCACGAGGAACTTTATTAATTGCTGCCTGACCAATACTTTGTTCCAGCCCTTTCCTTGTCACACGCCCTACACCTATACCACCATCAATGATAATTTCTGTTCCGAATCGTTTTTCAACTCTTGCATACACACAAATGCCATTCGTCACATCCGGATCATCACCACTATCTTTTTGTATACCACAACTCACCCAGTCTCTCGCTATTGAAATATCTTTTACTTCTAAATAGAGCTCTGTTTGATTTGGTGTGAGCAAAGAAATATTTTGTATTTCATTTCCGGACAATAACATTTCCAAAGCTGCCTTCGTGGCTGCTGCTGCACAACTTCCAGTTGTATATCCAGTTTTTAATTTTTTTTGTTCATGCCATATTTCTGTGCTATTCTGTCCTGCCATCTAATTTACGCTCCTAGATTATCCTGAACCTGTTCCTTTTTAGAATTATTATTCTCTATATTAAAGTAAGCATTTATTAAAAGTAATCCTATTACATAGAAACCATTTTGTATGCCATAAAAAGACGGATTAAATATTGGTCTTGCCAGCATCCATGCCAAGCACAATAGAGTAAACAATTTTATTTGAGTATTATTATATTTCACATATTGCCAAATCCCCTTGATATACACGCTAATAATCCCTAAAATTATCATAATAAAGCCAATCAAGCCGAACTGATAAAGAAAAGAGAGATATTCTGCTTCGTATGAAAAAGGAGCTGTCGTACTTCTGATCAAATCAGGAAGATAACTTCCCATACCATGACCAAAAAGAGGGGCTTCTGAAATTCCTTTGGTTAATTCTTGTATTTGAATCTGCCGAACTGAATCTGACTCAACTACTTTTGCAGAGAAAAAACGATATTGCACTATTTTAAATATAGGTTTAAACCAAATAAAAGAAGTTAAAACTGCTCCCCCTATTCCAATATATCTCACTTTTTTGGAAATATATTTCCATTCGAAAAGCAATAATAATACCATAAAACTGGCAAATTCTACCATATATAATCTTGAATATACAATCATTGTATAGATTGCTAATAATAGCGTAAGCCAAAGCTTTTTACTTTGTCTTATCTTTGGAAGTAATAAAAAAAATGGCAATAATCCGATAACAAGAATATCTGAAGTACTTTGAATTCTAACAAATGTCAGACTTCCTAACTTCATTGTCATCATGATTGCTTCTACATTAAATATTTGAATATATAACTGATACAAAACTTCATATTGGATTAACTTACATAAAAAAATAACTTCTAATATTATTTTTGCAACTATCTTTACCAGCATCATCCAAAATAAACATCGCATTATCTTATGTAAATCCAGTAAATTTTCTTTTATTAAATGAAAGGTAAGCAAAAACATAATAAAAGAAAGATATAAAAGTGAAGCACATTCTACACTATATTCACATCCTTGCAACCAGCTGATCAAACACCATAACGCTCCGCTTATTAAAACTATAATCTCCAATTTTGAAATTCTAATTATGCTTTTCCAATCATTCAATTTGATAAATATATAACCACTTACAGCCACAAATAAGCAGATACATATTTTTTGAACCGGAACATTAAAAATTTTACCTACCGGTAATATATAACTCAATATATAGAGGCAAAATATTGTATTTAGCCAGTTTTTTTCTATTGTATTTATATTTTTATTATCCATATTACATCCTTCAACATTTCTATTTTTATATAATCAACATGAGTTTATCATGATTTTTATTAAGTTTCAACTTATATTCCTTGACATTTTTTCTCCCACACTATGCAGTTTTCTAATTACATGATACAATATTATAATATTACTCAAGAAAGGCGAGGATTTAAAATTGAATCAGACAACATATGACTATTTAATTGTTGGAGCCGGTTTATATGGTTCTGTTGTAGCTAATGAATTGAAGAAAAAAGGCAAAAAATGTCTAGTTATAGATAAGCGTGACCATATTGCCGGAAATATATATACCGAGAATATCGAGGCAATAAACGTACATAAATATGGCGCTCATATTTTTCATACCTCAGACAAAAAAATATGGAATTATATAAACCAATTTGCTGAATTTAATAACTATATTAATTCACCTATTGCTATTTATAAGGATGAACTGTATAATCTTCCTTTCAACATGAATACTTTCAGTAAGATGTGGGGAATACAGACACCTCAAGAAGCAAAAGAAATGATTGCGAAACAAGTTTCTGAATCAGGTATTAAAGAGCCCAAAAACTTAGAAGAACAAGGATTATCTCTTGTTGGTCGTGATGTATTTGAAAAGCTTGTAAAAGGTTACACTGAAAAACAGTGGGGTCGCGATTGTAAAGATCTTCCGTCATTTATTATAAAACGCCTCCCAGTTCGTTTCACATATGATAATAATTATTTTAATGACAGATATCAAGGTATTCCTATTGGTGGTTATACAGCAATTATTGAAAAAATGTTAGAAGGTATAGATGTACAACTCAATACGGATTTCTTTGAATTTTATAAAGCTCATCCAAACATTGCTACTGACATCATTTATACCGGCATGATTGATGAATATTATAATTATCAATTTGGTGCACTTGAATATCGCTCTGTTAGATTTGAGACAGAAACTTTAGATTGTGATAATTATCAAGGAAATGCTGTTGTAAATTATACAGATCGAGAAGTACCTTATACAAGAATCATTGAGCATAAACATTTTGAATTCGGAACGCAGGAGAAAACTGTGATTTCCAAAGAATACTCTTCTGAATGGACTGTTGGCATGGAACCTTATTATCCGGTAAATGATGAGAGAAACAATGCTCTTTACCAAAAATATAAAGAACTGGCAGACAAAGAAGAACACATTATATTTGGCGGTCGCTTAGGGCATTACAAATATTATGATATGGATAAAGTGATAGCTGCTGCGCTGGATGATGTGAGTAAATTGATGTAATTTTTAAGTAGCTACTTACTTATACTATAAAATAACTAAGCAGCTACTTTTTTTTGCTTATAATTTAATCAAATTCCGGATTAATTGCATAGAAATTTTTACTATCTAAATTCTCCTGCACGATTCTTAAACTTTCACCAAAACGTTGATAATGAACAATTTCTCGCTCTCTTAAGAAGCGTATAGGATCACATACTTCAGGGTCTTTCACAAGGCGTAAAATATTATCATAAGTAGTACGTGCTTTTTGCTCAGCTGCCATATCTTCGTGCAAATCAGTTATCGGATCTCCTTTGGATTGAAAATAGGTAGCGGTCCAAGGGGCTCCGCTGGCAGCTTGTGGCCAAAGAGCTAATGTGTGATCAACATAATACTTATCAAATCCTGATTCTTTTAACTGTTCTGGAGTTAAATCTCTGGTTAATTGATGCACTATAGCACACACAATTTCCATATGAGCCAGTTCCTCCGTTCCAATATCAGTCAATATGCCTGTTACTTCCTTATACGGCATAGTATATCTTTGTGACAAATATCTCATGGATGCAGCCAGCTCTCCATCTGGACCACCAAATTGCGATATTATAACTTGTGCGATCTTTGGGTTAGTTTGAGTTATTTTAACAGGATACTGCAATCTTTTTTCATAACTCCACATTTAGCATCCTCCTTCCTGCCATGGCCAAGGTTCATTTATCCAGTTCCATTTTTCACAATCAGATTGTACAGCAGTATCAATTGTTAGTGGTCCATAATATTTGGCATACTCTTTTAAAGCTTCATTCCGCATATAACTATATTCTCTAAAATAAGACAATGCTTCTTCATCCCATGGATGTGTATCTAAATATAACTTTACATCATCAACTGCAAAACTGATTTCATAAATTTTATTTAACAAATCTCTTCTACATGGGCAGGCTGTCATCGATTGCATCCTCCTTTCCCTCGAAAAGGTTTGTCTAATTTTTCAAATATTGTTCCTTGTTGAAATCCTTTTTGAATATCATATATCTTTTCCCATTTTTGCCAAGGAACATATGCCATCGCAATTGGTAAATCGAATAAAACATCTTGTTCTCTTTGACAAGGACACGCCTGATTTACACAAGAAGTATAATTTGAATTAAAATATCCCTGACGTTGATACCGCATATTATTGGAAGTGTTTATCAATTTAATTCTCCCTTCAACATTTTCCAATATTAAGATATGTAAAAAAAGAAAAAGGGTTCCGAAAGCAAACTACTTTCGTAACCCTAGCCATTATTTAGCAGATTTTCCAAGTTTCACATCTACTGTCTTTTCAGTCCATTCTCCATTATTTTCAGGAACTTGAATTGTTACAGATACTGTTTTACCACTCTCATAGTATCCCAACTCCTTCTGTAGTTCTTCCATGCTATTAACTGTTGTTCCATTCAGTGCTGTAATAACATTGCCTTTTGTAATACCAGCTTCTTCTGCGCCGCCACCTTTGACTATTTCAGCAACATAAACACCTGTAGGCATATTATATTTTTTAGCACTTTCTTCTGTTACATCATATCCTTTTACACCAAGGTATCCTTTTTTCTCTTCAGAAACCTTATGTTTTGTTTCTTGATTCATCAGATTATCAATTATGTCAGAGACATCACTAATTGGTATTGCATACCCCATTCCTTCAACTGTTGTACTTGCTAACTTAGAAGAATTAATACCAA
Organism: Ruminococcus sp. B05; assembly: GCF_003628495.1. NCBI lineage: Bacteria > Bacillati > Bacillota > Clostridia > Eubacteriales > Oscillospiraceae > Ruminococcus > Ruminococcus sp. B05. Next base: position 283,946 of record NZ_RBZR01000001.1, on the reverse strand, counting down.
TCACTTCGCCATTTGCATTTACAAGAGGACCTCCACTATTTCCTGGATTGATTGCAGCATCTGTCTGAATTAATTTTACACCGGTTTCTTCAGTCTCACCTGTTTGCTCATCAGTTGTAGTACTTTCTCTATTTACTGCACTGATAACACCTGTTGTAACTGACTGTCCATATCCCATAGCATTTCCAATTGCAATAGCTGGCTCACCAACCTGAAGTGCTGTTGAATCTCCTAATGTTGCAACCGCAATTTTTTCCATTGTTTCCGAAGAAACCTGATTCAATGGGACAGCAATTACAGCAAGATCATGCTCTGGATCAGTTCCTTTTACATCTGCATCCACACTTGTATCATCATCAAATGTAACTGTTAAAGATTCATTATCTGCAATTACATGATTGTTTGTTACAATAAGAAGCTCATTATCTGTTTTCGCAATAATGATTCCGGTTCCGCAACTTTCACTCTGGTATTGAGATGTTTGACCCCAAAAATTCTGTACTTCCTGAACGCTCATATTCGTAATTGCAACGACTGATGGCATTACATCATTGACAATTGAAGAAACATCTGAAGTTACAACACTGGATGATTTTGTAACAGCTGTTGTCGATGTTTTTACATCGCTATTTGAGTTCTTATTTAATCCTAATATATTTGTTCCAATATAACTTGTTGATAAGAACACACCTGAAGAAACAATACCAAAGATAATCGCTAATCCAATCACAGCTATAACTTTTGTTATTTTTTTTGATTTTTTTTGATGATTATTTTCTCCCTGTGAATAATTATTTTGAAACTGGTTATCATCCGGATTATAATAATTATATTGATTTTCCATATCAGTTCCCTCTTTCTCTTGTATTTTATAATGATATAATAATCATTCTTTGTGATGATTTTGTGTTCAATGTATAAAAAAACTTTGTTTAACTAAATGACTCCTTTTCCAATAGCAAGAAACAATTCTAAATTGTACTCTCGTTATTAGAAAAGGAGCTTTTATATACATTCTTATTTTTTCTACAAATCAATAAACTCTATATCATATTTTTTCTTAGAAGATTTTTTATTAGCTGCTTTTTTATTTTTCGTTTGTGGTAGTGGTTTTGTCTCATATGATTCATCATCATAATCATCAAATTCATCATAATCATCATACTCATCATCCATAAAAGCATCATGATCTTCTTCCATATAATCATCATATTCTATTTCATAGTCATCGTCTTTGCGTATAAATTGTTCGCGTGTTTTCTTCTTTGGTAAATCATTTTTTTCATCGTAATCATCATATAATTGATTAAGTTCGTCCGTTACATTTCTTAATTTAGATGCTATAACAATAATTATGATCAACATAATTATAATAATTGCCAGAACTATAATTGTAATTTTTAATAGATTATCTGACACTTCATTCTTAATCTGGTCTAGTAGCTGTCCCTTCTCTTTTGTCTCCTCTGCTTTCTCAGAAGTACGCTCTACATATCTTTGATATGTTTTATCAGTTGTATCGTATTGATAAAAAGCAATCTGTCCAGAAGGTCCTAATGCATTTACTAGATAAAATTCTTTATTTTCGCTATCCTTCCATACTGGAAAAACAAGTCCGTTCATATCTAATGTTGTTTCTCCAAATGTTTTAGGCAATGTATCTGTATTAGAAGCTTCTCCTAAAACATAAATATACTGATCATTTATTAGCTGTACCTGCTCAGCCAGTACAAAATGATTATCTGATTCATCATACATTGCATAAACCGGATCACTGTCACCAGATTTCGCAAAGACAAATTTAATTCCTGATGCATCCTGTACAACTGCATTATAATCTGCGCCATTATAATTCACAGTAGTTCTAGAAAATCCTGCAGGGATTAAAGCGTCTGTAAAATCATTATAAATTGAATACTGCACTCCTGAGATTTCAAGCAGTCCATCTCCACCGCTTGCCAGTACCTGTTGCGATGTTCCAGCAGCTGCAATCGTAATATTAGTTGAAACATCTGGTAAATATAATGTCTCATCCGAAAACAGATATGCCGTAGATCCAGCACTTTGAAGTACAGTATTTCCTTCACTTAAACATTTAAATACTATCGTGTAATTTAAAGTTGTTTCTGTACCTGTTCCTGATGCATTTAAAGAAACAACTCCATCTCCACCGCTTGCATTATCGCCACCGACAAACTCTAACATAGCACTATCATAATTCAATGTCAGGCTTCCATCACCTATAGGTTCTCCTGCCGTACTAATAGAAACCGGAATCGTGATTTCCTCTCCAACATTACCAGTAACATCTGTAATTTGTACTGTTCCTTCAGCAGCAAAACTTATAATCCCATATGCAAGAAATATAGTAAGTGCTGTCACTAAAGCCATGTACCCTCGGCTAATACATTTTTTCATTAACTTTTCATCCTCTCATTAAGTATTTTAAACAGTTTATTTAATATCCTGCACCTGTATCACTTTGACTTGAATCAGAACCATAATTATAGTCACCACTATAGTCGTTTGAATCATTATAATCTGTTTGCCCCGGATCATATGTTGTACTATCATCATAATTAATTCCATCATCATAACCTTGGTTACTATAATCAGTATATCCGTCATTATAATAAGAATCCGAACTGTCTGTCGTACCCGTACTGCCATTTTGACTTATACTTTCAAGTTCACTGTTAATAGCCGATAACGTAGATGACGGTGTATATCCATCTTCACCAAATAAATATTGATGCAAAGTTCTAACATTACTTTCTAATGTTAGAGGAACGACAACATTTCCTGCATCTTCATAATCCATAGTATCTTTTACTTCCGGAAAACCAGTAGTATCTGCCAGCTGATACTTCATGGCATCTTTTGCATAAGCCAAAATCTCTTTTAAAGTGAAGTTTGTTTCTATTTTAGGAAATACTTTATCAATAATCTTATTTATTGTTGCTAAATCTGCATGCTGAGCTTTTTCTGCTATTTTAGCCAATACTAATCTTTGACGCTCTGCACGCTTAAAGTCATCCCCTGCTGTATAACGGATTCTAGCATACGCTGTAGCCTGTACTCCACTTAAAGTCTGAAGACCTGAATGTTCTACTGCAACGGTATTAACACCAGTATTCTCAATTATTTCCATTATATAACCATTTAAATATTCAACTTCTTCATCTGTTACATCAATATCAATTCCACCCAGCGCATCAATCACATCCACCAATGCAGCAAAATCAACTGTAACATAATGTTGTATATCTAAATCCAAATTTTTATTCAACATAGCGATAGCCTGTTCTGCCCCACCAAATGAATATGCTGAATTTGCCTTATTGTATGTTCCATCTTTTTGTTGTAGTAAAGTGTCTCGATATACAGATGAAATCTTTACTTCTTTTGTTTCTCTATTTAAACTGGCAACCATGATCGTATCACTTCGTTCACCCATCTCGTCATTATTTGCTCTTTTATCCAGACCAAACAGTGCAACATTTAAATATCCGGATTCATCATAAGACAATTCATCTGAAATACTAAGGGCATCAACATCTAATTTTCCAACATTAAGTTTTCCCATTTTGCTTCCAACATAAGCCACACCAACAATTGCAGCAATAACAAAAATTAAAAGCACAATGCAAATCCCAACCAAAACTTTTTTACCCGTTGTCATGCCTCTTCTCTTTTGAGCTCTTTTTACATTTTGAGATTTTTTTCTATTCGCTTGTTTTCTCATTTTCTGATTTGACACAGAACGATTATTTCGCTTTGACATACTATTTCCTTTCCTCTTACCGTTTGTACTCCGCTGATTGATATCATACATGATTTTATTTAAAACATCAATCCATTTTCTACCAATATCTCTGATTCATTGTACATTTTTTAATCAACCACATCGGTAACTGACTATATTTTCTTCCAAGACAGTAACCCATATATTTAAATCCGCTCTGCGAAATCAATTTAATAATAAGCCACGGCTTTTTAATTTTAATTAAATAAATCATTGTATTTTTAACCAGACGCATTCCTTCTGACTCGGATTTAATGTTTTGAAATACTTCCGGATGTTCAACCTGCGAAACAGCAAGATCGAAATTTCTCTGGAATTGTTGTTTACAATTATAATTATGTGAATGAATCACTTTCGCTTCTGCAACATATTTTACTAGTCCACCGGATTGAATAATTTTTGCAGCCATAATCATATCTTCATTGAATATTGTTTTTTCTTCAAAGCCTCCCAATGACTCATAAACCGATTTCCTGTATGCTGCGCATACATCTGAACAAAAATATGTCTTAATCCCTAATGTTTCTAAATCTTCCATTGATTTTATTCTGCTCTGTTCTGGATAGTTAAATGCTCTTGTATATCGCTCAATCACATTACATTTACTATTCGGTAATTGTCTCGCATAAGCAGCTGCAATCTTTTCATTATCAAATGCTTTTACTAATTCTTCAATTAAATATTCATTTACCGGCATAGCATCCTGGGTCATATAAACAATAATATCTGTATGGGATTGCATTGCACCTTCATGTCTGGTTCCCCCATGATCAAACTGTTCCGGCTTTATTTTTGAAATTCGGATTTTATCACTTAAATTTTTTAATTCTTTAGGAAATATACCTGTTTCTGTATCAATAATATGAATTTCATGAATCGGATAAGTTTGCTTTAATAATTTTTTTATCAAATAGACAACTGTTTCATCTGGTCGATATGTCGGAATAATTATATCTACACTTTTATTCATTTTGCACCTTTTCACAATATCTTACATTATAATATTACTTATGTGTAATTGATTTTTGTTTATCAATATGCATTCTTATTAATAAATCCTTTAAGAAACGTTAACAGAATAATCTTTATATCAAATCCTAATGTCCAATTTTCAATATAATATAAATCATGTTCTATACGTTTACGGATAGATGTATCTCCACGATATCCATTCACCTGTGCCCAGCCTGTCAATCCTGGTCTGACTTGATGTTTTATCATGTATCGTGGAATCTCTTCTTTAAATTTTTCTACAAATAGTGGTCTTTCCGGACGAGGTCCGACAAGACTCATATCACCTTTTAATATATTGAACAATTGTGGTAGTTCATCAATACTTGTTTTTCGAATAAATTTTCCTATAGGTGTCACACGCGGATCATTTTTAACAGTCCATCCTTTTTTCTCATCTTTTTCTTTTTGTACAACCATAGAACGGAATTTATACATATAAAACGGTTTATTCTTCAATCCAATACGTTCTTGTTTAAATATCAACGGACCCGGATCGGTTACTTTAATTATAATTGATACAACTAACATAATCGGAGAGAACAAAATAATTGCAACTAACGCTCCGAATATATCCATCGACCGTTTCATAAAACGATTGATCCAATTATTTAAAGGCACATGTCTTATATTAATAACTGGAAGTCCTTGAATATCTTCTGTATAAGGTTTTGTAGGAATAATATTATTATAATCGGGAATAAACTTTGTATGAACTCCCGATTTTTCACACATATTGACAATTTTTCTTAATTTGTTATACTCGTCCAACCCTAATGTAATTACAATCTCATCAAGTTTATTTTCAGGAAGGATAATTTGTAAATCGTCTGTGCAGCCAATTACATTAATCCCTTTATATTCTGAACCTATTTCAATGCTGTCATCCAAAATCCCTCTTATTTGATATCCCCATTCAGGATTTGCTTTGATTCGATCTATATATTCTTCTGCTGCATTACTATATCCAACTAAGATAATGTGCTTTAGATTATGTCCGTTTTTTCGTATCTTACGCAATATCATACGTACTAGATTTCTTTCCAGAACTTCTCCAAACACATCAACTACACCGAACACAAAAAGCATTGTTCGAGATATATTAGGCTGTTTTATAACGTATAATACAACAATCAATGCCATAACACCGATTACATTTGCTTGTAAAATTCTCCACGCTTCTAGTCTTCTACCAAGAACCCGCTTAGGAACATACAGTTTAAAAATATAATATAGCATCAAAAATCCAGGAACAATCCCCCATAACCATTTCATATATTCCTGCAAAGACAGATACCATTCATCTAATTCAAATATACCACTCCGAAAACGGATATACCATGACAACGCATAAGCTAATATGATTACAATTCCATCTAGTACAACCTGAATTTGATTCAGCAATTTTTGATTTTCTTTAATCATTTTATTTTAACCTCTTATTTTTTACATAATATGTAATCCAATAAAACATTCACCCAATTTTCTAATTACACTATCTGTTATATAATACAACATTTTACTCTATCGAACAAGTAAAAACACTAATTTTACACATATTTCTTCATTGTTTTGTAACATTTATGTAAAAAATATAGTTTTTATAAATAATTTTGCTTTTTTATAGATTCTAAAAAAGAGATTTGTTATAATGCAATAAGATTATGCTTAAAAGTGAGGATATTATGAAAGTCACAATAATTATTCCAAATTATAATGGAAAACATTTTATGGAGCCTTGTTTAAAATCTTTAGAAGCACAAACATGTAAAGATTTTCAAATTCTTGTTGTTGATAATCATTCAACAGATGGAAGTCTTGAATATATGGCACAATATTATCCTGATATTGAAGTGATTGCTTTAAAGGAAAACTATGGATTCAGTACTGCTGTCAATACAGGTATACGTCATGCACAAACCCCTTATGTGATCCTTTTGAATAACGACACTACTGTTGACACCAATTATGTAGAAGCTATGATTCAAGCCATAGAAGAATCTCCTTCTATTTTTTCTGTTAGCAGTAAGATGATTCAAATGTATCATCCTGATCTTATTGACAGTGCAGGAGATTTGTATACCGTTCTTGGCTGGGGTGTATGTAGAGGAGCGGGTCGGTCTGTCCAGAATTACCAGAATACAGACATGATTTTTTCAGCTTGTGCAGGAGCTGCCATTTATCGCAAGAAAGTTTTTGAAAAAATTGGTTATTTTGATGAGTCACATTTCGCTTATTTAGAAGATATTGATGTGGGTTATCGTGCAAAGATATATGGCTATCAAAACACCTATTGCCCTACAGCTCTTGTATATCATGTTGGAAGCGGAACAAGCGGTTCTAAATACAATACTTTTAAAGTGAAATTATCTGCAAGAAATAGTATTTGGCTGAATTATAAAAATATGCCATTCTTTCAGCTTTTACTAAATTTCATACCTCTTGCCATCGGTTATTTTGTAAAATATTTATTTTTCTGTAAAATCAATTTTGGCAATGACTATAAGGAAGGATTAAAAGAAGGTTGGAAAAAGCGAAAATCTTGCAAAAGAGTACCTTTCCATATTAGACATCTTGGCAATTATATGAAAATCGAACTCGAACTTATAAAAAATACTTTTTCTTATATTTCCGACTGGATTCAAAGAAAAATATTCAAAAGATAACGGATGCAGTTTTGATTTTTTATATGGTAAAGAAATAAAATAAGAATCAGTACATGGATTAATTTCCTCCATGTACTGATTCTTATTTATTAATTAAATTTTCCCATATATCCCGGATACTCTGCATGTCCGGTTGTAAAGACATCTCCATTTACTGTAATATGAATCTTATCACTTCCATACGCATCCAAAAATGTATTACAAATACTTCCTACAATATAGTATTCTGCTGAAGTACCTAACGTTTTAATATACGTAATAAATTTATCAGAAAAATCCAACTCTAATAATTTTTCATTATCTTTTTCAAATTCTTTAAAACTCAAAAGTGAAACATCTACAGGAAGCACGCCTTTATCAACCAATGCTTTTAACACTTCATTAGACGATAATGATCCTATTGCCACCTCTTCACTTTCAAATCCGGAAGCATCTGAATTACTATAATATACTTTAATATTGCCGCCTGTTTGAGCAGAAACATTCTGTTCATCTGGAATTTGCTGTTCCTCTCCCTCTTGTTTATCAGCATTTTCTTCCATCTGTACATCTTTATTTTGTTCTGTTTCAATATCTTTTGTCTGTTCTGTTGAATTGGCTTTATTTTCTTTTGAATCTGCTGTTTTTCCACATCCTGAAATTAATGCCATCACAACAAGACCTATAATTATAAGTTTCCCTTTTTTCACTATTTATCGCCCCTTAACTTCGATTAAAATAATTTATTAGGATATACTCCTGTTTCAATTAACTCATTAATTGCATTGACTACATCAACTTTATCTTCTTTGTATGTCACTCCAAACCACTTATCTTTAGACTGCAGTACACGAACTGATAACTTCTCTTCTTCCAAAAGCCCCCCTATAATTGTTGGAAGTAAGTATTCCGCTTTCAAATCTGTTGCATCTACATTTTCTAAAAACTCTACAAATCCATTTTCTAAAATAGCAAAGAAATCTGGATGTAATCCCCACATATTCATAGAAACCGGAGAGTCTACATCTATTTTCTTATCTCCGCTTTCACATTTAACAACAGCTCCATCTTCTGTTTTCTCTATATCGTGCGTTTCATTAATTTCAACCAACATATTAGATTCATTAACTTTGCACACTCCTCTTGTTACAGTTCCATTGTCACTCAATGTATTTTTCAGTACAAAGCCCACCATACAGATTTCATCTTTCACGCTCTCTTTTGTTAAATAATCGTATGCTTCTTTAAATGCCTGTTTTCCATAATAATCATCTGCATTGATTACCAAAAACGGTGAATCCACAACATCTTTACAACACAAAATTGCCTGTCCTGTTCCCCATGGTTTTGTTCTTTCTGCAAATGTTTCTTGATATTTTTCCGGAATATCGTCTAATTCTTGATATGCATAGTCAACATCAATAACTTTTTCAATACGATTTCCAATAACTTCTTTAAAATCTTTTTCAAGATTTTTTCTAATTACAAATACAACCTTATCAAATCCGGCTTCCATTGCATCATAGATAGAATAATCCATAATAATTTCACCATTTGGCCCCACCGGTTCTAACTGTTTAATTCCTCCACCAAATCTACTCCCGATTCCTGCAGCCATAATTACTAATGTTGCTTTGCTCATTTGTCTTCTTCCTCCTACTTCCTTTATGATTTTTAATTGAACAAGCTAATCATTCTCCCAAACCTGCCTGCACAATTGCTATCATTTCATCTAATGCTTTTTCTTCATCTTCTCCATCACAAACAATTGTAATTTCATCTCCACTTTTAATACAGGCTCCTAATATGCTCAATACACTTTTTGCATTTGCTGTCAGTTCACCAGTTCTAGTCGCTTTTTCAATTGTAATCTTTGCGCCAAATTGCATGGCTGTTTTGCAAAATAAACCAGCGGGGCGTAAATGCAATCCTGTTGGATTTTTAATTATCACTTTTCCGCTTACCATTTTTTGCCTCCCTATTTTTTCCTCTTTTGTATTGTTATCAATCTTTTTTCGAACTATCTGTCGTCTTATTATCTATACCGCTTGATTTTTCTGCTCCATTTTTCTCCAATACATCCGTCTTTTCTTTTAACATAATTCTTACACTTGGTTGCTCTGTCAAAGTTACTCCCGCAGCGGTTTCTATTGTCACCGGGATATCGTACTCTCCTTCAGCTGTATAATTTTTCAAATCAATTGACGCTGCATTTTTTATATTTAATGTTGCAAGTTCCTGCTCTAAACCAGTAAATGTAAGTACAAGATCTTTCTCTGCTTCGAAAGAAACCTTAAATTTATCAGATAAATTTTTAACTTGTATTGATTCTACCGGTAATTCTATGGTTTTTGTTCCTTCTTGTTCAATTAGAATTGTTACAACTACATTATTAGCTGTTTCATCAACTAAAGATACTTCTTTTGGAAGAAACGGAGTAATGTCAATCGTATATTCCTTTTTTCCATGTTCATTTGTTATATCTATCTGATCTGCCGGAATATTAATACTATCTATCGCAGCCAAAACATCTTCTGTTCCACAAATCTGTACACTCTCTGGTTCTACCGTCATTCCAGTATAAATATAACCTGCTTTCGGTTCCCCAGATACTGCAAAGTTCAATCCGACATTTTTGGTATTCAGCATCTGAACATTTACACTGATACCTTTATCTCCAAGATTATTACTTAGTTTTGTCTGATCTACAGCATTTCCATTTGAATCATAACATATCAATTCTGCATCTACAACACCGCTGTCTGACATCCCTGATATATCTATCTTGGCAACTACTTTTTCAATACTATCAATTAAAGTTTCAGATCCTCGCAAGGTTACCTCTTTCGGATTTGTTGTCATTTCTCCAACTACATATCCATCCCTAGGTGTTCCATTTGTACTAACAGATATAGGGAATTTTTTTCCGGTAACATCTTGAATGTTAACTTCTATATTTCTCGGATTCGTATCTACAGATTGTGTATTTGCTTCATACCCTTTTACTGTTGCAGTTATCGGAACCATATAAGTATTTACATCCATCTGACTTAAATCAGCAGTCGCTGAAATCGATTCTCCACTAATTTTTGAAATCAAAGAACGTTTTGCATATACTGTTACATTTACTTTTTGAACATCATCTACAATTTGATATACTTTTCCTTTATTTGTAACAACATCATCATTTATTACAGTAATTGGAATATCTCTGTATACAGCACTCACAACCGGGTCATCTACATTGACAACGATAACCCACAACAAGACTGCAAATAAAAACGCCATAATTTTCAAGCCTATATTTTTGGTCATATTATGCATCTTCATCTTTACGCCGTCCTTTCCGCAGAGAGAACTTTTTAGAATCACCATTTCTGTACTGAATCTGACACAATCGAGTACCTAAGTAATCCGGAGTGACTCCACGTACTAATTGTCCTCCCATTGCAACTGATACCTGTCCTGTTTCTTCTGAAACTACAATCACAAGAGCATCACACACTTCGCTCATACCGAGTGCAGCTCTATGTCTTGTTCCAAAATCTTTACTTATTTGCATATTATCAGAAAGTGGCAAATAACATGTTGCTGATGTAATGCGATTTCCTCTGATAATCACTGCTCCATCATGAAGCGGTGTATTATGTTCAAAAATATTAATTAAAACTTGCGGCGAAACCTTGCAATCTAACTCTATTCCTGTTTTTTCATATTCTGTCAAATGAATTGCCTGCTCTACAACGATTAATGCACCTGTTTTAACACGTCCCATATCAAAACATGCTTTTACAATCCCATTCACTGTTTCATCAGAGAATCGTTGATTTTCTTTATTCTTATCAAATAAATTAATATTACTTAGAAGGTTTTTCTCACCAAGCTTTTCTAACGCTCTTCTTAACTCTGGTTGAAAAACTACCACAGCTGCAATAGCAAGTACATTGATTGACTCTTTTGCCAAGAATAAAATCGTATGCATCTGAAAAATTGCTGCGAACAGAATAAAAAATCCTAGCATAAGCATCCCACGTAACAGCATCCATGCTTTTGTATTTTTTATCCACAGCATAATCTCGTAAACAACAACCGTTATAATTAAAATTTCCACAATATCTGTGATGCCAACAGAAGGGAAGTATGATTCATGTATATATTTGTCAAAAAAAAGAGTTACCCAGTGCTGCACAACATCACCTCCCCGAATTATCTTTACTGGCTACTACTTTTTAGCAGTATCGTCAATTCCCAATTCTTTATTTAAACTTCTTGTTAAAAGCAAATCCTCTGCTCGTTCATTTCTGCCATAATTATTTGCTGTTTCCGGTTTATCATTCTGTTCTATAGACTTCATTCCATCATTTTTCTCATCATTTGTCTGTCCTGTAATTTGTTTTACGTTTTTTTCTGGTGCGGTGACTGCCACTTTTGGAACTGCTTTTACATAATAATGATACTCATCATCCTCAAATTCCAAGTATTCTGTTCTGCTATAATCCACAGACAAAAAAAGTACTTCAAATAACAGACCTATTATTATTGCAAGTATTCCGTCGATTAAAATAGAAGGATAAGCAATATGGATATTAAATACAACATTTCCAATCACACTGAATGCCACCGCTGTTAGTACCCCGGCTACCGTTGCAATTTTCCATGCATGATTCATTGAACGCGTTCTCAATCCATATACAAGAAGCCCACAAACAATTACTATTGCTACCATCAACAACATTTCTTTATTAGTAAATAACTGTTTGTAAAATTTCATCATCATTGCTATCCATTCACTTGCCTTTTCCCCTTTTAAAGATGTTGAATTCACTTTTACAGTATGAAGGATATAATATGAAAAAGTTCCACATACGGTTGATACTAAAAACACAGGTGTCCCTAACAATCCAATTCCAATTATTATTACAAACGGTACTTTACAGACAACTGCAACTGCACTTAACAAAATTACCCATGCTTTATCTGGCACGAAACGCAAATAAAATATGTATATTAAAAGAAAAAGCATTCCAACTATTAACATAACGCCTACGGATAAGACATACATATGTGCTAAAATAAGCATTGTAGCTACAAGTGTCATAACTCCCAATGGTAAAAACGCACATATAACTGCTAATCCAATTGTGCAAATTGAAGTAGAAGCCGTTTTCAAAAATCCTATATTGGAATTAATCATCCCAAATACTGCAAGTCCCAAAGCAAATTGTAATATTCTAATAATATAAAAAGAATATTTTGCATATAATTTTTGAAATTGTTCTCTCCATACCAAAACTGTACTCATGATCTACGCTCCTTTTTCCCATAGTTCTCTAATTTGGACATATCTCTATAATATCTTTTCACTCGTTGTTTTGCTCGATTATGTTTCAATTTGTAATAACTACTTGCACACACGCCGTAAATCACAAGAACTATAATATATCCAACAATAACAAGGCCTCCTAAAATAAGCATCCGAATAATAGTAAGATTTTCAAACAGTATATCCATTCCACATATAGCTGCCAGACCAACTATAATTGCATATCCTATCGTTATCCATAAAATTGTTATCAATGTATTTAAACTGATATAGTCTTTTTTATAATAACTGCTGATTTTCTGATCTTGTTTCGCATTTGTCTTTTCATACGAAGCCATACGAACCATTAATCGTATTCTTTTTTTATCCAGCATTTTACACCCTCCGATATAAACTATTCCAAAACATCATTTTAAGTATAGCATATACTCAGAGTCCTTGTCCAATGCTTATCGTTAAAAAGTAAACTTTTTGAGCCCCAGCCTTTTTCAATACCTTTGCGACACTATCTATCGTGCTGCCAGTTGTATATATATCATCTATTAATAATACTTTATTTTTTACTTCCCATGTTTTTTTTACACCAAATGCACCTTTGAGGTTTCTACTTCGCTCCATTGGATTTAATATTTTTTGAGGTTTTGTATTACGAATGCGAAATACAGCATTTTCGTTTACTGGAATTCCTGATAAGATGCTGAGTTCTTTTGCAATCAATAAGGCCTGGTTAAATCCTCTTTTTCTTTGTTTTACTTTATACAGTGGAATTGGGATTATTTCTTCAATTTCATTTCTATATATCCATTCCCCATATCTTTTCATCATCTCTTCTGCAAAAACACTTGCATAATATCTCTTATTATGGAATTTAAATTGATAAATTCCTCTTGAAACAGGTTGTTTCTGAATCCACAATCCTCTTCCCTGGTCAAATATATGCTTTTGTTTTGCACAATCTTGACAATATTCTTGTTCCATTGTTTCAATAGGCTTGCCACATTTCATGCATCTTGGTTCTTTTATATAGTGGATTTTCATTTTACAAAGATCACAGATTTTTTGATTGGTAATATTACCACAGAAAGGACATCTAGGCGGATAGACGATATCCAGAAATTTTAAAATTCCTGGATATGCTCCGCCAGACTTGTATAGCGATTCTGCTCGCTTTTGTTTTGTATCATATATTGAAATACGTCTTCACTCCCAACAATTGTCAAACATTTTTTTGCTCTGGTTACTGCAGTGTATAATAAATTTCGATTATATAGCAATTTTGGTCCTTGCAATAATGGGATAATTACTGCCGGATATTCGCTTCCTTGCGATTTATGAACTGTAATTGCATATGCAAGTTCTAATTCTTCTGTTAACTCAAATGGATAATTTATCCTTCGATGTTCATCATATTCAACTTCCACTGTTCTGTTAAAAGTATTGATTTCTGTTACAATTCCCATATCTCCATTAAATACGCCTTGCCCTTTATCAACTGCAATTCCATATTTTGTTCGTACTTCCCATTCTAATTGGTAATTGTTCTTTATCTGCATCACCTTGTCTCCCACACGGAAAATACGTCCATTAATCTCTTCTTCTGTTTTCCCCGGCTCAGATGGATTTAAATATTTCTGCAAAATAATATTCAATCTTTCAACCCCAAGAAGTCCTTTTCTGGTTGGTGTCATTACTTGTATATCATTTTGCGATGCATTCACATATTTGGGTAATTTTTTCTGAATCAATGTCAGGATTACACGGATTATCGTATCTGCATCCTGGCGTTTCAAAAAGAAGAAATCACGACTTTTATTATCAAGAACAACTGGCTGCCCTGCGTTTATTTTATGTGCATTAACTACAATATCACTTTCTCCGGCCTGGCGGAAAATTTTAGTCAATGTAACTACACGAAAGCGTTCAGATAAAATAATATCTTTTAGCACACTTCCTGCTCCAACCGATGGCAACTGATTCACATCTCCCACTAATACCAAACGCGTTCCCACAACAATTGCTGATAACAGCGCATTCATCAATGGTAAATCTACCATCGACATCTCATCAATGATAATCACGTCTGCCTCTAAAGGATTCTCACGATTTCTCATAAAGCCATTAATATTACCTTCTTCTTCTGGATTTCCACTCACTTCTAATAAGCGATGAATCGTTTGTGCTTCATATCCGGTTGCTTCCGTCATACGTTTTGCCGCACGACCTGTTGGAGCCGCAAGCAAAATCTGCATACCTTCACTTTCAAAAAACTGTATCATAGTATTGATTGTAGTGGTCTTTCCAGTTCCAGGACCACCCGTTAAAACAATCAGACCATGCTTGATTGATTCGATTACTGCCTGATGCTGCATTGCATCTAGCACAAGATTCTCTCGTTCTTCTACCTTCTTAAGTCTTTTTTCTATCATGCTTTCCGGCATAGGACAGTCAATTGCTAACTCATTGAGCATCCTTGCAACATTTAATTCCAAATAGTAATAATGTGCCGGATATACTCTGATTTCTCCACTTTTTTCTTTCATGACAGTCTTATGTTCTATACATAAATCCATAATGTATTTCTCAATACTGTCGATTTCAATTCCGAGAATTTGAATTGCTTTTCTCGACAATACTTCTTTCGGCAGATAAATATGTCCTTCGGCTGTTGCTTGCTGCAGAACATAATAAAGACCGCTTCTTATACGAAAATCTGAATTTGCCGAAATTCCTATTCTTGTTGCGATCTCGTCTGCAGTTTTAAATCCGACACCTTCAATATTGTCTGCTAATTGATATGGGTTTTCTTCCAAAACCTGGTAAAGTTTTGTCCCGTAAAATTTGAATATCTTCACCGCAAGCGTAGTAGAAATCCCATATTTTTGCAAATATATCATGGCTTTTCGCATATCTTTCTTTTCTTCTACTTGTATTGCAATTTCTCGTGCTTTTCGCTCACTGATCCCTTTAATTTCAGCCAATCGTTCCGGTTCTTCCTCTATAATCCGAAATGTATCCTCTTTAAATTTTCGAACAATCCTGCCGGCCAGTGCAACCCCCAGACCTTTTATTGCTCCTGAACCAAGATATCTTTCAATTGACATCAAATCCTCTGGTTCTTTCACTTTATAGCTGCTGACCTTCAATTGTGAGCCGTACACATTATGCGTTACAAAATCCCCCTCAATTTCCAACAGCTCGCCTTCATTAATAAAGTTAAAAGTACCAACGCATGTCACTTCTCCATCTGTTCCTTCTAAATTAAATACCGTATACCCATTTTCATTATTGCGAAATACAATATGCTCCACATACCCGGTTACTATTTCCATTTCTTTCGTTACTCTCTTCTTATAATTCTCTGCTTCCACCAATATATTCCGCATACTGACCCGTTCCTACCGCAACTACCTTCAACGGATCTTCTGCTGTTATTGTATGAATTCCTGTTTTTTCTTCAATCAACTCTTCCAATCCTCTTAACATAGAGCCACCTCCGGTAAGAAGTATCCCTCTGTCCAGAACATCTGCGGATAATTCCGGTGGCGTCTGTTCCAATACGGAAATAACAGCTTCTACAATCTGACCGCTTATCTCTTTTAAGGCTTCTTCTGTTTCAGAAGATGTTACTAAAACTGTTTTTGGCAATCCCGTCACTAGATTTCTTCCTTTTACTTCCAATTTTTCAATTTCTGCCAGAGGATATGTTGTACCAATCTTGATTTTTATCTCTTCTGCTGTTCGATCGCCAATCAGTAAGTTATGTTTTTTTCTCATATAACGCACAATAGCTTCATCAAAATCATCTCCTGCAATTTTTATAGAAGTATTAACTACAGTTCCACCTAAAGAAATAACAGCAATATCCGATGTTCCGCCTCCGACATCTACAATCATATTTCCACATGCTTTGGAAATATCAATCCCTGCTCCAATTGCTGCTGCGACCGGCTCTTCTATCAAATGAACCTCTCTTGCTCCGGCTGCAAATGTAGCTTCTTCCACTGCTTTCTTCTCTACTTCAGTAACTCCACTTGGAACACATATACAAATTCGTGGCTTTTTAAAAGTTCTTCGTCCTAGTGCTTTTAATATAAAATATTTAATCATCTTTTCTGTTATTGTATAATCAGAAATCACACCATGCCGAAGCGGACGAACAGCTATAATATTCCCCGGTGTACGGCCAAGCATCAATCTTGCTTCTTCTCCAATTGCTTTTACTTCATTTGTCTCTCTGTCATAGGCTACAACAGAAGGCTCTTTTAATACAACCCCTTTTCCTTTTACATAAACCAGAACACTTGCTGTTCCTAAATCAATTCCAATATCTACAGCCATGCAATAACTCCCTTTCGAACATTTAATATTTATATTCTTTCGTATCTTTCTATAATAACGTAATTAGCTGTAGAAGAACAGCTCTTTCTTATTTATTTTTCTTAAGTATTGCATCTATATATTTTCCTGTGTATGATTTCTCATTCAATGCTATTTCTTCCGGAGTTCCACAGGCAACTACTGTACCACCTTTATCTCCACCTTCCGGTCCGATATCAATAATATAATCTGCTGTTTTAATCACATCTAAATTATGTTCTATAACAATAACTGTATTTCCTTCCGCAGTCAATCTCTGTAATATTTCTGTTAATTTATGAACATCTGCAAAATGAAGCCCTGTCGTTGGTTCATCCAAAATGTATACTGTCTTTCCAGTACTTCTCTTACTTAGTTCCGTTGCAAGCTTAATTCTCTGTGCTTCTCCTCCGGATAATTCCGTAGAAGGCTGTCCTAATCTGATATAAGACAGACCAACATCGTTCAAAGTTTCCATTTTCCTACGGATACTAGGAATATTTTCAAAAAATGTTACTGCTTCTTCTACTGTCATATTTAACACATCATAAATATTTTTTCCTTTATATTTCACATCCAACGTTTCTCTATTGTAACGCTTTCCTCCGCATACTTCACATGGAACATATACATCCGGCAGAAAATGCATTTCAATCTTTAAGATTCCATCTCCGGAACAAGCTTCACATCGACCTCCTTTTACATTGAAACTAAATCGACCTTTTTTATATCCTCTTGCTTTTGCATCCGGGGTGGCCGCAAACAAATCCCGGATCAAATCAAATACTCCAGTATAAGTTGCAGGATTAGAACGTGGCGTTCTTCCAATTGGAGACTGATCAATGTTAATTACTTTATCAACCTGCTCCAATCCTTCAATTCTTTTGTGTTTTCCTGGAATAGTTCTCGCACGATTGAGTTCTTTTGCAAGTTTTTTATACAAAATTTCATTTACAAGAGAACTTTTACCCGATCCAGATACTCCGGTTACACATGTCATAACTCCTAATGGAAATTTGACATCAATATTTTTTAAATTATTTTCCTGTGCA
Source organism: Ruminococcus sp. B05 (assembly GCF_003628495.1). NCBI lineage: Bacteria > Bacillati > Bacillota > Clostridia > Eubacteriales > Oscillospiraceae > Ruminococcus > Ruminococcus sp. B05. Next base: position 265,754 of record NZ_RBZR01000001.1, on the reverse strand, counting down.
CCAATAACCTTCAAATATCCTGTTGGCTTTCTTCTTTCTGTTGGAACAGGGATTCTCTTTCTCCCACTCAGATAATCTCCCGTGATAGAATTTTTACATTTCATTAATTCTTTCGCCGTCCCTATTGCAACAACCTGACCGCCATGTTCCCCTGCTCCTGGTCCGATATCCACAATACAATCTGCTGCAAGCATTGTATCCTCATCATGTTCTACAACAATAAGAGAATTACCCAGATCACGCAATCGTTTTAACGTTGCCAGCAATTTATCATTATCTCTTTGATGCAGACCGATACTTGGTTCATCCAAAATATATGCAACTCCTACAAGGCCCGAGCCAATTTGAGTTGCAAGACGGATTCTCTGTGCCTCACCTCCTGAAAGTGTTCCTGTTGCTCTTGACAATGTTAAATACTCTAATCCGACATCCATTAAAAATTGTATGCGAGCTTTGATTTCTTTTAATATTTGATCCCCGATTATATGTTGTGTCTTGCTTAAGACTAATTTATTCAAAAATTCCTGCAGACAATCAATAGATAACGATGTTACTTCTGCAATATTTTTATCGCCTACAGTTACTGCCAATGCACTTTTTTTCAAACGTTGCCCTTTACATTCTGAACACGGAGTAATATTCATAAATGTTTCATATTCTGCTTTACTGTTTTCAGAATGTGTTTCACGGTATCTTCTCTCAACACTCTTTATTAAACCTTCAAATGCAACATCATAAATTCCCTCTCCTCGCTGACCTTTATAGTATACTTTTATAGTTTTTCCATTGGTGCCGTAGATTAGAATATCATGAATCTTCTTTGGATATTTGTCGAATGGTGTATCTAAATCAAAATCATATTCTTTACATAATGCGACAAGAATTGCATTCGTAAAACTATTCTTATCTGCGCATGACTGCCATCCCATTACTGTAATCGCCCCTTCATTAATACTAAGTGAAGGATCAGGAATCATCAATTCTTCCGAAAACTCCATCTTATATCCAAGTCCAAAGCAAGCCGGACATGCCCCAAATGGATTATTAAAAGAAAAACTTCTTGGCTCAATTTCTTCTATACTTATCCCACAATCCGGACACGAAAAACTCTGACTAAAATTCATTGTTTCACCGTCAATGATATCTACAACCAATAAACCTTCTGCCAAGTTTAACACATTTTCAATCGAATCTGTCAGCCGCTTTTCAATACCCGGTTTTACAACAAGACGGTCTACTATAATTTCAATATTGTGTTTTATATTTTTATCTAAGACTATATCTTCTGATAATTCATACATATTACCATCAACACGGACACGGACATATCCGCTTTTTTTTGCACGTTCAAATAATTTTGTATGTGTCCCTTTACGTCCTCTTACAACCGGTGCCAATAACTGAATTTTCGTTTTCTCCGGCAACGCCATAATCTGATCTGCCATCTCATCTACTGACTGCTTTTTTATCTCTTTTCCACATTTTGGACAATGTGGAATCCCGATTCTTGCATACAAAAGTCGAAAATAATCATAAATTTCTGTCACTGTTCCAACTGTAGAACGTGGATTATGGTTTGTAGATTTCTGATCAATTGAAATAGCAGGGGATAAGCCTTCTATACTTTCTACATCCGGTTTTTCCATCTGTCCTAAGAACTGACGTGCGTAAGATGACAAAGACTCCATGTATCTACGTTGTCCCTCTGCATAAATCGTATCAAATGCAAGAGAAGATTTACCCGATCCACTCAAACCAGTCAATACAACAAGCTCATTTCTCGGAATATCTACATCAATATTTTTTAAATTATTCTCATTTGCGCCTCGAATTTTAATATACTGTCTGGCGTCCATCTTTTTACCCATATTCTGTCTCCTACCATCATTAATCATCTATCTCATTGAATGCTTTTTTTAACTCTATAAGTTTATCTCGCAACTCTGCTGCAAGTTCAAAATTCAATTCTGCTGCTGCTTTTTTCATCTTCTTTGTAATACTTCCGATTAATTTCTCTAGTTCCTCTTTGCTCATAGATTCTGGATCTTTCTCCATCTGCAATTCCGAAGTATCCACTTTCTTAGAAATGCTGATCAAATCTCGAACTGCTTTTTTAATTGTCTGAGGTGTGATTCCATTTTCCTCATTATATTTCATCTGAATTTCTCGACGTCTTTTTGTTTCTTCTATTGCCATTCTCATAGAATCGGTCACCGTATCAGCATACATAATAACATGACCTTCTGCATTTCTCGCCGCACGTCCTATCGTCTGTATCAACGAAGTCTCTGATCTCAAAAAGCCTTCCTTATCTGCATCTAAAATTGCAACAAGTGTAATCTCCGGAATATCTAATCCTTCTCTCAGCAAATTAATCCCGACCAATACGTCAAAAACATCCATACGCATATCACGTATAATCTCTGTTCGTTCTAATGTATCAATATCGGAATGTAAATATTTTACACGTACACCGACTTCTCTTAAATAGTCTGTTAAGTCTTCTGCCATTCTTTTCGTCAATGTTGTGATTAATATTTTGTTCTTTTTCGCAACTTCTTTGTTAATCTCACCTAGCAAATCATCTATCTGTCCCTCAACCGGCCGCACTTCAACCTCAGGATCAAGAAGACCTGTTGGACGGATCACCTGCTGAGCACGCAATAATTCATGTTCTTCCTCATACACGCCAGGCGTAGCTGAGACAAACAACACTTGATTCACCTTGCTTTCAAACTCCTCAAAATTGAGAGGTCTGTTATCTTTAGCAGAAGGCAGACGGAATCCATAATCAACCAACGTTGTCTTTCTTGACTGATCTCCATGATACATCCCCGCTATTTGTGGAACTGTCTTATGTGATTCGTCAATCATCATAATAAAATCATCTGGGAAATAATCAATCAATGTATATGGAGGCTGCCCCGGTTGCAATCCGGATAGATGTCTGGAATAATTTTCAATGCCGGAACAAAAACCTGTTTCTTTTAACATTTCAACATCAAAATTTGTACGCTCTGCTATACGCTGTGCCTCCAATAATTTATCTTGGCGTTTGAATTCCTTCACACGTTCTTCCAATTCATCTTCAATCGCACCTACAGCACGTTTTATGTTTTCCTTATCAACAACATAATGTGAAGCCGGGAAAATTGCAGCATGTTTTAATTCGCCCTTAATTTCACCGGTTAAAACATCAACTTCAACAATTCTATCAATTTCATCTCCAAAAAATTCCACTCTGATAGCAGTGCTTTCAGCATTAGCCGGTATCACTTCCACAACATCTCCTCTGACACGAAATGTACCTCTATGAAAATCCATATCATTACGATTGTACTGAATTTCTATTAATTTTGAAATCAATTCATCTCTGTCCTTCTCCATGCCCGGACGCAATGAAATAACCATATTCTGATAATCTAATGGACTACCAAGACCATAAATACAAGAAACACTGGCTACTATAATAACATCTCTACGTTCTGTCAGTGCCATTGTTGCGGATAAACGCAATTTATCTATCTCATCATTAATTGCTGAATCTTTAGCAATATAAGTATCTGAAGACGGAACATAAGCTTCTGGTTGATAGTAGTCATAATAGGAGACAAAATATTCCACTGCGTTATCCGGAAAGAATTCTTTAAATTCCCCATATAACTGCGCTGCCAGTGTCTTATTGTGTGCTATGATCAGCGTTGGTTTATTCAATTGTTGGATGACATTCGCCATCGTAAATGTCTTACCAGATCCGGTGACGCCAAGCAATGTCTGACACTGATTGCCTTCTTTAAAACCTTCGACTAGTTCTTTGATTGCCTGTGGCTGATCTCCTGTTGGTTTATATTCTGATACTAATTCAAAATGATCCATATGATTTCTCCTGATTGAATCTAATTTATTTTGGAATGTAGTAATATTATTTCTAGTATTGTTACTTGTCTAGTATATCATTCAATATAAAAAAAGTACAGAACAAAACCGAATGTTTGTTCTGTACTTTTGTATTTGTGTTGCTGTTCACTCTCGCGTTGACAGAATAACCTTTTAAGATATATAATATTTTTATTACATTTGTAAGATTTGGAGGAATATCACATGAGCAATCTGCCTCAAATTTCAGAAGCTGAATTTGAAGTTATGAAAATCGTTTGGAAATACGCACCAATCAGCACCAATGAAATTACTGAAAAATTAACACAAATTTCCAGTTGGAGTCCTAAAACAATTCAGACATTGATTAAACGTCTCGTTTCTAAAAAAGCACTAACCTATGAAAAACAAAGCCGGGTTTTTGTCTATACTCCATTGGTCATGGAAGACGAATATATTCGGCAGGAAAGTAATTCTTTTTTAAAGCGTTATTATAATGGTAATATCACTTCTATGCTTTCCTCTTACATTGAGGATGATAAATTGTCTGAAGAAGACATTGCCAGCTTACGGAATCTTCTTTCCAATCATTAACCATGGGAGGAGCATATTTTGATATATTTTAGTTTTCGATTTTTACTCTGTAATGCCATCATTTGTATTTTTTTAGGTAGTTTACTGGGATTAAAAAATTTATTGCAAAGGCAATTATCCGCACGTATGCAATATAATCTTTCGATTATATTTCTTGCCGTTCTAATTGTTCCCTTTTTACCGATAAACTCTGCCCCATCTTCTATATCGTGTAGCCATTTGCTGACAGCCAGTTCAAGTACCAATGGTGACATTCAAACCACTTTTCTTTCTGGTAATGGTTATAATTTGGATAAAATAAATGATTTTGCTGTCTCTGTCAGCACCCAAATACCAACTTTTATTCACACATTACTTGTATTTTTCTGGAGTATCGGTATATTCATAATGTTTTTTCTTCTCTACCGCTCAGTAAAACAAGTAAAAGCCTTACATAGTTCTGCTTTACCTCTTCAAAATGAAGAACTAAACGCTCTTTATATAGAATGTTTAAACGAAGTGAACAGCAAGCATACCATTCCGATTTATAGTACAGCATTTTTGAAATCTCCTGTTTTGGCTGGTTTCCTGCATCCTCGCATTTATCTTCCAATTCACTTAATTTCAGATTTTAACGCTGGAACTATAAGCGCAACTGATATTCGATATATGCTTCTTCATGAACTGCAGCACTACAAGCATAAAGATATTCTAATTGGATATTTGATAAATACAGTAAATGTTTTCTACTGGTTCAATCCCCTAATCTGGTATTTTCTAAAAAGAATACGTCAGGAACGGGAACTTGCCTGCGACAGTGCTGTATTACAATTATTGAAAGAAACAGAATACAAGTCATATGGAAATACACTGATTAACTTTGCCGAAACAATAGCTCTGTCTCCATTCCCTCTTACTATGGGAATTAGTGGAAATATAAAACAGTTAAAAGGACGCATTTTAAATATTGCATCATTCCACCAACCTACTTTTAAACAAAAAATTCGTGGATATCTTATATGCATATTCGTCTCTACTATCATCATTGGATGCATTCCCATACTTTCTGTTTATGCTTCTGATCAGACTGGGTATCATTTTGACACAACCGAAAAGAATATTACTCAGCTAAATCTTTCTTCCGATTTTGGGGACTACACCGGAAGTTTTGTTTTATATGATCAGTCTGCTGATAAATGGAATATTTATAATATGGATCATGCTTCCACACGTGTATCACCGAATTCGACTTATAAAATATATGATGCATTACTTGGCTTGGAATCTGGAATTATTACACCAGAACATTCCACTTTCACATGGAATGGAGAACCATATCCTTTTAATTCATGGGAAGCCGATCAAGATTTAACCTCGGCTATACATAATTCCGTAAACTGGTATTTTCAGGCGATTGATTCACAGGCAGGTTTTGAAGCCGTAAGAACATTTTTACAGACAATAAACTATGGGAATCAGAATACTGGAACAAATCTAAATCTCTATTGGACAGATTTCTCTCTGAAGATATCACCCATAGAGCAGGTGGAATTGTTACAGGATTTCTATCAAAATGATTTTCATTTTGACAGTAAAAATATCCAGGCAGTAAAAAAAGCCCTGCTGCTTTCCACTACTTCTTCCGGTTCTCTTTACGGGAAAACAGGAACCGGGCGTGTCAATGGTAAAGATGTCAATGGCTGGTTTATCGGATACATTGAAACAGCGAATAATACTTACTACTTCGCAACAAATATTCAATCCTCTTCTGGTGCAACTGGAAGTCAGGCTACCGAAATAACAGAATCTGTACTTTCTAATCTTGGTATTTGGAAATAAATAAAGAGAACTGATAGCATAATTTCCCGTTATCAGTTCTCTTTATTTATTTCTTCTCTACTGATCAATTCTGCAAATTACCTAACCGGTACTGATACCTCGGTATATTATCAATACCATTATCTAAAATCCTGTTTCCAACATACTGAATCGTTCCATCATCCTGAATTTTCATCGTAAGTTCGTGTGTAATAACAGCATCATTACATACAACAGAATCACATACTGCATGAATTGTCAAAACAATGGTTCCATCTTCATTGTGCCTGACTTCTGTTACTTCCGGTAAAGACAAGCCAAAATGTGTTGGTGAATAATTACCACATCCCAATCGTTCCCAGATAAACATATTACTTTGTTCATCGTAGACCGCCCATTCTTTCAATTCTTCTTTTGTAACAGGAAGATATGTCATAATTACATTTTCGAACTCTTCTGCTGGAATTCCCACAACCTCTTTTTCTGCAGTAAATTTTTCTCCATATTTCATTTGATAAAAATATTCATAAAGTCCATTATAATCCAACTCCTGCATATCCTCTGCATTCCAGTTTGAACATAACAGATTGTTTCCCTGATAGCCGAACGTACTCACATATTTTTTTGAATATTCCCGACACTCCTCACTCAAAGGCTTTACCCGGATAATACAACTTCCATCTACAATCTCTGTCACTTCCGGTGGTTCAGGTACGCATAATTCATAACAGAAATTCCCATTTTCAGTATATGCCCATTCTTTTATTTTTGATAGCGATATGTATGTAAGTACAGGCTCTGTATCCTCACTCCAGATCATTTTTGCGGACATCACACTCATTTCTTTTCCATCATAACTATATTCTTTTCTAGTAATTCCACCATCTGTATCTGCTTCATATAAAATTACACTTCCTTTTTCTTCTTGTTCTGCAGATTTTAAAAATTGTTCCATCTTCTGGTAATTATCCATAACAGAATAATGATCGGAACCAATGACCGGATTCCCATTTTGTTTGATAATTTCTTCCATCCGATTCATCATTTGCTCAGCAGTGTTCTGATCTGCTTCTTGTATTCCATTATATTCAGAATAAATGTCTCGGATAATGCCCATAATTTCTTCACAATCGTTCGCAACTTCCTTTTTCTTGTCTTCATCGATTGGTAGATTATATCCCTTATCCAGATTTTCCATGATAGTGTTTTTCTGATTCTTCTCATTTTTTCCATCTGTGCTGTTTAACGATATCTTACTTTCACAGGAAGTCAGAATCATTCCTATACAAAGTACTAACAAAATACTTTTTCTTTTCATATTGCCCCCTAATTATTACTGTAATTCTCTTCCCACTCTTCTTCTGTTAACCTTGGCATATACCACCCTGCATTTGCATTTTGATCTGACCTGATTACCTTATTTGATAAATACTGGAAACTTCCGTCTTCCATAGGTTTTATCATCAATTCACTGGTGATTGCCTGATCTAACATTCTGATTTCCCATACTGCTTCTATCGTAAGTTTTAATGTTCCATCTTGTAATTTTTCATATGAGATAACTTCCGGATATGGCTCATATGGGAATTCACAATCATATAACCCTCGCGGTCTGTATCTAAAAGTTCTATTATCAGAGTTATAAAAAGTTCCCTTTTCAATCTCGGTATTACTAAATGGTAAATAGGTCTTTATAACCTCTTCAAACTCATCTTCTGGAACTTCATATTCTGCTCTACCATAATTTGCTTCATATGGAACTTGCTTTCCATATTTCATATAATACATTTTTTCATAAAGATCATAAAAATCAAGTTCCGTATAATTCTGGTTATCCCAATTTGTAATCAACAGATTATTAAGTGCATACCCCAACGGCATAACATATTTTCGATTCAATTCCCGGCATGTTTTATCTAATGGCTGCACTCTGAATCCAGTTTCACCCGGTGCTCCATCAAATCCTGGTGGGTGATATTTCTCCAGAAACAAGTATCCTTTTTCTGTATATTTCCACGCATATGCTTCATATTCATCATAATAATTAGCCTGTGGGCTATTATCCTTCCATTTAACCTGACATAATCGAACATTTATCTTTCCATTCATTGACTCTAAATGATATTGTATAATTTTCCCTTCATCAAATACAACAACAATATCAACTGCTGCCTGTTCTTCTTTCTCCGATGCCTTGCAAAATTCTTCTACTTTTTCACGATTGACCATATCAATCTGATTATCACAATCTACTGCCGCATATCCTTGCATTTTCAGACAATTGATAATTTTTCTTTTCGTTTTTAATGTATTTAACTCTGACTTCTCCTGTATATAGATATTCTGAAAAGTTTGTGCTGTTTCTTTCGCTTCAGCATACATTGCAGATTCTACAGTTTCTTTCTTTTGTACTTTTTCTGTGATTCTTTCTTGTCTGCATCCTGTAAAAACCATAAGAATTATCAATATCACCATCAAAATCTTACATTTGTAATAATTTCTTGTAAAAATTTTTTTATTCTTTAAAATACTCATCCAATACTGTTGCATCTTTTCTAACAACATAACCACTTCCACCGATTCCTTTCACATTCTCAACCATACTGATGAGAAGAATTGGTTTGTCCACATTTTCCTCTGCTGTAAACATTGAAAACCACCCGACTTCTTTACCAGAAGTATCTTCTTTCGTTGCCTTCAACTCTGCTATTTTTTCAAGAGATACATTCCTGTCTTTCAGCTTTCCCGGTATAATACTAACCGATGTCGCTACACCTTTTCCTGCAAGCATTTTACCATTCCGGTCTAATATTTCTCCTCGCTCCGCTTTTGAGGTAGTAACGCTTATTTTATCATCACTCTCTAAATCTGGAAAAATCAAACTATCCTGCCATACTAATTTATAGCCCTGTTTTGTTTTTTCCGTCTTTTTTCATAAATACCCCTTTCTTTCAACGCTTTTATTTTCTTAAATCTTACACTTGTAATATTTGAAAGTCAAGTATTTTCTTAGACATTATATATAGCAGATTTAGGATCAGAAAATCCTGCCTTTTAATATGCCGGAACGCCATATCCATAAATACTACTGCTTCCAATGCTATAACTCCGTCTTGCTACTTTACCTCCACCTGAATCTTTATCTTTCATGGACAGTTTCTTTATTACTCACCTGTGGTAGTTCCCGGCAATACTCTGAGTACTTCATGCGGATTGCTTCATAATTTTACGGTTACCACCGCAACAACTTTTTCATTTTCGAACACTTCATAAATAATAATATAATTTTCTACAATTAGCTGTCGATATCCTTTAAACGCATAAAAACCATGCTTGTGGAAACATTTTTACAACATATTTATCCAAAGTGTTTCCTCCTGAGTTCTCCCAATGCTTCTCGTGCATCTATTAACGCTGCACCTTCAGCAACTTCCCGTTCCGCTTCAAATATTGCTTTATCAATATGGTTCGTGCTAAGCAATTCGTCATAAGTTTCCATACTCATAACTACCAAATCTCCATAACCATTTTTTGTAATGAAAACTGGCTGCTGCTGTTTATGACATAATTCAGATATTTCATTTGTATTACGTAAATCTGTAATTGGTTTGATTACTGGCATTGTAGCGCCTCCTTTCTTTGTACATTATTATAACAGAATATTGTACAGCTTTGCGTTGCATCGTTCCACCGCTTCACGGATTGCATCCCAGTTTTCCCACATCGTTGTCGATCTGCATTCAATCTCATACAGCCAAGACGGGCACTTCTTTTGCCACAGAATTTTCCATGCGGTTTCTTCATATCCATAATCGCACAAGACATCCCCTGTCCATCCGGCTTTTTCTCTCGTGGGACAATCCGTAGGAATCGTAATAGTGCTATCTGGGCTTCTAGGACACCTTTAGGAACTGGCAAAAGAGCTCTACATCAGCCGTCCCTATCTGTCAACAAAATTCAAGAAAGATTCTGGAACAACTCTGACAGATTTTATCTTGCATGAAAAAACAGAGGAAGCAAAACGCCTCCTCCGCTATACTGACAAAACAGCAACTATGATTGAAGCTTACCTCGGATTCTCATCCCAGAGCCACTTTTCACGGTGTTCAAAAAACACATCGGACTGACTCCCGCCGAATATCGAAAGAAATACTCGTAAATGAGAATTTAGTTTTTCCTTCTCGATTCTTACAAACCCAGTTTTTCTTCTGTATTGCTGTTGTTAAGAAATTCTGCCGTTCTCCATTTCATATACCACATCTGCCACATTCATTGTGGATACTCTGTGGGATACCAGGACAACCGTTTTTTTCTCCGCTGATTCTTTCAATGATTTTAAGATGATACCCTCATTCAACGAATCCAGATTCGAAGTCGGTTCATCCAGCAGGATCAGCTCTGCATCATGCAAGAATGCTCTTGCGATTCCGATTCTCTGCTTCTCACCGCCAGATAACGTATCTCCCAGTTCTCCGACTTCTGTATCATAGCCTTTCGGAAGTGTCATGATAAAGTCATGAATAGACGCTTTCTTTGCCGCTTCCATAATCTCTTCCCTCGTTGCTCCCGGTTTGGCAATGGCGATATTATTGGCGATACTGTCATGGAACAGGTGTGTTTCCTGCGTCACGTAAGACTCCATATCCCTTAGATGCTTTGTCGGGATCTCTCTGACATCCGCACCATCTACCGACACACTTCCTTCCTGCACATCCCAGAAACGCATCAGCAATTTCAGAAGCGTGGACTTACCGGAACCACTTGCCCCATGAATGCCGGTGATCTGTCCAGGCTGTAAGGTAAGGGAATAATGATCCAGAATCGTATCTGTCTCTGTTTCACTCACCTTATAGGCAAAAGTTACATTCTCTGCTTTTGCCCCTGTAAACGAGGCCTCCCCGGTGTCCCTAGTGTCAGACACATCCCCCGGTATTTCTTCCACAAGCGGTGTCTCTTCTAACAAAGAAAGAACACGCTCACCACTTGCCAGTGTCTGGTTCAGGTTGTTGGAAAGGCTTGATAATGCTACTACCGGGCCGAAAGAACCCATCATTGCGATCGTACAGGTTAAGATTCCCTCGAATCCCATCTCGCCCTTTGCATAGAGCCAGATCGTCAGTGCCAGCATTCCAAAGGATGCAAGCAGGATGACCATGTTCGTAAATGAACGCTGTGAGCCTTCCATTTTGCTTAAATCCTCCTGCATTCCGGCAAGGTTTTTGGATTGCCCTGTCATCTGCTCTTTTCTCTTTTCGCCCTGTCCGTACTGGATGGTTTCATCTAATCCACGTAAGGAATCCAGAACAAAACTGTTCAGTTCTCCGAAGCTTGTTCTAAACTCCATTCCCTTCTGGCTGCCACGTTTTCCATTCCACATCGGGATGGCTACACCGACAATCAGATAAGCTGCCAGTGCAAGCAGTCCTGCTAACCAGTGATATCTTCCGATAAAGATTACCATGATAATCGAGGTCAGTGTTGCGATCGCAATCGGGGAAATGGTATGTGCATAGAACACTTCCAGTAATTCAATATCTGTTGTAATAATAGAGATCAGATTTCCCTTGTCTCTGCCTTCCAGTTTCGCCGGGCAGAGCTTTCTTAAGGAAGCAAACACTTTATGACGGATGATCGCCAACAGTTTAAAAGCGATAAAATGGTTACAATACTGTTCCACATAATGCAGGATTCCCCGGAGCACTGCGATCACGATCATGACTGTGATAATCGTCTTTACCGGAGTAAATACTAACCACATCTTCTCTACCGGAACGATCATTCCCGCTACCCCTGTCAGAAGTCCATGCACGATGACCTGTCCTGCCAGTATTGTCAAGAAGATCGCACACAAGTAACCCAATGTTCCAAGGATAATTGCTGCCAGCATGATATGGAGCAGGGGTTTTACTAACCCAATCAGGCTTCCCATGATCTGAATGGCACTTCTGCGTTTTGTTGTATTTGTATGTTCACTCATTATGCCACTCCCCCTTTTCCATAGTTTTCCAGAGCCATCTGGCTTTCATATAGATGTCTGTATGCACCATTCTGGCTCATCAGTTCGTCATGTTTTCCACTTTCCTTGATTTCCCCGTCTTTTAAGAAATAAATCTTGTCGGACTTCACGACATTTGCCAGTCTGTGGGAAATCAGAAGCACCGTCTTTGTCTTTGCCAGTTCGTGAATCACATTCATGATCAGTTCTTCACTTTCCACATCGATATTGGATGCCGCTTCATCGAAAATATAAACTGCACTGTCTGTCCGAAGCAATGCTCTGGCAATCACCAGTCTCTGGCACTGGCCGCCGGACAGGTTACTTGCTTTTTCCAGCAACTGTGTCTGTAAGCCATCCTGTGTCTGTAAGAACCCTAAGAGATTGACTTTCTGAAGGACAGCTTCCATCTCTTCTTTCGTTGCGTCCGGTTTTGCCATCTTCAGGTTTTCTTCTACCGTACCTTTGAACAGATAGCTGTTATGGCGAACCAGAACAACCCTCTGCATCAGATTGTTTTCATTCACTTTATTAAGCGATACACCACCGATGGTGATTTCTCCGTTATATCCCCGGTTCTTTGCTGCAAGGATTCCGGCAATCGTACTCTTACCACATCCGGATTCACCAACCAGTGATACAAAACTTCCTGCCGGGAGATTTAAGTTGATGCCTTTTAAAATCTCTCGATCCGCTTCGTAAGAAAAATGGACATCCTTCAAAGACACATCCAATGCGCCATCCGGCAGACATTTTTCTCCCGCCTGTGGTTCCGGCAGATCCAAGATCTTAAAGATCTTGTCACTTGCTGCCATTCCATTCATTGCGATATGGAAAAAGGAACCGAGCAGACGAAGCGGCAGGAAAAACTCGCTCGCAAGCAGGACGATGCAAAGCGTTCCGCTTACTGAAATATTTCCTTTTAAAAACTCAGATACCGCTACTGCCATACCAATCGCCGCACCACCATACGCCACAATATCCATCACACTTGTGGAATTGAGCTGCATGGTCAGTACCTTCATGGTGATCCTGCGGAAGTTCTGGGATTCCACATCCATCTCATCCGCTTTCTGCTGATCTGCCTGATAGATCTTCAGTGTCGTCAGTCCCTGCAGATTCTCAAGGAACGAATCTCCCAGTCCGGTATAGATGCTCCAATAGTTATTTAATAATCTCTTTGCAATCTTCTGTACCACAACGATCGAGATCGGGATCAGTGGCACACAGATCAACAGGATCACACTTGCCTTTACACTCACTCTGCAAAGAATGAGAAATAAGGTCAGTGGTGCGATTAGGCTGTAGAACAACTGCGGAAGGTATTTTCCAAAATACGTTTCCAACTGCTCAACACCCTCTGTCGAAACCTGTACCACCTCAGAAGAAGACACCTGCTCACTGTAGGAAGCTCCCAGTTTCAACATCTTGTCATAAATTTTTTCTCTTAAAATTCTCTTTACATCTACACATGCAAGATACGAAGACCTTGCTCCCATCCGTTCACATACAAATCGTATGATCACCACCAGGACGAGGATCAGAATTGTCCTCTCAATCGCCGGCACTGTCACCGCACGATAGACCACGCGCTCCAACAGTTCAGCAATCGTAAATACTGCCAGTACCTGCGAGAGCAATGCCACCCACTGCCACAGGATGGTGTAGACAATGTACTTTTTGGCGTGGGATAAAAGTCCCACCAGTCTTGTTTTAATCATTTGCTTTTACCAACTCACTTTATTATATATGGGTTTCGTCTTTTTCATTATTTTTACACTATTTTTCTTTCACACTGCACACCAGATGCCATACCGCCAACACCGGATGATACAGAAGCATCCTCGGTCCGGAAAACCGCATGACCACTCGAATCTTCTCCCTCATCTCCGGCTTGTAGCAATGCACTTTACAGTTTGCACAGAATGTTTTCTCTTCCATAAATGGACATTTCTGGCTTCTGAGTCTGGCATAATCCGAAAGTTCCTGACAGGAAGGACACATCTTTCCTGTCGTTTTGTCATATTCCTTATGATTCTTCCGGCAGTACAGCCGGATCATCTCTTCCACGACATACTGTTCTTTCTGCCGCTTTTTTTCTACTTTATTCTTTTTATTCATATCAAAGCTGTTTATTCCGCTTCCATTTCTCCCGTTTTTACTGTCTTTACCCTTAAGAAGAAATACAGGATGTGGCACACCCACACCACTGCCAGACAGATTCTTCCAACCGGCACATTCTTCATGCAGATAAATCCGATCGCCATAACTACGGTCACAGTTCCTACGATCTTGCACTTTGTTCCCATCGTCATGGCTCTTTTCTGGACAAAACTGTCCAGGTGTTTCTTATATAAGTTCGTTCCTATGAACCAATCATGCAGTTTCTTTGAACTCTTGGCAAAGCAGAACAGCGTTGCCATGTAAAACGGAACAGTTGGCAGGATAGGAAGTACAATTCCTATCGTACCAAGTCCCAGACAAAGAAATCCAAGCACGATCCAGACTATTTTTAATGGATTTTTCATCTTCTTTCTTTTCTCCTGTGGGAGTTCTCTCCCTTTTTTATTTGTGATTCTGATTCTATTTTCCTACACCGCCAGCACAAACTTCCGTCCGTCTACTCTCGTCACGCCAAGTTCGATACCATACAGCTCCCTGATACTTTCTTCGGTGATTACTTCCTCCGGATCACCTTCTACCAGTACCACTCCGTCTTTCATTCCGATGATGTTGTCCGAATAAGTGATTGCCTGATTGATGTCATGCAGTACCATAATAATGGTAATGCCAAATTCCTGATTGAGTTTTTTTACAAGCTGCAGGATCTCGATCTGATACCGGATATCCAGATAGGTTGTCGGCTCATCAAGAAACAATGTCTTCGTTCCTTGACAAAGTGCCATTGCGATCCATACTCTCTGGCGCTGTCCTCCGGAAAGTCTTGATACTTCTCTGTCCCGGTACTCCATCAGGTTCGTGACTTCCAGCGCCCACTCGATCATGCGCTCATCCTCGGCACTGTCTCCCTGCATCATCTTTTTATGAGGGGTTCTTCCGAATGCTACCAGATTCTCAACAGTGATATCATCCGATGCACTGTTATACTGCTGGACGATGGCTACTTTTCTGGCAAATTCTTTTAAGTTCAGGTTCTGGATATTCTTTCCCTTGAGGAAAATATTCCCCTTCCCCGGATAGAGATTCTTCGTCATCAGGGAGAACAGAGTGGATTTTCCACATCCGTTCGCCCCCATGATAGTCGTGATCTTACCTTCCTCAATCTTTAAAGATACGCCTTTTAACACTTTATTTTTACCATAGGCAAAATGTAGGTCTCTGACTTCCATCGCCGGCTTGTCTGCCCATTTATCCGCTTTTTTCTCTTTTTTCTTTTGCTCAAAAGTGGAATCTTTCCTGATCAGTTCCATATCTTCCGAGGTCAGCTTGTTTTCTATCTTTTTATTTTGCATACTTCTTAGACCTCCTTAACAGAATGATGAAGAATGGGCCTCCGACCACACTCATGATGATCGATGCGGACACTTCATACGGAGCAGCAATGGTTCTTCCGATGGTATCGGCAAGTAAAAATGTAAATGCCCCGAACAAGGCAGAAAATGGAACTAATGCCTTATGGTCACTTCCTACCAGAATTCTTCCGATATGCGGTACGATCAGTCCTAAGAAACTGATCACTCCGGCCACTGCTGTGGAAATACTTGCAAGCAGTACAGCGATCAGGGAGATCACAATACGCATGGCATTGACATTGATTCCAAGGCTCCTGGCTGTCTTATCTTCCAGCGCCAACAGATTACACATCTTTGTCATGACCAGTGCCAGTACCAGTCCGATTACGACATATGGTACTAAGGTCTTCACATCATCCCATGTCTTCATGGTGATGTTTCCATTGATGATGGCTGCCACACCGGACATATTCCCACCGTTCATGGAGTTTAATGCACTGGAAAGTCCCGTAAACATCGCATCGACTGCCACACCGACAAGGATGATTCTCAGAGGACTTAATCCCCCTTTCCATGACAGGCTGTAAACTAAGACAAATGCAATCACACCGCCAAGAAATGCAAATAATGGAGCGAAGAAAAATAAAGTCGGTGCAAATGCGGTAATCAATACTGCCGCAAAACTTGCTCCACTGGAAATACCAATGATTCCTGGATCAGCAAGAGGGTTCTTAAGTACTGCCTGAAACAACACACCCGATACCGCTATCGCTGCTCCTGCTAACATAGAGATTACAATTCGTGGGAACCGCAGGTCATAGATCGTTGCCACATCTTCATTGTATTCTACAAACAATCCTTTCAGCAGTTCCGGGAAGCTGACCTTCAGGCTTCCGATGTTCACTGCCGCAAAGAATAATGCCACAAGCAGCAAGATCATCACGATAAAAGAAATGGCTGCTTTTGCTGTTTTTCGATGTTTCCTTGCTTTATCCTGTGCGGAGAGGTTCTGGACTTCGGTTTTAGAAGTCTCAGAAGTATTCTGTAATTTGGTCTCTTTCATCTGTCCTCTCCTTTCTACTTGCTCTGCTGTTCGTTGTATTTCTCAGTTGCGTCAGAATCCTTGGCTTTCTTCTGTGCATTGTCACTGGCTTCTTTTGCTTTCTGTGTATCTTCATCACTCTCCGGGTACAGGATCGGCTGTAACTCTTCCAGTGCCTGTGGATATTTAAATGTTGCACTCATGCCAAAGTATTCATACGTCAGGTCATAGACTCTGCCATTCTTCACTGCATCAAAATGCTGCCAGATATCATTCTCAGCAAAATCCTTGTTAAACATATCCACGACCTGATCCGGCAGTGCATGGGCTGCACGCAGGATGATGTCCGGCTCTTTTGTCTTCATATCTTCCGTGTTGACGGTCAGAAATTCCTGATCGGTGTCAGAATATACATTCTCTCCGCCTGCCAGTTCCACCAGACTTCCCACATAGGAGTTCGGTGTGGCAATGATATAACTTCCCGGAAGTCCCATCAGGATCATCACCTTCGGATGCTCCTTGCCTTCATTTTTCTTCTTATAGTCATCATAAAACTCGGTAAATTCCTTCACCAGCTTATCTGCCTGATCCTGCCGGTCGAAGATCTCGCCCAGCTCCTGGATGGAACGGTACATACCCGGTACACTTCTGAGGTTTAAGAATGCCCAGTCAGAACCGATGGCTTCATACTTCGGCTGCAGGTCACTCTGTAAGGATACCGGGCTTAAGATCCAGTCCGGTTTTAAGGATGAAAGAATCTCGGTATCCGGACTCATGGCTGTTCCGACCATCTCTACATCCTTATATCTGTCCGGGATGGTGGATACGGTACTGCTGCATACACCCACCAGATCCAGTTCCAGCTTGTCACAGATATCTGCGGTTGCCGGAGAGGTCGCAATGATCCTCGGCTCTCCATCCAGCTCCTTCACTTTCTTCTTCGCTGCTTCCACCGCAGCCTTTTCCTTCGGATCGGTGATCTTCAATAACGACTCTGCGGATTCCGAAGAAGTATCCGCACTGCTCTCGGTCTTTGTCCCGGAGTCACTGCTTTTCTTTCCCTGACTCTGATCGACACATCCGGCAAGGGAAAAGAGCATGGTCATCGCAAGCAGGACTGCGGATGCTTTCTTTAATCTTCTATTCATCATCGTCCTGTCCACCTCCCCAGCGTCTCCAATTCTTACGGAAATAGAATACCACAGCAGCCACAACACCGATCAGGATCAGACCGACCACCAGAACCGCAATTGCGATCTGAAATACCTTGTTTCCTGAAGTCGATGTGGAAGTACTGTCACTGTCTGCTGCATCTGCATCCTTTGCGGTAGAAAGACTTAATCCTTCTGCACTGTCCAGTGTACTGCTGTCCGTACTCGGAGTTTCCGATTCACTGCTTGGCTTTGCTGCTTCTGATATACTGCTCTGTAATTTCTTACCGGATGACGCACTGCCTGTGGAACTGTCGGATGAAGTACTTCCTGAACTCTGGAGAGAAGAATTTCCAGAGCTTATGCTGCCTGAAGAACCAGATACTGCCGACCCTCCATTGGAAGAACTCTCTGCTGCTGTTCCGTTACTTGCTGCACTTCCAGTTACCATCGTTGCATTCATATCAGTGTTATTACCTTCCTTGTAATCACTTGGGTAGAGATAGAATACAACATTTCTTCCCATTGGTTCTACATACATCGTTCCACGCACGATACAATTTTCACTTGGCACCTGAATTACGACATCGGCTGTCGTTCCGTTACTGTCAGAACCTGTACCTGTCTGTGCATACCCAGTACTTGACCAGCCGGAGTCACCGACACTCTGTACCTGAAAATCATGTCCACTGGTATAATCCATCAGACTCAGACGGATCGTCAGATAATAATTTCCATCATCTGCCACCTCTAAAATACCAGTCGGATACACGCATCCTTCTACCATTCCCTGTCCGGTGGCATACGAGCTTGCACCTCCAGCATCCTCTACCTTGCCTGTAACCGGATTGGAATAACTTCGGTTAATGGTACAGGTATAGACACTACCTGTAGCCGCCTGTGCCTCCACTGCCGGGAAACCAGCCAGCATGGCAAGACCAAGTACCGAAGCCATCACCACAGATTTGATTCTGTTCTTTATCTTTGCTAATCTCATCTTTTTTCTCCTGTTATACTTAAGAAGTCCCTGCCACTTATGTAGCAGAGACTTCCATTTTCTTTCTGCGTAACTGTTAAGATTCCGTCTGCCCGGCTCTGAACAGTTACCTGTCTGCTTACGAACTGCCTGTCAGATCAGGAAGCCATTCTTAAGCTTTTTCTTTATAACGTTTACTTTGTAACTTTTCTTCTCTTGTACTCCATCAGTCCGGCAAGAAGTGCTACTCCACCGAGCAGAAGGAGTGTTGCCCAAAGAGTATTGTTTGCTACGACATCATCTGTCTTAACGCTGGATGCGCCCTTGAGGCTGGAACCTGTACCCTTTCCAAGGCTGGATGTTCCACTCTTCAGACTTGAAGAACCACTTCCAAGTGAGGAAGAACCAAGTTTGCTGCTTCCAAGGGAATTGCTTCCGAGAGTATTATTTCCAAGTGAGCCATTTCCAATCGAAGAACCATTATTGTTATTTCCGTTGGAATTATTGTTGTTGCTATTGTTGTTGTCGTTCTTATCAAAATCCGGATCATCGGATGTGGTTGCTTTTAATGAGCTCCAATCCAGTTTCAGGAATACCGGCTGTGTGCCTGTACCGGAACTGATTGCATCCATGATCGGAACAAATACCTGTAATGGCACATATCCATCATTCAGGGCTTCCGGAATCAGTTCGAATGTAACGACATCAGGATAGTTTGTTCCATAAGAATCAGATACTAATGTTCCATCTGCATTCTTCTGGTAACTGTCTACGGTAACATCTGCAAGATTTCCCTGTGGTGTTCCATACTTCTCATCAGGTGTGTAACCTGTTGTGAAGTATTTCAGCTGACTTAAATATCCAAGTTTCTGTCCTACTGTCAGACCATTGAAGTTCATGGTAATGTAGTATTTTCCATTCTTTACTGTCAGTTTGATGGTATGGTTAATCGCCTCATTTGACATAGAATATGTATTCTTGTCTACTTTGACCATTGTACCGTAAACGGAGTAAACACCATCTGTAAGATTCTTGATATCCAGTTTTCCATCATTTTTCTTTGCTAACTGCTGGATTGCTTCTGTCAGTTTCGTCACCTGTTCATCTACAAGTTTCTGTGATGCTGAATCATTATCCATGACATTCTGTGCACGATTAATTGCACTCTGCAATGTTGCAAGAGAGCTTTCTGTGTAAACGTCTGTCTGACTTACAAATGTTTTTGCTTCTGCAATCTTACTTTCCAGTTTGCTCTTATCTACAACTTCTTTTTCTACCAGTCCATTTAAAGCAGTTGTCAGGGATTTCTCTGCTGCTGCAACTTCTAACTCTGTTGCTTTTGGATTTGCCACAACATTCTCAGCCAGTGTAATTGCTGTATTCAGGACTGTCAGACTGTTGCTTTCGTAAACATCTGTTTTTGCTGCTTCCGCTTTTGCTTTTGCAATCAAGTCATTCAGATTCGTCTTATCTACAGCTCTCAAACCATCCAGTGCTGTCTGGAGTGCTGTTACCTGTGCCTGAACTTCCGCCTTGGTAGCATCTTCTTTTGCTGCCACTGCCTGTGCATTTGTGATCGCTGTTTTTAATGCTTCAAGTGTTGCAGAAGTATAAACAACATCTGTACGGTTTGCTTCTGCTGTTGCTTTTTCAATCAATGCATTCAGTTCTGTCTTGTCTACAACCTGAGTTTCTACTGCGTCTACGGCTGCCTGTAAAGCTTTCACCTGAAGATCAATTTCTTTCTGAGTAGAATTCATGTCATTATACACATCCTGTGCTGTCATATAAGCTGCATTTAAAGCATTCCAGTATTCATCTGCAACATCGCCCTTAGACATAGCCTTCACCTGATCCAGAAGTACTTCGATTACACTGTTATCTCTCTCAACGCCTGTCTCCTGTTTGATATTAGCCCAGTCGATAGAAACTCTGGCAACTTTTGTACCCTGACCTTCACCAATGCTTTCCATAACTGGAACATAAACATCTATATAGAACAGGTTATCGTTCAGTTTAATCGGGATCGATAATTTCTTCGGATACCAGTTTCCTTCGGTATTCTTGTCATAATATTCAGAGTTCTTATCATTAAATAAATCATAAACGTCCGTGTACTCTTCCAGAGTTGTCGCATCAGAAGCCTCATATTTTACCGGATAATTATATTTGTTGTATTCAACCGTATCCATATCGACTTTTTTCAGTTTGTACAGATAGCCTGTCATTCCGGCAAACTGCATAGACTGGAAGTTCATCTCCAGTGTTACTTCACCTTTACCCGTAACTCTTACAATTCCGGTCTGAACCATGGAAGCATTTCCCATAGAATTTTCATCGGATGTTGCGTTGAGCAGTTTGATCGGTACGGAATATGTACCTTCAAAAATCTGCGGATATTTTTCAAAAAGATCACTCTGCTTGTTCTTAACAACAAGTGCTTCATAAGAAGAGGTCAGCAGTTTTGTCTGCTTTTCTACTTCTGCTTTTGTTGCATTGACATCAGCGGATACTTTCTGAGCAGATTTGATTGCTGCCTGGAAACTGTTCCAACTGTTGTCTGTATAAGTGCCGTCATTTGTCTTGGTCAGTGCATCTTCGATATAGCCATTTAATTCTGACTTATCTACTGCATCATCCAGACGAACAAGTGCTTTCACTGCTTTATCCAGTTTTTCAACCTGTTCTTTCATTTCATCTGCTGTCGCATCAGATTTTGCTAATACTTCTTCAGCTTCCTTGATTGCAGACTTCAGATTCTCATAGCTGTCTTTTGTATAATTTGCTTCTGCGTAATTATTTTTCGCATCGGAAACTGCCTGATCCAGTTCTTCTCTTGCTTTTACTTCTTCTTTCATTACAAGACCTGCGGTTGCTGTATCCAAGGCTGTCTCTGCTGCCGTGATTTCTGACTGGAATGCCACCTTATCTGCCAGAACACTTTCTGCTGTAGCAATCGCATCAGTTAATCCAGCAAAAGATTCGCTTGTATAGTTTTTCTCTTTTAACGCTTTCGCATCATTCAGTTTTGATTCCAAATCAGATTTTTTAATTGCCTGTTTTACTGCAGATTTCAAATCAAGATTTAACAGGAGTTCTGCTTCTCCGCTTTCTGTTGTTACTTTTACTTTGTGGTTTTCTACATTTGCAGGAAGTGCAACTACAAGTCTGCCTGCGTCTGTATCTGCATCTGCATATCCGGCACCCTTGCGATACTGCATACCGGTAATTCCGTCCACGTACAGATAAGCAGTTACATTGCCGTCTTTATCTGTATATAAACGAGCAGATTTTAATCCTGCATTCAAATCACTTGCTGTTCCATCCTGATTGGTAAGTGTTGCCTGTACTTCGTAAACACCTTTTTCCATGGAAACGGCTGTTGACATCGGTACAAGTGCATCTACTGCTGACTGAAGGTCTGCGGATGCCTGATCTACATTTGCTTCTGTTACCTTTCCTTCCTGAGCAGTAATCACTGCCTGAAGGTCTGCCCAGCTTTCTGCTGTATATTCTGCTTCATTTAATGCCTTGGCATTTTTCAGAACTTTATTGTATTTGTCAAGTCCAGTTGCCTCTTTTAATCCGCTGATTGCATCAGAAATTTCTTTATCTAATGCTACGATTTCCGAATCGTTTGCAGAAGTTGTTCCGTCGATTACCTTCTGAGCTTTTGCTACTGCGTCAGATAATACTTTGTAAGATTCCTCTGTATAATTGTCGGCTGTATATTTAGATGCTTTATCAACTGCTACAACTAAAACAGATTTATCGTGGGTTGGCTCGTTAATTTCCGCTACAGGTGTTAAACCAGATAAAGTCATAAATGCCGTTCTGCATCCTTCACCAGATCCAGGAACTTTATTCTGAAGTTCATCCATGATAGGGACAAAGAAGTTCAGATATACCCCGTCATCTCTGTCTGCTGATTCCGGGAACTCAAATCCAACTGTCTTTGGATAATACAGATCATACTGTTCTGCATAAGAATCCATATCTGTGCTACCCGAATCATTCAGATAATAACTGTAATAATCAAGTGGTGTATATTCACTTAATACTGGAAGTCCATTTTCTTCTGTCTGTTCATTATTTGCCCAGAATATTCCATTGCTATATCCATAACGACCAGCGATTGTAATTCCCTGCGTATCAAAATAGATATGTTTCTTTCCATTTTCAACTACTAAGCGTGCAGAATCATTAACAACCGCCGAATTACTCATAGATAATCTATCCGGCTGATCCTGTTGCCACATAGTAACATTAACATTATAAACTCCGTCTTTTATTTCAGAAATGTCTGTCTTATCTGATTTTTCTGAAATTGCCAATGTATTATATACGCAAGTAGTTCCTGTTATAACTAACTCATCACCATCCATCCGGATACTACCATCTTCATTTTTATAAGAAGAATTTCCAAAGTTTTCAATCGGATTAAATATCTGGAATACCGGAGCATCATACCATTGAACTTCAATTTTACTTGTGTCCCAGTCCTCTGGTATCTTAACTCTAAGTTCTACCGCTCTTGTCGGTTTAACAGTTGTTCCATTTACATTTATTCCCAAATTATAAATCAAAGCCTTTGATGAACTTCCTGCTAAAAGTGAAAAATATTTATTATATTCACTATCTTCATCTGTATTCTCTTCCAGTAACTCTGCTTTAAATTCCGGATTATCACTACCTACATTGTAGCTGTCTGTTATTACGGTTACACCACAGTCGGTTAAACGTAAATCTTTCTTGGCATTGCTTTTTATTCTTGCCTCTCCATAATAGGTTTTTCCATCGGTTGTTTGAACTTTAATTTGTTTACCGAATACAGCCTCCTGTAAGTTAGAAAATGTAAGAGAAATTTTTCCATCACTTAAAATATTGTCTGAATAAACAGAAATTGTTTTATCTCCTACTTGTTCAGCCGAATATGCATATTTATACTGTAAAAAGTTTGTATTCTCTGTAGTAGAAGTTGATTTATCTCCTAAATCATTTATCCCATTAAGTACCTGAACTGATGCAATGTTATCCGCATTTTTAAGTTCTGTTGAAACTTCCATTTTCTGATTATCGACACTAATGTCATTCGTTCCAGCGAAATAATCATTTACTTCATTCCCTTCTACAGGAAACGCATAAAAATTTACCGTTTCTCCTGCTGTTGTTGAAACTTTTGAAATTTCAAGACCTGCATTTTTATAACTAGAATCGCTCAATTCATTTACCGTTTCTGCTTGACTTAAATCAAATGTAAATTTTCCTGAGTCTATTCCCGAAGCATAAGTATATTTTTTTCCTACCCTTTTATATCCATAGCTGCGAAAACTCTTTACATAAATTGATTTTTCCAAACTATCAACATCAAATGAATACCATGAAACTCCTGTATCTGCTGTCTGTACATCCACATTCTGGATATATTTTTCATTCCACTCTTCACTTATGTATCTGTCTATAGCTGTTCTGACATCTTCTGCTGTATCTTTTTCAAAAATATACGATTCTGGTAAATTATACGTTCCAAAAAGAGCATTCCTCGGTTCTGTTTCATCAGATATAACCCCTGGTTTTGAAAATTGTAATACATCTATTTTATTGTAGTTTTCTATCTGGAGCGTTACATGATAAGTATCATCGCTATTTTTACTAACAATCGCAACATTATCTATAAACTCTGGAATTCCTCCGAGTCCTCCATAATCTCGAATTGATTCTCCAGTCACATCATAAAACGTCAATGGTACAAGATAAGATTTATTCGCTTCTATGCCAGATGTATTCGTTTCTGTCTTTGATACATCTTCTTCTGTTTTTGCAAACGCATCTAGTCCAGACGCCCCGAGCACCATACTTGCACTTAGAGTAAACGCTAATAATTTTTTTATTATTTTCATATTGTCTCCATTCACAAAAAGGATGCTGCACCAATTGTACAGCAGCCTCTCCTAAATAATTATGTCAATTATTCAATTCCTGTAAGTTTCAGATATCCAGTTGCACTCATCGGCATAATTCCTACGTATGTTGTGAACTTTCCAGTAATCACGCAACCCTCATAAAACATTGAAGCATCTAAATCTGTGAATGTAAAATAATAATCTACTACGTCACCTGAGCTGTCTTTAACAGGCTCTTTAGCTGTTCCATTGATTTCCATTTTTCCCAAATGACCTGTAAGTCCTAAATATTTAATTTCATGTGTATGAACAACCAGTGTTGCTTTTCCATTAGCATTTATAGTAATGTCAGCCCACATGTCATTAACTGCTGCATCACCCATTGATGGATTGGTGCACTCTGCATCTTTGTAAAGATTCTGATTAGCAGTATATGTTCCTGCCGCTAATGCTGTAGAGTCATTTTCAGCCGCAAATGCTGTAACTCCCATTGCCAGTACCATTGTTGCTGCTAACAGTGTAGCAACTAATTTCTTGATCTTTCTCATAACTGTAATCCTCCTTTTCGTTTTTTGGCATTAGCTTTTTGCTAATAAATTTTCAGTTATGATGTTTAGAGTTCTACGAGAATATTTCCGGTTACTCGTATCTAACTCCTTGTCTGAAAGATACCATAATTTGCCATCCAATGTCAACACCATTTTTTACAAGTTTGTTGCCTGAATTGCAACAAATAAGCCGTTATTTTCTTTGATTTTGTTGCTATTCAGACAACAATAGACGTAAAAGTGCCGTTATTGATAGTGTTTTATCAACAACGGCACTTTATTGAAATTTTTTCTTATTTTGTTACATGATATGCGTAAATGAGAATTTTTCTCACTTCTTATTTATACCCAGAAATATAACAGTGCAGTGCTTTCCGGCATGTGCATTGGTCCTACACTGCAGGTAACGGTAACTGGTACAATTCCCATCGTGCCAATCCCCGTCCATCGGTGGATTCTGCACGCTTCCATCGGGATTTTCACTATATTATTCTCTATTCTTGCTTCTTCAAGAACTTCATTATGCTCATACTTCAATGTTTTCAGTTTTCCAGCCATCATTTCACCACTCACTCTGGAGTGTGCAGCCATCTCTTTCAACTTTAATTCCAGATAGCTTTCTCCATTCTCCTGAACGATTTCGGCTATTTCTTCAAATCCTCTCATCGCCATAGAGTCTCTTCCCTGCCCCTGCTTTTTATTCATCCGGTAAAGCCGGAACACTACCGGATGCCTTTTACATTTCTGCAGATTGTACTGTATCTCCTGATCCAGTTCATTCTCTTTTTTCTTATATACTGATTTTTTCTCTGCATAGGCATTGATCATCAGTTCCAGCATGTGGATGTCGATATTCTCCACCATAACATCCAGTGATTCCTCGATTTCTTCCGGTTTTGCACCGATTTCTTCCAGATATTTTTCAAGATTCTCATACAGGTTGGAATATCGTTCCAGCCATTCTTCTCCTGCAGGAGTAAATTCCAGTGATTCTGTCAGAATTCCTCTTTCTATGCAGCTCTTAAAATAGCGGTTCACCGTTGAACGGTTCACGCTATAATATTCTGCGATACTTCCCTGAGCTCCACGTTTCTTTTCTACTTTTGACAGGCGTTGTAAATATTGCAGTTGCAGCATTGTAGGTCTGTTCTGTCTCTTTAGATGTTCACCTTTTTCCATTTTCTTGTTCCTCTCTTCGTCACCATACATGAATATTCAATTCCCGATAATCGATTGGCAATGGCTTCTGATCAAAGCGTGTAATCGCAATGATTGCCACTGCTTCTGTAATCGGGATTCCTGTATTGGCAGTATAAGTACAGATGTCTGTCGGTAACTGATAAACACCTTTTTCTTCTTTCGCCTGTATCCATTCATCATCTCTTCTGTACCATACATAGCCGATGGATTCGTCCTTTTTTGTCCTGAGCAGGAAGCAGTTCTGGGACTTTTTCACTCTTAATATAACAGAATGTTCCAGTTTCCCGTACTCTGGTGCAAGGAATCTTGGATTGCGTCGTTCCGGTTCATACAGTCCGAATGCCATCGGGAACTCACCATCCTCATAAAAGGTATACAAGTCCATATCGTCATAAACTCTGTCATATACGTCACCGTACTGCAGAAAGTTTTCAATTCCTTTTAACCCTTCCGGACTGATATAATGTTCCACTCTACAGGCATCTTCCTGCGCCCTCTGCTGATCCATTCCACTTACCATCTGGAAGAACTGTGTCAGTTTCTCATGGCGTGCAAGGCACTCCATACCTTCCAGTTTTCCCTTATCGCTCAGTTCCAGATGTCCGTTTTCCGGCTCGCACAAAAATCCTTTTTTCACCAGACTCCGCACCAGGCCTGCCGCTTCATATCCGGTTATATTCACTTCTCTGGCATACTCTTTCGATGTGATCTGTCTGCCTTGCCTCCACATCCGGTAGACATATTCCAGAAGATCTTCTTCCAGTTCGCCTCTGGCTTTTGTCACATCAATATTTCTGTTTTCAATCTTTCTTTCCATGTTACCTTTCCTACCTGTCTTTTTTAATATTCATCCGCTACACGATATTCGGTATTTTCTGCAAAAGCCTTCCATCCAGTAAGCATATCGTTTTTTTCTTGGAGCCTTTCTTTTTCTCTGCGGCAAACCCCAGATTACAGGTGAAATGTATTTCACCCAACCACTGCTGTTCGTACTCTATGTGAAATGCTGCGGCAGGTATTTTGATGCTGTGATCATTTACTTCTGCCTTCTTCCAGATTCCATACATGTTCTGATACCAGATTGTCCTGTCATCCTCATTTTCCGGATGCTCCGTTAGTTCCAACCAAATCTCCCAAGGCTCTATGTGCAGCCAGCCATCCCTTTCAAACCGCATATCTTCGATAGCTGCTTTTCTCTCTTTTCCAATTTCTGTGGTGTAAAAGGAATACCACATCTGATACTTTCCCGGTTTCAACTTCTTCCACAGCGTGTGGCAGTCTACACTTTTCGGAATGGAACTTCTTCCACCGTCATTGATAAATTTCCATAAATTTTCGATTTTGTCCGGATCGGATACCTCACACGCCATGAGTCTGCCATCCCTGTCTGCTGTCTTTTCATTGACTCCACTCATTTGCAAGAACTGATTCCAGCCTTCGGCTGCCCGTTGCAGTTGTCTCGCATACTCCGTTCCGCTTTCTGTCAGTGCCGGAATCTTCGCATCACTGTCCGTTTCCAGAAAGCCTTCCTCTTGCAGTTTCTTAATGTTCGTTTTCCAGTGATACTCGGTCAGGTCATAGTCTAATACGATGATTTTTTTGATCTGCTTATCATCCTCCTGCCGTTTCCGCATTTGGAAAATCGTCCGCAGAATATCTTTTTGCAGGTATTCTTTTGCCACTTTCTTTGTTTCCATTGCTTTTTCCTCTGTTTCTCGTTTTCCGATTACGTTTTGGTTAGTTGGTTCAAACTATGTAATTTTAATTATATTGTCCTTTTTTCAGGTTTGTCAATGCATTTTCCCCTACAACATTATAATTCCATATAAAAATATCCAAAAACATGTTTTTGGATCAGACTGTAGACAAAGTTGGGGCTGTCGCTTTAACGATTTCTAAATCTGATATGCTCCCTTCTAGGTAGACAAGTGAAATAATAAAAACTTGTTTACCTAGAAGGGAGCATATCAGATAATGCCGCAACCTCTTTTTCTTTTTTGCCATTCCAATTGCAACACCAACCGCAAAAATCAATGGCAGATTATCAAACACCGCACTTCCGACCTTATTCATGATCGTAAGCAGTGCATGGAGCACTGTCCCGTCTCCTAATATTT
This sequence comes from Ruminococcus sp. B05, assembly GCF_003628495.1. Lineage (NCBI taxonomy): Bacteria > Bacillati > Bacillota > Clostridia > Eubacteriales > Oscillospiraceae > Ruminococcus > Ruminococcus sp. B05. Next base: position 237,082 of record NZ_RBZR01000001.1, on the reverse strand, counting down.
TCTGAAGTCCGTATGTGGCAATTGTTGTCTCATTTGTAAACGAACTTCCGATTCCAAGCAGCAGACCCGCCACCGGAAGAATTGCAATCGGAAGCATAAAAGATCTTCCGATTCTCTGTAAAATACCAAAAATCTTGTCTTTCACCTTTCTTTTCCCCTTTCTTGTTGACTCGTTTGGCTCTTATGAAGATACTCTGGAGTTTTACATGTATTTATGCAACAAAAAAGCATTAACCTACAAAAACATCCAAAATAACGTTCATGTAAGGTTAATGCCTGCCGTACAGTTACACACCCAATATACCTACATTATAAGTTCTTCATCGGGAAATGTCAATTTATTTTTTCTCACTGCTCCCACTCTGCCCTATAAAAGTTAGCTCGCTTTCTAAAAATTTAATATTTCAAATCCAACACAAAAGGTATATTTCGATTTATACTAGCATACAGGAGGGATTTTATTATGGAAAAGAAACACTTATTTTCACTCAGAAGCTTACCAATCGGAAAGATTTTACTTCTCTTTTTGCTAATTTATATTGCGCTGCTTGCCATTCCATATATTCAACACAAGAATGTCTCTGTATCTTATCAGAAAAAGTTCGCAAAACAGTCATTTTACAGTGATACTGCCGGTACGGAACGGGTTGCATATATCAATGACAACACAGATGCCTTATTGTACCGATTACATATGCTTGACGAGGCAAAAGACGAAATCATCCTCTCTACTTTTGATTTTAATGCGGACAAATCAGGGCAGGATATGATGGCATCTCTGCTGCACGCTGCTGACCGTGGCGTCTCGGTTCGCATTCTCGTTGACGGAATCAGCGGATTTTTAGATGTAAAACGAAATCCCTGGTTTCAGGCACTTGCCTCACACGAAAACGTATCCATTCGCATTTACAATCCTATAAATCTTTTAAAACCTTGGAACTTACAGGCAAGGATGCATGACAAATACGTCATTGTCGACCAGAAAATGTATCTGCTCGGCGGAAGAAATACGACAAATTTATTTCTCGGCGACTACTCCAGGTCCAAAAATATTGATCGTGAATTATTTGTCTATGAGACGGCAGAAAACGACTCTTCCTCCATCCGCCAGCTCACTGACTATTTTGAATCTGTCTGGGCTCTTTCTGACAGCAAAGAATATACCTGCAAAAAAATGACCAAAAAGATTCAAAGCTGTAAAGCAAAACTAGAAAATCGGTACACTTCTCTAAAAGAAAAATATCCGGACGCTTACAGTACATGGGACTATGAAGCACTCACACTGCAGACAAATAAAGTATCTTTGCTCTCCAATCCAATCAAGTCCGAGAACAAAGAGCCGTGGATGTGGTATTCTCTTCATCAGCTCATGATGCAAGGCGAACAGGCGCGTATCTACACTCCTTATATTATTTGCGGAAAAGAAATGTATCAGGATCTGACAGAACTTCACGAAAAGAACATTCCGGTGGAGATCAGCACAAATGATGTGGCAAGCGGCGCAAATCCTTGGGGATGCACAGATTATCTGAACCAGAAAAAAAACATCTGGGAAACCGGCGCCCGCGTCTATGAATTTATGGGAGCTCATTCCTGTCACACAAAAGCTGTTTTGATTGATGACCGCATGAGCATTGTCGGCTCTTATAATATGGATATGCGAAGCACCTATCAGGATACCGAACTGATGCTTGCAGTGGACTGCCCGGAGTTAAATTCCATCATCCAAGCTGAAATGGAACGCGACAAAACATACAGCAAAACAATGGGAAATGACAGTGAATATGATTACGGTGAAAACTATCACTCCAAAGATTTGAGTTTTGGAAAAAAGATCTTCTATGCCATACTGCGTGTGATAACCATTCCACTTCGAAGATTCTTGTAACACACAATGGTTTGTTTTGTTAATGTTGTATAATTTTATTTGTTAAAACATAGACAAACACCTCCTGTTTTTGTCTATATTACCGTTTTTTTACAAGTAGCTTCTATATACTTGACCATTTTTATCCAGTATTATATAGTAAATACAACCCGAACAGGATTGGGCGAAATGACTCAGGAGGTATGTATTTTATGCTGTTTACAAAAGAATGTGATTATGCGATCCGAATTATGAGAGCGCTCTCAGACGGAGAACTTGTCAGTGTCTCCAATATCTGTGCAGCAGAGCAGCTTCCTTCTGCAATGACATACAAAATTACCAGAAAACTGGAAAAACAGGGTCTTTTAAAAAGTTGCCGCGGCACAAATGGCGGATATTGTCTGAACCGGACATTATCTGAGATTTCTCTCTATGACATCTGTGCCGCCGTAGACCCTGACATTCTGCTTTTAGAGTGTATGAAAGACGGCTATCACTGTTCTATGAACAATCAGCAAAAACCATGTCTGGTACATCGGGAATTCTGCCGCCTGCAATCCATGCTTTTGCAGGAGATGCGTCAGAAATCTTTATCTGAATTATTTTTCGGATAATTTGTATACTCGAAAAATGTGCCAGGCATATTTTTCAGGCCTAATCTTTACTATTTTAGTCAAGTTTAAAAGGAGGATTTTATCATGAATCAATGTTATGGATGTACAACTTGCAAAAGCGCCGATAAACCTTTAGAAGGATTTATCCGTTCGCTCCCAGTGGAAACTTCTCATCACCGTGTGGAGGGTCAGAGTACCAAATGTGGCTTTGGTCTTCAAGGTGTCTGTTGCCGTCTCTGCTCTAACGGGCCTTGCCGTATCACTCCGGAGGCTCCAAGAGGTATCTGCGGCGCCAACGCAGACACGATCGTCACCCGAAACTTTTTAAGAGCAGTCGCTTCCGGCAGCGGATGTTATATACATATTGTTGAAAATACCGCATTGAATTTGAAAAAAACAGCTCAGATCCGCGGTGAATTAAAAGGATTGAAATCTTTGGATCATCTTGCTGAATTATTCGGTATCACAGATGAGGATATCTATGTGAAAGCTGAGAAAGTCGCCGACTCCGTTCTTGCTGATTTATATAAGCCTGAATATGTATCCGCTGAATTGATTGAAAAAATCGCATATGCTCCGCGCATCAAGCGCTGGAAAGAACTCGGTATCATGCCAGGCGGTGCAAAAGCAGAAGTTTTCAAAGGTGTGGTTAAATGTTCCACAAACTTAAACTCTGACCCTGTCGATATGCTCACTGACTGTCTAAAACTTGGAATTTCAACAGGCGTATACGGACTGACACTGACCAACCTTCTCAATGACGTACTTCTTGGTCAGCCAGAACTTCGTCTTGCTCCGGTCGGACTTCGTGTCATTGATCCGGATTACATCAATATCATGATCACCGGACATCAGCATACGATTTTTGTCGATCTGCAGGAAAAACTCATCTCCGAAGAGGCAAAAAAGAAAGCTTTGGCAGCCGGTGCAAAAGGGTTCAAGTTGGTTGGATGTACCTGTGTGGGACAGGATCTACAACTCCGTGGCGCTCATTATACAGAAGTATTCGACGGACATGCCGGTAATAACTACACAAGCGAAGCAATTCTCGCAACCGGAGCAATTGATGCAGTTTTGTCCGAATTCAACTGTACACTTCCGGGTATCGAGCCAATCTGTGACGAGCTGAAGATCAAACAGATTTGTCTGGATGATGTAGCGAAAAAAGCAAATGCAGAACTGATGCCATTTGAATTTGAACACCGCGCAGAACAAAGTGATCTCATCATCGATAAAATTGTGGAAGCTTACAAAGAAAGACGAGGATGCGTTCCGCTCAATCTGATGGAAGAGCATGGAAATGACCATACGTTAACCGGTGTAAGCGAAGGCTCCTTAAAATCCTTCCTCGGTGGGAAATGGACTCCTCTCATTGAACTGCTCGCAGCAGGTGAGATTAAGGGAATTGCCGGTGTCGTAGGCTGCTCAAACTTAACAGCCGGCGGACACGATGTCTTAAGCGTGGAACTTACAAAAGAATTGATTTCGCGCGATATTCTTGTTCTGACAGCCGGATGTTCTTCAGGAGGAATCGAAAACTGTGGCCTGATGACACCGGAGGCTGCCGAATTAGCCGGACCTCGCCTGCGTGCAGTCTGTCAGAAACTGAATATTCCGCCTGTTTTGAATTTTGGTCCTTGCCTTGCAATCGGACGTCTTGAAATTGTTGCGACAGAGATTGCCGCAGAACTTGGTGTTGACCTTCCTCAGCTCCCGCTCGTTCTGTCTGCCGCTCAATGGCTTGAAGAGCAGGCACTGGCTGACGGATGTTTCGGATTGGCTCTCGGTCTTCCGCTTCACCTTGGACTTCCTCCATTTGTAACCGGAAGCAAGACTGCCGTGAAGGTTCTGACAGAGGATATGAAAGAACTGACCGGCGGACAGGTGATTATCAACGATGACGCAAAAGCCTCTGCCGATATTTTGGAACAGATCATTTTAGAAAAACGTCAGGGCTTACAGATATAGGAGGTGCTGCTATGAGAAGAATTATGATCAATGCCTCTCTCTGTGACGGCTGTAAAAACTGCACCGTCGCCTGTATGCAGGCACACAGGGATACCCCTGGAACCGTCTATGACTTAGACCTTACGGATATTCACAATGAATCTCGCAATCACATTGAAAAAATGCCGGACGGCAGTTACCGCCCGATTTTCTGCAGACACTGTGATCTACCGGAGTGTGTCATGTCCTGCATGAGCGGCGCCCTCTCCAAAGATCCGGAAACGGGAATTGTCTCTTACGACGAAAAAAAATGCGGCTCTTGCTTTATGTGTGTCATGAACTGTCCTTACGGCGTTTTAAAAGCAGACACCGCAACCCATACAAAAGTCGTCAAATGTGATTTTTGTATGAAGGACGATGCAAAGCCAAACTGCGTGAAATCCTGTCCAAAGAAAGCAATCTATGTTGAGGAGGTGTCTTTATGATTCATGTAATTATCGGAGTCGGCGCTGCCGGTATCACCGCCGCAAAAGCAATCCGTGAAAATGACCCGGATGCTGCTATCACAATGATTTCAACGGATGAGCATGTACATTCCCGCTGTATGCTCCACCGCTATCTGAGTCATGAGCGTAATGAGGATACGTTGTCCTTTGTAGAGCCGGACTTTTTTGAGACTTATCGGATTCAATGGAGAAACGGTGTCTCTGTCCGCACCATCGACACCGCAGAACAGGTCGTTGTTCTCAATGATAACACCTGCTGTTCCTATGACCGTCTGCTGATTGCAACCGGAGCAAACAGCTTTATTCCTCCGGTCGGACAGTTTCGGGAAGCTAATAATGTCTTTGGCCTTCGTCACCTGTCTGATGCGCAGGCAATCCGGTCTCTTGCTGATCAGGCGAACCGTATCCTTGTAGTTGGTTCCGGATTGGTCGGCATGGACACTGCATACGCATTTTTAGAGCGGGGGAAAGATGTAACCGTTGTAGAGATGGCAGACCGCATTCTTCCGATCCAGCTGAATGAGACCGCCGGCAATGCGTACAGAACTTTATTCGAATCACATGGCTGCAAATTTCTTCTCGGCAAAAAAGCATCAGAGACACATATGAACGAAGCCGGCGCAATTGATTTTGTTCTCCTTGATGATGGAACGAAAATTGACTGCGACCTGGTGATCGTTGCAGCCGGTGTCCGCCCTGCCGTGGAATGTGCCCTTGATACTCCAATTCATGTAGACCGCTTTATTCAGGTTTCTGATACCATGGAAACAAACTGCCCGAATATTTATGCGGCAGGAGATGTAACCGGTCTTTCCGGAATCTGGCCAAATGCAATGAAGCAGGGACAGATTGCTGCGCTCAATATGTGCGGAATACAGGCGGAATACACAGACCGCTACGCCATGAAAAACACAATGAACTTCTACGGGCTCGTCACACTCTCCCTCGGTCGCGGTGTTGCCGAGGAAGGCGATATCGTGCTTGAGGAGGAAGATGCTCACAATTACAGACGTGCCATCATCAGAGATGGAAAGCTTGACAGCATCTTACTACAGGGAAAAATTGACTATTCCGGTATTTATCAGTATTTAATCAAAAATCAGATTGATTTATCCGGAAAAGAACAAGATATTTTCCATCTTTCCTTTGCCGATTTTTATGGAGTCAAAGAAAATGGAGCGTATTGCTATCAGATATAACGTATAATGAAAGCGGCTGTGAGTTTGCCTCATAGCCGCTTTACATATTATGATTCTATTTTTCGTCTTTTTCTCATCACATACAACAATACTGCTACTCCCACAATTCCTGCGACTGGAACAGCAATGGCTGTAGTGTCTCCCGTTTTTACACTCTCCTTTTTGTGAGATGTATCAGAAGTTCCCTGTTGTTTGGAATCTCCCGAAGTGCCCGGATTCGGATCCTTTTTATCTTCTTCTCCGCTCTCTTTATCCTTGTATGTAAATTCAAATTTGTTCAGCTTTTCTAAGATTTCAGATACCTCATTCGGTGTTGCATTTGGATTGTCCAATACATTTTTCGCCTGTTCTCTAAGTCCTGTAAACTCTTTCCATGACTCATCCGTCGCCTGACCTTGTGTCATATCTTTAATCTTATCATACTTTTCTTGAAGTGCAGTCTTATCCGCACGCAGTCCGCTGATTCGCTGTTTCAAAATGGCCGTCTTTTCATTTACCTCATCCTGTGTATATGTGCCATTTAACAATACCTCTGCTTCTCTGATACCCTGCTGCAGTGCCTCAAAACTTTCTTTTGTGTATCCCTCCGAAGAAATTGCTTTCGCTGTCTTAATGACCTCTTTCAGTTCCGATATATCTACCGTCACTTTCTGGAGATTTTCCCTTGCCGCTTCTACTTCCGCTGCTTTATCGTTCATCTCAGATGTACAGGTCTCTTCATCTGGTTTTTTCAAAAGTTCTGTTGCACTTTTTACAACTTCTTGAAGCGCAGTCCAGCTTTCTGTTGTATACTCTTTTTCATTCAGACCCTCACAAAGCTTCAATTCTTCTTCAAGCTTGCATCTATCCACCATTTCTTTCTTTTCTTTCCGAATCGTCAGTGCGCCAACCTCAACCCAGCCTCTTTTATCCTGTGCCTGTGTGCTTTTTCCCACTCGCTCAAACTGAATCGTATACGAGCCTTCTGCAAATTCCTCCTGCATCAGCTCTGTTCCTTCCACTCGGTTTTGCGCATATGTATCAATCTCTTCCTGATAAATTTGTTTTCCGGATTGATCCTGAAGCGTCACCCGAATGACTCCGTGGTCATCTCCTTTTACAGTCGGAACCTGTATGAAATGTCCGGTAAATTCATACGTCAACGGTCCCGCATTGTCATCTGCTGTCGCCTTGAATTTACCTGCCTGAATCCATTTGTCAGAGCCTTGCAGCTCTCCTGAAGGAACCTGTATCTCTTCAAATCCTCCCTGTTCCAAGTTATCTAATGCTTTTTGCAGTTTCTGCGCTGTCTGATCGACTGTTGGCTGCTTTGCACTCTCATCAGCCAAAACTTCTTTTGCTTCCGCAAGCACTTTCTTTAACTGGTACAACGACTCATTTGTATACTCGCCTTTCAGCGCTTCTTCTGCCCGTGCAATCAATGTCTCCAGCGCCGATTTATCTGTCTCCCCAAAGCCAAGACGGTCATATCTATTTGATAAAAATTCGGTTCTGGAATCCATCAAATCCTGTGATGCTTTCAACATTTCTTTTCCATCTGAAATGCTTTCTTCAAATGCATCTTTTAGTTCCTGCGGTGCATTTACATAATAGTCTGATGTACGGTCTGCTTCCTCTGCCAATCCAATCATGCTCTCCAATTCTGCTGCGTCACCAGCTTTATCTGCCGGAACACCTGCACAAAGTGGTGTCACCTCATACAGAGATGGTTCGCCTAAGAATCCTGCTTTCAGTATCACTTTTACAGAATCCGTATTGATCTCCGGAAATTCCGCTAAGTAATATGCATGATACCCTTCGCTGTTTCCATCTACATCTCCCACCTTATCATTGATATCCCCCATCTTTGTACCTTCGTACACTGTCTGGTAGGTTCCATCCACAAGCGCTTGAATTTCAAATGCACCAATCGCATTATTTCTTGACACAAAGAGGTCAAATTTCATCTGGCTGAGTAGCTCTGCTTTTGCAAATGTCAATGTGAGCTCCATCGGTTTGGAAGTATCTACACCTTTTGATGCCCATCTTGTCGCCGGATTTCCGTCAATCATCTTCTCTTTTGCATAAGTATCTCCCCAATGGTTTTCATGGGATACTACCAAATCTTTAACGGAAATACCTTCTGTCATATATTTCTTTGTATATACCTGACTGACTCTCTGCTCTTTATAGAACAATGCTGCTCTGACAACAGTGTCCTCCTGATCACTCAACTGAAGTGGTTTCTCGTAGTTTTCTGATGTCTTTCTCGGAATACTTCCATCTGTTGTATAGCGGATCTCATAATTTTTAGCATTCTCACTCTTACTCAAAGTAAGCGCCCGGTCCTCCCCAATGATTCCGGAATCTTTACTAAATGAAATCACCCGGTTCTCCATCTGTTTTTCTAATTGTGCCGCGGTATCAGTAAGCTGACTTTCTGCCTTCTGATAGTATTCCATATCCCCTGTGTTTTCCAGCAATGTATTGCGCAATTCTCTCAACTGATTGTAAATAGTATCAATCTCATTGTAGGCAAGCCCTTCCTGATCAGTCAGATAATATACGTTCTCTGCTTCTTGCAGATATGTGCGGTATAATTGATCCATCTGTTTTGCTTTTGTCAGAATACTTCCCAGTTCTTTTGAAGAACGGTCAATCGCCGACTGCAGTTCTTCTTTAATCTTGATCAGATCCGGATGGAGTTGTTTTAAAAATGCTGTTGCCTTCTCTTTCAATTCCTCCACATTCGTCTCAGACATATAATCAATCCAGACAACACTTCTTTTGATACAGGTGCTACCGGTACAAAAGTCAATCCCTCTTTTGCATCTTTCAACGCTTTCAATGCATCTTTAAATTCTGATGGGTGTACCGGTGTTGTCTTGTTCTTTTCAATCAGCTGTTCCACTGCTTCTTTTGCCGCAACAAAATTATTCCAAGACTCTTCTGTATAGATAGATTTATCTGTTGCATTGATAAAGTCATTTTCTGCCTGCACTGCGAGCATACATTCTTCCATTGCAGACGGATTGTATACAAGCGCTGATTTTGCCGCCTCTAAATCTGCAAGTAATTTTTCTACATCTGCTACTGATGTATTATCCGCATTTTCCATTGCTGTTTCAATCGCACTTACTGCGTTGCTGTATACACGCCATGTTCTTGCTGTGTAGTTCTCAGAATCTTTCAGCGCCTTGTCCAATGCTGCCTGCAATTTTGACATATCGCCTTTCAACTCTTTGTCTGCCACTGCATTTTTAATTGCAAGTACTGCGCTGTCAACGCTTCCTTTGCTTGCATGTTCGCTGTCATATACTTTCTGACCTGCTGCAATTGCCGCATCATATGCCTGCTTACTGTCTGTTGTCCAAGAAGAAGTATCTTCTTTGTTGTCTAACAGCTTTTTCAGTTCTGCTTTGTCCACATTCACAGTATCTGTTTTTGCAAATACTAATTCTGTGATAGATGGTGTCACATTTTTCCACTCTAATTTCACATCTAAGAGAACGGTATCTTTTTCTAATACGAACTCATTTACTGTCTGTGCAAGCGTTCCAAGTGTAATCCATTTGTCCGGATTTTTCAATGTGCGGGCTTTTACAGTCGCATTGGAAATTGCGTCTGCTCCCTGAATGATCTTAATCACATTGACATTGTTATTGTCAGAAACTGTATAGTTCAATGTTCCTGTTTCTTTTGCCGGAACAAATGCTGTAGACAAATCAGCATCTACCATGTATGCATATTTTCCGTTTCTTGTATCCAGACAGTCACTTTCAAATGTCGGGTCGTTCACTGTCGGCATATACTCACCGCCATTGATCTCAAATTCCTGGAATCTCACCCATTTATCTGAACCTACTTTTGTTCTTGTAATCTCAAACTTGATAAAACGAGCTTTCTGGTTGATATTTTCTTCCAATTTTGCATTGTAAGAAGTCTCATGTAACGGAGGTACATCATTGATATTATCTTCGTTTGAAGCTTCGCCTTCATTTTCTTTATCCTGATTACCGATTGTCATCACATCTGTCCACTTTTGACCATCTGTTGATACTGAAATCTTTGCGTGATGTGGGAAATCAATCTCACTGTCTCTACATACTACTTTCAATGTCTTCAGGTCAATTGTCTGTCCCAGATCATAGACAAATTTTGCGCCCTGATTTTGGCTTCCCTGATAGATAACCTGTGTCGTGCGGTCTCCGTCAAACAGGTTTGTTGCCGGATTGCTTGCCGCCTCACCGATTGCAAACGTTGTCTGATCAGCTACAAGTGATTTTTCATAAATCTCAAATGTCTTCAATGACAACTTCTGAATATCGAATGTTTTCTTCGCATCTGTCTTGTTGATGAGACGTACATAACGTGCATCTACATTCTTTCCAGCTGCATACTCAGTCCATTCGTATCCGTTTTTCGATACTTCTAATGTAATACCGTCTGCATCTTTTAACTGATTCTCAATCGTTGTAATCTCATGTACACGATCTAATTTCAGACCAATATATTGATCTTTCTCCAACGCAATGTCATTTTGTGGAGCCAGCTCTGCTGAATCTGCAAATACGTTTGCCCCAAAATCTTTATATGCATCTACGTTTGTATATGCTTTCGCATTGTAAAATACTTTTGCATCTACATCAAATTCTCTGAAAGCAATCCAGCTCTCCTGATTTTCCAGACGAACATACTGTGCCTCGATGTTTTTGTCCGAAAGATCTACCTGAATATGTCTTGTATTTTTAAACGGCTCTACACCCGGAATATCCTTCCAGTCTGTTCCATTTACTGAATACTGCAATTTTACATTCTTGAAGTAATCACCATCATTGTCATTCTTACCCTGTAAAATATCAATTTTACCTAACGTGATTGGCTGTGATAATTTCACTCCGACATAGTCACCTTTGATTGTAGTATTTGCCGGATTTCCATTCTGTCTTACATTATACCAGATTGATGTCTGTGTATTTTCGTCAATCAAGTTACTTTCTTCTCCTTGATATGGAGCCCATCCGTCCTGTGTACGGATGACTTCTTTCGTAAACTCAACTCCTGTCTCCGGTGTTGTGGATACTTTGAATTCTCTCATAGATGGCCATTTATTGCCTGAGCCTTTTTGTGTACATTCATAACGTACTGCCACAACATTCTCAATCTCGATACCGGATACATCTACACGCTCATCCAAAAACATGTTTTTGGATATTTTTTCGACATACTTTTGGATATTTTCATAGTTAATTTCCTGTTTCCTTTAATTTTGACTCATCTGTAGTTTGTGCGTCAATGCAGACTGCATGGATGGCAAGCCGCTTGCTGTATCCGTTCCCTGTACAGGTAGAAAGTGTCAGTATCTTGTTACTGGTCTGCGGCTTTACTCCTGTATCAACATCGGAATCTTTTATCATCTGGTCGATAAATTTCTGATACTCTTCGCCCGGCTGGTATCCTACTTTGTATACATCACCGCCATTGACTGCATCCTCATAAGAGAAGATTCGATAACGGTAGGCGGTTGTCTCAGAATATACAGTGAAGTATTGATTCTCTTTCCAGAAACCGTCATCCTTATATTTTTTCAGGCTCCCGAACATGCTTCCGTCATTCATATTATGACCATAGATAATGTTGTAATAATCCGAAAAATCAGATTTGTTAAGGCCTTCCAAAAAGATACATCCTGCGATGTGACTGTTGCCATGCAGGTCGGTTCTCAGATATTTCTGATTGTCTCCTGAATACAGAATTGGATAATTGATGCCAAGTTCATCCTGATTATCAAACCGTATCCATCCGATGACATCTGGATTCTCAGCTTTCAACTTGTCAAACTCTACTTTTACATCTGTAGCCCACCAGTCTTTTTTCTTCTGCTTTCCATCATCTGGTTCGGACTCATCATTTACATACTCTTCGGCAAGTTTGTCATAATCTCTGGCAGATTTCCATCGGTCGATGTATGGGGGCAGGATATGCATAAGTGCTACCCCGATCAAAACCACTGCCAATATGATCCATATCAGCCATCGGTATGAGCTTTTTTTCTTCATGTTGTCTCTCCCATTTTTCCTGTTAGTTCTCTCGAACCACTATCGTCATTATGGAATGTGTGGTCAGAATTGTCAATCTTTTTCTTCTGGCGTACTGTCTGTTGCCTGTCCGTCTGCCCCTATCTGTCTATCTGCTCCTGTTTCTCCATCTGCTTCTGCCTGTCCGTCTACGAGGTCGTAGCTCATATCGAGTAAATCCAGAACTTTTGAATCGCTGACAGAACCGTCCAGCGGAACTGCCAGCCAGTGCTTCTGATCCATGTGCTTTGCCGGAGCAAGATGGTACATTTCGATGTAGTTGCCTATCATGTCCGGCTCTGCCTGAACTTCCATGAAAGTTGTTCTTTCGGCTGATTGGTAAAAGATGACATAAGGTGCGGCAGTTCTTGGGTTTTTGAAGATGGTGACGGGGTATCCGGATTTGGTGATGGTGTCTGGATGGATGGGGTATTGCTTTTGGATGTATGTGAATATTTCTTGTTGGTTCATGGGGATTCCTTCTTTTTTCTAATGAATGGATGACCTCTTGCCATCCATTATCATTTATTATAACTTTTCTGATTCGCTTATTACAATAGCTTTTTTAACAAGTCTCTGTTTTTGAAGCAAAAGAAAACTACCAGTTTTTTCCTCTGATAGCTTTCCATTCCTTCTCTATACCATTTATATTTATTATTATTCTGATTCATTTTTAGTTGATTCTTTTATCTTCTCAACTAATTTTTCTACCTCTTTTTCACTATAGCCAACACATTCTATTCCATTAGCTTTAAAACTTTTCGAATCATTTCTCTTTATAAATGCAATAATAATCTTACAAAGTTTTTCTATTAAAACAACAGCCGTACCTGTTTCCAAAAAGTAATATAAAAGATCGAAACCATCAAACCCATTTTGTTCAAATTTTTCAACCTTAATATCTTCTATTTCTTCCAACGCTGAATCTAATTGACTGATTGTTTCTTCATTCGTATAAGCTACTTCAAGTTTAATTTTCATTTTCTTACCTCCAATTTAACAATTTATATATATCTTGATCTGATAATTTTTCACAAGTATCAGATGAGAATATATTCTTCCAATATTCAAGAGCCTTTTCATTAAAAAAATAAGAATACAACATATTTTCAAGATTATAATTGTCCTCAAAACCATTATAATTCCATAGATTTTCATCTTCGTAATCTTGCAAATCTTGTTGTATGATTTGTATTGCAGGAATAACTTCAAAAAGATACATCCTCATTGATATCGCCTGTTGATGAATATTTACTTCATCAATATTGCAATTACACTTTTGCCAAAAAGTCTTTAATGAAATCAATATAGAATTATAATAATTCACGATACGAATTGTTTCTGAACATTTAGTAATAATCTCTTTTTCTGAATATTTCTTTTCCCAAACCTTTCTATATACCGAGATACAATTATTAAATGAATATGTATCACATAACAGTTCTTCTTTCAAATCAGTATCTGACATTGCAGAATTAATCATTTCTAATAATTCTGATTTACTTTTCAAATATTTTTCTTTACAATATGATTCATCATAATTCTCATAAAGTCTATGTACTATATCTAGCATATCTTCTATATTCTTTAAATCAAATGCTTTTTGAACTTTATCATTCTCATATTTAAAATGTGTTTGTTCATGATTTTATAATACGTGGAAAAACATAATTTGTAGAAATCATTTTTATAGTTAATCCATAATTATTACAAACAGATTCTATCACCCTATCTATATGATCTGCTGTATATTCAGAACCATTATCACGTACAATACTATTTTCATATATAAAATCATCAATTGTCATTCATATCACCTTTTTCTAAACTCATCAATTATAAGGTCATCACAACTAATTGAATCATTTTTTATTTGTGCTTTTTATTTCCGCTACCAGTTCTTCATACTTACGTTCGTCAATGATATATTTCCGTTTAATCAGTATATAAGCAGCTCCTATAGAAATTACCGGAACAGCTACAATTCCAAGACGCAATATAAATCTTTGTCCGGCATCTGCTGTCTGGATAAATTTATCTGCCTGTACAATTACATTTTCCGAAGTAAGTTCTCCTATACCAGCTTTTATTTCTAATCCGGATATTTTCTGACTGATTGCATAGATATTGCTTATAATCAGTATTAACGCAACAACCGCCTGATCAACTGCACTGGCCAGCTTTGTTGCAAAAGATCTTACTGCTGAGATAATACTGTCATGTCGTTCATGAAACCGGACTTCATCATACTCTATAGTATTATTTAACATGACAATCATCGTCATGTTGAATGCCCCCTGTGAAAAGAAGATCAGGAAACCGATGATATTCAGTAAAACAACACTCTTTGGTAAAATGTAGCCTACACTCATAAAAAGCATATACCCAATGACTGTAATGACGGTAGCTGCAGTTATAATCTGATTTCGTGTGAATTTTGAGGAAAGCCACGCAAAAGATGCCTCTGATATCAGCGTTCCTAATCCATACATAATTGTAAACCAAAATACAAGACTGCCACCTACAGAATATCCAAATTCAAAATAAAAGAAATTCATTCCAATCATAATCAGAAGACCATTTCCGATTTGGAATAATAAACATGCAATTCCAATCACTATCAACTGATCATTCCTCAGAAATATATGAAACATATCTTTTAATGACAGTGTTCTCTTCTTTTCCGGTCGTTTTCTCTCTTTTACTCCAAACACTGTAAGAAGCTGGAAACCAATAAAACAAAAAGCAATCACAATCGCAGCCGTCCGATACGCCATAATCGCATTTCCTGCTACCATATCAGGGAGCAGACCCGCAACAGAAAACTGTCCGATACAGATAAAAATTCCCTGTACGGTTACCAGCCAGTTCCGTTCTCCCGGATCTGATGTAAGACTCGGCAGCATTCCCCAATAGGCAATATCATTCATTGTGTAAGTCATTCCCCATAAAAGATATCCCACTCCAAAAAATGCGACAAATCCCCATCCTTCCGGTCTTACTGTAAACAGGCAGATAATTACCAGGCTGTTTAAAATTACTCCTATAAAAATCCAAGCTTTAAATTTTCCGGCTTTCAAATGCGAATTTTCAATAATAATTCCCATCATTGGATCATTAATGGCATCCCACAGCAGACACACTACCATAATTGCTGATATTACTGCATATTGGGCAACTGTCAGTTTCATCGTATACTGAATATATGTAAGAAGAAACATAGAGACGAGTGCATACGCCATATCTCTTCCGGTTGCTCCTATACAATAGCTCCATTTTGTGCGTTTATCCAATTTATTGTTTTCCATATACGACTCCCCCTCTCTCTATTTCTTCAGCAGTCTTTTAAAAGCCTGCAAATATTTTTTATTTGCATTGTAAACTAACATATCGATTAACTTCGGAGTTGCAATTCCACCACTGGTGGCAATCAGACCTTCCAGATTTCCTTCTTCCACTCCCATTTTTACCATTTTAAAGGCCGGGTCCTGCTCTGATTTTCCCCGAAGCATAATCTTAAGTCCGATATGTACGACTCCACGAACAAATTTTCCAAACATTGAGACATTTACCACATCCTGATAGGAATCGTAAACCGTATACTCTCCACGCTTTTTTTCTTTGTCATGTTTTGGTTCAACGCCTAATAGCTGATAAAATTGTTCTGCACTGATTTCCATTCCATGTGACTGCTCTCTAAAATAATCCGGAAACAGTTCTCTTTCATTTCTAAAATAACTATTTCCTACTACTTCTATATTCGCCTTTAATTGCAAATCATGTACCGATGCTCCGATACAGATCTGATATTTGCCGCTTAACATGGAAAAGGCTTTTTTCTCTACATCATAGACGGAAAAACTTCTTTCATCCAGCTCTAATATAACTTCTTTTTCTTCTCCCGGATGCAGATATATTTTTTGAAATCCCTTTAATTCTATATGGCTTCTGATAACATCTGATTCGTTCGGGCAGACATATAACTGTGCTATTTCTGCTCCACTCACTTTTCCGATATTTTTAATTTTAAAACGAATTTGTATCTTTCCACCACTATACACTTCCGGTACATTCAATTCCGAATAGGAAAAAGAAGTATAGGAAAGTCCATAACCAAACGGATATTTTACCGGAACATGGAATGTCTCATAGTAACGATAACCCACAAAAATACTTTCCCTGTATTCTACATCATCATTCGGAGGTGCAAAATATCTCCATGCAGGAGTATCTTTTTCTGAAAACGGAATTGTCTCTGCCAATTTACCGGATGGATTCACTTCTCCACTGATTAAGTCAGCAACAGATTCTCCTACAGCCTGTCCTCCGAGGTACATGTGAAGAATTGCTCCTACATTCTTTTCAAAACTAAAATCCATAGGCGCACCACCGAAACTAATTGCAACAATATGATCTTTTCCGACAGTTTCTGCAATTTCAGCCAACAGCTCTTCCTGATTTTGAGGGATTTTAAGATTTTTCCTATCGTATCCTTCTCCTTCGTAAGATTCTGTAAGACCGATAAAATATAGAATCACACAATCTTTTTTTCTATATTCCTGTTTCAGTTTTTCTATCGTATCCTGTAGTTGCTTTTCTCCTAATTCTTCCTTTTCATTCTGATATCCCTGTATATAAGTTACCTGATATCCTTTTTCACGTATTGCTTCAATCGCATTTGTCATCTTCGTCGGCTGGATATGACTACTCCCACCTCCCTGAAACCGCATCTGCCTGGCAAGCTCTCCAATAATGATTACCTTCTTCTCTTTTCCAATTGGCAAAACACTATTATTTTTCAAAAGTACTGCACTTTCATTTTCCAGTTTACGTGCCACCTGATTCTGTTCTTCCATATCTACCTCATAATTTTCTTCTATATTTTTATGAAGTGATACAAAATTCTGCAGAACATTCTTAGTCCAGTTATCCAGTTCCTGATCCGTAATCCAACCATCCTTATACGCTTCTTTTAACACGTCTGTGTGGAAGCCTTTCGGATCTGGCATTTCCAGTGTCAGACCATTTTTCATACAGCTTACAATATCATTTGCTGCTCCCCAATCCGACACCACACCACCTTGATATTTCCATTCTTTTCTCAGAACATCTGTCAGTAAGTATTTATTTCTTGCTCCAAATTCTCCATTAATCCTGTTGTATGAAGCCATTACAGAAGTCGGTTTTGCTTTTTTCACAACTTCTTCAAAAGCCGACAGATATATTTCCCTAAGAGTTCTTTCATCAATCTGGCTATTGGATGTCATTCGTCTTGTTTCCTGTGAATTAACAGCATAATGCTTTAAACTCGTACCTATTCCAAGACTCTGTACACCTTCTATATATCCCGTTGCCAGCTTTCCTGTCAAATACGGATCTTCACTGAAATATTCAAAATTTCTTCCACATAATGGAGAACGCTTGATATTGATTCCACAGCCTAACACAATGGATATCTGCTCTTTTTTCGCTTCTCTTGCAATCGCTTCGCCCATCTTTTTAACAATAGTAGGATTCCAACTGCAGGCTATTGCACTCGCAGTCGGAAAACAGGTCGCTGGCTTGCTGGTTTCAATATCCCCAACCTTTTCCTGCTCCAGTTTTCGAATCCCATGTGGTCCGTCTGTCATCATAATAGAGGGGATTTTCCCATTACAGTCATAAGTATGCCAATCACCAACACCACCTAAAAGCCGGATTTTTTCATCTATTGTTAACTGTTCGCATATTTTATCAATGTTCATGGCTTATCCCCTCTCGTATAATATTTAATGCCAATCTCCTCTCTCTTATTCTCTTAATTGCATTTTATCTATTTCCGGCATATAATTATATTGATTTATCGTGTTTTATGTCAATTTATCGTGTTTTTGACAGGAGGAATTACCTATGTATAAAATGAAGTCAGACATCAATTTTTCACTCACACATGAAATGTTGGAAAATGCAGAAAATGAACGGATACATACATCTTATGCACAGGAAAAGGCAATTCTCGAATGTGTTTCAAGCGGAGATATTCATGCATTGGAGAATACCTATTATTCACTTCCAACAACTGTTTACGGAAAGATGACCTCTTCCAATTCCAAATTAAAATTACTTTTTTATGCAAGTATTGCTAATACAACTTTAGTTACCAGATATGCCATCGAAGGAGGACTTAATGAGGAAACTGCTTTTTCCTTAAGTGATGTATATATACGAAAAATGGAACAATGTACCGATGTTGACGCTTTAATGAAATTAAATGAACAGATGGCTATTGAATTTACGCTTCGTGTTGCTGAAGCAAAAAAGACGCCAAAAAACTACTATTCACCAGCTATTTCTCGCGTCATTGATTATATCTATCATGGTAAAAATAAAACTTTAACCTTAAATCAACTGGCATCTTTAGTTAATTTAACACCTAAATATCTGTCTGCCCTGTTCCATAAAGAAACCGGACAGACGCTTACTGTTTTTATCCATAAAGTTCTTATTGAAAAGGCACAGAATTTACTGGCACATTCCGACTATAGTCTGGGTGAAATCAGTACTTACTTGAATTTTTCATCTCAAAGTTATTTTATTTCTATTTTTAAGAGATACACTGGTATAACTCCCGGACAATATCGTAAACTGCACCGCCAAATTAGTTGGTAAAACATAAAAAATAAGGATAACGACAATGAAACGCTATCCTTATTTTTTACTTTTAAAATTTCTACTTTTTACAAAATAGCAGCCAATTGATAGTAGAAATAATACTGGCGTCATTATATAAATAATTGTCCCTCTAGAGCCTTTCTACTACAACTTTACAGCGTTTTTTATAAAATGCGATTCCATATGCGAGTATTTCGTTCCGTCCGTCCTCGCGCAATGCCTGGTCGTATCTTCGGTCTTTGATCTGTTCCAATGCCCTCTCGCATGCCTGCTCCAGATCATTGAAAGAATGTGCATATTTCAACTCCATGATAATCCCTGCATCCGGATTCTTAGGTTTCACCAGAATATCCGCGAATCCATCTCCGGACTCTCTGTTCGATCTGACCGCCCAATCAGATTTGCTTTTCAGAATGTCAATCAAAATGCCATGATAGAATATTTCTTTTTCCTCATTCCGTGCCTTTGTATCCAGCACGCTGATTGTTTCCCCAAGGAACATCGTCAGTTCCTGTTCTATATCCTCTACTTTTCCTTCCAGAAATCCACAGTTGATTTTCTTTGTAGACGCCTGGTCATTTGCAACAACCCGGTCAAACCACTCACGGATTTGAAGGACAAAAACTTCCAAGACTTCTTTATTTGGAATCACCAGCTTATACATTCCATTTTCAGACTCACCAAGCCGTGTGAGATATCCAGTTGTGAACAGTACACTCCACACATTTTCTGCGCTGTTATCAATCTCATCATAAGTCAGATCCAGCCGGATTCTCTTCTGGACAGCCTTTCCTGTAATCAACTGCTCGATTTCATCCCTGGTGGTCGTATCAGCCTTGTCTATAAAACGCTTCACAAGATCATTTCCACTGCTGTTGATCCAATACGCCTTTGGTTTTGCTTTTGAATCACTCATAAGATCATCGATGTAATTAATCACATCCCACGGACAGTAAATGTCCGCATTTCCAAAATGATACCCATCGTACCATTCTTTCATTTCTTCAAAATGGTCTTGTTGGTTGTAGTCTGCCAGAATTTTCTTTACGTCTTCAGTCGTAAATCCAAATTCTTCGTCATACTGAACATCATCGGCCGAATAAACTTTGAAGTTGTTCAGCCCTGTAAAAATGCTTTCTTTTGACACACGAAGACAGCCTGCCAGCACAGCGAACTGCAGAAAACTGTTTGTTTTTAACGCCTGCCCGAATAAGCCTCGGATCAGAGATTCCATTTCCTTATAATATCCATGCTGGAATGCTTTATCCAGAGGCACATCATACTCATCGATCAGAATAATGGCTTTCTGATCATAATGCTTATATAAAAGCTGAGCCAAAACTTTCAATGATGAAATCAAGAAACCTTTGTCTATACAATATTTCCCGTTTTGGATGATTGTGAAACCACGATACTGCTCCTTTTCTGTTTCAGAAAGTTTATCACTGTTTAATAAAAAAGGAAACCTTGCAGCCTCACTTCCAATGAGCTGAATTAATGCATTTTCAGCTTCATCATACGTCAACCCGTCAACATCTTTCATTGACAAAAATATCACCGGATACTTCCCCATATATTCTTCACAGAGTTTCTGATTCTCTGAAATATAAAGCCCCTCAAATAAGGTCTCATCTGTTCCTATTTCAAAAAAGTTCTTAAGCATGCTCATATTTAAAGTTTTTCCAAATCGGCGCGGTCTGGTAAAAAGGTTCACCTCGCCCCATTTTTGCAGAAGATGCTCAATAAGTTGTGTCTTATCTACATAATAAAAATGATTTTCTCGAATCTTCTTGAAATCATCAAAGCCAACTGGCAGTTTTTTTAAATTTTCCGTACAGATCACCTCCTCAATTGGTTATTATGAGTATAGCCTTTTTTTCAGTCGTCTGCAAGGTCTTACTATGATTTGCTGGTTCTCCCACTGACATAGTAATTCCAATATATATTCTTCCCGTTCCAGCTTGGAATTAACTCTTGTTCATTCTATGTCATCTGCTTCTCTTTGCTTTCCATGATCATTCCTCACTTGTTTTCTGTGTATCTATACATACCGCATGAACTGCGAATCGTTTGCTGCTATCATCATTATGGAATGCACCTATACTTCCACCTCAAATGGTAGAAGATACAGAATATCTTTCTGTACATCAATCCCCGGATAAACCTCTATCAGTTTCAGTCCCTTCGGTGTCAGGCGAAATACGCAGCGTTCTGTCACGTAAAGCACCTTCTGACCATTTGCAATTGCACGTCCGGCTGAAAAACTGATACTCTTGACTTGATCCACGAATTTAGGAATTGTCCCTTCCTTCTCAACCGTTACAATTCCTTTTGTCTGTGAAACCTCAAGACCTTTTGCAGTAAAACTAAAACAGAAAACAACTGTCGGTGTCTTAGATGTGATATTCGCAAATCCTCCGATTCCTGCAAATGCTCCCGGTCCACGATGTGCATTAACATTTCCTTCTTTATCTACTTCAAGAGCACCCATAAAGCAGACATCCAATCCGCCATTGTCATAAAGATCGAACTGGTTTGCCATATCATAGACAGATGCCGCACCAATCATTGCTCCAAATGCCTCACCAGAAACTGGAAAACCGCCGATTCCTCCTGACTCAACCGTCAATGTCACCATGTCAAGCATTCCACTCTTTCTTGCAAAACGTGAAACCATCTCCGGAATACCGATTCCAATATTTACAATATCATCCACTCGCAATTCCTTTGATGCACGTTTTCCGATTATATTCGCTACTGTATTATTCTTTGACTGCTTCACTGAAACTAAATCCAAACGTTCACTCCATGTATTCCATTCTTCATATGGAATCTCAAAGCTTCCGGTTAATGCTGTATAAGCTTCATTTCTTGTTTCTGGTTCTACTACAACAATTGCATCTACCAGACATCCCGGAATAATTGCATTTCTCGGTCGTGACGGAGTATCAACCAAACGGTCTACCTGAACAATCACCTTTCCACGATTTGCCTTAACTGCCTGACAAATAGACAACGCATCACCCGACATAAACATATCATCAAAAGTGATATTTCCCTTTCTGTCTGCCGCTGTTCCTTTAATCAATGCAATATTAATCTTTGGCAATTTATAATAAAGGAATTCCTCCCCATCCACTTCCACATGCTTAACCAACGAATCATCAATTGAGATTCTATTAATTCCGGGTCCTTCTTTTCTTGGATCCACAAAAATGTCCAGACCAACCTTTGAGAGTGCGCCAGGAAGCCCGCCTGCCTGAGCACGAATAGCGTGTGAAATACATCCAAGTGGCAAGTTATATGCTTCAAACCGGTCTTCTAAAACAAGTTTTTTTGTACTTAACATTGCCCCAAAATGCCCGCAAATAAGCTTGTCTACGGCTCCTTCTCTGATATACCCTTCCGCATTATGTTCATCATCCCAGACACCAAATCCGGCACTGGAAATCATTGTCAGATGTGTTGGTGACTGCATCTTCTGATATCTTCTATAAATTGCCTCGTGAAGTTCAATTGGATTCTCTATTCCAACAAATGAATTCACGCAGATACAGTCTCCGTCCCGAATCAGCCGGATTGCCTCATCGGCAGTCATTATTTCATACATGATGTAATTTCTCCTTATCCCAAATATTCTTACCGTTCATTATACACTATCTCAGGAAATCAATCATCATAAATTTACAAGAAAGGCTCCCAGCTGATTGCCTTCAACCAGCTGGGAGCCTTTCTTATAATATTCTTTTACGTAATTTAATTATGGCATAATTGAATTTGCACCATCTACAATTACGCTCTGACCTGAATAATAGCATGAATCTGGTCCTGCAAGGAATGCGATGACTGGAGCAATATCAATTTCAGGGTCTCCAAAACGTTTCATAGGATTTAAGTTTACCTGTTTTGCATATTCCTCCGGGAATTTCTCAGCCCATGCTTTTGCTGCAGGTGATTCTGCTCCTGGGAGTACGATATTTACACAGATTCCATACTGTCCCCATTCTTTTGCTGCAATCTTAGTCATACCTCGTAATGCTTCTTTATTAGAGCCATACGCTAACTGTCCAGCTATACCAAACATACCTGTTGCCGAAGCAAAGTTGATCACTCTTCCTTCGTGCTGTTCTTTCATATAAGGAAATGCTGCCTGCATATAGTTAAGAGAACCAATCACACCACTTTCCCAGGCTTTAAGCATATTGTCATATGTAGTATCCTCAACTGAAGCCGATGGAACGATTGCCTGTGCATTGTTTACAATAACATCTACTGTTCCATATGTATCAGCTGCTGCTTTAACAACTTCTTCTACTCTTGCTCTGTCTGCTGAGTCACAAGACATAGCGAAGCCTTCTCCACCAAGCTCTTTAATCTCAGCGATTGTCTGCTCGATTGGTTCAAGACGTCGTCCTGTCGCAATAATCTTTACTCCCCTCTTTGCAAGACAAAGTGCAATTCCTTTTCCAATTCCCTGTCCGGCTCCTGTTACGATAGCCACTTTTTCATTTAACTGTTTCATCTCAAAATCCTCCTATACGTACAATACTCAATAGGACAATTATAACATTTTTTGTTGATTATGCAATAGACTTTTTATGAAAAGAATATTTCTTTTATAGATTTTTACCAACTTTATAAAATTCTATCGTTCTCCATTTCATATAGCATATCTGCAACGTTCATTGTGGATACTCTGTGGGATACCAGGACAGCCGTTTTCATCCATTTTTTATTTCTTTTATCATTTCAACGTTTTTATATATTCTTTCTGCTTGGGAGTTATCCGATAACTCTCTACGCACTTTTGTATTGTTTTGTTATGTGTCCACACATCCAATTGTCTTTCCTCTAGAAACGGAATCACCTGTTCATACTGCTTTGCCAATGCTGTAGCAAAATACCATGCACGCATCATATTTACGTAATATTCTTCTGAACGGATTTCTGCAACCTTCCTGGCATATTCTATCCGGAATGTATCCTCAAGATAATATCTCATCAACATACCGATAGCAAATCGAATTGTATATGTATGTTCTGATTCAAGCCACTGATAGATTTTCTTTATAAATATATCCAAATGTTTCTTGACAACTTTCATTGCAAGCATATCGCACGTTGCCCAATTATCTATATATGGCAGAAAATATTCTAATTCATCCAGAGCACTATCATATTCTTTGATTTGCTCTATCAATAATCCATGCAAATTATTCTCTTCATAATATTGATGTGGAAGCACTGTTAAAAAAATTCTTGCTTTCTCTGTTTTTCCATATTCTTTTGCAAATGTCCGTAACTGCGGAGTTCTCACTCCTATGATTTTGTTCTTATCAATATTCGGCATCAGTCCTGCATGGAAATCCCTGTATTTTAAATCCTGCATCTCAAAAAGTTGCTCTTCCACTTCTTTAATTACCCATTCCTGTTCCAAATTTTTTACCTTCTTTTCACATTTTTCAAAGAAAAATAATCTATTAAAAAGTGTTATTACTTTCTAATAGATTATCTTTTTACTATTCTGGATACTCTACACCCTCCGGCAGTTCATCCCATTCATTTAATCCAAGATGCTGCTTAAACTTTGCCTGCTCCAAAGTCAGTTTTGGTAAATCATCTTCCAGATATTCCATCAATTCTCTGATTCCCTCACGAGTTACGTTATTTACTTCAAAAATCCGCTCGCATCCGGCATTTTCCATCCATTGTCTTACCATAGGAATGTTTGCATACGGCGAGTCAACTTTTGTAA
This sequence comes from Ruminococcus sp. B05, assembly GCF_003628495.1. Classification (NCBI taxonomy): domain Bacteria; kingdom Bacillati; phylum Bacillota; class Clostridia; order Eubacteriales; family Oscillospiraceae; genus Ruminococcus; species Ruminococcus sp. B05. Next base: position 212,487 of record NZ_RBZR01000001.1, on the reverse strand, counting down.
TAATTCCGATTAATGGACGTTGGATAAAAGAGCGACCTCCCGGTCCAAACAAATTAAACGGCTCATCCGCAGCTTGTACCATTGCGATTACATCTGCTTCAAATGAAAAACATGCCAATCCTACACTAAAATGCTTAGACTCTGCATACTCTCCCGGAGAATCAATCGTGTCATCTTCTGTGTTCGTATATTGTGTTTTAATATAGTGAAGTTCTTCCCCCTTCAATGCCTGTGTCAAAGAGGTTTTTCCTGCTTCACTTCTACCCATTAAAAATATTTTTTTCATCTTTTCACCTGATTCTCTTACTTTTTTAGCTTCGGTATACTTCGCAAGTTGCAAAGCCTAACTCTTCTTTAAAAAAGCGGACGACTTCCCCTACCGCAGTCTCTACTTCTGATAAACGACCAAGCAAGATTAATGTTCCACAAAATCGATCCATAAACCCGATTTCAACATGTGCACTCTTCATCGCCACATCAGCAGCCACTACAACAGCTTCCCATGGTGTAAATCGAAGAAGTCCTATTGTCTCTCCATTATGATCTTCACCTTGATGCACCCCGATATGTAAGCCAAGATTCTGATAAATGCATGGATCTGCCGGATTTAAGACATGCGCCATACAAACTTCTCTTCCCGGAACACGAACACGTGTCATGCGAAGCCGTTTTCCTTTCAAATCTTGATAATCATCATGGAACAGTTTTTCTAACAGTTCCTCTTTTGTCATTCGAGCCATTGCTGCACTTCCTATCTCTTTGTAATATTGCAGACTACATATCCAAGAGAATCTCTAAAATAATCTACAATTTCTGTCAATGCTGATGTCACATCAGAAATTTCTCCGGTAATGATCAAAGTCCCGGTAAAACGATCTGCAAATCCCAAATATACATTTCCACTTTTTACTGCGATATCTGATGCAATAACTGCAGACTCCGGTGGTGTCATATTCATAATTCCAATTGCAGATGAACGATAATCCACCTGTGGATTCAATCCTAATTTCTGATAAATAATTGGTGACGGACCTCCCATCACATGTGCAAATGTAATTTCCTTTCCACATACAGTTTCCTGTACGATACGAATCTGTTCTTCATGCTCATTTGCCATCTCTTTGTACCTCTCCTTCTTAATTCTTTCATACACATTTTCTATCTAATTGCTGTTTTACAAGGTGAATGTTTATTTATTTGATTCTTCTCGAAGCCCCAATATACCTTCTACCAGAATCTTTACATCATCAAAAATATAATCAAATGCACCTGCCTGACACATATTGATTATAACCATTCCGATTGGCACTGCAACGATCATTCCTATCACGCTGCTCACACGATATCCGATATACAATAAAATCAATGTGACCAGAGGATTAAGCCCGACACTATCTGCTACCAATTTAGGCTGTAATAATTGTCTGGATACCTGGGTGATCGCATAAATTACGATTAACATAATAGCCATTGTATAATTACCCATAAAGAATTTATATACTGCCCATGGAATCATCGCTGTTCCTGTTCCGAAGAATGGAAGAAAATCCAAAAATGCTATAAAAAACGCAACAAGAACAAAATAGTTAATCCTAAGCATTGCAAAACCAACAGCTAATATTAAGAATACAATCCCCATTATTTTAAACTGGGCTTTAAAATATCCTCCTACCGCATATCGCAGATTATCCATAACCAGTTTCATCCTCTTCTCTACCGATGGCGGCGCAATCTTACATAACCATTGTATCACATCTTCACGCTGTACGGTAAAAAAATATGAAGACATCAATGCCATAATTAAGTATATCACATATGAAGGTAATTTTTTAGCGAAATTGCCTGCTGCTTCCATTGTTGGTTCGCTTGCTTTTTTCACTAAATCCCCCATCATCTGATCCAGATTCACTATCGCTGTATTCCAACCATCCTGCACGCTTTCCGGAAGGCGTGAGAATAAACCTGATAATGTTCCTCCTATCTGGCGCAATCCGCTTTCTAACTGACTATACAGATCAGGTACGTTTTGTATCAAATCTCCAATTTCAAGTATTAATCTGCTGATTGCAAAATAAAATATGGCTACAATAATCGCAATAACCACGATTACAACTAATGCGGATCCCAATTTTTTTACTATATTAAATTTCTTTTCCAGCCAATTTACTACCGGCACCGCAATCGATGCAATACACCATCCAACTACAAATGGCATAAAAAACAAAACGGCTTTTACTCCAATAAATATAAATGCAACCGTCGCTAATATGCTAAATAATAAGCTTACTGCCACTTGCCAATACGGGCGTTTCTTTTCCATACAGACACGTCACCTCGTTTTCATAATCTGCTATTATCTGCCCCTTGTTGCTCTATCACACTTGTTTTCATTAATTTATCTTATTCTTCTGTCTCTTCCTCATTGCCAAGATATTCTGTCTCCACAAGTTCCCAAATTTCATCCCGGCCTTGTTTTGTTACAGAAGAAAATGGAATAATCTTTGTTCCCGGAACTAAATTCAATCCCGTCTTTACCATTTTCACATGTTTCTGAACCTGACTTCTTTTCAATTTATCTAACTTTGTGGCAATAATAATCGGTTCAAAGCCCTGTTCAACAATCCAATCATACATCATCTTATCATTTGCAGATGGGTCATGACGGATATCTATCAACAAAAATACTGCTCTTAACTGTTTTGAACCGTGAAGATATCTTTCAATTAATTTTCCCCATTCGATTTTGTCTTTCTCGGAAACCTTCGCATAACCATATCCCGGAAGGTCCACAAGATACATTTCTTCATTGATATTATAAAAATTAATCGTCTGCGTTTTTCCTGGCGTTGCAGAAATTCTTGCATAAGATTTTCTGTTCATCAACGCATTAATCAAGGAAGATTTACCAACATTTGATTTACCTGCAAATGCAATCTCTGGCAGTTCATTTTCCGGGAGTTTACTTGTAATACCACATACTGTTTCCAGGTTAATATTTTTAATTACCATAACGTTCTCCTATATCATTTTTCTGTTTTACACCAATGCTTCTTTCAATACTTCATCCATAGATTCTACCGGAATAATTTCTAAGCCTTTTGTTATTTCAGAACTTAGTTCCTCCACGTCCACTTGATTTTCTTTTGGAACAAGCACAGTCTTAATTCCGGCATTCTTTGCAGCAAGTAATTTTTCTTTCAGTCCACCAATTGGAAGTACTCTTCCCCTTAAGGTGATTTCTCCTGTCATTGCCAGATCTGCACGTACCTTTCTTGCTGTAATTGCAGATAAAATAGCTGTTGCCATTGTAATTCCCGCTGAAGGACCATCTTTTGGCACTGCGCCTTCCGGAATATGTACATGAATGTCGTGTTTTTCAAAGAAATCTGCAGCAATCTCGTATTTTTCACTAACTGAACGAATATAACTGATTCCTGCCCCAGCCGATTCTTTCATTACATCTCCAAGCTGTCCTGTCAAGGCAATCTCCCCTTTTCCAGGCATTACATTTACTTCTATTTGAAGTGTATCTCCACCGACACTGGTCCATGCAAGCCCTCGCACAATACCAACTTCATCCACTGGATTTGCCATCTGATATTTATACTTCTCTTTGCCAAGATATTTATGCAGATTCTTCTCTGTCACTGATATTTTCTTTTTATCCGTCGTAAGGATTTCTTTTGCTGTCTTTCTGCAAATATTGCCGATTTCACGCTCCATCTGTCTGACTCCGGCTTCCTTTGTATAATTTTCAGCAATCTTCCAGATCGCTCGTTTGCTGATTGATAATGTATCTGAAGTCAATCCATGTTTCTCTAACTGTTTTGGAATCAAATGTTCTTCCGCAATATGAAGTTTTTCGTTCTCTGTATAGCTACTGATTTCAATAATTTCCATTCTGTCTAACAATGGACGTGGTATCGTCTGAAGTGAGTTTGCCGTAGCAATAAACAGTACTTCTGACAAATCTAATGGCACTTCCATGTAATGATCCTGAAATTTACTATTCTGCTCGCTATCTAATACTTCAAGTAATGCAGAAAATGTATCTCCTTTATAGTCTGAACTGACTTTATCAATTTCATCCAGCAACATAACCGGATTTTTGACACCTGCAGTTTTTAAACCGTTCGCAATTCTACCAGGCATTGCTCCAACATAAGTTCTTCGATGACCACGGATTTCTGCCTCATCACGAACACCCCCAAGTGAAATCCGCACATAAGGTTTCTGAAGTGCTCTTGCAAGTGATCTTGCAATGGAAGTCTTTCCTGTTCCCGGAGGTCCAACCAAACAAAGTATCGGGCTTTCACCTTTTTTTGTCAATGTCCGCACCGCCAGAAACTCTAATACTCTTTCCTTTACTTGTTCAAGTCCATAATGATCTGTATCTAATATTTTTTCCGCATAAGCCAAATCAGTATTTTCTTTCACTGTCTTATTCCACGGCATTTCCAACAGTGTTTCAATATATGTGCGTATAACACCAATTTCTGCCGGAGAATTCATAGAGCTTTTGAATCTTTTGATTTCTTTAAATAATTTTTCTTTCACTTCTTTCGGTGCATTCAATTTCTTCGTTGCTGATTCAAATTCTTCTGCATCTGAAATTGTGGAATCTTCGCCAAGCTCTTCTCTGATTAACTTTAATTGTTCTCTTAAAATATACTCTCGCTGATGCTTATCTACACGTTCTTTTACTTTTGCACGTATCTCATCTTTAATCGCAATAATCTGTATTTCGTTTACAAGCTTAAAACACAGTGTCTCATAACGTTGCTCAAATTCTGTTTGATTTAAAATATCCTGAAGCTCCATATATGGCAATGGGACATTTGCAGCAATCTCATCCACCAGTTTTTTTACATCTTGAATCTCTAAAATCCCTCCGATGGATTCTTTTGAAAATTTACCATTCTTTGCAGCGTATTCTACAAAAATGTCTTTCAATCCTCGTAACATGGCCTGATCATCCAAAGTTTCAGGCATAGCTTCGTCATCTTCTATTATTTCTACTTCCGCCTGTAAATAAGGTGCATCATCACTCATATTTATCAAACGGCCCCGCACCTCACCTTCTACAAGTACACGCATTATTTGCTTTGGTAATTTCATAATTTGTTTTACTGTTGCAATTGTACCTATTTCAAATACGTCTTCTTGCGTCGGTTTCTCTGTTTCTATACTTTTTTGTGAAACCAGAAAAATTTTCTGTTCCTCTGCCATTGCCTCCTGCACAGCTTGGATAGAACTTTCTCTACTCACATCAAAATGCACTATCATCCCCGGCATAATGGTAAGCCCTCGAAGTGGTACCATAGGAAGATTTAATCTTTGATCTGCCATCTTAATATCTCCTTCTATGTATCTCTATTTATAAACCAATATCTGGTAATTTTCGTCTTTATTATAACTCTCATCTATATAAAAAGGAAGCGGATACCCAGTGTTCGCCCAGTTACCCGCCTCTCGTTATCTTTTTGCAGCCAAGCTGCTAAATTCTGATTCATCTGTCGTTGCCAGAACCAACATACATACAACAATATTATGCACTTTCAGATGTCAAAAATGACTGACGCTCTTCTCCGTCACGTTGATACAACGGCTTGCTTTTTCCATTAACAACATCTTTTGTGATTCTGCATTCTTTAATGGTTTCATCTGATGGAACTTTAAACATTGTATCCATCATAATGTCTTCCATAATTGCACGCAGACCTCTGGCTCCTGTTTTTCTAGCCATTGATGTTTCCGCAATTGCATTCAGAGCCTCACGATCAAATTCCAAATTCACACCATCCAGCTCCAGTAATTTCTGATACTGTTTAACAATAGAATTCTTCGGTTCTGTCATGATACGAACCAATGCTTTCTGATCAAGCATATCTAATGAAACTGTAATTGGTAATCTACCTACCAATTCTGGAATTAAACCAAACTTTGTTAAATCCTGCGGTAAAATCTGCTTCAGCAAGACATCTACATCATATTCATGCTGTAATGCAATCTCAGCATTAAATCCAATGGATTTTTTATCCAGACGAGTCTCAATGATCTTCTCAATTCCTTCAAATGCTCCGCCACAAATAAAAAGTATATTTGTAGTATCAATTTGAATCAATTCCTGATGAGGATGTTTTCTTCCTCCCTGTGGTGGTACAGAAGCAACTGTTCCCTCAATAATCTTTAAGAGTGCCTGCTGTACTCCCTCTCCCGATACATCTCGGGTAATTGACGGATTTTCAGATTTTCTTGTAATCTTATCAATCTCATCAATATAAATAATTCCATGCTCTGCACGCTCAATATCTCCATCCGCTGCCTGAATGACTTTGAGAAGAATATTCTCAACGTCTTCTCCAACATATCCGGCCTCTGTCAATGCAGTTGCATCTGCTATTGCAAATGGAACATTTAATATTTTTGCAAGGGTCTGTGCAAGAAGTGTCTTTCCACACCCAGTTGGTCCGAGCATTAAAATATTACTCTTTTGAAGTTCTACTCCTAAATCCTGACCTGCCATAATCCTCTTATAATGATTATAAACAGATACTGCCAGCACTTTTTTCGCCTCATCCTGACCAATTACATAATCATCCAAAAACGCCTTAATTTCTTCCGGTGTTAAAAGATTAATATCAGAGAATCTGTTTCTCTCTTCATATTCAAATTCTTCTTCGATAATCTCAGAACAAACTTCAACACACTCATCACAGATGTAGGAGCCATTTGGACCTGCAATTAACTTGCGTACCTGGTTCTGTGTTTTATTACAGAAAGAACATCTGACTGTATCATCACCGATTTTTCCTGCCATACTACTCTCACCTCATATTGCACTCACTTCTTAGTGATTTGCAATTACTTCATCAATTAATCCATATTCTTTCGCTGCCTGTGCAGACATAAAGTTATCTCTTTCTGTATCTTTCTGAATAACTTCTAATGGCTGTCCTGTATTGGCTGCCAAAATCTCATTTAATTTCTGACGTGTGCGCAAAATATGTTCTGCGGCAATCTGAATCTCTGTTGCCTGTCCCTGCGCTCCGCCTGATGGCTGATGGATCATAATCTCTGCATTTGGAAGTGCAAAACGTTTTCCTTTTGTACCTCCCGAAAGAAGAAATGAACCCATACTTGCAGCCATACCGATACATACTGTAGATACATCACATTTGATATACTGCATTGTATCATAAATTGCCATCCCGGCTGTCACAGATCCACCTGGACTGTTGATATACAGCTGGATGTCTTTATTTGGATCATCTGCTTCCAGGAAAAGAAGCTGTGCCACAATAATATTTGCAGACACATCTGTTACTTCTTCTCCCAGAAAGATAATTCTATCTTTTAACAATCTAGAATAGATGTCGTAGGAGCGTTCTCCTCGGCTTGTCTGTTCAATGACATATGGTACTAAACTCATAAGACTGTCAGCTCCCTTCTATATTCGCATCTTAGCCTTCTACTGATGCATCTGTAATCAATGTTACAGCTTCCTGAACTGCGATATCCTCTTTCATCTGAGCAGCTTCTGCTTCTCCCATGTACTCTTTGAGTTTATCAAATTCCATCTGATATGCATCTGCCATCTTCTGGATTTCTTCATCTAAACGTTCATCAGATACTTCGATGTTCTCTGCTTTTACAATTGCTTCAAGAACAAGTCTTGTTTTGATTCTCTTAACAGCCTGTGGCTCGAACTCTTCCATCATCTTTTCCTGTGTCAGTCCTGTGAACTGGAAGTACTGCTCTACTGTCAGTCCCTGCTGCTGGATACGACGTGCAAAATCATCTGCCATCTGTCTTACCTGAAGATCGATCATTGGCTGTGGAATATCCATCTCTGCATTCTCGATTGCCTGCTCTACTGCCTGATCTTCTTTCTTTGATTTTCCTTCAGATTCTTTTCTGTCTTTGATTTTCTGTTTTACTTCTGCTCTGTATGCTTCCATTGTTTCGCACTCAGATACTTCTGATGCAAATTCATCGTCAGCTTCTGGAAGCTCTTTTGCTTTGATAGCGTGTACTGTACATTTGAATACAGCATCTTTGCCAGCAAGTTCAGCAGCCTGATACTCTTCTGGGAATGTTACTTTTACTTCAACTTCTTTGTCGATCTCAGCTCCGATCAACTGCTCTTCAAATCCTGGGATAAATGAACCAGAACCGATTGTCAGTGGATAGTCTGTTCCTTTTCCACCTTCAAATGCAACACCATCTACAAATCCTTCAAAGTCAAGTGTTACGATATCTTTATCTTCAACTGCACGATCTGTTACTTCAACAGTTCTTGCATTGCGCTCACGCTCTTTTTCAATTTCCTCGTCTACTTCTTTCTGTGTAACTCTTGTAGAATATTTGTCTACTTTAAGCCCTTTATACTCACCAAGTTTTACTTCTGGTTTTGTAGCTACTTCTGCTGTGAAAATGAAATCTTTTCCTTTTTCTAACTGTACGATATCGATAGATGGCTGTGAAACGATATCTAATTCACACTCATCATATGCTTTTCCATACGCTTCAGAGATCATCTTGTTTGCTGCTTCATCATAGAAGATTTCAGCTCCATACATTTTTTCGATCATCTGGCGTGGCACTTTACCTTTACGGAATCCTGGAATATTGATTTTTCCACGCTGTTTTAAATAAGCAGCCTGTAAAGCTTTCTCTACCTCTTCTGCTGCAACTTCGATAGTAAGTTTTGCCATGTTATGTTCTAACTTTTCTACCTGTAAACTCATCTTTACTTCCTCCTTGATTTGTATCTTCTCAGCAGACTATGCATGCTGATTGATATTCTTTTATATTCGAAGATCCTATAGATCTTAACGCATGTTGTGCCTGCTGACATTCTATTGCACAACCCTGTTCATGCGTTTTTACACGAAATGTTTATCAGCCAGTTACTAATATACATTCGCAGTCATTGAAACAGTATAGCACAAATATCCCCTTATTTCCAGTGCTTTTTGCTGTTTTCTTAGCTTTTCTTAGCTTTTTGAAAATTTTTTATACAAATAAAATAGATTCTTTTACTTCATTTGCTGCTTTTGCTCCGCATAAAACTTCTGTCAGCTTTAATGCGAATGGAATTGCTGCTCCCATTCCCCTGCTTGTAACAATGTGTCCGTCTTGTACAACCGGTTCAAATACAACCTCAGCACCTGTAAGCTGCTCCTCAAATGATGGATAACAGCAAGCTCTTCTTCCTTCCAAAATTCCATACTTCCCAAGCACACTCGGAGCTGCGCATATAGCAGCTATGTTCTTCTTCTCACTATGAAAATCTTTCAAAATGTTCTGCACCCCTTTATGCTCACCCAAATGTAACGTTCCCGGCATTCCACCTGGAAGAACCAGCATATCTGCTACGCTAAAATCAGCCTCATCAAACATTTGATCTGCTTTTATGTTAATCCCATGTGCTCCCTGAATATCAATAGTATCCATAATTGAAACTGTCGAAACTTCTACTTTTGCTCTTCTCAAAATATCAACAACTGTCAAGCCTTCTATTTCTTCAAATCCGTCTGCTAAAAATACATATACTTTTTTCATTGTACCGTTCCTCCTCCACAATTCAATTTAACAGTAATATTTTAATATACTCTTTCCGAACTAACAAGAATCTTTGGCTTTTTTATTGAAATTAATCCCATTAAACCTTAAAATCATGTATATACTATAACTACACTTACTTATAAACATTAGGAGATTACCATGGAAATTGAACGAAAATATTTAATTGATGCCACAAAACTGCCTTTTTCACCTGAAGATTATCCTGCTCATCACATTGAACAAGGATATTTGTGCACGGAGCCTGTTGTACGCATCCGCAAAGATAATGAAGATTATTTTCTTACCTACAAATCAAAAGGACTGATGAGCCGGGAAGAGTATAATCTTCCACTCACTAGAGAGGCTTATGTCCACTTAAAATCTAAAGTTGATGGTCGTATTATTTCAAAAAAACGCTATGTAATTCCTTTGACACATTTTATTATGCAAAGCACCTACTCCGATTTAAAAATCGAATTAGATATTTTTTCTGAAGATTTAGAGGGGCTGGCTCTTGCAGAAGTAGAATTCTACAACGAAGAAAGTGCACTTTCTTTTGTACCTCCTGTATGGTTCGGCGAAGATGTAACATTTTCTTCTGAATACCATAACAGTAATTTAAGTCAGCGCACAATTTTGTAATCATTTGTTTACATTTTATGTTTTTGCTCATTTTTGTTGCGTATGATTCTTTCCTTATTGGAAATTGATATAATAATCATATTAATTTTCAACAAGGAGGAGCATCGTGGCGAACTTACAGCTTGCAAAAAATTTACGAAAATACCGCAAAGCACGTGGTTATACACAGGACAAACTGAGCAAGTATCTTAACATCTCACGCCAAGCTTACTCTAATTATGAAAGAGCTAATCGTGATCCGGATATTGGATTGTTAATCAGATTATGTGAGCTTTATAACGTTTCAATGGAAGAACTCATCATTAAGCCTTTTAACCAAACCTATATCATCCATGAATCAGGAGACTATCATTTTGCTATCGAAGAAAAATCTAATGATTCCATTATTTTGATGCAAGATGAGATTGATTTAATTTTAAAATATCGTGATTCTTCTTCTGACACACGTGCTATGATTCATACACTGTTAGATTCAGCAAATGTATCGCACTAGGCAAAAGAACCATAAGACTTACTTCTTTCAGGTAAATCTTATGGTTCTTTTATATCTTTAAACTATCTTTTGTATTTCATAAATCCACTGTTTTTATTCTTCTATACGGATCATATGGATGATTCCCGGGAACTCTGCTGATTTTTCTTTATAACTTCCTTCTGTCATCTCTTCCGTAACAAAGCCGAATTCGCCATTCAATCCATCTACTTTCACAATTGAAATCGGACCAAATGTGCTCTCTAAATGTGACTTCATAGCTTCAGCGTCGCCTTTGATTCGGACAAAAAATTTCTTACTCGTATTATCAAGTGGCAGAAGCTCTAACTTCTCATTCTTCCACATCGTCATGATATTACGATTCAAATGTTTTGCCTCATCAACAACATCTGCAACAACTGCACTCGCTGTTGGAAGTTTACCCGCTCCACTTCCGTAGAACATTGCATCTCCAAGAACATTTCCGTGAACAAAAATCGCATTGAATACATCATTTACATTGTAAAGAGGATGCTCTTTACGCAGTAATGCCGGAGCTACAATTGCATGCAAATGATCGCCATCTCTTTTACTTGACGCAAGTAACTTAATCGTCATTTCCATTTCTTTTGCATACATCATATCTTCTTTTGTAATATTTGTAATACCTTCTGTATAAATATCTTCAAAATCAACCTGCTGTCCTGAAATCAAAGAAGATAAAATCGCAATTTTACGACACGCATCATAGCCTTCTACATCTGCTTCCGGATTTCGTTCTGCATATCCTTTATCCTGTGCTTCTTTTAAAACTTCCGCGTAATCTGCTCCTTCATAGAACATTTTGGAAAGCATATAATTTGTTGTCCCGTTTAAAATACCTGTTATTTCTTCAATTTCATCTGCTGTCAATGAAGAGTTCAAAGGACGAATAATCGGAATTCCGCCACCAACACTTGCTTCAAACAAGAAGTTAATATTCTTATCGCGGGCAATAGACAATAATTCAGCTCCATGCTTAGCCACCAATGCTTTATTTGATGTTGCAACACTCTTTCCAGCCTGAAGGGAACGTTTTACAAATGTATATGCAGGTTCAATTCCGCCCATCACCTCAACTACGATCTGTACATCCGGATCCTCTACGATTATGTTGAAATCATGTACCAATTTTTCCTGTATCGGATCTCCAGGAAAATCTCTCAGATCCAGAACATACTTCACATTCAACTCATCCCCGATTCTTTGGTTAATCCGTTCATGATTGGTATGAATGACTTCAACTACTCCTGATCCTACTGTGCCATAACCTAATACTGCTATATTTACCATTTCATTCTCCCTTTCTTGCTATACACATCTATCATCTAATTCGCACTCAAATATGCATTAATAAACGGATCCAGATAGCCATCCATAACTGCATTCACGTTACTGATTTCTTCGTTCGTTCTGTGATCTTTTACCATTGTATATGGCTGCATAACATATGAACGAATCTGATTGCCAAATCCAATATCCTTTACTTCACCGCGGATACCTGACATCTTGTCCGCCTGCTCCTGCTGTTTCAGCAAATATAATTTTGCTTTCAACATCTGCATTGCTTTATCTTTGTTCATATGCTGTGAACGCTCATTTTGACACTGTACTACAATTCCCGTTGGCAAATGCGTAATTCGAATTGCAGAAGATGTTTTATTAATATGCTGTCCACCGGCTCCGCTGGAACGATACGTGTCAATTCGAAGATCATCATCGTTAATCTCAACTTCAATATCCTCTTGAATATCCGGAATCACGTCGCAAGATGCAAACGAAGTCTGTCGTTTACCTGCTGCATTAAATGGTGAAATACGCACAAGACGATGCACACCCTTTTCGGAGCGCAGATATCCATATGCATTTTCTCCCTGAATTTCAATTGTTACACCTTTTATTCCTGCCACATCGCCTTCCAGATAGTCAAGCACTTCTACTGAATATCCTTTTTTCTCGGCCCAACGTGTATACATACGATACAGCATACTGGCCCAGTCACAGGATTCCGTTCCGCCTGCTCCTGCATGAATCGTCAGGATTGCACTGCACTTATCGTATTCTCCTGTAAGAAGCGTCTGTATTCTCAACTCTTCAAACTCTTCTTTAAACCGCTCCAGATCCTCTTGTATCTCTTGTATCGTATCGTCATCAGGTTCTTCTTCACTCATCTCTATCAGAAGACCGATATCCTCATAATCTGTAAACATTTGTTCAATCTGTTTTACAGAATCCTGGAGTCCTCTCAAATATTTCATTGTCTGCTGAGATTCCTCCGGATTATCCCAAAATCCAGGTTCTTCAATTCTTCTTTCTAATTCTTCGATTCGTTCTTTCTTTGACGCTAAGTCAAAGTGAATCCCTCAAATCTTTCAGCGGTTCTTCATATGCTGTCAACGTCTGTTTCAACTCATCTAACAAAACCACCTTATTCACCTCTTTCATTTTTTATAATTGCTTTAAAAATTATACAATTTTTCTTCCACAGCACTGTTTGTATTTCTTTCCACTTCCACATGGACATGGATCATTTGGATATATTTTCTTCTCTTCACGTTTTTTCGGAGCTCGTACAGCAGTTTCATCTTTATTCGTTCCTGTCACTTTCGCAACCTGCTCACGCTCTACTTTCTGCTCAACACGGATATTAAACAACGTCTTGATCGTCATCTCTGCGATAGCATTCGTCATTTCGCCGAACATATCATATCCCATCATTTTATATTCTACCAGCGGATCTCTCTGACCATATGCCTGAAGACCGATTCCCTGACGCAGCTGATCCATATCATCAATGTGATCCATCCATTTTGCATCGATTACTTTTAACAATACAACCCGTTCCATCTCTCGGATCTGTTCCGGTTCTGGGAATTCTGCTTCTTTACCTTCATATGCCTTAACAGCTTTTTCTTTCAATAAATGCTTCAGTTCCTTCTGCTGCATGTCTTCAATTTCTTTTGCTGTAGGGAATTTTAATTGTGGAATAACATCATGAAGTGAAACTTCAAGTCCTGTCAAATCCCATTCTTCCGGATCTACATCCGGTGACACACAGCGATCGACCAGATTTTCCACATATTCTGTAATCATATTATAAACTGTATCGCGCATACTCTCGCCATCCAGAACGCGGCGTCTCTCTTCGTAAATGATTTCACGCTGTTCATTCATAACCTGGTCGTATTCCAATAAATTCTTACGAATTCCATAGTTATTGCTCTCAATTTTCTTCTGCGCTTTTTCTATTGCATTAGAAAGCATCTTATGTTCAATCTGCTCTCCGTCTTCTACACCCAAAGTGTTAAATACGGACATCAATTTTTCGGAACCGAACAATCTCATCAGATCATCTTCCAAAGAAATATAAAAACGAGACTCTCCCGGATCACCCTGACGACCTGCACGACCACGCAGCTGATTATCAATACGACGAGATTCATGACGTTCTGTACCAATAATCTTCAATCCACCTGCTGCCTTTGATTCATCATCCAGCTTAATATCCGTACCACGGCCAGCCATGTTTGTAGCAATTGTAACAGCTCCATGTATTCCGGCATCTGCTACAATCTCAGCTTCCTGTTCATGGTATTTTGCATTCAAAACATTGTGAGGGATTCCCTCTTTTTTCAACATCTTGCTAAGTAACTCTGATACATCAATTGTAATTGTACCTACCAGAACAGGCTGGCCTGTTGCATGCGCTTCTTTTACTGCCTCTACAACAGCCTTATACTTTTCCTCTTTTGTCTTATAAACAGCGTCATCTAAATCCTTTCTCTGAACCGGAAGGTTTGTTGGAATTTCGATAACGTCCATTCCATAAATATCTCTAAACTCTTTTTCCTCTGTCAAGGCAGTACCTGTCATACCACTCTTTTTCTCATATTTATTAAACAAATTCTGGAATGTAATCGTTGCAAGAGTTTTGCTTTCCCTCATCACTTTTACATGTTCTTTAGCCTCAATTGCCTGATGAAGACCATCTGAATAACGACGTCCAGGCATAATACGTCCTGTAAACTCATCGACAATAACAACCTCTCCCTCTGGTGTCACCACATAATCCTGATCACGGAACATAAGATTATGTGCACGCAATGCAAGAATGATATTATGCTGAATCTCAAGATTTTCCGGATCGGCAAGGTTTTCAATATGGAAGAATTTCTCTACCTTCTTCACACCATCTTCAGTCAGGTTTACTGACTTCTCTTTCTCATTTACAATATAGTCTCCTGTTTCCTCGATATCTTCTCCCATGATGGCATTAATCTTAGAGAATTCACCACTTGCCTCTCCACGTTCCAACTGACGCGCAAGAATATCACAGGCTTCATATAATTTTGTTGATTTACTGCTCTGTCCGGAAATAATCAATGGTGTTCTTGCCTCATCGATCAATACTGAATCGACCTCATCAATAACTGCAAAATTCAATCCACGTTGTACAAGCTGCTCTTTATAAATAACCATATTATCTCTCAGATAATCAAATCCAAGCTCGTTATTGGTTACGTAAGTAATATCACAATCATAAGCTGCACGTCTCTCTTCACTTTCCATGCTATTGAGAACCACTCCGACTGTCAGTCCTAAAAATTGATGTACTTTTCCCATCCACTCCGCATCACGTCTTGCGAGATAATCATTGACTGTTACAATGTGAACGCCTTTTCCGCTCAATGCGTTCAAATAAGCAGGTAATGTAGAAACCAGTGTCTTACCTTCACCTGTTCTCATCTCTGCAATTCGTCCCTGATGTAAAATAATACCGCCAATCAACTGTACACGATAATGTTTCATACCAAGACTTCTATAAGCCGCTTCACGTACTGTTGCATATGCTTCCGGTAAAATATCGTCTAATGTTTCCCCATCATTCAGACGTTGTTTAAATTCTTTTGTTTTTCCTCTCAGTTCCTCATCAGAAAGTGCCTGCATCTGTGAATCCAATGCTTCAATCTGATCAACTATTGGATATATTCGTTTTAATTCGTTTTCACTATGTGTACCAAATATTTTCTGTATTAAACCCATAATCAGTAGTGTACTCCTTGTCTAATTTTACTCTGTTCTCCATTTTATCACTAATCGAGCTTAAATTCAATTACTGTTTCGTACAGTTTTGTATACTGCTTTTAACAATTTCGCGATATGATATTGTTCCGCCAAATAAATCCAATGCACTTCCTATCGTATAATCCAATTTTCCGCCACAGGCTTCTTCAAATTTCTTCAAATCATCTATACTTCCAATACCCCCGGCATATGTAATCTTTGTTCCATTCCACTTTCCGAGCATTTCGACGAGTTCCAACTCCACTCCTGATGATTTTCCCTCTACATCCACACCATGGATTAGAAATTCATCACAATATCCTGCCAATTCATCTAATGTTTTTTGATTTAATTTCACTTCCGTAAATGTCTGCCAACGATTTGTCACAACATAATAATCATTGTTTTTTTTGCGACAGCTTAAATCCAATACTAACTTTTCTTTCCCTACTTCCTGCAATAACTTCTGTAAATTATCTTGATGAAATTTTCCATCTTGAAATACATAAGAAGTTACGATTACATGACTTGCGCCCGCCTGCAAATATTCCTGTGCATTTTCTGCTGTTATCCCGCCACCGATCTGCATTCCTTTCGGATATGCCTGTAATGCTGATAGTGCTTGTTTTTTTGTCTCTTTATAATATTCTGAAGTCGGTGGATTCAGTAAAATAATATGCCCCCCTGACAATCTGTCTTTCTGATACATCTTTGCGTAATATGCAGCGTCCAACTCTGAAGAGAAGTTCGTTTTTGCTGTATCCCCTTTATCGCAAAGTGAACCACCAACAATCTGTTTTACTTTTCCGTTATGTATATCAATACAAGGTCTGAATTTCATGATATAATCCGCCTTTCTGCCTTTTAAATACTATTTACATCATTTTGTGTTCCAGTCACTTCACCATTTTATCATAGTAAAGTCAAAAAAGGAAGAGAAAACCAAATATCAGCTTCTCTCCCTCTATGTTACATGTTATTACTTTTAACTCATTTGCAAATGATTTTTCCTATCGTACTGTACCTTTATCTGTTGCTCCATTATCAGTCATATCATCTACCGCATTATCAATTCCATCAGTCACATCATTCACTGCATCATCAATAATACCATCTCCATCCTTATCAGCCTTTGTATCAGCTCCTTGATCCGTAGTATTATTGTTTCCCTGATCTGCAGCATTCATTCCATTGTTTGTTGTTCCACATGCAGTCATGCTTCCCATCAGCAATACACTAACAACTAATAATATCGCCGTTTTCATTTTTTTCATTTTGATTCTTCCTTTCCATAAAAAATCTTGTACACTTACTATGTACTTTTTTATCGTTTTTATGTCTGGAAAAATCTTCCAAAAGAAAAATTTCTATAGATATACAACTTTATAGTTTTTCTTTTAGTTCACCACTGCGATAAGCCGCCAACAGCACTTCCAAATCTGCTATCTGTTCTTTTAATTCTTTTCCGATATCAGTATTTCCAACAAGACTTCTTTGTACAACACGACGGATTACCATACTTTCTGAATGAATATCACTTTCTTTTTCAATCGCAGATTCTGTTGATTCAAATGGTTCATGTGCAACAAGCAACAATCCATAAGAATTGTATATTAATGTATATCCGGCAATCCCTGTTTCTCGTTGATAAGCTTTTGAGAATCCACCATCAATTACCATGACTTTACCATTACATTTCACAGGGCTTTCCCCGTTTTTTCTTTTAACCGGAACATGTCCATTGATAATATGCGTATCATCCGACTCAAAATCTAACCCGAACTCTTTCATAATAGATGCGATTACTTTTTCATTTTCTATATATTGATAATATGGATTTTTTACCTCTTTATGAGTTTCTTCCTCAGCAAGAAAATATCGTTCGAAAGTTGCCATCTTATCCTTTCCAAACAATGGTGAATTCGGATTCAGCCAGATATACCACATGATATCTTTTCCGTTTTGCCAATCCTCTTTGTCAACTGCGAAAAATCCTTTTCTCACATAACGCTCTAATGCATCATACAAAGATTTACCTTTGAATTTTTTACCAAACAATGTTACTTCTTTCAATGAACCATCTTCATTTAACGGTACACACCCATGATACAACAAATTATTATTGTAAACCTTATACAAACTTCCTTTCGAAAGCAGGAAATGCATATGTTCCTGAAGTTTTTCACATCCGGTAAACGCACGTTCCAATCGTTCCATTACATCTTCCTCGTCTGCCGACAACTGATATGGGTTCTTTGGATCGATCGTTGGAAAGTTTGTATCCAGCAATTTATATTCTTTTCCATCTAACGTAATAGTCCCTTTTTCATAATCAATCCTATGCAAAAGGGCGCGCTCCTCCAACCCAAATCCCGGCTGACGTCTAATTGTCTGTCCTTCAATTTTAAACTGGATAATTGAAATTGCTTTGTGCATTCTCATATTCATTTCCATCTCTGCTTTATTTGGATTGTCCATACCTTTCAGCATAAAGCAGTCACACGGGTCATCTCCATATGTCTGAAGTGCAAACGCCGCTAATGGAAGGAGATTGATTCCATATCCATCTTCAAGAATATCTAAATTGCCATAACGTGCACAAATTCGGATTACATTTGCAATACATGCCAATTGTCCTGCCGCAGCTCCCATCCATACAACATCATGGTTACCCCACTGAATATCCAAAGAATGATAATTCATCAGCTTATCCATAATAATATGAGGCCCCGGTCCTCTGTCATAAATATCTCCGACAATATGCAAATGATCTACAACCAGGCGCTGAATCAATGACGAAATCGCAATAATAAATTCTTCTGCTCGTCCAATTCTAATGATCGTCATTATAATCTCGTTATAATAAGATTCTTTATCATTTATTTCTGAACGTTCTGTAATCAATTCTTCTATAACATAAGCAAAATCTTTTGGCAGTGCTTTCCTTACTTTGGAACGAGTATATTTGCTTGCTGCTCTCTTACTTACTTCAATCAAACGATACAGATTGATCTTGTACCAATCCTCCATATTTGATTCTGTCTTCTTTACTTGAGCTATCTTATCTTTCGGATAATAAATCAATGTTGCGAGAGATTGCTTATCCCTGCTGCTCAATGTATTTCCAAAAACATCATTAATTTTTCTCCTCACAGATCCCGATCCATTCTTCAGCACGTGAGAAAATGCCTCATATTCTCCATGAACATCTGTAATAAAATGTTCTGTACCTTTTGGCAAATTCAAAATTGCCTGTAAATTGATAATCTCTGTAGATGCTGCTGCTATTGTTGGATATAGATCAGACAAGCGATCCAGATACCTTTCTTCCAAATTTCTCATAAACGATTCCTTTTCCCCTGAGTTCATCTAACCTCAAGAACCTGTTTTTTATTTTTTCTATTAAAATACAATTACATCACTCATATCGTACATTCCCGCCGGTTTGCCTGCCAGATATTTTGCAGCTTCAACAGCTCCTTTTCCAAATACACTTCTGGAATATGCTGTGTGTTTAAATTCAATCACTTCATCTGTTCCGGCAAAAATCACTTCATGCTCTCCGACAATTGTTCCGGCACGAACTGCAGAAATACCAATTTCTTTTGAGTCACGTTTCTGACGCACCTGGCTTCTGTCATAAACATAGTTGTATTCATTATTCAATGCATCATTAATAGAGTCTGCAAGTGCGAGTGCTGTTCCGCTTGGTGCATCCAGTTTTTGATTGTGATGTTTTTCTACTAATTCAATGTCATATTCCGCCGGTGCCAGCACCTTAGCGGCATCTTTCAAAAGCTTTAACAAAAGATTAATTCCCATTGACATGTTTGCAGATTTTAAAATTGCAACTTTTTCAGAAGCTTCTTTAATTTTCTGCAGCTGTTCCTCTGAATAACCTGTCGAGCAAATTACCGCCGGCACTTGCTTACTTATACAGTAATCCAACAAACCTTCCAATGCTGCAGCATTCGAAAAATCAATCACCACATCAACTTCTACATCACAATCCGCAAAACTTTTGAATACCGGATATGTATTCGAAATTCCTGTATAAGTATCTATTCCAGCCACAATTTCAACCTGTTCGTCCTCTTTTACAAGACCTGTTATCATCTGTCCCATCTTTCCGTTGCATCCGCTCATCAAAACTCTTATCATGTTTCTATCCTCCTGTATTTCGCTGCGTTCTAGTCTTTTTAATCCATATTCTGTCACTAAGTATGGCTGATAGCTTTTTATGTATTTAATCACTACTAACAAAAAGGATATCATATTTGAAGCAATTCCTCAAGAAATGATATCCTTTTAACGATCCCTTTTACCTAAAACAGATTGCTGACCAATTTATATTAAATAATATCAGCTTACTTTTTGTTTCTTATTCTACACATTCTAATTTGCTTACGGAAACTTCATACGCTGTTCTTGTCTCAGTTTCTGCCTCGGATAATTTTTTCACATAATTTCTGCTTTGAATTCTTCCAAGCAATTGAACATGTTCTCCAACCTCAAACCCAGAAGCATATCTTGCATTTCTTCCCCAACATATGCAAGGAATATAATCCGATTTTCCATAAGGTCTGTTTACAGCCAGAAGCAAATCTGCAATTTCTCTTCCTAATGGAGTTTTTCTGTAAATTGGTTTTTTACAAATATATCCTTCTAATAGGATATGATTTGTCTTTGCTCCATCCAGCTCTTCATCTACAAATTCCAGTTCACGGACAAACACTGACAATACCAATCGATTTTTTTGTTCTTCATGCCGGTTATACGAACGGAACTGCCCGGATACTTTAATGAATTCTCCGGTATAATCCTGATTTACATCAATCAATCGTTCCGATATAGTGAGTGGAATCCGATCTTCCGAATTGCTCAATCGCTTCACCATAACATCCATTACATAAAATCCTTCTCCAAACACCTCATGGCTATATGTAAGAGGTGAAGCAACCTCTCCCATAATTGTTACCTGATTATTTTCAATAATCTTATCTGACATAATTTGTAATTCTCCCTTCCTCTTTGCGGTATTTTTAAGTCATTACTAAATCTATGTTCTTCAACACCTTTTTTAGAACAAATTTATCGCAAAATCGCTCGACAGCCAAAAATGACATTTTTTGCAAACATATTTTTTACATATATAGGTATTGTAAATTTGAAATTTTGTGATAGAATGAAAAAGTTGTAACTTTATCATGATATATTTAAGAAAGTGTGTGAAGCTATGAAAACAAAACGAGAAGATGTTAGAAATATTGCAATTATCGCTCACGTAGACCACGGCAAGACAACGCTGGTCGATGAGCTTTTAAAACAAAGCGGTGTATTCCGCGAGAATCAGGAAGTTGCTGAACGTGTCATGGACTCTAATGATATTGAACGTGAACGTGGAATTACGATCCTGTCAAAAAATACTGCTGTATATTATAAAGGAACAAAGATTAATATCATTGATACACCGGGACATGCTGATTTCGGTGGCGAAGTGGAACGTGTATTAAAAATGGTAAATGGTGTTATTCTTGTTGTAGACGCATTTGAAGGCGCAATGCCACAGACAAAATTCGTATTGCGTAAAGCATTGGAATTAAATCTTCCGGTTATCGTATGTATCAATAAAATTGACAGACCTGAGGCGAGACCTGATGAGGTTATCGATGAGGTTCTGGAACTTTTTATGGATTTGGATGCATCAGACGAACAGTTAGATTGTCCATTTGTTTATGCATCTGCAAAAGCAGGTATTGCTGTACTTGATCTTTCTGATGAAGAAAAAGATATGCAGCCTTTATTTGAGACTATTATCGATTATATTCCTGCTCCTGAAGGAGATCCAGAGGCTTCAACTCAGGTTTTGATCAGTACTATTGATTATAATGAATATGTAGGTCGTATCGGAGTCGGTAAGGTAGATAATGGAACAATTTCTGTAAATCAGGATGTTGTTGTTGTAAACCATCATGATCCGGATAAACAGCAGAAGGTTAAAATCAGCAAATTATATGAATTTGATGGATTGAATAAAGTAGAAGTAAAAGAAGCTACTATTGGTTCCATCGTTGCTATTTCTGGAATTTCAGATATTTCTATTGGTGATACAATTTGTTCTATTGATAACCCGGTTGCTATCCCATTCCAGAAGATTTCTGAGCCTACAATTTCTATGCAGTTTATCGTAAACGACAGCCCTTTTGCAGGACAGGAAGGTAAATTTGTAACTTCCCGTCACCTCCGTGATCGTTTACTTCGCGAATTAAACACAGATGTAAGTCTTCGTGTAGAAGAAACAGAAAATGCCGACAGTTTTAAGGTTTCTGGACGTGGAGAATTACATTTATCTGTTTTAATCGAAAACATGCGCCGTGAAGGTTATGAATTTGCAGTCAGCAAAGCAGAGGTATTATATAAAACAGATGAAAACGGAAAGAAACTCGAGCCTATGGAGCTTGCTTACGTTGATGTGCCGGATGAGTTTACCGGAACAGTTATTGATAAATTAAGCCAGAGAAAAGGTGAACTCCGCAGTATGGGAATGTCCAATGGAGGATATACCCGTCTTGAGTTCTCTATCCCAGCTCGTGGACTGATTGGATATCGTGGAGAATTTATGACAGATACAAAGGGAAATGGTATCTTAAATACAAGTTTCGAAGGTTATGCTCCATATAAGGGCGATATTCAGTATAGAAAACAGGGTTCCCTCATCGCTTTTGAGACAGGTGAATCTGTAACTTATGGTCTCTATAGTGCTCAGGAACGCGGAACATTATTTATCGGTGCCGGAGAAAAAGTATATTCTGGTATGGTTATCGGACAAAATGGTAAGACTGATGATATCGAATTAAATGTATGTAAGACCAAACATCTTACAAACACTCGTTCATCAAGTGCAGATGAAGCACTTCGACTGACACCTCCTCGTATTTTAAGTCTTGAAGAAGCATTGGACTTCATTGATACAGATGAGCTTCTGGAAGTAACACCAAACTCACTTCGTATCCGTAAGAAGATTCTTGATGCAAGAATGCGTAAAAGAAGTAATATAAAATAATATTTCAAAGTGGACAGTAACTATTCTGTCCACTTTTATTTTTTTGAGTTTTTTATTTTTTTCACTCTTTTTTCAGACAATTTCTCTGTACAATCATCCTGTCATATGCTATAATCTCTATATAAATACAGATGATTTCATTATTTTTCTGTATAATATGAACAAAAGGAGTTGATTGGCATGAAATTTATTATCAGCGGAAAGAACATCGAGGTAACACCTGGATTAAAAGACACAGTCGAACAAAAATTAGGAAAACTTGAGAGGTATTTCACTCCTGAAACCGAAATCATTGTAACACTTAGCGTAGAAAAAGATCGTCAGAAGATTGAAGTAACAATTCCTGTAAAGGGAAACATTATTCGTTCAGAACAGACAAGCAGCGATATGTATGTATCTATTGATCTTGTAGAAGAAGTAATTGAACGTCAGCTTCGCAAATACAAGAACAAACTGGTAGCTAGAAGCCAGGGTCATCCTACTGCTTCTTCATCAGGCAATAATTTCAAAAAAGAATTTTTTGAATCCGATGATGATTCTTCTGAAACAGATGAAATTAAGATTGTACGTACAAAACGTTTTGGAATTAAACCGATGTATCCGGAAGATGCTTGCATCCAGATGGATCTTCTTGGACATAACTTCTTCGTATTTTCCAATGCAGAAACAGATGAAGTTAATGTTGTATATAAAAGAAAAGATGGTTCTTTCGGTTTGATCGAACCAGAATTTGATTAATTTGTAAATGCGTAAGTTTTAAACTTACATAAGTAAATTCAGAGCAGGAACAATTGTTTAAAACAATTTGTTCCTGCTCTGTTTCGTCATAACACTTTTATATTTATCAATTATCAAACTGGATCATTTGTCCCTCTACATTAGCAAAACTGCACTCTTCTATTCTCTCGACTACAGTTTGTCCGTTTGTTACTTCCGTAATATCACGTTGAAGTACAGATTCCTCCTCTTTTGATATATAAACAAAAATCTCCACATTATCCTGATATACTGAGTCTATAATCTGAATTTCTTTTTGTCCCAATAAATATTGGATTTTACCAAGAGTGGTATAATCCGTCTGGATTTTCACTTTATACCCTTGTGTTTTTGTAACAATCGTGCTGACTGCGATTCCTTCCTGTGCTGCTTGTGTATAAGCACGTACCAGACCTCCTGTTCCCAGCAATGTCCCGCCAAAATAACGTGTTACAACAATTAAAACATTATGGATTTCATTTCCCCGTATTACTTCCAGAATAGGTTTTCCTGCTGTACCACTAGGCTCCCCATCATCACTTAAGCGTTCCTGAACTTGTTCGTCTCCGATTGCATATGCCCAGCAGTGATGTCTCGCATCCCAATATTTCTTCTTAACTTTTTCTAAAATTTGAAGTGCTTCTTCCTCTGAAGAAACGGAAAATATATCTGCAATAAATCTTGATTTCTTTTCAATAATTTCAGCAGTATTCCCCTGATAGACTATTTTTATATTCATTTATCTATAATTGCTCCTTTTTTACCTTTTCTCATGGTTTCCATTATACTAAAGCAGAAGAAAACTACAAGAATTTATTAAAATTTTTTATCTATATATAAACTTTTTATTTTCTACTTTATTTAGAATACTAATTTTGATATAATAGAAACTAATGAATAAAGGAGGAAATTATTCATGAATTACGGAAAAAACAATCTTACACGGAGGAAAAAGTCGATCTCCTCGAAAAAAAAGATGAAGAAAAAGCGGGTTTGGGTACGTTTTTTTAAAGCTCTTCTTATCTGTATTCTTCTTCTCGCAGTAATTGGTGTCGCAGGCATCGGCATATTTACCAAGAAGATTATCGATAACACTCCAACAGTAACTCCTGCAGATGTAAAGCCAAGTGCTTTTGTAACCACTGTTGTTGCCGAGTCGGATGGTTCTGTTTTGGAAGAGTTCAAACAGTCTGGTTCTAACCGAATTTATAAAAATATCGATGAAATTCCGGTTAATCTTGCACATGCTTTTGTAGCGATAGAGGACGAGCGTTTTTATCAGCATAATGGTATTGACTTACGTGGTATCGCACGTGCAGCAGTTGTCGGTATCACATCCGGAGACTTTTCGGAAGGTGCCAGTACACTTACGCAGCAGTTGATAAAAAACAATGTATTTCCAAACTTCGTAGATGAAAAAACATTTTATGATCGTTTAGAGCGAAAGATACAGGAGCAATACCTTGCAATTGCCATTGAAAAGCAAATGTCAAAAGATGAAATTTTAGAAGCGTATATGAATACAATCAACCTTGGACAAGGTTGTCTTGGTGTTCAGGCTGCTTCGATGCGTTATTTTGGAAAAGATGTTTCACAGCTATCGCTTTCTGAATGTGCTGTTATTGCCGGTATCACTCAGAACCCAACCGAGTTTGATCCGGTTGTATATCCTGATAATAACTCAAAACGTCGCGACAAAGTTTTGAAAAATATGTTAGAACAAGGATATATCACTCAGACGGAATATGATGAGGCAAAAGCTGATCCGGTTTACGAACGCATTTTGCCTAATGCTTCTATAACCGATACAACACCTTATTCTTATTTCAATGATGATTTGTCTCAACAGATTATCAAAGACTTGATGGAACGAAAAGCTTACACAGAGACGCAGGCTTACAACGCTCTTTACAGTGGTGGTCTTACAATTACTTCTACTCAAGATCCTGCAATCCAGCAGATTTGTGATGAAGAAGTTGCAAATGACGCTGTTTATCCTGTTGGAACTGAATATGGTCTGGAATACGCAATGACAATTTATCGTGCTGACGGCTCTATTGAAAACTATAGTAAAGAGATGCTTGCTGATTATATTCGAAATGCATGGGGACGTGAATATCCACTTATTTATTCTTCACCGGATGAAGCTTATACTGCTATCAATGAATATAAATCAACATTGAACATTGCTGAAGGCGAAACTGTTGATGAAAGTGTTGATATCACTCCACAACCACAGGTTTCAGTCGTAGTTATGGAGCAATCTACCGGAAAAGTAAAAGCAATAGTCGGCGGCCGAGGTCAAAAAACATCCAGCCTTTCATTGAATCGTGCAACCGATTCAACCAGACAGCCTGGTTCATGTTTTAAAGTATTATCCACATATGCTCCGGCACTGGATTCAGCCAAATATACGCTGGCTTCTCCACTTAAGAATGCTGGTCCTTATGTGTATTCAGACGGATCAAAAGCTGAAAACTGGGATAAAGTATATCCTGGAACCTCTACAATGCGCTACTCAATCGAACACTCAATCAACGTTGCCGCATTGAATACAATTACAGATATCGGTCCACAGACAGCTTATGATTATTTAATTAACTTTGGATTTACTACTCTGGTAAATTATGACAACGATAACTTCCCTGGAATGACTGATGTTCTGCCTTCTACAGCTTTAGGTGGTATTACACGTGGTGTATATAACATTGAATTAACTGCTGCATATGCAACAATCGCGAACAACGGAACTTACATTAAGCCAATTTTATATACAAAGGTTGTAGATCATGATGGAAACGTTCTGCTGGATAACAGCACTCCTGATTCACATCAGGTAATCAAGGATTCTACTGCTGCCCTATTGACTAGTGCAATGCAGGATGTAATCAATAAGGGGACTGGTACTGCTGCTCGTCTGGATGGCATGCCAGCCGCAGGAAAAACAGGTACAACTGAAAAAAGTAATGACTTATGGCTTGCTGCTTATACTCCTTATTACACCGCTTCTGTATGGGGTGGATACGACTGCAACAAATCAATGGAGAATATTTATAATCAGTACTGGCACGAAGTAATTTGGAAGAACATTATGACAAGAATTCATGCAGGACTTCCTTCTAAGGACTTTACGATGCCATCTTCTGTTCAGCAGAAAACGATTTGTACACAGACAGGATATTTGGCAACTTCAAGTTGTCCGTCATTCACTGAATATTTTGCAGAAGGAACCGGTCCGACTCAGAGCTGTGCCGGTCACGTAACAGCAAAACCGGCCGATTCGGATAAGACAAAGAAAACAGAGGACTCGGATGAGAAAAAGGATGATAATGACAGTTCAACAGACAACAATACATCATCTGGCTCTAATTCAGGCAGTGATTCTTCTAATAGTAATACTACTACTACTCCTGGTAGTGATTCTAGCGGAGGCACAACCCCTGGCGGTGATAGTTCAGGAACTGATAGTTCAGCTCAATAATTTATTCTAAAAAATATTAAAAAAGAAATCCAGCAAAGGTATATTTCCCTTGTCGGATTTCTTTTTTATATTTCATTTAATATTATCTGTTCTTTGCAAGATTCTCCTGTACTCTCTTATAAAGCTCCTGCGCTGCGTTATATCCCATCTGTTTTTGTCTATGGTTAACAGCTGCTGATTCTACTATAATAGCAAGATTACGACCCGGACGGATTGGAATATTATGGCATACTACTTTATTTCCAAGAAATTCTGTATAACTTTCTTCAAGTCCTAAACGATCATATTCTTTTTCTCTGCTCCAGTCTTCCAAAGTAATGACCAAATCAATATTCTGCGTTTCACGTACACTTTGAACACCAAACATAGATTTTACATCAACGATACCAATACCTCGAAGCTCGATAAAATGTCTTGTAATATCCGGTGCTGAACCTACGAGCGTCTCATCGCTCACTTTACGAATCTCCACTACATCATCTGTCACAAGACGATGTCCACGTTTGATCAGTTCCAAAGCGGCCTCACTTTTTCCTATACCACTCTCGCCCATAATCAAAACACCGACTCCATAAACATCCACCAATACCCCATGAATAGAAATACATGGTGCAAGTTTTACGTTCATCCAACGAATCAATTCCGCCATAAATCCAGATGTCTGTTTTTCTGTCTGAAAAATCGGAATATCCTGTTTCTCAGCTTTTTCAAGAAGTTCTTTATCCGGCTCCAGATTTCTGCTATATACAATACATGGAACTTTATATGTCACCAGTTCATCATATATTTTCAGCTTTCTTTCATAGTCTAACGTCTGCAGATACGTGTATTCCACATATCCGATAATCTGCACACGATCTGAATCAAAATGATCAAAGAAACCTGATAGTTGTAATGCCGGTCTGTTCACCTCTGGAATACTTACCTCTTTTCCTTTCAACTCAACTGTTGGTGTCAGATTTTTTAATTCCATTTTTTCTGCTAATTCACTTAATTTCACACCATGTCCCATAACTTTTCTCCTCTTCTAGCTATTATTTTCATTCATTTTACTGTAGTCTTTGGACTTTTTAGCTTAGCTTTGTATCTATTTTAACACTAATGAAAAAATTTGTATACAGATTCTGCTGCCTTTTCATTCATTGATGGTATTTGAGCTAATTCTTCAACTGTAGCCGCTTTAATTGCCTCCAAACTGACAAATTCACGCATTAAGCTCTTTCTTCTTGAAGGTCCGATTCCCTCAATATCATCTAATATTGAATGTACCTGGCCTTTCCCTCTCAATTGCTTATGATACTCGATTGCAAATCGATGTGCTTCATCTTGAATTCGCGTAATCAAACGAAATGCTTCTGAAGAACGGTCAATTGTAATCTCTTCGTTTTGAAAATAGAGTCCTCTTGTTCTATGATGATCATCTTTGACCATTCCACAAACCGGGATATCCAAATGTAATGCATCTAAAACCTCTAATGCAATATTTACCTGCCCTCTTCCTCCGTCCATTAAGATTAAATCCGGAAATACTGTAAAACCGCCTACTTCTTTGCTTTCTTCTTTTTCTTTCAGGCCATGCATAAATCTTCTTGTCAAAACCTCTCGCATACTCGCATAATCATCTGCACCTTTTACACCTTTAATCTTGAACTTACGATAATCATTCTTCTTTGGTTTTCCACGTTCATAAACAACCATTGAGCCTACAGATTCAAATCCATTTGTATTTGAAATATCATATGCTTCCATACGATATATATCCTGCACTCCAATTAATTTTTCGATTTCCTTTACTGCGCCGATTGTTCGTCCTTCTTCTCTTTTGAGACGTTCCTTATCTTTCGTAAGAACCATTTTTGCATTATTTTCTGCAAGTTCCACCATTTTTTCCTTGGTTCCTTTTTTAGGGACAAGAATAGACACCTTAGCACCACGCTTTGCAGAAAGCCACTCTTCCAGTAATCCACTATCCTCCAGCACTTCCTGAACCATTAAAACGCCTGGAATAAATGGCGTCCCTGCATAATACTGCTTGATAAAACTATCTATAATATATGCTTTTAATTCATCCTGCTGAATTTTTAAATAAAAATGATCGCGTCCGATCAGTCGTCCGCCACGTATAAAAAAGACTTGCACAACGGCATCTTCTTTATCTGTTGCCACAGCCAGAATGTCTCTATCCTCCCAACTGCTGTCCGTAATCTTTTGTTTCTGTGCAATTTTATTCACACTATTCAATAGTTCTCTGTATTCTATCGCTTTCTCAAATTCCATTTCTTCTGATGCCTGTAGCATTTTCTCTTCCAGCTCTTTTTGAATGGGTGCATAATTTCCTCCCAAAAAACGTAATACTTCCGATATTGATTTTCCGTATTCTTCTTGTGATATATATCCCTGGCAAGGTGCATCGCATTGTTTAATATGATAATTTAAGCAAGGTCGTTCTTTTCCTATATCCTTTGGAAGACTTCTATTACAGCTTCGTATATGATATAGCTTATGCAATAATTCAATTGTATCTCTTACTGCCTGACTGCTTGTAAATGGTCCAAAATACTTTGCTTTATCTTTCAACATCTTCCGTGCCAGCATAACTCTTGGATATGGTTCGTTTGTTGTAACTTTTATAAATGGATATGCCTTATCATCCATCAGCATCGTATTATATTTCGGATGATGTTCTTTAATCAAATTACACTCTAAAACCAGCGCTTCCAATTCAGAATCCGTTACTATATATTCAAATCTACGGATATGCGTAACCATTTGTTCAATTTTCACACTTTTATTCCTACTGCTTTGAAAATATTGGCGCACACGATTTTTCAGGCTGATGGCTTTTCCCACATATATAATATGATCCTTTTCATCATGCATCAAATAGACGCCCGGCTTTCCGGGTAATTTTTTTAATTCTTCCTCTATATTAAAATTCTGCTCCTGCATTCTTTTTCACCTCTCCCAACTTAATTTTTCTTCTGACACCTGCAACGGTCTCTTGCACCACCTACATTTTACGCCGCAGTGCACATCCTTAGCGGAGCGGTTTTATATATTAGGAAAACACTTTCCTAATATATAAAAAGCAGGGATAAATTCATCCCCGCTTTTTACTACTCTTCTGTCACATCTGGATTTTCAGCTTCTACATCTTCTGTCACATCTGTATTATCAGCTTCTGCATTTTCTGTCTGTTTCATCACAATTCTGTCTTCTTTCTTGTCTTGTGACTCTTCTGGTTCAGGGATTCCCTTCACTTCACGGAAAATCTTCATAAATTCTTTTCCTGTGATGGTTTCTTTCTCAATCAAAAATGCCGCGATTTTATCCAAAGCTTCTCTATTCTCAGTCAACAATGATTTTGCCTCAGCATAAGCTTTCTTCAGCATCTCCATAACTTCTTTATCTATCTCTGCAGCCGTTGCTTCCCCACAATTCATGACTGCACGGCCATCCAAATATCTATGCTGCACGGATTCCAGACCGATTAAGCCAAACTTTTCAGACATACCATACTGTGTAATCATTGCTCTTGCAATCTTAGTAGCCTGCTCTATATCATTAGAAGCCCCTGTTGTAACAGTTTCAAAAACAATTTCCTCTGCCGCACGGCCTGCCAATGCACCTACAAGCATTGCCTCTAATTCTTTCTTTGTATTCAAGAATTTCTCTTCTTCCGGTGTTTGCATTACATATCCGAGAGCCCCCATTGTTCTAGGCACTATCGTAATTTTCTGAACCGGCTCTGCATCTTTTTGAAGAGCACTCACCAATGCATGTCCGACTTCATGATATGATACAATTCGACGTTCTTCGTTGCTCATAATTCTGTCTTTTTTCTCTTTTCCGACGAGAACCACTTCAACTGCTTCAAATAAATCTTTCTGACTTACAACCTGGCGGCCATGCTTAACTGCATTAATTGCAGCCTCATTGATCATATTAGCAAGATCCGAACCAACCGCTCCGGATGTAGCCAATGCAATTGCTTCCAAATCAACAGTCTCATCCATCTTAACATCTTTTGAATGTACTTTTAAAATCTCCACACGACCTTTTAAATCTGGTTTATCAACAATGATTCTCCGGTCAAAACGTCCTGGTCTTAAAAGTGCCGGATCCAGTACTTCCGGTCTATTTGTTGCTGCTAAAAGCAAAAGACCTTTATTTGTGTCAAATCCATCCATCTCTGCTAAAAGCTGATTCAATGTCTGCTCTCGTTCATCATTACCGCCGCCCATAGCTGTATCACGGCTTTTACCAATCGCATCAATCTCGTCAATAAACACAATACATGGTGCCATCTGCTGAGCCTGTTTAAATAAATCACGTACTCTGGATGCTCCCACACCGACGTACATCTCTACAAAAGCAGAACCCGATAACGAGAAAAATGGAACCTTTGCCTCTCCGGCAACAGCCTTGGCAAGTAAAGTCTTACCCGTTCCCGGAGGGCCTACAAGCAATGCTCCCTTCGGAAGCTTCGCTCCTATGCCGGTATATTTACCTGGGTTATGCAAGAAATCGACAACCTCCTGTAAAGATTCTTTTGCTTCATCTTCACCCGCAACATCCTGAAATGTCACTCCGGTTTCTTTCTCCACATATACTTTTGCATTGCTCTTGCCTATTCCCATCATACCGCCGCCTTTGGTCATGCGTTTCATAAGGAAATTAAACAATATCATAAGTAATACGATTGGAAGAATTACTGTTACAAACATTTCAAATATGATAGAAGACATTGTATCAGGAATTTCCTGCTCATAGTCTACCCCGGCATTATATAAACGTTCTGGCAGTGAATCATCATTCACTATTCCCGTATAATAATCTGGTTCTTTTGTATTCTCCATATCACTTTCTGAAACACCAAGCTGCTTTGCCAGATCATCTGCCAGATTTTGTGCCTCCTGCAATGTACTGTTCTCATTTGTCGCAGAGTCTGTCGAACTCTGTGTAGTATCATCATCCAGCTCTTCTTTTACTGATACGCCTTCTTTTAATGTAATATAAATTCTTGATGAGCTGATCTTAACTTTATCAACTTTTCCATCATCTACCATTTTCAGAAATTTATAATAGCTGATTTCCTGCGGATTCTTATCCTGCATCAATGAATACAGCCCCATTACAACAAAAATAGCCAGTAAGGTGGTAATTATGATTACACTCCATCCCTGCCGGTTATTTCTAGGCTTATTGTTATTATTTTGATTATCCATTCTGTTCCTCCTAAAGTCCACTAGTATTATTATAGATTCCGCAAACTTATAAATCAATAAAAAAATAGTGAAAATATTGTAAACAACAGCAATTATATAGTATACTATAGCATGTAGGATTTTTCTTGTTACTTTTTGTCATAAAGTATAAGGAATATTCCTATTAAGAAAAATCAATGTCATTAAATATAAAGAGAGGTCAATATGAAAATAGGTTTTGATAATGAAAAGTATCTAAAAATGCAGTCCGAACATATCCGTCAAAGAATTGAACAGTTTGATCACAAATTGTATCTTGAATTTGGCGGTAAACTTTTTGACGACTATCATGCATCCAGAGTTCTTCCGGGATTTCAGCCGGACAGTAAACTTCAGATGCTGAAACAATTAAGTTCTCAGGCGGAAATTATCATTGTAATCAGCGCTAAAGATATTGAAAAAAATAAAGTGCGTGGTGATCTGGGGATTACTTACGATTCCGATGTTCTTCGTCTTATGGATTCTTTCCATGATAATGGACTTTATGTAGGCAGTGTCGTAATCACTCAATTTTCTGGTCAGGAAAGTGCACTGATGTTTAGAAACCGTTTAGAAAAGCTCAACATTAAAGTTTATATGCACTACAATATACCTGGTTATCCTTCCAATATTGCACAGATTGTCAGTGATGAAGGATATGGAAAAAATGATTATATCGAAACAACCAGACCTCTGGTCATTATCACTGCACCAGGTCCTGGAAGCGGTAAGATGGCAACTTGTCTGTCTCAGTTATATCATGAGCATAAAAGAGGAATTCATGCAGGATATGCCAAATTTGAAACATTCCCTATCTGGAATCTTCCATTAAGCCATCCTGTTAATCTTGCTTATGAAGCTGCAACTGCCGATTTAAATGATATCAACATGATTGATCCATACCATTTAGAAGCATACGGGGAAACAACTGTAAATTACAACCGTGATGTAGAGATTTTCCCTGTACTCAATACTATTTTCCATAAAATTTATGGAAAGAGCCCTTACAAATCTCCTACTGACATGGGAGTCAACATGGCTGGAAATTGTATTTGTGATGATGAGGTATGCCGTGAAGCATCACGTCAGGAAATTATTCGTCGTTATTACGAAGCAAAGAACGCAATTTTAAAGGGGACTTGTTCAGAAGAGACAATACAAAAACTGGAACTTCTTATGAGTCAGGTAGATGTAACCGTTCAGGATCGTCTTGTTGTTGCAGCAGCAATGAACCGTGCTGAAGAGACAAATGGTCCTGCTGCTTCTCTTGAACTTCCTGATGGTAAAATCGTAACCGGTAAGACATCTGCTCTCCTTGGTGCGTCCGCTGCACTTTTGCTTAACGCGATCAAGGAACTCGCTGGT
This sequence comes from Ruminococcus sp. B05, assembly GCF_003628495.1. Taxonomy (NCBI): domain Bacteria; kingdom Bacillati; phylum Bacillota; class Clostridia; order Eubacteriales; family Oscillospiraceae; genus Ruminococcus; species Ruminococcus sp. B05. Next base: position 178,789 of record NZ_RBZR01000001.1, on the reverse strand, counting down.
CTGGACCACAAACTCCAGATTATTTCACCAGAGTCTATCGAACCAATTCAAAAGCTTAAGACAGAATATTTAAGAAGCCAGAACCCTCGTCTGCATACAGATGAAGTATTGATTGCACTTTCTGCGAGTGCTGCTTCAAGAAAGGATGCTGCACTTGCATTACAGCAGCTTCCTAAATTACGTGGATGTCAGGCTCATACTTCTGTTATGTTGTCTAATGTCGACATTAAAATATTTAAAAAATTAGGTGTTCAACTTACTTGTGAGGCAGTCTATGAGAACGGACATGTCTATCACTAAAAAATAGGACTGTATTTCCTTTAGCAAAGTATACTTTTTTGTGATTTGGGGGATTATAACAAATTTGCTTTAGAGATTTATACTAAGGAGGATAATATGGCAGTAAAATATGTATTTGTTACCGGAGGTGTCGTATCCGGTCTTGGAAAAGGAATCACAGCAGCATCTCTCGGTCGTCTTTTGAAGGCTCGTGGATATACTGTGACAATGCAGAAATTTGATCCTTATATCAATATTGATCCGGGAACAATGAATCCCGTTCAGCACGGAGAGGTCTTCGTAACAGATGATGGTGCTGAAACAGACCTTGATCTTGGACATTATGAACGTTTTATCGATGAGAACCTTACTAAAAATTCGAATGTCACAACAGGAAAAATTTATTGGTCTGTATTACAAAAAGAACGTCGTGGCGATTTCGGTGGAGGTACCGTTCAGGTTATTCCACATATTACAAATGAAATTAAAAGCAGATTTTACCGTAACCCTGCTGCCACAGATACTGAAATTGCGATCATCGAAGTCGGTGGTACTGTCGGAGATATTGAAAGTCAACCATTTCTTGAATCCATCCGTCAGTTTCAACATGAAAAAGGGGCAGAAAATGTTATTCTGATCCACGTTACTTTAATTCCTTACCTGAGAGCATCTCAGGAGATGAAAACAAAGCCAACTCAGGCAAGCGTAAAAGAATTGCAGGGAATGGGAATTCAACCAGACATCATCGTATGCCGTTCTGAATACCCTTTGGATACTGGAATGAAAGACAAAATTTCTTTGTTCTGTAATCTGCCTGCTAACCATGTATTACAAAACCTTGATGTAGATTATTTATATGAAGCTCCACTTGCAATGGAAAAAGAACATCTCGCACAGGTTGTCTGCGAATGTCTTCATTTGCCTTGTCCTGAGCCAAATTTAAAAGACTGGACTGAAATGGTAGATAATTTACGTCATCCGACACAGGAGGTTACTGTTGCACTTGTCGGAAAATATATCCAGCTTCATGACGCTTATATCAGTGTTGTAGAAGCATTAAAGCACGGAGGTATCTATAGCCATACTACTGTAAATATCAAGTGGATTGATTCTGAAACTGTTACCCCTGAAAACGCGGAAGAAATCCTCGGTAACGTAAGTGGTATTTTAGTACCCGGCGGATTTGGAGACCGTGGTATTGAAGGAAAAATTGAAGCAATTAAATACGCCAGAACACATAACGTTCCATTTCTTGGCCTTTGTCTTGGTATGCAGCTTTCTATCGTTGAATTTGCGAGAGACGTTATTGGCTACAATGATGCTCACAGCATGGAATTAAATCCAAACACAACGCATCCTGTCATCCATATTATGCCTGACCAGATTGGTATCGAAGATATCGGAGGAACATTAAGACTCGGATCATACCCTTGCGTGCTGAAAGAGGATTCTAAAGCTTATGCATTGTATGGAACAAAAGACATCAACGAACGTCATCGTCATCGTTATGAAGTGAACAACGATTATCGCGAAGTATTGGAAGAGAACGGTATGATGCTTTCAGGTCTTTCTCCTGACGGACGTATTGTAGAGATGGTTGAAATTCCATCCCATCCTTGGTTCATTGCAACACAGGCACATCCTGAGTTAAAATCCAGACCAAACAAACCACACCCACTATTCAAGGGATTTGTGGAAGCATCTTTAAAATTTTCAAATACAGCTTCAGGAAAGACGCTTTCCTAATATAAAACAATAAAAAAAGAGCCGCGCGGCTCTTTTTTTATTATTATTTATTTATTAATTTCTTTCCAATATCAAAGCAATCGAATGTCGCAAAATAATCTGCCGGTGTCTCTGCCCGACGAATCATCTGTACACTTCCATCTTCTTTCAAAAGTAATTCTGCTGATTTTAATTTTCCATTATAGTTATATCCCATCGAAAAGCCGTGTGCCCCTGTATCATGAATAACCAGATAATCTCCTTTATCAATCTTTGGAAGCATACGATCAATTGCAAATTTATCATTATTTTCACACAAAGATCCTGTAATATCGTATTTATGGTCACATGGCTGGTCTTCTTTCCCCATTACAGTAATATGATGATATGCACCATACATTGCAGGACGCATCAAATTCACAGCACATGCATCTACACCGATATATTCTTTATGTGTATGCTTCTCATGGATTGCCTTTGTAACCAGGCATCCATAAGGTCCCATCATAAAACGACCTAATTCTGTATAAATTGCAACATCTCCCATTCCTGCAGGAACAAGAACTTCTTCATATACTCGACGGACACCTTCACCAATTGCACGAATATCATTCGGTGTCTGGTCTGGTTTATAAGGAATTCCAATACCACCAGAAAGATTAATAAACGTAATATGCGCTCCTGTCTCTTTCTGAAGTCTGACTGCCTCTTCAAATAACACCTTCGCAAGCATTGGATAGTAATCATTTGTCACTGTATTACTTGCAAGAAATGCATGGATTCCAAATTCTTTTGCTCCTTTAGACTTCAAAATCTTATATGCTTCTGTCATTTGCTCCGTTGTCATTCCATATTTTGCATCTCCCGGATTATCCATAATATCATTACTTATCTTAAACAATCCACCCGGATTATAGCGACAGCTGATTCTTTCCGGAATATGTCCAATTGCTTTCTCCAGAAAATCAATATGTGTAATATCATCTAAATTAATTGTAGCGCCTAATTTATCTGCATACTGAAACTCTTCCATCGGTGTATCATTTGATGAAAACATAATATCCTGGCCTACTGCTCCAATTGCTTCTGAAAGCATCAGTTCAGTATATGAAGAACAGTCACATCCACACCCATATTCTCTTAAAATCTGGATTAAAAATGGATTTGGTGTTGCTTTGACAGCAAAATATTCTTTATATCCCGGATTCCATGCAAATGCTTCTTTCAATGCCTTTGCATTTTCTCGAATTTCTTTTTCATCATAAAGATGAAAAGGTGTTGGATATGTTTTTGTAATTTCTTCAATCTGCTCTTTTGTCACAAATGGTTTTTTATTCATCTTATTGCTTCTCCTTACTTAATGTCATTAGTTTTATCTCATTCGCCAATGCATTTTTATAAAGCATCACGAAATTCTTTTTTCCGGAATAAAGACAGGTATTCATACTTCCTTTCCCATACTCACCTGTCAGCACATGTTTTGAATCTGTAATAATTCCTATCTGTTTTCCCTTTGCATCGCCGGTATATACTTGTACATTTTCCAATGGACAAATTCCATCCGTAATAATCACAACCTTTTTGCCTTGCTGTTCCAATTTCATCAATTCCTCTTGAAATTCACTTAAATATAGATATGAACAGGAAAGATATACCCTCTCCTCTGTCTCATTCAAAAGATTATGTATCTTATTACTGATATTGGTTTCTCCTTCAATTGTAATATACCCTTCCTCATCCACAGAAGAACTCGGAAGATTTTTAAGCATCCAGGCTTTCTCTTCTTGCATGCGTCTGATACTGTTTTCACAGAACTCTTCCAGTGCAACCGGAATATACTTCTTGGCATTCTCTTCCAAAATATAAGCCGCACCTTTTTCTGTCAGCGCAGCCAGTGCACTATAAGCATTCGATCTGGAAATTCCTGTTGCTTTCGCTATCTCATACCCTGTCTGTTTCCCATCTGTCAACAATCTGTGATATACAATTGCTTCTTGTCTTGTCAATCCATAGTGAATCAAACATTCTATAAACTGATGTTCATCCATTGTTGTACACCGTCCTTGTTTTCGCTAGTAGTTCTTTCTAGGAACACTATACAGCTACTCTTTCTATTTGTCAATATTTAAGAGCTATTTTATGAATTATTATCAACTATGAGAAAAAGAGTTACTATTTTCTTTTGCAAAAATAGTAACCCTTTTGTATTTTATTCTTTATTCTTATTATATAAAAACATAATTACTGCCATTGTACAGATGATAATATATCCAATCCAGCTATAGATATCCGGAACCTGTCCAAATATAATAAATCCAAGCAATGCTGAAAAAATAATCTGTGAGTAGTCATATACAGAAATTTCTTTTGCAGGTGCATGAAAATACGCTGCTGTAATACTAAACTGTCCTCCACTTGCCGCCAGACCTGCAAAAAGCAAATACACAATCTGCATCATTGACATCGGATGATAATCTATAATTAAAAATGGTAATGTAGCAATACATGAAAATGAGGAAAATACAAATACGATAAATGGACCTTTTTCACCTTTTTGACCTAACACACGTACATATGTATATGCGACTCCTGCACCTAATCCACCTAACAAACCAATGAGTGATGCCGGCTCTGAAAAGATTGCAGGTGTCGGTTTAATGATTAACAGACTTCCCAGAAATGCACCGATAACGATCAATGCCTGCGGAATTTTCACCTTCTCTTTCAATATCAAAGCACTAAATATAATAGCAAAAAACGGAGACATTTTATTAAGCATAGAAGCATCTGACAGCACCAGATGATCTACTGCATAAAAGTTGCATAAAATGCCGATTGTTCCTGCAAGTGAACGTATAAATAAATATTTTACATTTTCTTTTTTTCCTGAAAATCCAATTCCATCTTTCTTTAAGAGTACAAATGCAAATATCAACGCTACCAGGTTTCTGAAAAAACTTTTTTGAACAGATGGCAAATCTCCTGCTAATCTCACAAACATCGCCATCAGTGCAAAACAAAATGCAGAAATAATAATATAAAGAATCCCCATATATTTCTTTTTTGTTTTCATCCTATGCTTCCTCTTCCTTAGAGTCATCATTTACACATGTCACATATTTTCCCGTAATATTGAAACAATGCTTCATAGGACCAGAGCCTTTTCCCAAATCCAACATTGCCTCCAATGCCTCTGAAATATAATCTTTTGCTCTTTTTACGGATTCGTCCATGCTATATCCCTTTGCAAGGTTCGAAGCAATAGCACTGGATAATGTGCAACCTGTTCCATGGGTATTTGGATTTTGAATTCGTTTTCCATGAAACCACTTATATTCTCCGTCTCGATACAAAAGGTCATTTGCATCATTCAACTGATGACCTCCTTTACAGAGCACCGCACAATGAAATGTTTCACTGATTTTCTTTGCCGCAAGGATCATCTCCCCTTCTGTCTCTACCTTCATTTCAGCCAACACTTCTGCTTCAGGAATATTTGGTGTTAAAATAGAAGAAAGTGGCATTAAGCATGTTTTTAAGGTTTCAATTGCATCATCACTAATTAATTTTGAACCACTTGTAGCGACCATGACCGGATCAACCACAACATTTTCTGCTTTATATTCTTTCAATTTTTCTGCAATCACATGAATCAAAGCAGAAGATGATACCATTCCTATTTTCACCGCATCCGGACGGATATCTGTAAAAATACTATCCAATTGCTGAGCCAGAAATTCCGGTGTCACTTCCATAATCCCTGTCACACCTGTAGTATTTTGTGCTGTCAATGCCGTAATTGCTGTCATAGCATATACTCCATTTGCAGTCATGGTCTTAATATCAGCCTGAATCCCGGCACCTCCACTAGAATCACTTCCGGCAATTGATAATGCTGTTCTCATCATACTTCATCTTCTCCTTTTTCTGTCATACTCCACCAAAATTTTTGAAAATCATCATATCCCGGCAAATATACATCCGCCGTATTCCATATCTTAGCCAGATCTCTATCATTTGCCTGATCGTACACTCCTACTGTAATAAATCCGGCCTTTTTCGCTGTTACAATTGCGTGATATGCATCTTCAAAAACAATTACTTCATCCGGATCACAATCCATCTGAAGTGCTGCCGCAAGGTAAATATCTGGTTTTGACTTATCCGTCTGCATCTCTGTACATGTCAAAATTCCTTCAAACAGATTCCTAATTCCCAATCGCTTTAGGGCTGCCTCAAGATTCCTTCGATCTCCCGTTGTAGCGATTACCATCGGAATGTGTAACTCACGAAATCCTTCAAGAAAACTTCGGACTCCTTCTTTTAAAGGTACCTTCTTTGCATAGTATTCTTCTATCTCACAATTAAGTCCCTCTATGATTTCTTTTTCTGTCAGATTCAAATGATACTCTTGAATCAAATACTTGGCTGCCTGCGGAAGACTCATTGTAAAGAGGACTTCACCAAGACCCTGTTTCGCCTCAATCCCCATAGATTTTAAATAAAGCTCTCCTAAATTCTCCCAGATAGGCATGGAATTCAAAAGCGTTCCATCCGCATCAAATATTATTCCTTTCACCATTTCCTTTACCTCATCCATTTGCAGTGTTATTTTGCAAGCATCTGTTCAGTACGGCTCCTTAAATCCTTTGTTGCCTGTTCAATATCCGGCTGAGCAAACAATGCGCTGATAACTGCAATACCACTAATACCACTTCCTGCAAGTTCTTCTACATTATGCGCTCCAACGCCACCAATTGCAACAACCGGAATAGAAACCGCTTCACATATTTCCTTCAGAACCTCTTTGCCCACTTCAACTGCATCTTCTTTGGTCCCTGTTGGAAATACTGCTCCAACTCCTAAATAATCTGCACCTCTTCTTTCAGCTTCCACCGCCTGCTGTACAGTCTGTGCTGAAACTCCGATAATTTTATCCAGACCAAGTTTTGCACGAACATCACCGGCTTCCATGTCACGCTGTCCTACATGTACTCCGTCTGCATTAATTGCTGCTGTAAGTTCAACATTATCATTAATTATAAACGGAACATGATATTTACGGCAAAGCTTCTGGATTTCTTTTGCCTCTTCCATGAAATGTTCTTCATCCAGATTCTTTTCGCGCAGCTGGATAAATGTTGCCCCACCCTTCAATACTTTTTCAACCTGACTGTAAAGTGTCTCTCCATTTAGCCAATGACGATCTGTTACTGCATATAAAATCAAATCTTTCTTCTCACAATTCATTCTATTTTACCATCCTTTTTGTACAAAATTTATCGAATTTCGTAGTTTGCACCCTTTTCTAAAATATCTCCGGTCATATTATAAATAGCATCTATAATACGATTGCGATAGGTAGCGTTGCCATCTCCTGTTTGCATCCTGCTCCATCCAATCTCCCCGGCAAGTCCCATAGCACAGACCGCCGCTGCTGCCGCTTCGAGCATTTCATCTGGATTCGCAGTAATAAATGCTGTCATCATACCGGATAACTGACATCCTGTCCCGGTGATTTTCCCCATCTCCGGGCGCCCATTACGGATCACATAACATCTATTTCCGTCTGTAACCAAATCGATTCTACCTGTCACAGCAATAATCGTTCCCGTCTTCTTAGAAAAAGCTTTCACAAACTCAATTGCCTGTTCTAAATTTTCTTCTGTTACGGCATCCGACACGTCTGCATCTACACCCTTTGTTGTCCCATTTCCAAGTGCCAGAGTTTTTATTTCGGAAATATTCCCCCTGATAACTGCCAGATTTAACTCTTGCATTAACCCCAGAGCCGTTTCTGTACGGAATTTACTTGCACCTGCTCCTACCGGATCTAATAAAATCGGATGATGCAAATCGTTTGCCTTTTTTCCTGCACGCAGCATACCTTCGATACTTGATTTATGTAATGTTCCGATATTGATATTCAATCCATTACAAATAGATGTGATATCTTCCACATCTTCCACCTCATCTGACATGATCGGACTCCCTCCACACGCAAGCAGGATATTGGCGACATCATTCACCGTCACATAATTTGTAATATTATGTATCAAGGGCATTGTTTTTCTAAGCAGATCAAATTGTCTCTTCATGAATGCTATCTTCCTTTCAACAAACTCCAAAAAGCGGACATTCCACTCAAGTCATGTCCGCTTTAATTACCTTTACTATTATAACTCACATTTTGTAAATGTAAAGTTTTTTATCTCTCAGATTTTCTTACTGCACTTTTGCAATGTCGATCAGTGTCAGTTTCTGAATATCTGTATTTTCAAGACTGGTGATCAGGGCTTTTGCTGTGTCCATTGCTGTCAATACATTAACACCTGTCTCAATCGCATTTCTTCGGATAATAAATCCATCTTTTGAATGCTCTGCTCCCTGTGCCGGAATATCAATAACAAGATCAATTTCATGACCAAGAATTAAATCCAGAAGGTTTGGAGACTCCTGTTCAATCTTACGAACCGGAATTGCCTTCACACCTGCTTCTCTTAAAGTAGCCGCTGTTCCGCTTGTCGCGAAGATACGATATCCGATATCAGCAAATCTGCGGCCAATCTCCACAGCCTCTTCTTTTTCTTCATCACGAACTGTCATGATCATATTTTTATATTTCGGTAATTTGATTCCCGCACCGATAAATGCTTTGTATAATGCTTCGTCGAATGTCTTTGCAATTCCAAGACACTCTCCTGTCGATTTCATTTCCGGTCCAAGGCTGATATCTGCTCCTCTAATCTTCTCAAATGAGAATACCGGCATTTTAACCGCAATATAATCTGCTTCCTTCTGAAGTCCCGGTGTGTAGCCTAATTCACGTATTTTCTTACCGATGATAACCTGCGTTGCAAGTGGTACGATTGGAATGCCTGTTACTTTACTGATATATGGCACCGTACGGCTGGAACGAGGGTTTACTTCGATTACATATACATCGTCCTCTCCGCATACAATAAACTGAATATTGATCATACCGATTACATGCAGTGATTTTGCAAGTCTTCTTGTATATTCTGCAATCTTATCCTTTGCTGACTGTGTCAGGCTCTGTGCCGGATATACTGAAATACTGTCTCCCGAATGGATACCTGCTCTCTCAATATGCTCCATAATTCCCGGAATCAGAATATCCTCTCCGTCACATACAGCATCTACTTCGATTTCTTTACCTTGTAAATATTTATCTACAAGAATTGGGTGATCCTGTGCAATTCTATTGATGATTCCGATAAATTCATCAATATCATGATCATTGATTGCAATCTGCATACCCTGTCCACCAAGTACGTATGAAGGACGAACCAGTACAGGATATCCAAGTCTGTTTGCTACTTCTTTTGCTTCTTCTGCTGTAAATACAGTTCCACCTGTCGGTCTCGGAATCTCACACTCTTCCAGGATTTCATCAAAGAGCTCTCTGTCCTCTGCTTTGTCTACATTTTCTGCAGATGTTCCAAGAATCGGAACTCCCATCTTCATCAGACTTTCTGTTAATTTAATCGCTGTCTGTCCACCAAACTGAACAACTGCTCCATCTGGTTTTTCAATATCCACAATGCTTTCCACATCTTCCGGTGTTAATGGCTCAAAATACAACTTATCTGCAATATCAAAGTCAGTACTTACTGTCTCCGGGTTGTTATTTACAATAATTGTTTCATAATTTTCTTTTGAAAATGCCCATGTACAATGTACGGAACAGAAGTCAAACTCTATACCCTGACCGATACGGATTGGGCCGGAACCTAATACCAGTACTTTCTTTTTATCATTTGTCTTCTCGACTTCTGATTCACAACCAAATACAGAATAGTAATATGGTGTCTCGGCTGCGAACTCAGCTGCACAAGTATCAACCATCTTATATGCTGCTACGATACCATTTGCATGACGCAGATCATGAATCTCACGTTCATCTTTTCCTGTCAAATCGGCAATCACATTGTCTGGGAATTCAATTCTCTTTGCTTCTTTTAAAAGCTCTGGTGTGAGTTCCTCTGTTCTCAGTCTTTCTTCCATCTCTGTAATAATCGCAAATTTATCGATAAACCAGATATCAATCTTTGTAATATCATGAATCGTCTCATATGACACTCCGCGGCGGATTGCTTCTGCTATTCTCCACATTCTCATATCATCTACTATATGAAGTTCTTCCATCAGATCATCATCTGACAGATTTGTAAAATCATAAGACATAAGACTGTCTACATGCTGTTCCAGAGAACGTATTGCTTTCATTAATGCACCTTCAAAGTTATCACAGATACTCATAACTTCTCCGGTTGCTTTCATCTGAGTTGTCAATGTTCTCTTTGCACTGATAAATTTATCAAATGGAAGTCTTGGGATTTTTACTACGCAATAATCAAGCATTGGTTCAAAGCTTGCATATGTTTTATGTGTGATTGCATTTTTAATCTCATCCAAAGTATAACCAAGCGCAATTTTGGCAGCTACCTTTGCAATCGGATAACCTGTCGCTTTGGAAGCCAAAGCAGAAGAACGGCTTACACGTGGATTTACTTCAATTACACAATATTCAAATGAATCCGGATTCAGAGCATACTGTACATTACATCCACCTGTGATATTCAATTCGCTGATGATATTTAATGCAGAAGTACGGAGCATCTGATACTCTTTATCTCCCAATGTCTGCGATGGTGCTACTACAATACTATCTCCTGTATGAACTCCGACAGGATCAATATTTTCCATATTACATACTGTAATGCAGTTTCCTTTACTATCACGCATCACCTCATATTCGATTTCTTTCCAGCCGGCGATACATCTCTCAACCAAAACCTGTCCTACTCGAGAAAGACGAAGACCATTTTCCAGAATTTCGATAAGCTGCTGTGAATCATGGGCGATACCACCTCCGCTTCCTCCTAATGTATATGCCGGACGAAGTACAACCGGATAACCGATGCTATTTGCAAATGCAAGACCATCTTCTACATTCTCGACAACAAGTGAAGCTGCTACAGGTTCCCCGATTTTTTCCATTGTAGCTTTAAATTCAAGACGGTCCTCTGCCTTTTTAATTGTCTCTGAAGTTGTACCGATCAAATGAACATTATTTTCCTTTAAAAATCCTGCCTCTTCCAATTCCATTGCGAGATTGAGTCCTGCCTGTCCTCCAAGAGTTGGAAGCACACTGTCAGGCTTCTCTTTTTTGATCAGCTGCTCAACTACTTCTATTGTAAGTGGTTCGATATATACGCGGTCTGCAATATCTTTATCTGTCATGATGGTCGCCGGATTTGAATTCAAAAGAACAACTTCAAGACCTTCCTCTTTTAATGAACGACATGCCTGTGTTCCTGCATAATCAAACTCTGCTGCCTGCCCGATAACAATCGGACCTGAGCCAATAACCAATACTTTTTTTATACTATTATCTCTAGGCATTATTTGACTCCTCCCATCATATTAATAAATCTGTCGAATAAGTATCCCGAATCCTGTGGTCCAGGGCAAGCCTCCGGATGGAACTGTACAGTGAAAATATTCTTTCCTACATATGCAAGTCCTTCATTTGTTCCATCATTAACATTTACAAATGCCGGTACTGCAATATTGGAATCTACGTTTTCAGCATCTACTACATAACCATGGTTCTGTGATGAAATATATACACGACCTGTCTGTAAATCTTTTACCGGATGATTTCCACCTCTATGTCCATATTTTAACTTGTGTGTAGACGCACCTGTAGCAAGGGCCATCAACTGATGTCCTAAACAAATAGCAAATATTGGAATATCTGTATTGTATAATTTCTTGATTTCTTCGATAATAGATGTGCAATCTGCCGGATCTCCAGGTCCATTGGATAACATAATTCCGTCAGGATTAGAAGAAATGATTTCTTCTGCTGTTGTATGTGCCGGATAAACAGTCACCTCACAACCGCGTTCATTTAATGATTTTGCAATATTATTCTTTGCTCCAAGATCTAAAAGGGCAACTTTTTTCCCTGTTCCCTCTAATGTATACTTCTCATCGCAGGTTACTTTAGAAACGACATCACCTACTGTGTAAGCTTTTAATTTAGGAAGAATCTCCTCTAAATTATAATTTTCGTTTGTTGTAATCATTCCATTCATGGTACCCTTTTCTCTTAAAACCTTAGTAAGAGCACGAGTATCAATACCAGCAATCCCCGGGATATCCTGTTCTTTTAAGAAATCCTGAATTGTTCCCTGGCATCTAAAATTACTAGGAATACGAGATAATTCCTTAACAATATAACCATCCGGCCATGCCTTTCTCGATTCCATGTCTGGTGTAATTCCATAATTACCAATCAGTGGATAGGTCATCACAACGGCCTGTCCCGCATAAGAAGGGTCCGTTAACACCTCTAAATATCCTGTCATTGAGGTATTAAATACGATTTCACTGATCATATCCTTTGTTGAACCTATGCTTGTTCCAGTAAACACGGTTCCGTCTTCTAAAATTAGAAACGCTTTCATCTGTTCATCTGCTCCCTTCATCTTATTGTGCTATTTTCTTTAAGCATTATAACCTTTATTGTTTTACTTCTGCTCAAATTGTTAAGATTATACTATATCCTTTTTTATAATTCAACCGATTTCTAACAGCTTTTTTTTTTGATTTATCTAAAAATTTTTTAGATATTTTCAGCTATAAGAATTTCTAAATTTCTATGATTAGTCATTCTTATAGCTGTCATTTTATCTAAGTTCTGCGATTCTTGATACTCCTACATAAATTTCTGAAATTTTATACCAGGTACGATAATCTACCACTCCGGTTTGAGGCAATCCAAATACAGATTGGAAAACACGAACAGCTTCTGCTGTCGCCGGTCCATATATCCCATCCACTGCAATTTTAGGAATTAACGGATAGGCTTCTGCCACCACATTTAATTGTTCTTGTATCTGCCGTACTTTCTCCCCGCTCGCCCCATTTTCCAGATCATATCCCGGCCATGATGAAGGAACCCCTGACACCTCCTGCGCTGTATTAATATAAATATCATCGCCATAATAATATCGCAGGATTTCTATTGCCGAATACCCCTGTTCTCCAAGACTTTGACTGCCCCATTGTGTTAACCAGTTCGGACACTGCACCCTTCTGCCGTCACAATACTGTGTTAATATCGGCTGTCTTACATTCGGTCTGGACAAATAATCTGCAAAAAGTTCATCTACAATAGTTGATATCGTATCGAAATAATTTCGATTAGGAATCCATTTATGGTCAAATGCTGTAGATGATGTGATTGTAAAATCGTATCCCCGATTACGATAGTATTCTGTATAAACACGATTTAACGTAAAAGACATAATTGCCAGCACATTTGCCCTAATTGCATTCTCTGTCCATGTTGCATATATTTCACTCGATGCAACATTTTTAATATAATCTTTGTATTTCACATAGTAATTTGTGGCCGTACTGTCCCGTGGCGAACCATCGTGTACGATAACATATTCAGGGATTACTACTCTGCTAAGTACAATTTCCCCGCTTTCATTAATTGGCTTTATTTCATCTTCCGGAATTTTAGGAGGGTATTCTCCATATAATGTATGTGCCGGAATAACATACACTTCCGGCTCTGCATCTTCTACGAGTGGATGCAGTCGTACATCCTGTAGTGCTGTAACATCTGCTAAAATCTCAGCTCCGGCTATGCTGATTGGTTCAAATCCCGAAGCATTCACCTGCAATGTATATTCTGAATATGGCTGCTCCTCTATTGTCTGGTCCAGACTATATTCCAATGGCGGCGCATCCAGCTCCACAACCTCTGTCTGCCCTACCTGGTTCGTCTGCAATTGTTCTAGTGTACTATTGGGCACACCCGTATAAGAGATTGAAATTGTCGCATTTTCAATAGGATAAGCTGTAATTTCTGATGTTACATTAATTTGCAGCCTGCCCCTGTCCACTGCCTGGTCTTTATTTCGCTGCACACCTTCCTGCATCATTTTCACCAGCATAAACGATTACCCTCTTTGATACTGTTCTTATGATTTTTACAAACAGTAATATCTACTTTCATACACTCTCTGCTTAGTATATGTTTCCCACTTCCACTTTGTGCATTTTTTATTATTTTTTACGCAGCACATCATACGCTGCCCTATCTTTCTATTTCTCCTGTCAACTCTTTGATTACATCCTCAACATGCATCATTTCCTGGATTTTTCCTACATTGGAGCCGCAAAATATCAATCCATGCTCTACATCACCTTTCACTGCATCTACCAATGCCTTTGTTATACAGTATGGAACTTCTGCAGGATTACATTTTGCCAGACATTGATAGCATTTTTGAATTTTACATTTTTCTTTTTCTGTCTTTTCCACAAATGCGTTGCGTACTGCACGCCCCGGCAATCCAACCGGACTTTTAATTATTTGTACGTCTTCTTCTTTTGCATGCAAATATGCCTGCTTATACGCCTCAGAAGCATCACATTCATAGGTTGCAACAAATCTGCTTGCAACCTGTACTCCATCTGCTCCTAATTCGAATGCATGCTTCACATCTTTGTACTCAAAAACACCACCTGCCATAATCACAGGTATATTACATTGGTATTTTTCTTCATACTCTTTTTTTAATTTAATAATTTTCTGTATCTCTTCGTCCATTGCAGCCTGTCCTTTTTCATTGGCCTGCTCCATACTTTCTTTATCTTTTTTCTGCAAATAACCATATTCTTCCAACTCATCCATGTGAAAACCAAGATGTCCTCCTGCTGCAGGACCTTCCACTACAATAAAATCTGCTGTTCGCTTGTATTTTCTGTCCCACTGACGGAAAATAAGCCTGCATGCTCTTGCACTTGATACAATAGGTGCAATTTTGGTTTCACTTCCTTTCACTAATTCCGGAAGCTCCAGCGGTAACCCCGCCCCGCAAATTATTACATCACTACCTGCTTCCACTGCAGCTTTAACATGTTCCTGATAATGCTTCAATGCAACCATTACATTGACACCGATCAGTCCATGACATTCTCCATTCTCGTCTTTAGCAATTTCTTTTGCACGTTCAATATGCTTACGTATTGCCTTTAGATTTGCTTTTGCCTGATCCTTTTCAAATCCTTCTTCATCATAACCAATCTGTGCTGTGGAAATAATTCCGACACCGCCTTCTTTCGCCACTGCTCCTGCCAGTGAAGAACGGCTGACACCAACCCCCATTCCTCCCTGGATAATTGGAATTCTTGCTTCTTTCCCTCCGATTTTTAAACTTGGAAATTTTTCTCTTGTTTTATTCATTTGATTACCCCATTTATATTTATTTTGATATTAAAACTATTTTATAATATAAATATTTTCTTTTAAAATGTCAAGCTAATCTTGTTTTTATTTCTTTTTTATATGGTTTTAAATACTATATTCTTGCCGGTAAATTATTTTCAGAAAAAAAGAAGCAGAACACACTCTATGTACTCTGCCTCTTATATCTTCTCTTTTATTATTTATTTTCTATTTTTTTCGTAAATAATCTGCAGTCCTTTTAATAACAGCTCCTCGTCTATTATCATCTTTCTCTTGCAATATGGGACTACTTTATTCGCCAGCCCACCGGTTGCAATGACTGTTATTGATTGTCCGAGTTCTTCTTCCAAACGATCAATAATGCCGTCTAATGCTGCTGCATTTGAATAAATAACTCCGCTCTTCATACACTCTATCGTATTTTTACCGATTATTTTCTTCGGAGCTTCCAGACCAATTCCCTGAAGCTGAGATGCATTGGAAGTTAATGCATTCAATGAAACATTGATTCCGGGATATATCATACCTCCCAGATAATTTTTCTTCGCATCAATGACACAAACTGTTGTAGCCGTTCCAAGATCACATACTGCAAGTGGAGTTGGATACTGTGCAATTGCAGCTACTGCTCCTGCCACAAGATCGCTTCCAAGCTGGGATGGATTATCGATCAAAATATTTAATCCTGTTTTTACTCCCGGACCGATAACTAACGTTTCTCTTTTCAAAATCTTCTCTGCTGCTTCTTTAACCACATAAGTAATCTGTGGAACTACGGAGCAAATAATTGCCCCATCTAATTTCTCCACATCAATTCCATGAATATCAAGTACCATCTTAATATCAATTGCATATTCCAATTCCATTTTCGTCTTATTGGTGGCAAGTCTTTCAATAAAATATGTCTTTTGATTATCTACACATCCGAGAACAATATTTGTATTGCCTATATCAATTGCTAAAATCATATGAATTCTCCTTCTTTTATTAACAAATCCAATTTGTCTTTGTAAATTATAACATGTCAATTTAAAGTTCAAAAGTATTATTCTTTCACTTTTCCATTTTTTACTTTTTGATAAAAAATAATCGTCAATACTGTTGCAACAATCCAACCAAACGGCCATGCCATCCAAATTCCTGTACTACCGAAACGAGATGATAAAACAAGTGCGAAACAAATTCGCAAAATCAGATCCGGTACTGTTGCGATAATAAAATACATCATGGCACCTGCACCTCTGATAATTCCGTCCGTCATCAATTTTACCGCTATAATAAAATATAGTGGAGAAACGATTCTTAAAAAAGAGATTCCTGCCTGGATTGCCTCCATACTTCCATCATCTAAAAATAAGCCCATCATCTGACGACTAAATATAAAATACAATATAAAAAATGGAATCACTGTAATCTCTGACAGCTTAACTCCTGTTTTAAAGCCCAGTGGAATCCGTTCCTGCTTTCCTGCCCCAATGTTTTGTGCTGTATAACTGGATAAACAAGAACCCAGACACATAAATGTATTGATTGCAAATGTATTTAACTTAATCGCTCCCGAATATCCGGCAATCACTGATGAGCCAAATCGATTTACAATATCTTGAACAAATAAATTTCCTACGCTTAATACACTTTGCTGAATAATACTCGGAACTGCAATTTCTATAATCTGCCACAATAATTGTTTGTCCACAAATGGCTGTTTTTCATTTGATATATGCCTAAGTCGCACAGACATTGTAATAAGAGCAAGAATTGCCGCCCCGCCCTGTGCTATAAATGTTGCCCAGGCAACTCCGGCAACTCCTAAGTAAAGCTTTGCAACAAATATGTAATCTAATATGATATTTCCGATTGAAGAACCGATCAAAAAATATAACGGTGTCTTTGAATCTCCCCATGCTGTAAATACACCTGTGCAAACATTATAAAACATCAGAAAGAAAAAGCCGAACACGTAAATCCGTAAATATAAAATTCCTTCTGCCATAATGTTTTCCGGCGTATGTATTGCACTCATCATCCATCTACAACAAAACACCCCTAATATACAAAGTATCATGCTAAGCAGCAAGCACGCCGTCAATGCCGTGGTCACTGCACGTTTGACCCCCTTTTTATCTCCTGCTCCAAACAAGCGTGAAACAACTACCGATGTTCCAAGATTCATTCCTACTGCAAAAGCCATAAAAATGATCGTAATCGGATAAGATGCCCCGACAGCTGCCAATGCATCCTCCCCTGCAAATCTTCCGACGATCACACTGTCTGCAATATTATAAAACTGTTGAAACATCACACTTATCATCATTGGCAACAGAAACTTCCATAATGTTTTATCAGGATGTTCCTTTGTCAAATCCATTACCATTTTTACTCCTCCATCTGCCACTGTTTTTATAATATAGAACAGTAATATTTTTCATTGTATCATTTCTTTATATAAATGATAACATATTTTACAAGGATATTTTTACAAGATATTTTAAATTCCTCTCTGGTCATATGGACATGAAATTGCTATAATCAGAATATTAAGATTTTCAATTTACTTAATTTTAAACTTTTCAAGTCGAGCAGTTACTCACCACCTGAAAGAGATGGGAGTCTTCTCGACTGAGATAAACAGACTCAATTAGCATTACACAAGGAGAATGAATCATGCCAGTATTTGATTTTAATGACACAACAGACGCTAAAAACAACTCCATTTGTACCTATACAACATTTCAATCCAGTGAATCTGACCCTTCCCCGGAAAAACCGATTATGTTACTTGATAACACAAGTAGAAAATGGGAGCATTATTCCTGTGGCATTTTCACTAACCCTGTAAAGCGTACTTCCTTTGAATTTGATACTGAAGAAGGTACTTATACAGCAGATATTCTTCAAATCGACAGCCGCTTTGTAAGTCTTTTAAAATGGCTTGGCCAGAACCATATCAACGTCCGTTTATCAGGAGAAAACCGACCAGATGGCTATGCGATATATCGTATACGTGAAATTGCATTTGGAGGAGGCTCAAAGCTTTCAGCTGAAGATGGTTTTTTACAGTTTATGATTGACCGTCTTTTAGCAAGCAGTGCCCCTACAGAGGAGGCTGAAGATGAAGAAGCCATGGAGGACGGCGATGAAATGAAGCTTACAAGTCTTCAGAGCATCACTGACTTCATGACTTGTGCAGGTCGTACACTGCCAGATAATATCCGGCTTTGGGCAAGACGTAACCTTGCCGTTGCCCGTTCACATGAAGTTTCTCCTGAAGAACGACGCCATGCACAACGTGCACTTTCCATTATGATGAATATTCAATGGAAAAATAATTATTTTGAGGCAATTGATCCTGTTGAAGCACGGCGCATCCTTGATGAAGAATTGTACGGCATGGAACGTGTAAAACAACGTATTATTGAAACAATCATTCAAATTAACCGAACACATACACTCCCTGCGTATGGACTTTTACTTATCGGTCCTGCCGGAACCGGTAAATCACAGATTGCCTATGCCGTAGCACGTATTCTGAAACTGCCTTGGTCAAGTCTGGATATGAGTTCCATAAATGACCCGGAACAATTGACAGGAAGCTCACGTATTTATTCTAATGCAAAACCAGGCATTATCATGGATGCTTTCTCTATGGCCGGAGAATCTAATCTTGTTTTCATAATTAATGAATTAGATAAGGCATCTTCCGGAAAAGGGAATGGAAATCCTGCTGATGTACTCTTAACATTACTCGACAACCTTGGATTTACTGATAACTATCTTGAATGTATGATTCCTACTTCCGGTGTTTATCCGATTGCAACGGCCAATGATAAAGAGCAGATCAGCGCTCCTTTGATGTCACGTTTTGCAGTAATTGAGTTACCGGATTATACTATTGAAGAGAAGAAAGTCATCTTCTCAAAATTTGCACTTCCGAAGATTTTAAAGAGAATTGGATTAAAGGAGAATGAATGTATTATTCCTTCTGATGCTTTGGATGAAATTATGAAAATCTACTCAAACACTTCCGGAATACGTGATCTTGAACAGGCCGCTGAACATATTGCAGCGCACACACTCTATCAAATTGAAGTGAATCACGTTACTTCTGTTACATTTACAGCAGATATGATTCGAGAGCTGCTTGTATAAAACCATATAAAATATTCGTTATTTCTTGATTTAAAAAAGATGATGTTGCCAGGCTTATAAAGAAAGCTTAAACAACATCATCTTTTTATTTCATTTTATTAATCAGCAAATATAAACTTTTCCGAAATTAAATTTAAAACCTCTGTTATATTTCATTTCCTGCTCGATATCCACTGCGGATAGCTGCCGAAATATCTGCTGTTCTTTCACCACTACAATCTCCAACATATTCAAATGGAACTGTCAGCTTACTATCATCAAAAAGATTTTTCTTTGATCCAAGAGCATTGATGATTGTATCAGCTTCGATTGTTATATCTGTTCCGTCTTTTGTATTTGTTGCAAAAATCACATTATTTTCAATAGATTTTACTTTTGTATTTACATATTGTTTCACATCATGCTCTTCAAAATCTTTCATAATCAGCGGCATAACTGTTTCAGATTCTCCGGTTGCAATCTGATCCAGCATTTCGATAATACTGACTTTCAATCCTTTTTGTGCTAAGAATTCTGCTGTCTCTGTTCCTACAAGTCCCCCACCGAGAACGGCACAATTTCCACTTACAGCTTCTCCGTTTAAAACATCCCACGAAGATACCACATTACTATTTTCTACAGACATTGGAAGTTCCATATTATGTGCACCTATTGCCAGAATTACATTGTCATACTGATTCAATTCTTCATATGTCGGCTCTGTATTCAATTCTACTTTTACAGAAAGTTCTGGGAGAATTTTTTCATAATATTCTATTGCTCTTAAAATCTCATTTTTTCTTGGTGGAACTGCTGCCAAATGAATCTGTCCGCCAATTTTTTCTGATTTTTCATAAACAACAACGTCATGTCCGCGTTTTGCTGCAACTCTTGCGGCTTCAAGCCCTGCAATTCCGCCACCTACAACTACAACTTTTTTCTTATCCTGTGCCGGTTTAATAAATACAGTACCTTCGTTTCCATTTTCTGCATTTAATACACATGAAATATAACGGCGTCCCTGAATCGCATCCACACAGCCCTTATTACAATTAAGACATTCTCTAATACATTCTCCGGATTCCGCTTTATTCGCAATATCCGCATCAGCTAGCATAGAACGTCCATAAGCTACGATATCAGCATCTCCGTCTTCAAGGATTTTCTCTCCTGCTTCTAAGCTGACAACACGGCCAACTGTTGCAACCGGAACAGATACCAGTTTTTTCACTTCTCTGGCAACCGGAAGTGTCCAGTTATATGGAACATCTCCCATCGGTGGGATTGTATCTCCCATGTTTCCTGTATGGTTCGCCTGAGCAACCTGGATCATGTCAATTCCTGCTTCATCAAGCATCTTAGCAAACTGGATTCCTTCTTCTGCCTCAAGTCCTCCTTTTCCACGAAGTGTTCCGTCAGGATTTACTGTAATAATTGGCAACTTGTACTCGATCATAAGATCCGGTGCTGCTTCTTTGATTGCTGCTACTACTTCAAGTGCGTATCTTGTACGATTCTCAAGGCTTCCTCCATACTGATCTTCTCTATGGTTCAGAATCTTAGAGCAAAGAGAACCAAGGAGACGGTCTCCATGTACTTCAATCGCATCAATTCCGGCTTTCTGTGCCTTTTCTGCACATGAGGCGATGCTGTTTTTAATATCTTCTAACTGTTCAACAGTTGCCTCTGTTACAAAATGCTGCATATCATGATGAAGTTTTGCATAAGCGCCTTTTGTAAGTCTGTCGCATTCTTCCATCTGTTTCTTTGCTTCTTCTGCATTTCCCTCAGCCTGTGCTTTTGCCGCAGCCTGTCTTGCAATACCTGCTTCCATGATCATGCGTCCTACTCCTGGTACATCATACTCCGGATGGAACAGCTGAAGTGCAAGCTTACAATCATACTTATGTAATGTGTCTGCCAGATTTTTATATACCGGAATCTGACTGTCATCATAAAGCTTCGGTGTCGGTGAAGCGGTTCTTACAGGAGCTACATCTCCGATAACAACATACGCTGCTCCACCTTTCGCAAGTCTTTCATAGAAATTCAGACTTCTCTCTCCAATAGATCCGTCTCTTTCTTCATATCCTGTTGTAAGCGGTGGAAACATGATTCTATTCTTAAAAGTAAGATTTCCAACTTTAATTGGTTCTAATAATTTCTTTCCCATCTATATTCTCTCCATTCTGCTTTATTTCTTAATCTCTTTCAAACTAACACACTTATGATTCTTGTCAGCATTTGCTGACACATCTTTTTTTCAATTACAATTCTTCTGCCAGTTTATGTCCTGCTGCAATTGCATCTTTCAGAGTTCCAACTTTATCACAATCTCCGATAAAATGAACTCTTTCTTCTGTATTCTCTACCTTGTTTGGTGCATATCCGACTGCAAAGATCAGTGTATCAGCATCTGTAATATGGTATTCCTGTCCATCCTTCTCATAAGTGATTGTAGTCTCATCAACCTTTGTTACCTGACTGTTCAGTTCAATCTTTACACCTTTTCTCTTGAGTCTCATTGTCAGCTGACTCTTCGCTGCTCCGCCTTCTCCCGGCATCAGCGATGGTGTCATCTCGATAATTGTAATGTCACGGTTTGCAGGGAACATATCATCAATCAATGGTGCAAGGTAATCTGCTGTTTCACAACCTACAGATCCGCCTCCAAGAACAACGATTTTTCTTCCCGGATATTTTCTTCCGGCAAGCACATCATCTGCTGTCATTGTCTGCTTAAAGACCTTAAAAGGAGGGATTTCCTTAGGAACTGCTCCTGTAGAACAGACAACCTCATAATCCTTAAATTCTCCGGCAAGCATTTCTGGAGTCACTTCACAATTCATACGAACTTCAATTCCTTCATTCTTCAGACGACGTGCCATAAATTTGATTACTTTACAAAGTTCCTGCTTAGCAATTGGAACGGCTGCAAGTCTGAGAAGTCCTCCCAGCTCTCCACTCTTCTCACAGAGAACAACTTCATGTCCACGTTTCTTAGCAACATACGCTGCTTCCATTCCTGCCGGTCCTCCACCGATCACAAGAATTTTTTTCTTCTCTTTAGCTTCTTTGATCTCTTCAGATTCAACCGATGGATTCACTGTACAGCTAATCGGATTACCAAACATAATTCCCGTCAGACATCGGCCACATCCTATACATGGACGAATATCATCCGTCTTTCCTGCAGCCGCTTTATTTGCAAATTCACTGTCACATAAGTTTGGACGACCAATCATACAAATATCTGTTTTTCCATTTGCAATCAATTCTTCTGCTACCCAAGGCTCATTAATTCTTGCAACTGTAGATACCGGAATATTCACATGTTTTCTGATTTCTTCACTTGCATGCGCATGAGGTGCAGGAGATGTACCAGGTGCCGGCATAGAACTTCCTCTCTTGATTGTGTTTCCTCCGGAAACATGGATGAAATCAACACCTGTTTTTTCAAGCTGTTTTGAGACATAGATCATGTCATTAAGTGTCAATCCGCCTTCACTATACTCATCACCCGAAATACGGACATCAATGATAAAATCATCACCGCAAAGTTCACGAATCTTGGCAATTACTTCAAGTGTCAGTCTAAGACGTCCATTAATATCTCCGCCGTACTCATCTGTTCTCTTATTATAAAGTGGAGTAAGGAATCCTCCAAGCAGACCATGTGCATGTGCACACTGAATCTCAACTCCGTCTCCACCTGCAATCTGGAAACGACGTGCAGCTTCTCCGAACTGCTGAACCAATACATGCAGCTCTTCTACTGTGACTGCTCTCGGTGCAGATTTTGCATAATATGGTCCTACATTAGATGGTGCAATCAGCTGTGGTGTTCCCGGAATTGGAAATGCCATATAAGCCGGGTGGAATAACTGTGCCAGAATTTTTGTATCATACTGATGCACAGCATCTACCAGTTTCTTCCAGCCAGGAATATAAGAATCATCATAAATAGACATATCTCCCGGCAAATAAGTATATACAGGCTCTACTGTCGTAACTTCTGTAACAATAAGTCCGACCCCACCCTTTGCTCTGGCTGAGTAATGCTCAACTAATGCATCTGTCACATATCCTTTGTCTGCCATGTTAGTAGAGATTGGTGGCATAAAAATTCTGTTCTTTACAGTTGTCTTTCCAATTTTGATTGGCTCAAATAAATGTGGAAATTTTTCGTTCATTTTTTCTTTCCTCCGCTTTTGTTACAAATTGCTTCTCCCCAAAAACAATTTGTTATTTTTTTATCATCAATGCATTATAACATTGTTTTCTCTGTTTGAAAATAGCTTGGCTTCACCTCACATAAAATATTTTATTCGTTAAATTATATCTGCGTTTTATTGTCAATTACTTAACATCTTTTTCAATTCATCCACTGTGATTTCCACATCATTTTCTATCTTTAAAGCTGCCTGTCCGGTCACCTTTGCCGCTGAATAAGATGTTCCATCCCCCACACTGGTATTCCCGCTCAAGGTCTTAATTTCCACCTGCTCGCCAACTGTGTAAACATCCACCCATTCCCCTCTTTGAGAAAATGCTGCGATTTCAGTTCCGTCTTTATTCAAAGCTCCTACTGCCAGAACACTCTCATAAGCTGCCGGATAATATCTTACAGCCCCGTTTTCTGCATAATCATTTCCTGCAGATGCAATAATAAGAACATTCTTCTTTTCTGCGTATTCTACCGCCTGTCTTACAGATTCTTTATCTAAAACAAGTCCCGCACTCAAATTGATAATCCTGCAGTGGTAGATGTCCACCGCATCCCGTATCATTTGTGCCAATGTATCATTATCAACCTGTTTTATTTTTCCATTTTCAAACACATTACTTACCAATGGGACAATCTGTGTATTCTTTGCTTCTTTTAATATAATAGATGCCACCGCTGTCCCATGCCCGTAGGTATCTTCTGTGGATAATTTAGTATCTACATAATTTTTCCCTTCGGCTATATGTTCTTTTGAAATGGCATTCGTGGAAATTCCTGTATCGATCACTGCAACACGAACCGATACTTTTGTTTTTTGCTTCCCGCATCCCTGAAATAATAATGCCATTATCACAACCATCAATATTACTATGATTCTATATTTTTTATACTTTTTCGCATTCATCTATAACACTCTTTTACGTTTATTTACTCCTTTATAATACCATAGGACACCACATAAATGGTGCCCTATCGGTATTTTTCACTTTGAAATTTTGCTATTTTTATGACCTATTAATTGCCAAATACATCCTTGACTGTACCCGTTACCGGCTTCAGATTCTTAATGTCGTTGTTCACATCCGGAGTCACTTCAAAATCCTGTGCCAGTGTCGCTGTAAATGTAAGTGCATTTGTTCCTTCTCCTCCCGCATATTGCACATTTGTCAAAGGAATATTTGCTACTCCCAAAAGCCCTATATTCGATGCTGACTTGATCACTTCATCATAATGAACTGTAATTGAAATCTGTTCACCTGCTTTGTACTGTCCAAAGGCAAGGCAGCTAACTCCAACCTGCTGTGGTGCCCGGTTATCAAGAATCATATAATGTAAATCTGTTGTACCGAACTGCCAGGCATTTTTTCCTTTTCCACTTTCTGCAAGTTCAAGCTGTACTCTGTCATTGATTCCGATCCTTGCATAGCACGGTGAGCCAAATACAACTTGTCCATTATGACTTTTACTCTCATATTCTGCTCCATTTGTCTTTGATCCGTTATATGGGAATGGAACATCGATTTTCCATCCCTTTCCCTGCAGATCGAGCTTATACTCTGCAAAATATGCTCCGCCGCCATAAAATCTAAACCATAGATATCCATCATTTACTTCCTTCAAATCCGAAGTCATACGGAAACCGGCATTCGTTGCTGTTCCTGCAATGTATTTCTGCTTTGCTTCATTAACATTCTTGCTTCTCAAAACTTCCATCAAACTATTAAATGTATATGGAGTTCTTTCATTATAATGATAATTGTTTATCTTCGGATCTCCTGTACGGATTGTATAACTATGCCATTGATTATAGCATTCCTTTATCAAATCTTCCAAGCAGTATGCTTTTTCTGCATCAATCACGCGCTGAGAAGAAGTCTGCTCTCCTAATACGCCTCCGCAGGTTCCTATTGTATCTACAATTTTATAAAGCTCTATATTATAATAACGAGCTGTATTATTTAACTGGAATCCTGCTGCACTATCCGCTGTTGTGTTCATTCCCCACTCTTCAATCGTGAATGTTTTTTCCATATCGTTCTGTCCAAATGTCAAATATACATCTTCTCCTCCAACATGTTTGAAATGACATTTATCACTCTCTGAATCAACGGTAGAACCATATGCAGTTCCATTTACTGTACGATAATAAATGTGCTGTGGATTTGTTGTTGGCACAGTACCTTCCGGTAATGTTCTAGTCACTTTGTAGGTTAAACGAGTACCCTCTTTTCCTACGTATACCAGATTAAATGTACCTCCATATCCCCATTTTGCGGTCAGCCTATAATCTTTTTGTGTTCCTTTTACAATCTCAGATACCAATGTATCTGCGTCGTACCATCCAAGGAACTGATAACCGTCTTTTGCAGCCGGTGCTTCCAGCTGTATGTCATTATCTTCAATACTATAGCTTTCTGGATTTGTCTGACTGATTCCTCCTGCTCCAAGATCATATGTGATTTTAAATACATTCAGCTCCCATACAGCATATAATGTTACATTGCCTTCACCTGCAAGATTCTTAACGTTTTGACCGTCTTTATAAACAACTGCTCCATCTTTTTCCAGTGCCCATCCGGTAAATGTATATCCCGGTTTCTTAAAGTTTCTCATTTCAGAAACCAGATTCAGATTGTCCGCTTCATCGTACATCATCAGCTGTGTTTCTACCGGCACTGTATCACCCAGACAACTGTCAAATGTAACGGTGTATGGGTTTGGATTCCATTTTGCATAGAATCGCCAGTCATGTAGTGCATCCAGTATGATTGTTCCACTAACCTTCTTTGTAAGAGATGAATCACTATACCATCCATCAAATGTATAGCCTGGTTTTCCTACCGGTTCGTGTAAATTAAATGTATTCGATACAACGGTAAATTCAGTCGGGTTATCCGGTGCATTTTCTGCTCCATCCATATTTTCATATAGAATCTGATATGCCTTCGGCGTCCATACTGCATACAAATGTACTTCACCCTGATTAACTGCCGACAATTTACTTACTGTCTGACAATCCGCATATACAACTTCTCCGTTTGGTATCAATGACCATCCGGCAAATGTATAGCCTTCTCGCACATATCGATTTGTATCCAGCATTTTCACTTCTGTATATGAGAAATTTTGAACCTTACTTCTGTCTTCCTCATTGTTGGAATGGAATACAACCTTATAGCGATTCTCACTCCATTTTGCATAGAGAATGATATCACCCGTACTCTTTGCAGGAATTGCCACAACAGTATCATCACTTAAATCCGCCTTTTCGTGCCATCCTTCAAATCTGTATCCTTCTTTTTCTGCCGCTGATAGTGTAAGCAAGCCTGTTTCAATATTATATTGTGCCGGATTCGTATTTGTTGCTCCATCTGCGCCGTAATAATCAATCTTGTAATTGATCGGTATAAAACGTGCATAAATGGTGTGGTCGCCTGTCGCTGTTACCAGTGTCTCACTTGTAATCTCTGTGCCGCCTTCTTGCTCTGAATACCATCCGGCAAAAGTATATCCTTCCTTTTCAAGCTTCGGTAGCGTATCATAAGCTGTTCCATATGTAACCGTTTTTGTCAGAAGCTCACCATCACCCGTTACATATCCGCCGTTTGGCTCCATTGTAAGCTGATAGCTTTGAGGAGTCCATACTGCTTTATAAGCAAGATCCTTCGCCGGCATATTCTGCTCTATCTTCATGTTCCATACACAAGAATTTCCATCCTTTACAGCTGCCGGTGCTATGATTGGTGTGTCATAATAGACTTGTCCTTCTGTATAGCCAGCCACTGCCATACCGCCATCCAGATCCCAGCTTAAGGAGTATTTATTTCTCGTATAATAATAGTCTGCCACATTTGCCCGCTCATCTGTTGTTACTATGATCTGCTTTGCTTTTTCCGGTGCTGTAAATCCTGTATATTGTTTTAATTCCGGCTCAATAACACTATCCATTGCCGCTGTTTGGTGAACGGATTCTTTTAATGTATAATTTTCAGAACCATCCACATTTTGCTGATAATAATTCACTGTATATCCATACTGTCCTGCCACCCATCTTGCCTGTAATACCGTATCTTCTGCCGGCATTGTATGACTTGTGAATTTTTCTTCTCCTACATACCAGCCTTCAAATCCATATCCTTCTCTTAGCGGAATCGGAAGCTGTAATTCTGATTCATATTTGCCATAAATGACAGAGTCGACACCCTCTGGAAGTATACCGCCATCCACATTCAATGTAACTGTTACATCCTTACGTTTGTACTCATAACGGACACACGTACTTCCATCTGCTGCAATTGACACAGTCTGCACTTCCGGTATTATAAATCCTTCATAATTCTTTGTTTCTAATGTCACCAGACTGTCAGATGTACCTTTCAGCTCATCTGTATCTGCAAGAACCATGTTCCAATCGAGTGCTTCTTTGTAATGCTCTACTTTATAAGGAGTGTCTGTATTCGCCTCCCATTTTGCATAGAATATCTTATCTCCTACAGAGCCTTTTTTAATTTCCCTGACCACTTCTCCTTCACATGCTTCATTCTCATACCATCCCTTGAATGTATATCCTTTTCGTACAGGATCCATCAACGTAATGGTTTCTGTCTCAACATTGTAATTTGACGGATTAGTATTTATCAGTCCTTCTGCTTTGTTGTAAATGATGTTGTAATTCTTCATATTCCATACTGCATACAGTGTAACGGCTGCTTCATTTTCTGCCGTCAAATTCAAGACACTTGCAGTATTTTCATATTCCACGCCTGTTCCTTTTCGTGTGGTCCATCCAAGAAAATCATATCCATCCAGTACAAATGCATTTTCATGTAAATTCTGTCCTTCATCGTATGCAAACTGCATCTGCTCCATCTCGCCTGTAGCCGCATCATGATTCTTATCAAACTTCACTGTATATGTATTCGCTTTCCATAAAGCTGTGTATGCAACATCTCCGGTTCCCATCTTATTTTCCGGTTCAACTACATTTACCCCGTCTATGCTCCAACCGATAAATGTATATCCCGTCCGCTGCATTTTTTCCGGACTGTGGATATGATCTCCATAATAAGATTCCTGACTTGATGACTGTTCTCCGTCTCCGGTGTCATAACCATAAGAGAAGCTTATTTTGTACTTCTCACGTTTGTAGTTGATCTTGATTATAGATTTTCCACTTCCCTCTACAACCGCAGTTTCTTTTGCCAGTCCATTTACTGTAAGATTTTCAAATACAACTCCATTTTCTTCCACATATTTTTGCTCAGCAGTCGTCTCACCGTCGATTGGAAGATTTCTCAATGTGTCTGCCGAAATCTCTTCTCCTGTGAAGCCCATGCCTTCATACAGATGTTTCAGTTTATATTTTCCGTCGACATCCTGTACATAATACTCTACTCTGTAAGCAGTATCCGGATTCTTCGTCCACTGTGCGGTATAGACAAGATTCTCTGTTCCCATGTTTGAAACAACTTCGCTGTCCCATCCGGTAAATGTATATCCTTTTGCTGCCATCATTGGTGCAATGATCGTTCCGCCATATTTCAAATCGTAAGTAACCTTTTCTCCTCCGACTTCGCCCGGTTCAAATGTAACTGTATGATTTTCTAATGCGTAATAATAACGTAATACAGAACTTCCATCTGCACTGATCTTGATTTCCTGTTCTGCCGGCATCCGATAACCAACATATTCTTTTATCTCTGGTGTCACGAAACTTTCCGTTGTACCGGTCAGTTCCTCTGCTTCTGCCAGCTCGTATTCTCCTGAACGCAACTGCTCTGTATAATATTCTACACGATATGGTGTATCTGCTTTGGCAACCCATTTTGCATAGATATTTGTATCTGCCGCAGGCATGCTCTCCGGAAATTCATAAGCTTCTGTCAATGTCTCATCACTATACCAGCCTGCAAAATCATATCCCGGTTTTACCGGATCTGCTGGTTTTTCTACTTTTGCTTCAAATTTTGCATTGATGATATTGATATATGTTCCACCGTTTGTATACGGAACAATGACATATCCGTCACGCAGATTGTCCCAATACAGAGAAATTGTTCTCTGAATTGGTCTTGATGAAAATGCCAGTGGGTAGCGAATCCAAGTAATAATCATCTCGCCTTCCAGTTTTTTATCGTCTTTTTCCGGATTTACACTGACCGTGTTTGTCTTCGGATCATATGTGAATTTATCATTTGTCATGCGGATATCAAAATTTTTACGATTCGTCAGGCTTTCTGCCTTATTGGAATCATAATCATCATTGTAAATTGCCTGCTTCTCCTGGCCGTCCTTCAAATCCAGATAATCCATAGAGAATACTGCATCCGGAAGCATCGCATCCCTCACATGCTGCTTCAACTTGATATCCGGCATCTCTTCTTGCTCCGTCGCAAAATCCAGCACATTATCTTGTCGGCCGACCGTCCACAGTGACCATTCATTATCATACAGCTTCAATTCTGTAGAGAAGGTATCCTTTAGTGCCTGGGCTTTTAATCCGACCTCCAGATATGCTCCCACATCAATAAGCATTGCTCCATTATATTGCTGGTCGCGTCCATTACTTGTGCTATACCTCAACTCATAATAGAAATATCCCCATAACTTACTATACGCACCGGCTTCCGACCTAAATCCGACCGATGCCAGATCTGTTGAAAACAATCCTATTTTAAATTCAAATTCTAATCCTGCTTTTATTTCCAGTCGTCCCATCGTATAGAAATCAAACTGATATGTCTCTTCTAACAATGTAACGGTATCGTTATAAACCGCTCCTGCAAATACATCGATCGTATATGTATATCGTTTTCCTGTCATATATTCAAAATCGAATCCAACAGAAATGCATGCATTCATTTTTACAACAAAATCGATTTCTGTATTAATTGCAATAATCGGGAACGGCGGTGGAACCTGCTGTTCATTATCTACAATATTCTGTTCAATGACACGTACCCAATCCGAATCTCCTTTCATCATTTCACTGTAACGTTTGATCAGATTGCTTTTTCCTTCTTCCGATTCGTCATCTTCTCCGTTTTCCTTATTGCTGTCGATCAACTCTTTAATCTGTCCTGCAATCTCTGCTCCTTCATCAAAATGTTCATTTCCACTTTCATCATTTGACTGGGTCATCATCATAGCATTGACTTCCACGCTGGTATAATTCAATACATCCACATTGGCTGTCACGCGATATTCGGCAATATATGGGAAGATTCCCCATACCTTCCAGACTGCTTTACTTCTTACTCCGAGGTCAATCCCTACCTCTTCTGCAAATGTTCCGCTAATGTTGATCACAAGCTGATTATCAGAGCCCTGCTTGCCAATCGTAATCTTTGCCTGCACTTCCAACTGAACGCTAAGACCTTTATCCTTTGCAGCGGTTCCGTTCGCCTGATTAAGCTTGGTCGGGTGTGTGCTAATCGTTGCTTTCGGATATCCTTGTTCCATCTCACACTTTGCGGAGATATTAGATGCCATCAATTGTAATTCTTCCGGCGAAACAGGTGTTCCGTCTTCCAGAGTCACTTTATAATCTTCCAGATTGAGATTATCACTAAGTTTTGTAAAATTCTCTGTTGCAAGTGCCATTGAGCCAAGATATTGTGCCGCTTCTTCTGCGAATCCACTTTCAAGGGCCTGCTGCTCAATCTGTGCTTCAAGGGCTGCTGTATCTACGCCTTCCAGCATATCTGTACCGGTCATCGTATCTTCTGCGTAAATATCCATCGCCTGCTGTACTTCATCCCAGCCAACCTCTTTGAATCCGATGGTTGTCGTATCACCTGCTCCTGTCTTTACTCCTGTAATTTTTCCATATCTCTCAAGCTTTGCCGCATTGCTTCCGCTTTCGACTCCAAATGTTCCGCTATAGAACATAATGAAATCTCCGACATCCACTGTTGTCTGACTATCCAATTCGATATTTGCATACACATCGGCAGAATAATCAAGCAGTTGATTATCCACTGTGATCGTATCTGCTGCTTCATCCATATCTGCCCCTATTGGGATCGGCAACATATCCGGCTCAAAAATAACATCTTCCGGCTGTGCATTTTTATAACTATACCGGTTTCCATTTCTTGCAGTAATCTCTACATACGCAAGCTCACCGTTCTCTTCCTTCGGCGTATCCAATGTACGTTTGTCCGGTCTTAATCCCGCATAAATAGAAACGATATCGCCTAAATGGAGTTCTCCTTTTGTATAATCAAATTCTCCCTGCGTCATATTGGCAGGTCCAAGTGTTCCATCTTTGTCTGCCTGATAAAGTGCAATACTCAATGTTTCAACACTCTTATCTCCTGAAGTGATATTGCTGATATCCTCTATCGGGATATATACAATCCCGTCATTTAAAGATGTGTTTAATACTTGTTTCTTATCTGTTGTAAAATTATATTCTCTTACTGTCTTCGGCTGATCTTCAAAACAAAGTCTGGTATCTGTCAAGGCAACCCGATATGTACAGCCTTCGGCAAATCCATCCACAGCGTCCATTTTTCCATCTTCTGAAACCGGATTCTTACCTGAGATTGTAAACGTTCCACTTTCGCCTGTCACCTCTATAATATCTGTCTGCTTTGGATCTGTTAGATTCGAAGCTGTAATCCCGGCTTTCACAGCATCCAGATTCAATTTTTTATTCTTCGCTTTTACTATAATCTTAAAATCTGTCTTAACTCCTGTTGCACTGGCAAATGTCACCTGTTCTACATTTTCAAGTGGTGTCTGTGCCGCGTATTCTGCATAAAGACTTACATTACTGTTAATCTCATCTTCTTTTGAAGCAAGCTTTTCTCTATTCTTATCATAATACCAGCTGACAAAAATATAATTATCGCGATAAGGTGTCGGAAGTGAACCAATCTTTGTTCCTTTGTTAACTTTACGTGCTTCTAATTTGCTTCCGCCTTCTGTATAAAATGTAACCTTATACTGTTTTATTTTTGTATCTTCCGGCTTCTTATCGTCGTTTCCTGTAATCTTATCGACAACTTTGTCTATAAAAGATTTATTCGGATTCTCCGGCTGTTTGCTCTTTTTTTTGGTATTCACATTTGAAGAAGCAACCTTTTTATTATTTGTAGAATCTGCTTTTTCTTTATTTTCCGAGGATTGAATGCTCTTATTATCCAGCTGTTGGCTGCTACTTTGTGCCGGCTGTTTCTCTTCTTGCTGTTTCTCTGCCGTCTCCTTCTTTTCTTCCGCTGTCTTCTGGTCTACCGTAATATCTGAATCATCCTTCATCTGCTTCCCGTTTTTATTTGCGAAAAATGCTGCCGCAGACAACGATACTACCGTCAATACAAAGATCAGTATTATAATTCCTTTCTTATCATTCCAAAACTTTTTCCACATATGCGTTCCCCCTGTGTTCTTTTTTCCTGCGCTATATTTGTAAAAACATGAATGATTCTTTGTTTACAAAAATATCCGATTTTTCTATATTCTATAGTACAAAATTTCATTCTTTTTGAGGAAACACCTACATGAATTACGCTTTTTTCGACATGAACGATACCTTGTCTCTATGGCATTTTATTTCATTTCAAGTTATAATAAATTCACATGAAACTACAGGAGGAAGCGACTTATGAAAATCGCTATATGCGACGACGATAAAACAGAACAACTTCAAATTTTAGAACTGTTGGAGGAATATTTTAAAGGAAGAAAAAACAAGTCAACCATCAAAACCTTCAGTAGCAGCATTGAGCTTGCTTCCATCGCCCGCTATGAACAGTTTAACCTCTATCTTCTTGATATTATCATGCCTGTGTTAAATGGCATCGAGCTGGCAAAAGAAATCCGTGGATTTGACAAAGCTTCCGATATTATTTTCCTTACATCATCACCGGAATTTGCTGTCGAAAGCTACACAGTCAAAGCTGCCAATTATCTTGTGAAGCCAATACAAAAAGCTGCTTTTTTTCAGGCTTTAGATGATATTTCGGAAAAGAGAATGGAAGAATCCGGCAAATCAATTATTGTAAAAAGTTCGTTTGGTGTACATAAAATTTATTTGTCCGGATTGATTTATGTGGAAGCACTGAATCGAAAAGTAATTTATTATCTAAAGAATGGAGAACAGATTACAACTGCGGAACGTTTTTCATCGGTATCTGATATACTGATGCAAAACTCAGAATTTATTCTTCCGCATCGTTCCTTCCTTGTAAACATGAATTACATCCGTTCGATTACTACTACAGATATGCATTTACAAAACAATAAGATTATCCCTTTAGCACAGAGAAGGGTGGCAGATATTAAAAAACATTATCTTGCATTTCAAATGGAGGAGGTTTCACCATGAATTTTGCAACGCTTTGTGATTTTATCAATTATGGACTGGTTCTTTTTTTCGGAATTGTCGTCTCACTTTATCTTGCAGACTTTCCATTTGAAGACCATAGAAGTTTTTACACACTGACAATATGCGGTTTCGGGATTGTACAGATTCTCTTCTATCTCATAATGGGTGAAACAACTTTGTACCATTGTTATCCCCTATTGATCCACCTGCCGCTTTTTCTGTTAATTCGATTTGGGTTGCACCGCAACCTCTATCTATCTATGATTGCAGTACTGTCTGCTTATTTACTATGTACACCGAGAAAATGGTTTGGAACACTGATCGCATCCTTTTTTGATTACAATCCTGTTATATCCGATATTGCTTCCAGCCTGATTACAATTCCACTTTTATTTTTTGTTATAAAAATAATCGCACCTTACATTATTAAACTAAAATATGAAAATAAAACAACACAAATGTTACTTTTCCTATTGCCTCTTTCTTACTATATTTTGGAATATATTTTTACAGTTTATACAAATTTACTTTACACCGGCGGTGCAGTTGTCATTGATTTTCTTGACAGCTTTCTTGTACTGCTCTATTTTATTCTCTCAATGCTCACGATTGAATATGCAAGCCAGCGAAGTCGTACCGAGCGTGAAAATTTACTTCTCACCACTGTTTCTTCCCAGGCAAAAAAAGAGATTGCGCAGCTTTCTGATTCCAAAAAGCAGGCCGCAATCTATCGTCATGATTTAAAACACCATATGAACTTTATTCAAAACTGTATTCAAGAACAAAAAACTGAAGAAGCCCTCTCTTACATTAACGAAATCTGTACAACATTGCAGTCTGGTGCAATCCAAAAATACTGTGAAAATGAATCTGTTAATCTGATTCTCTCTTCCTATATTGAAAAAGCACAGGCACTTCAAATCCAAACTGTTATTTCCGTAACTGCAACTGATTTTTCAAGATTTCAGATTACAGACCTTTGCAGCTTACTTTCAAATGCTCTGGAAAATGCGATTCATGCGTGTGCACAAATCACATATCCGGAAGGTCGTTATATCAATCTGAAACTCTATGAAAAAAATGAACAATTATGTATCAACCTTGCAAACAGCTACGAAGAAGAACCTGCTTTTGAAAATGACATTCCCGTTTCACACAAAAGTGGACATGGCTTCGGTGTACAAAGCATGATTTCTGTCGTAAATAAATACTCAGGCATCTATGGTTTCTTTGCCGAAAATGGTGAATTTAGATTTCAGGCAACATTTTAAAAATGTTGTCTTCTAATTCACCGTCATAAAATAACTCAGACTAATTTCATTTGTTGCTACATCCGCAAGATTTAAGCAGCTGTTTCCCATACGGTCGATCAGATGAAGAATATTTGTGAATGGTGCTGTCAGACTTGCTTTACATTTTCCTTTATTTACACGTTGCAGATGCGCCTTTCTCATCTTAATATCCAAATCCATGATCTTATCTTTTCGCTTAACCATTTTATCTATCTGAACCGATTTATCTCCCTGCAATGCCTTCATTGAATCAATAAACATTTTTTCCAGTGTTCTTAGACTCTTCTGTAATTCATCCATTGCTTCCGGCGTATATTTATATTTATTTTGTTCCTTCTCCCGGATACATTTTGCAATTTCCACACTTAAGCTTCCCATACGTTCCACATCACTTAAAATATACATTAAGCTCGCTGTCTGAGCTGCCTGCTGCTCTGTCATTGTTCCGGAAGAAAATAAAAGTGCCAGATATTCGGTTGTTTTATCCGTCAATGCTTTAATATTTTTACCCTTCTCAAGCAAGCCCTCCAATTGACTGATATCTTCTGTTTTAACTAATTCAATTGTATTACTTACCGCATCCTTCACTATATCACTGATATGCAAAATCTCTTTTGCCACAAGCTGAAGTGCTGCTGTCGGCTGATTTGTCATCTTTTCATCCAAATACAATGGCTTTGCCGGATCTACCGCAACTGCCTTTCCATCCGGGATTAAAGTCATAACAATCTTAACCATTACATTAATCAGACATACCCAGATCAAAGTCATTGTAATATTAAATACTGTATGTGAATTTGCAATCTGTCGGGAAATCACTTCGATTTCCGGTCCTTTCGGCGAAATATACTGAATCAGTGCTGCAAATGGTTTAATAAACCAGATAAACAGCAGACATCCTGATACATTAAAAATACAGTGTGCTACAGCTGTTCGTTTTGCATCCTTATTCTGTCCGATGCTGGCTAAAAGTGCTGTAATCGTTGTTCCGATATTATCTCCAAGAAGAATCGGGATTGCTCCTGTCAATCCTAATATACTTGTCACACCATCCGGTCCAGCCTGGGCTGCAAAGTTCTGTAATACTGCAATTGTCGCACTACTGCTCTGTACTACCAACGTCATCAATGTACCAACCGCAACTCCAAGTACCGGCATATTTGATACTTTAGCGATCAAATCTGTAAATATCGGACTTGATGCCAGTGGCTTCATAACATCTCCCATCGTTTCAATTCCAAGGAACAACAGACCGAAAGCAAATATCGTCTGTCCGATACTTTTTACTTTCTCTGACTTCGCCACAAAAGAAATGATAAAACCGATAAATATGATAATGTAAATATAATCTGTAATTTTAAATGCAATGATCTGTGCTGTCATTGTCGTTCCGATGTTCGCACCAAAGATAATCGAGATTGCCTGTGGCAGGCTCATAAGTCCTGCACTTACGAAGCCAATCGCCATAACTGTAGTCGCACTACTGCTCTGCAAAACTGCAGTTGTGATTGCTCCTGCCAATACCCCTAAAACTGGATTTCTTGTCAACAGTGCTAAAATACTTTTCATCTTCTCGCCTGCCGCTTTTTGCAGACATTCACTCATCATATTCATGCCGTAGATAAATATTGCAAGACCACCTACAAGCCCAAATACGATCTGTAACTTCTCATTCATACCAATTCCTCACATTATTTCAAATATTATTTTCTTGTTTCATGCGAGTTAATTGTATGTAATACGTATGCAAGATAAATCAAATTTATGTTAAATGTATGTTAAATCGTAAAAGAAGTTTTTTTAAATGCATGTTTTCACTAACGCACTTCTAAAAATCCTCCTTGTATTAACATACGCATATCCAGATTTCGCAGCTTTTCCCCAAACAAAATCTGTACACGCTCTTCATCCATTGAAACGACAACCCCATCACCAAACTTTTTATGTTTCACGAGCACACCTGCTCCAAGCTGTTCTTTAAACATCTTATATTCATCAGCTGTTACCGGCTTCATCCTTGATTTTGTATTCTGTGCATATGGATTTGCCTGAGAAAATATTTTATTAGCGGAAACTGATTTTACGCTATTCTTTTGAACTAATGTTTTCCCTAATATTTCCCTGCAAAATGCGCTTTCCCTGTTTGTTGTAAACAATGTCAGTTGTTGTTTTGCCCTTGTAACACCAACATAAAATAAGCGGCGTTCTTCCTCGTAAGTCTGCAATTCTTCTTTTGAGGCCCGCTTCGGATTTTGCAAAGCCTGCTCCGGAAAAATCCCATCCACCACATCAATCAGATACACGTGCTCATATTCCAACCCTTTGCTTGCATGTATCGTAGAAAGAATAAATGGACACTGTACATCCGATTGTTTTTCCAAAATAATAGATTTTAATTCTTCTAGACGTTTTACAAGCCGCTCGGGCGATTCTTCCCCGGCTCCCAGCATCCGTAAAATTTCCAGTTTGCTGTCGCTTACCCCGATTCGATTCAAATATTCACGATATCCCATATATTGTGAAATTCGATTGACCGCTTTATCTCCACTTTCCTGCAGCATATTTTGCAAATGCGTCCGCACTGATTTGACGCATCCTATAACATGTCCGCTCAAGCCTTGATAATCTGCCGCCACATCAAGCACCGGCAAATCCTTTTCCTCACTAATTTCCGCTATCCTCATAGCCTCCTGCTTACGAAGATATGTACCGATCTTATAATATACCTGCAAAAATGCTTCCGTATCTTTCGGATTCAACGCTAATTTCATAATGTTCACAACATCCAAAACTGTTCTGTGCGAAAAAAATGTCAGTTCTGCATTTCTCATCTGATATGGAATGTTATTTCGCTCCAACAGATCAACCAACGGTAAAATACATTCATTATCCCGATACAACACTGCTGTTTGCGTTGTACAGCCATCCGCAACTTTCATAAGATAACTGTACTGGGCTTTCCTGCTTTTTAGAGAAATCTCTTTAATTTCTTCCATTCTTTCCTTTGTTGCCCGCATATGCTTTTCATGACGCAATGTATTTTTCTGGATAAACTGGTCTGCTGCCTCAACAATACTTGCATTCGAGCGGAAGTTATCTTCCATCAACAGCACCCTTGCATTCGCGTGATTCTTTTCAAATGACAACAATGCTTCCGGATATGCCGCACGAAATCCATAAATACTTTGATCCTCATCTCCGACCATAAACAAATTTTCCGTTTTAGAAGCAAGCAACGCAATAATCGCATGCTGGATTTTCGATGTATCTTGTGCTTCATCCACACAAATATAAGGATATAAATTTTGAAAATGTTCCAACAGTTGAGGAAATTTGCGAAGCATTGTATATGCGTATACCATCTGGTCATCATAATCCATCAGATGATGTTCCCGAAGCTGCCTGCAGTATTCCTTATAAATAATCGAAATTTTAATATCTTCTTTTTCATCTAACTTAAGAATATCTTCTTCACTCAACATCATGTTTTTAATATATGTAATAAGCGTACGGACATTTTTCAAATCACTCTCTGTCGCAAATTCATGTTGAACCTGCTGATAAATTTTAGACAACATTCCTGCTGTCATCTTTTCATCCCGGACCAATTCAAACGCTGTCCTGCCAACCATTTTTCCATAATATTGAATGATTTTCGCACATATCCCATTAATCGTCCGAAACTCTAAGCGCTCTGCCATATCATTTCCAAAATAACCTGCAAAACGCTTCGCCATATCCTTTGTTGCCGCAACCGTATAAGTAACTGTTAATATCTTACTCGGATCAATCCCCTTACAATACACCATATATCCCAATCGGGTCACCAGCACGGTAGTCTTCCCGGACCCCGGTACAGCAAGAAGCAGTACAGGACCATCCACGCTCTGTACCGCTTCTTTTTGCTGAGTATTCAATTGTATCGGGAATCTCTGTTCAAATTCCTTCCAATTCATCGTTCTCTTACTATCCTATCTTTCTTGTCTTCTCTTCCTTGCAAACCAATCTATTTGTCAGGCAGCAATAAATGGATTATAAAATCTTCCCCACTTTATCGTCACACTCAGGCTTATAACCAAAAGCACAACCCCAAATCCTATCACTGCAAAATCTGCCTTTGCAAATGGACGTTTCATATACCAGGTTCGTTTTGGGTTCTTTCCAAATCCGCGCAATTCCATCGCATTTGAAATCGTATCGATTCGATTCAGGCTTGTCAGAATCAATGGTAATAAAATACTTACTGAATTTTTTAATCTTGCAAAAAAGCGCTCATTCTTTCCAAGCTCTACACCTCTTGCCTGCTGTGCCTGACTGATACTGTGATAATCTCTCTGAATATCCGGAATATAACGCAATGCTATCGCAACTGAATAACCCACCTTGTAGGAAACCCCGATGCTGTTAAGACTTGCCGCAAATTCACTTGGATTTGTTGCAGAGATAAATAATATTGCAACCGGTAATGCCACGAAATATTTCAAAGAAATATTCAACATGTAAAACAATTGCTCTGCTGTCAGATCATATCTCCAGAACAAATGACATAATACATGTCGTGTACCATATAATGTTGTTCCCTGATTTGGATCAAACAAAAATATAAACAAATTGTTCAAAAGCAGGAATATCAACATAAATACCATCATAAACCGCACTTCTTTCAGCTTGATCTTACTCAATCGAAATGCCACAATACT
Organism: Ruminococcus sp. B05; assembly: GCF_003628495.1. NCBI lineage: Bacteria > Bacillati > Bacillota > Clostridia > Eubacteriales > Oscillospiraceae > Ruminococcus > Ruminococcus sp. B05. The sequence continues at coordinate 138,804 of NZ_RBZR01000001.1, read as the reverse complement.
CACTGCAAATAATCCTAACAATACCCACGTATTATATGTAATCATACTCGCAAATGTAAACAGTAAGAAGAATGCAAGCTTTGTTGTTCCGGTCAACCGATGTATGACACTTTTTCTCGGCAGATAATTTAATACAGTTTTAGCAGCCATGTTTTCTTACCTCCCGGTCTTCTTCTATAAAGCATTCTACAAATTCTTCCGGCGGTACAATACCGCATCGGTTTGCCAGTGTAAATAAGCTCGTCTCCTTTAAAGCTGCACGACCTATCAGCTTTGGATCACACAGCACTTCTGCCGCACTGCCATCTGCGATCATCTTACCATCTGAAAATACCAATGCTCTTGGTGTATATTCCAGCATCAGATGCATATCATGTGTGATCATAATGATCGTTACACCCTGTTCATTTAGCTTTCTTAAGAACTCCATAATTTCTGTATAATGACGGAAGTCTTGTCCTGCTGTCGGTTCATCTAAAATAATAAGTTCCGGATCTTGTACCAACACGCTTGCGATTGTCACACGTTTCTTCTGTCCAAAGCTAAGTGCGGAAACCGGCCAGTTACGGAATGGATACAACCCACATATTTTCAAGGTTGCTTCGACTTTTTCTTTGATTTCTTCCTGACTCAATCCTTGATTCTGTAAGCTCAACGCCACTTCCTCAAAAATCATCGTCTTCGATATCATCTGATTTGGGTTCTGCATTACATACCCGATATATTTTGCACGATGTCGGATGTTCTCTTTAAGCAAGTCCTTTCCTTTAAACAGAATCTCACCAGAATCCGGTGTTTCAAAACCACATATCAATTTTGAAAATGTTGATTTTCCGGCACCATTCTTCCCAACAATACTTACCATCTCTCCTTTGGAAATGGATAGACTGACATCACTTAATATCTTCTGCCCTTTCACATATCCAAACTCCAAATTCTTCACTTCCAACAATGCTTCTTTTTTATCATTATTTTTTAATACCGGATGTGACTCAAACCATTGATTGAGTTTTTTTGTATCTTCCTCATCTAATACTACCGAATCTACGTGAGATGCTTTCTTCTGTGCGGTTATTTCAATTCCTGCATAACGCATAGCAGTAACATGCAACGGCTCACGAATCCCATTCTCGATCAGTAAATTAGATGCAAGTAATTCATCCGGAGATAAATCTGCCAGAATCTGTCCGTCATTCATTAATATAATGCGGTCTACATCTCGCCAGAGCACATCTTCTAGACGATGTTCGATAATCAATACTGTTGTATCTGTTTTCTGCTGGATTTCATCAATCAATTCGATGGTCTGCTTTCCTGTCGCCGGATCAAGACTTGCAAGCGGCTCATCAAACAGCAAAATCCTCACCTGATCCACCATAACTCCGGCCAGACTTACTCGTTGCTTTTGTCCTCCGGACAATTCATGCGGAGCATAATCCAAATGATGCTCAATTCCTACCAGTTCTGCCACATGTTTTGTAATGGAATGCATCTCATCCTGCGGTGTACAACTGTTTTCCAATGCAAATGCGATATCTTCGCCAACTGTCAAACCTATAAACTGACCATCCGGGTCCTGCAGCACAGTTCCGACATGGGCAGATAATTCAAAGATACTGCTCTTGGTGGCATCTACTCCATTCACCTCCAGTGAACCCTCACATTTTCCTGGATTCGAATATGGATTTAACCCGTTAATACATCCGGCCAATGTACTTTTTCCACACCCGGAAGGTCCTGCGATCAACACACGCTCACCGGGATATATATCTAGATTAATTCCTTTCAGTGTCGGTTTTTTCTGTGCACGATACTGAAAAGAATAATTCTTAAAAGAAATAATCGGAGAATTCTCGTTTATCATTCATGATCCTCTTTCCTATGAACTAAATATAGCTGTCATTTCATATGATAGTTATTCTACCACAAGAAATGACAGCTGTAAGTCTTTTTTTCAAAAAAATCTTATTCCTGATCCAAAGATCCTTTCTTTGCGATTGTCTTTGTATAAGCCAAAATCAAAAGTCCTCCGACAATTACACCTGTAATTGTATTAGAGATTGCCGCAAATACACCCTGAGCAAATACTTTGTTTGCCGGTTCTGCATAGATCAAGATATCAAGTACAGGTGCTACAACTACCCATCCGACTACATGTGCAATTACATTAGCCAGAACGAAAATAGTCATCTTACCTTTTCCGAAATCTCCATCTTCTACTTTTAATTTCTTAGCAAAGATTCCAATCACTACACCTACAAATGCTGATGTGATAACCCAGCTCCACCATGGGCTTCCTCCCCATGACAGGTCGATCAATGTGTGACCGATGAATCCGATCAGTCCACCGGCAACCGGTCCGTACATTGCAGCTAAAAGTGCAAGTACTGCATACTGAAGACTGATATTAGTATTCGGCACAGGACTTGGAATTGCTACGAAACGTCCAAGTACAAAGAATAGTGCTGCACCGATACCTACCGCTACAACTGTTTTGATACTGCTGTTACTTTTCATTTGTATATCCTCCTCTACATTTCTCTCATACTAGGCTCTATCAAAGCCTTTTCATAGTATACGATTATTACAGGCTTTTTTCAAGATACAAAATCTGTAATCAGTTGCTTTTCTACTTATTTATAAGTAGAAAAATAACCTTTCAGAGATTTCCTTATAACAGTTGACAAATATTAGTAAAACATTTACGATGAACTTAGCAATACCGAAGAGGTCTATTGCTTTTATTTTGGGAATTTTTCTTTGATCCGGTTCATAGATTCCGGATTATTTCTATGTTGATGGGGGACATAATTATGGAGATGAAAAAAAGGGGGTTTTCCCGCACAATTGAGATGACTAGCGGGTCTTTATGGAAGAACATTTTTTTATTCAGTCTTCCACTGATGTTTTCTCAGATATTGGAGGTTTTATTTAATTTAAGTGACGTTGCGATCGTTGGCCGGTTTTCCAGCTATCAGGCTCTTGGTTCGGTTGGTTCTACTACTCTTTTAGTCACACTGTTTACCGGTTTTCTGATTGGCATGGGCGCCGGTGTAAATGTACGAACAGCTCATGAGCTTGGAGCAGGAAATCAGGATAACATTACCAAAACCATTCATACTTCTTTACTTGTATGTCTGGCGGTCGGACTGATCATCTGTACCATCTGTATTCTCTTTTCGGAAAATATTCTTCATCTGTTGAACACAAAGGATGAATTGATAGATGGTGCTGTATTATATATGAAAATTTATTCACTTGGTATGCCTGCCATGGCAATTTATAACTTTGGTAACGGTGTATTAAGTGCCCGCGGAGATACTACAAAGCCATTATTTTATCTCTCTATCGCCGGTGTATTGAATGTAGTATTAAACCTTATTTTTGTTGTTTATTTCCACATGGCAGCAGAGGGCGTCGCACTTGCAAGTGCAATCGCACAGTATGTTTCTGCCGCATTGATCATCATTAATTTATTACGACGCAATGACGAATGCAAATTATATCTTTCTAAGCTTCGTTTTCATAAGCAGGCAAGCCTTGCCGTGTTAATGCTCGGTATTCCTGCCGGTATTCAAAATGCGATTTTTGCATTGGCAAATTTGTTCGTACAGACCGGTCTAAACTCTTTTGATGCCGTTACTGTATCCGGAAACTCTGCTGCGATCAACGCTGATACCCTGGTTTTTAATCTTATGTACGCGTTTTACATTGCCGGTTCAAGCTTTATCAGTCAGAATTATGGAGCGAAGAATAAAAAACGTATGCTGCAAAGTTATTTCATCAGCGTCTTTTATGCATTTGCTGCCGGTGCCATATTCGGTATTTTACTACTCCTGTTTGGAAGACAATTTTTATCCTTATTCGCTACAAATCCAGATGTAATAAGTGCCGGGCTTCAGCGAATTAAAATCATGTGGTTTGCATACTGCATCAGTGCATTTATGGATGGCTCTATTGCCGCATCCCGCGGAATCGGCAAAACAATCGTTCCGACTATCCTCGTAATCATCGGTTCCTGCGTGTTCCGTGTTATCTGGATTTATACAATATTTGCCCATTTCCATACAATACCATCTTTGTATTTATTGTATTTCTTCTCATGGGTATTGACATCAATTGCAGAAATTATTTACTTTGCGATAAGCTTCCACAAAGTAAAGATGGATTAAAAAGGGAAAACACAGGAGGTAGAATTTCTATCCCCTGTGTTTTCTTTTCCCTTATATATTTTCATACTACTTTTTTACTACTGTTATGCTCTACTATTTTGCTAACATCATGCGGTCATTTGCAAATTCTCCACCGCTGACCTCTTCAAATTTTTTCAGGAGATCTGCCACTTTCAGATTTTTCTTTTCCTCTCCTGATACATCATAGATTACTTTCCCTTCATGCATCATGATCAGTCTGTTACCATGATTAATGGCATCTTTCATATTATGTGTAACCATCATGGCTGTCAATTTGTTTTCATTGATAATCTGATCTGACAGGGTAAGCACCTTTGCCGCTGTCTTTGGATCCAATGCTGCTGTATGTTCATCTAAAAGCAACAGCTTCGGTTTCTTTAAAGAAGCCATCAAAAGTGTGATTGCCTGTCTTTGTCCACCGGACAAAAGACCTACCTTACTGCTCAGTCTGTCTTCCAAGCCAAGATCTAATTCTTTGAGTTTTTCTCTGAACTCTTCTCGCTCTTTTTTAGTAATTCCCCAGCCAAGCCCACGACTCTGTCCTCGTCTTGCGGCAATCGCCATATTTTCTTCAATTGACATTGTCGCTGCCGTACCTGTCATCGGGTCCTGAAATACACGACCTAAGAATTTTGCTCTTTTGTGTTCAGAAAGCTTTGTAATATCTACGCCATCAATAATAATCTTGCCTTGGTCAACACCCCACACACCTGCGATTGCATTCAATGTTGTCGATTTTCCGGCTCCGTTACCACCGATGATTGTAACAAAATCTCCCGGATTCAGATTGAGATTTACTCCATTTAATGCGATCTTTTCATTGATCGTTCCTGCATTAAATGTTTTATGTATATTCTGGATTTCTAACATATAACTCATTATGCAGTCCTCCGTTTCTTGAAATATTTTTCTTTCATATAAGGAACTGCCAGGAAACATGCAACCACAACTGCGGAGAACAGTTTCATATAATCTGATGGCATCTTCAGCCATAATACAAATGCAATTACGATATAGTAAATGATTGCTCCTATAAATACCGCTCCTAATGTAAGTGCAAATGCAATTTTCTTTCCTGCACAGAATTTTCCGAAAATAACTTCGCTGATGATAACTGCTGCAAGTCCGATTACGATTGCTCCACGACCCATATTTACATCGGCTGCTCCCTGATACTGTGCATAAATTCCACCACAGAGACCTACAAGTCCATTGGAAATCATAAGTGCAAGAACTTTATTAAATGATGTATTGATTCCCTGTGCGCTTGCCATCTGTGGATTACATCCTGTAGCACGGATAGCGGCTCCAAGCTCTGTTCCGAAAAACCAGTAAATAATTGCAATCAGTACAATCGCTGCCAGAATCAGTTTGACAAAGAAAAATCCGCTTCCTTCTCCTGTAACATATCGAAGAGATGCAACCAGTTTGTATTGAAGCACATTGATTGCCTGATTTGATTTTCCCATAATCCCAAGATTTACAGAATATAATCCGATCTGTGTCAAAATGCTTGCCAGAATTCCCGGAATACCAAATACTGTATGCAAAATTCCAGTCACAAATCCTGCTGCCATTCCTGCTAAAAACGCAAATATAAGTGCAATTGCCGGGTTCATGCCCCCGCGGATCAGCATAACTGCTACTGCTCCGCCGGTTGCAAGTGAACCATCCACCGTAAGATCTGCAAAATCTAAAATACGAAATGTAATATATACCCCAAGTGCCATAATTCCCCAAATAATTCCCTGAGCAACGTTACCCGGAAGGGCACGTACCAGAGTCATCGGGTTTAGGCTTGCCAGATAAATCCCCATAATTTATTCCTCTATTCTTCTATTGCTTCATATTCATCTGGAACTGTAATTCCAAGTTCTTCACAAATTGTCGGATTGTACATCTTTGTTACGTTTGGTGCTGTCTCAATCTCCATTGTTGTAATGTCGGCACCATTTACCAAAATATCATATGCCATCTCACCGGCTTTGTATCCGATATCATAGTAGCTGATAGATAATGTTGCAATACCGCATCCTGAACAGATTCCCTGCTCACCTGCAATTACAGGAATTTTTGCCGGAAGACAAATGTTGTTGATGATTTCAGTGTTTGCTGCCATTGTATTATCTGTAGGAATATAAAGTGCATCACACTCAGCTACTGCTGATGTCACAACTGACTGAATCTCATTTGAATCTGCCGCTGTATATTCTTTACATGTAATTCCATCCTTCTTCAGTGCTTCTGCAAATAAGTTTGCCTGATATGCTGAATTAGGCTCTGCTGAACAATATAAAATACCAACTGTCTTTGCATCCGGTACTAATTCTGTAAGCATCTCTTCCTGCTTATCAATCGGAGCTAAGTCACTTGTACCTGAAATATTCATTCCTGTTGCTCCTGTCCAATCGGAAATATCCAGAGCTGTTGCATAATCTGTGATTGATGTTCCAAGAATCGGAATATCACTTGTTGCGGCTGCTGAACACTGGAGTGCTGTAGTCGCATTTGCCATGATCAAATCCACATTATCAGCGACAAAATTATTTGCAATTGTTGCACAGTTTGCCTGCTCGCCCTGTCCATTTTGTAAATCAAATGTTACGTTGTCTTTTCCAAATTTTTCTTCACAGGCATCCTCAAATCCCTTTGTAGCCTGGTCAAGTGCCTCATGCTCTAACTGCTGGCAAATACCAATCTTGTATACTTTTCCAGAATCTGATGCGCCATCTGCACTTTTTGAATCTGATGAAGAGCTGCCTCCACATGCTGCCAATGATAATGTCATTGTTGCGGCTAACATAACCGCTGCTATTTTTTTTGCTTTCATAATACCCATTCCTCCTATATTGTTTTGTAACTGTCGCTTTAAAGCACTACACTTTAAATCGTTACGCTTTAACGTGATAAAATATAAGTCATGTTAATTATTATAGTCTTGTTTTACATAATAGTCAAGAGGGAATTAGGAGCCATTTGGGGACGGGGTTTTCCGGCTTTTTGCTTTGCAAAAAAGCCGGAAAACCCCGTCCCGAATTGGCTCCCGAATTGGCGCTTTAATTGTTCTTGCACTCCCTTCCCTATTCGTGTTACACTATAACAAAGCATATTTCTTATGAATCTAAGGTGCGTATCACCATCTATTTTCTAATTACATTTCAAAAGTCTATGCTTTTATATCAATCACACATAAAAGCAGGAGGCCGAATGAAATATTAGATTTAGATTGTCTCCTGTAAAAAGGAGGAAAATTAAATATGGCAAAACACAAGAAGGCACAAAGAAACCACAAGTACTCGTTGCATTCTCGACAAAGGAAAGTGAACCGTAAGTACAAAGATACTATCTTTCGTATGTTGTTCAAAGACAGAAACAACCTGCTTTCACTCTACAATGCAATGAACAAGAAAAATTACACCGATGCATCTGCATTGCAGGTAGTAACTTTGGAAAACGCAATCTATCTGGGAATGAAAAACGATCTGGCTTTTATTATGGATATGAATTTATATCTGTATGAACACCAGTCGACCTATAATCCCAACATGCCATTGAGAGATTTATTCTATATTTCAAACGAATATCAAAAGATGGTAGTTCAACAATCCTTATATTCATCTACGATTCAAAAGATACCTGCTCCAAAATTTATAGTTTTTTATAATGGTACAAAAGAGATTAATGATTTAACTGAATTCCGATTATCTTCTGCTTACGAATGTCCAACAGAAGACCCTGATTTGGAATTACGCGTAACCGTATTAAATGTAAATGATGGCCATAATAAGGCCCTGATGGAGCAATGTCAAACACTCAAGGAATATGCTCAGTATGTAGCACGAGTGCGTAAATATGTCTCTTCTAACGAATTATCATTGGAAGAGGCTGTAGAGAAAGCAGTAACAGAATGCATAAACGAAAATATTTTACGCGATTTTTTATCATCTAACCGAGCTGAGGTAATCAATATGAGTATTTTTGAATATGACAAAGAATTGGAAGAGAAAAAACTTCGCAGGGCTGAATTTCAGGCCGGAATGGAGGCTGGTATTGAGCAGGGGATTGCAAAAGGGCAACAAGACTTACTAATGCAAAAAATCAAAGCAAAACTTGCAAAAGGGAAATCGCTTGAATTAATTGCTGATGAATTAGAAGAAGATATTTCCGTCATTGAAAAGCTGCTAAACCAGAAGACCATTTAGGGACGGGGTTTTCCGGCTTTTTTCTGGAAATGGATATAAAAATTGGGAAAGTGAATTTTTTCACCTTCCCAATTTTTTTATTTTTCAAAGTCCAAAGAGCCGGAAAACCCCGTCCCTAAATGGCCAAGAGCCAGAAACCCCCGTCCCGAATTGGCTCTCATTGCTGCTTTTCTTTAATTTTTCGAATTGCTTCTCGTATAGCTTCTTCTTCCTCTTCCTTCGCTATCTTTTTAGCCATATGGACAGTTCCAACCAAATTGCTAATTAGAATAAGTGCAAGTGGAATTAATATGATTGGAATGAATATCAGTGGGTTCGCAACCAGACGCGAAATTTTTCCTATTACTATTGAAGAAGCAACTACCTTCCCTATCAGATATTCACTTTCGACATTATATGCATCTGTTACATTGTTATTATCACCTTTGGTAACGAATACTCGTCCTTGCTCTTCCTCCAGGATTTCCACCACACGATGTGTGTTTACCGCTCCATCGAGTACGGGGTCCTGCGAATAAAATGAAATTACATCATTTACCTTTATTGTTTCAGGATCAACTTTTTTTACAACAATCAACGAATCAACATCATACGTTGGTTTCATGCTTCCTGTAGTTACCCGTAATGCCGTATAACCAAACACCGAAGGAGCTTCTCCTGATTTTGTGAAAATTACTGTACACAACACAAAAACTGCTGCAATAATAATCAATACTGAAAAAACATTAATAATGCCAAAAACTATCTTTTTTATCATTTATCTTCTCCGTCATTTTTTGTATTCTTACGCTCCTTACGTTCCTGAAGTGCTTGAACGATATAATGTGACAGACTGTTAGCTTCTGCTTTATCTTCTGCTTTTTCTTTTGCTTTCTGTGCTGCTTTCACCTGTTTTTCAGTCACTTTCTTAATTGACTCGATTTCTTTTTCTGCGGCTTTCTTAACCTCTGCTGCTTTTTTCCGCTCTGCTGCAATTTCCTCGACCGCTTTTCTCTGCTCTTCCGCAACTTCCTCTGCTGCTTTTTTCTGTGCTTCTGCAATCTTTTCTTCTGCAATTTTCTGGGCTTTTGCGAGCTGTTCCTGGGTTTCTTCCTTTATTGCAGACACACTTGCATCTGACTCTCTCTGAATTGCCGCAACTTCCTTGGCTGCTTTTCTCTGCTCTTCTGCAACATCTTCAGCCGCCTTTTTCCGCTCTGCCGCAATTTCCTCAGCCGCACTTTTCTGTGCTTCTGCAATCTTTTCTTCTGCAATTTTCTGGGCTTTTGCGAGCTGTTCCTGGGCTTCTTCCTTTATTGCAGACACATTTGCATCTGACTCTTTCTGAATTGCTGTAATTTCCTCAGCCGCTTTTCTCTGTGCTGCTGCAACTTCTTCAGTCGCTTTTTTCCGCTCTGCCGCAACTTCCTCTGCCGCTTTTCTCTGCTCTTCCGCAACCTCTTCTGCCGCCTTTTTCCGCTCTGCCGCAACTTCCTCGGCCGCCTCATGCTGCATCGTCTCAACCATCATTCTGGCTTCTGTCTGTGCCTGCTCTACAGCCTCTTGTGACTCAGCCCGTGCCTGTTTTTCATCCGCAAGCTGCTTCTCGTAAGCTGCAATTTCTTCTGAATGCTGTTGCTCTAATTCTGCCTGCTGTTCTTCTAATTGCGCTCTGATCTGATCTAAATATTCCAATTGCTGATTCAATGACTCCATCTGAAATTGAAGTTCTGAAACAGAATTTTCCAATTCTTCTCTCTTCGCAGTCTCTTCTTTTAATTTTTCCTCTGCATTGAGCTGTGCCTGGGTCACTTCTTCTACAAATACTCTGCGTATCTCTACATCCGGAATATTGCGATCTTCTACAATTTCTTCTTTGATTTCTTTTATAAACTTTGGTTTTACAGGCTCACGTTTCTTTGTCTCAATCTCACTCATCTTGCGCGGATCAGATACAAGAAGACTCTTGAACACTGTATAATTTGTAATCATATTGATATACATCTGTAACAAATATTCTTCATCGAACTGTAATGTAGAATCCTGCTCTTCAATGGTATATCCGACTTCATCATAGCCTTCGATGAACTGCCATAATTTATAACAAGTACGATAATCCGGATCTTTCATCATCAAGTTTGTACGCTGGATCGGACTATGTACTCTGGAACAGCCATTCATGATATCGCAAAATGAACTGGTGCGTAAAACTCTGGACATTCTGCGCACACGGTCGATACGCTTGAATATGTCCATGTTGTCATTGTCATTTTCCACAAGACTCTGACGATTTTTTATCGTCATCTCAACTTTATAAGAAATCTCTTCATATGCATCGTCAACCTTGCTTTCCATGCTCATTACATTGCAAGTCTCATCTCCTGTCGACCAGAAGATTACATCTGTTCGTTTGTCTACAAACGCAAACAAACGCTGGATCAGATGATACACGAAACGATTCTCATATAAGTCATAGCTTTCTTCTGTTGTTACATTTAAAATCTTTGTCGGCATAATGTCGCCGGCTTCATTTGTCGTAATATACTGTGTATTCTGGCTTAAATGCCGAACACTGTCTGACGTAATTTTCTTTGCAAGTGCAACCGGCACAACTTCCTCTGAGGTTGTAATAAAACGGCGTGGCTTGTCCACAATATTGAAAATGGCTTCGATTCCTTCTTCTACTACTGTAAGCCAGCGCTCATCTACAACCTTATGCAATATTCGGTTTTTCTGTTCCAGAGTATTGTCCCCGGCCTGAATCATTTCAAACAGGTATTGGAAATATTTATCCTCCTCCAGAGCATACCCTACGCCTTCTGTGTATTTCGAATATAATTCATTAATCGTATCCGCCATCTTCATCCATTTCCTTACTTTTCAATATAATTAATACAAGTTCTGAATGCGTCTTAAGTATTCTTTACTATCCGGCATTCCGTCTTCACCAAATGTCTTATCTATATAACTGATCAGACCTGTGATCTCATCTCTTACAAAGCTGACATTCATACTTTCAAATTTCTTGAGCACTTTTCGTGCGATAATGTAATCCATACCGCCCAATTCTGTACCGCCACATGCAACATAAACCGGAATAAAGTCATATAACTGCTTCATAATACGGTTTCCAAAGGCAAGCTTAAATCTTGTGATCAGATAACTATCCAGCTTCTGCATCTTCTCCATCAGTTCCTCACTGATTGGATAGTCCTCTTTTGCTTTCTGGAACATATATTCCAGATGTTCTGCGGTAACATCACACGCCGGATACATCTCACATTCAAATTCATCGGCTCTTTCATTCAACTCAATCGGCATTGCACGGTCATATACTTTATCCGTGATTGTAAATGTCGAATCATCATTATTCGCAGTACCGATAAACCACGTAGAGTCTGCCACATGAATTTTACCGTTATCCATTTTATAAGGATCACCCTTCCAGGCTGTCGGCACAAGATCCAGAATCCATTCATCCTTGCTCGGCATTTCCAGAACAGATAACATTTCTGCAAAATAATACTCAATACGTGCAAGGTTCATCTCATCTAACACGATCAATGTCGGAGTCTGATTATAGTTTGCTTCATACAAAGCCCTCAAAAACTCTGTCTCGTTAAATTTCTTTGAAAATTCATTAAAATAACCCAACAATTCGGAACGGTCACGAAATGACGGCTGCACGGAAATAATGGTTGCCGGGTTATCCATATAACGGCTAAATGAATATGGAAGACTTGTTTTACCGGTACCGGAAATACCTTCCAAAATCAACAGCTTACTTGCTGCCATGCCAGCCACAAATCTTCTGACAATCTCCGGTGTATAATAAAGCCCCATCTGGCTTGCCGCGAACATACGATACCCTTCTGTAAATTCCTGGAGCGAAATCTCGTTGTCATACTGTGGAGGCTGAAAATCCTTATATTTTACATCCACAAGCGAAAGCTTCGGGAAACGATGTGCTACATTTGTATCTTCCTTTCCCTCTATCACTGCACGCACAAGAGGTGCCTTGTTTGGATCTGTATTTTCAACCATTGCCTCCATCGCTCTTCCGGATGGAATCTCATTTCCGGTAACATTCTCCAGACTCGGAATCGTATCCTCCGTCAGTGCAGAGGCACCCATATATGGAATACGCTCCACACCACCCATCGCATTTACCTTCAATGCCAGAATATTATTCTTCTCTTCCATCAAATCTAACACCTGTTTGTTCAGTCTTCCAATCTCCCGGTACAATGTTGCATTGTCTGTACTGTCTGCTTTTAACTGGTGATGCAAAATTATACGACGAATCAGGAGTATGATGATCACTACCGGAATCGCTAACAATAAAAGTATCAAAAGTACTGATAAAATCTTAGCGAGAATATTCAATGTTGGAAAATAGGTTTTAAATATCAGGAAATATTGAACCCATCCTGTTATAAACAATCTGATAAATGCCGCAACCCAAGTTACAAGGTTGTATACAACCTGGGACAACACTTCATACGCAAACTTTAAAAATTCACTCACGGTTCTTTATTCCTCCCCGTTCTTATCTTCATCCTGCTTCGCTTTCTCAAGCTCTTTTTCTGCTTTTGCGCGAATCGCTTCTGCTTCTTCTCTCAGTCTCTTCGCCTCTTCAAGCGCCGCCTGTGCCTCATCTTTATCCTTCGCAGCCTGCTCAACATCTGCTTTATTTAATCCTGCTTTTGCAAGTTCTTCCGCATTCTCTACCGCAATCGCTTTTTTCAGACGAATACTGATCATAATCAGGTTATATACCTGATAAATAAAGAACAGAAGCATCGGTAAGACGATTACGATTAAGAATCCCATACTGCTTGAAAGGAAGCTCATAACTTTACCAAGGTTAGAAATGTGTCCGACATATTTACCAACAATATCTCCATCGGAAATCACATGCTGGTCGGCAACACCGTTGTTGTTATCACCAATCGTGGTGTAGCTTCTGACACCGTTGACCTCGTCAATCTTCTGGATACGGTGAGTGTTGAGTGCATACTGATTATCAATAATTGTGTGAAATGTGATGATATCTCCTTCTTTCAACTTTGAAGTATCACATTTTTTTATGAAAATCAAATCGCCTTTGCAAAATGTTGGTTTCATAGAATCCGACTCAACAGTCATCGGTGTATATCCAAGAATTCTTGATACACTCTGGTCATCCTTTGTCGCCATTGTTGTAAATGCATACAGTGCAGCGAGCAAAATGATTGCCCATAGAATCACACTGATCACAATTGTGCCTATTCGTTTTAGTGTCTTCATACTTATTTCTCCCTTGTGTTTATAGTTTCTGTAGTTTTACCCGTAAATCGCATCCGAATTGCGTAGTCTGCGGATTTCAGACTGTCTGTACATGCCGGGTCTGTACCTTCCATCCATATATGGACAAGAACCGGCTTATCGATATTCTTCTTTAATGAAAACATTGCGTTATTACTGTTAATTCTTGTGCTTCCCATAGAAGGAAGTCCAAACGTAGTCGCTGCAGCGGAAGTGGAAAGCGTATCTCCCATACCCTGATCATAAATCCAGGTCTGTCCATCCGCTGTAAAAGAAATCCTCATCGCTTCCGGAAGTTCTGCATTACTTGAACTGATATTCGTCCCATCCCCTGCACCATCACTGCTGTCTGCACTGTTCAGATGGACGATCATATCTTTTTCTGCCATAAAATGTAACGTAAATGTCAAATATGCACCCTTCGTATCCGGTACTTCCGTTCCATTCTCATATGTAAATATATTCTGATCTGCTGTCGTGACCGGCTCCAGCGGAGTCGTCTGCATATCAAACCCTTTCTCACTTTGCATCCTCTGTGCGATTGATTCAAATGAAAGCTTCTTTACATATTGTTCAAAATAATCATGTGCATCCAGATCCATCCTCAGATCCACATCTGACTCAATATCCAGACTCATCGACTTAACCTTTGTCTTATCTGCAATGGAAAACCAGGCAACTGTCGCTGCTGTAATTGCTGCAAGAGCCAAGAGCACAAGCAAAATGGATGTGTATAACCGGTTTCTGACTGCCTGGTTTTCTTCTTTTTTTGTCCTACTCATCAATTGCCCTCCTTCTGGTCAAGTACACCATAGAATGCAAGATGAAGATTTGCTTCATTAAACTGAACACTCTCCGAACAATCCGGATCACAGCCTTCCAGATAAAAATAAATGTCTACTGCATAGATTTTTCCAAATTCCATACTAAGCAGCGCGCTCTTTGGTAGAGTCATCTGATTGTTTGTAAAACTGATCGTATAATCACTGACCAATACTGATGGGTCAGTCGTAGCAAACACGCCATTTTCATTATAACCCAGAACCTGGTTCTTGCCTAGTAATTTTCCATTTACTTCTGTATTATACACTTGAGCATTTTCCGGATTCTCTGACTCACTTAGTCGTAAAATGATCGGATTCGAAGTGTCTCCGCCAAAAATCAAGCCAAGTCTGGATGCATTTAACAAATATCCATCTGCCGCATCTCCCAAAAGCCCATCACTTTGGTCCAGATACAGATTCATCCTGCTGCCATCCGGCCAGCCCTCTCCTTCTGCCCGCAAATACACCCGGCCATGATAATAATTTGCCTCATCGTCCACCTTTTTAAAAGCAGAAGCCTTACCATCTTTGGTAAATGGTGCATATACAAAGCTGTTCAAATCAGCCGTGGACACAGGTAACAGAAATTCTGAATTTGTCTGATTTACCTGCGTGATTTGTGCTGTCTCTACACTCTTAAAACTACTTCCACCACTGCTGCTGATCTGTAGCTCCAACGTCTCATCCCCGGTTCTGGCTGTAGCAGTATTCGTCTGCACAGCACGATTCGCCGTAAACCATGCAAGTGTCGCAAATGTAAATGCCAATACTGCAAATAATGTAGTTACTGCCCAAAACCAGGTTCGGAAAGTTTTTTTCATCCTGCCTCACCTTCTTTTTCTCATCCTCTTTTTCTATCCATGCTTGTCGGTTCTTCCGGCAAGATTATTCCACTTCCACACCTGCAAATGCAAGCTGGATATCCGATGTTTTACTCTGCACCTCATTGATGCACTGTTCATCGCATCCTTCCAGATAAAGCCAGTACTCAACCGATGCCACTTCATCCTTCTCAAGTCTTATCAGTCTGGTCGTCCCCGCCTTAAAATCATTGTCACTGTTTCCTGCATTTGCCATATAATCAGAAAGAGCTGTCGACGGATCACTTACATACTCCGGCAATCCACTTCCATTTACCGCAGATACGACTTGTGCGCTGCCCGGAATCGTCTTTTGTGACTGTGCGCTTCCTGTAGCTCCCAGTTCATCTAACTTGAAAATGTATGTCTTCGTACCTTCTTTTGCTGTGATCTTCACGCCAAATCTCATTGCTGCAAGAGCCTGCGCATCTGTTCCAAGCTTTAACTGCTCTTTATTAAAATATACATCACATGGTGCATTCAGGCATTGTAAATAGACTGTTCCATGTAACGTCTGTGCATCCACAACGTCATCCGCATTGCGATAAAATACCGCGATTCCCTCTTTATCCTGTGCGACTGCTTTATAAAAATGAGATAAATCTGCTGTCGATACCGGTTTTAGCGAATCCGGATTCCCTGCGTATGCCAATTCACAAGTTTTATCAAATGGGCCGGCAGCATTTTTTGAAATCAAAAGAGATGTCGTCCCTTCACTGATTGTTCCTCCCATCGGAGTGACATAAGTCGATGCCCTTCCAGACAGTGAGAACCAGGCATATGTTGTACCCGTTGCCACAAGAACCAAAAGAAGTAAACCTGCGATTGCCATTCTAAATGAATGTCTCAGTTGTCTGACATCCTGCTTTTCCTCTAAATTTTCTTCTTTTTTCTTCTCTTTTGCCACAAGTCCCCACCTGCCTTTTCATTTTATTTTCTCTTATCTGACAATTCCGGCAAATGATAATGCCAGATTCTGTAACGTCGTGCCGGACAAATTACCCGTACAGTCCTCGTCACATCCCTCAAGCCAGATATACACCTCTACTTCCACAGAACGCCCTGCCTTTCCTTCGCCGTCACCGGACACGGTACAGATTTTTTTCGAGTTCTGCTTCAATGTCACCTCACCGGTGCTTTTATTATAATTGCAATACGCATCTGACGTATATAGTTTCGGCAGAACTGTTGATCCATCCCTTTTGGAACTATCCAGTACATACCCCTCTTCTCCATCATCCGTATTATACTGTGCCTGTGGATTCTTCTTATCACTGATTTCGAAAATGTATTCCGAATCCGGCGGCTGATCTTCTCCCGGATGATGCACGACCAATCCAACTCGGATTGCCGAAGAAATCGGATTCTCTTCGTCACTGTCCTCAAATCCAATATCCGACAAATAAATATCGGTTGTACCACCTGTCGTTCGAAGGAAAAGCTTTGTATGGTAATAATCACTTGTCTGTCCGCCTGTAAAAGTATCCGTAACAAGCGGTGCCTGACCTTGTCCTCCATTTTTAAATAACGTAACCTTCTGAAATCCCCCGCTGATCCGATTCGTTGATACCGGTACCAGCTGCCCTGGGAACTTTGCAAGTACAGTAGCTGAACTGTAATCCCCGTCATATGTATTACTAATCTGCAGGTTTACTCCCGTACCGGCTGCCATCTTAACGTTTGTCGTGTGACGGTTTGTATTATAAATATACCAGGCATACGTCGCTGCAAGCGAAGCAAGGAGCAATAGAAAAATAGCTATCATAGAAGTAGTAAGCCTGTTTTTTAATTGTTTCGCACTATGTTCTGAATTCTGTGCCATTCTATCTCTGTCATTCGAGTGTTTCTTTCTATGTAACACCTGCGGCGGACCTCCCTCCTGCTTTTTAATCGATAAAAAAGTACAAAAAATCATTTTATATTTTATCACAGGGAAGGGACGTTTTCAAGGGAGACCAATGGGGACGGGGTTAGTGGCTTTTTTGCTCGCAAAAAAGCCACTAACCCCGTCCCCATTGGTCACCTGTTAATCTTGAAACTCTGGTTTCACCCTTGCCATGGTATAAATAATATTGTCTTCAGCTATCGTATTTTCTACCACATTTCCATCTTCACCAATAATTCTCACTGATAAAACGACCCTATAATTTGAATACAAATGTTGCAATTGGTCTACGTTTTTTATATTGACCTTTAATTGTATTGCCTGCGTCATAATATCACCATCAAAAATGCTGCTTGCTTTCATGATCTTTTTATCATCATCCCAATAACTGCTCTTTGGCACAGTCCATGTATATGCTTTATGGTCATCTGTAAGCTGTACTTTTCCAACTTTTTCTGATTTCACGACAACTTTCATATAATTATAATCGTTTAATTCAAGTGCATCTTCATAAGTTTCGGTAGCCTGTGCTGTGTTTTTATTTTGCAGTTGGATGCTAAACTGAATACCACTTGATGATGCCAATATCGAAGACAAATCTTTTATTGCCGACATATCATATCTTGCTGTTGTATCAATGATTGTATTTTCTTTCGCCGCATCCAAATATGAATTTTGCAAATCCAACAAATTGATTCCAAGCTGACCAATTTCATCTGCTTCATAAGTAAGCTGCACTCCATCCGCCTCATCACGATAATAGCTTATTTTTGTATTTTGGTGCAATGCACGAGCCGTACTATAAGACAGACTTTTTCTTGTTGTTGCAAGCTGTGATGTATACGTCAACTTCGTATAATTCGTTGGTACATCATCTTTCAGCTGTGATTCTGGAATAACATCCAATCCATTCGCCGGTAATTTTGCATTCATCTTTACTTCTACATAGAATTTGTTTTGATTTTTATCTAACACAATTTTACGAATTTGCTGCAGGCTGACCGATGAATCAATTGTTCCATTTGTAGATAATGGTAAATCCATCAGTCCGTTGATTGCTGTCCATTCATATTCCAATGCTTTTGTTTCTGTACTTCCCGCTTCCGTCCATTTTCTATCTGCATATGTATAGTACTTCTTTTTTGTTCCATCCATCACATATACATAAAATGCTGCCGTTCCAGTAGTTCCGTTTGGAAATACTTCGGCTGACGTAGATTGCGAATTTTCCTGCTTCAACGTTTTTATCAGACTTCCGCTAAATTTTTGATACAACTCATCCTGCTCATTGAAAGCCTGTCCGGATGGAATCGTAATTTTATCTACCACATCTACTGTCATAGAAGAATCCGTCGCAGTTACTTTTTTAATTGCTCCCGTCACAGCTTCAGATTCTGTCAGCTCCTGCTTATATCCATGTGATATCTGATAAGTACTTGCAGTATTACTGTGTGTGTCTTCTACTTTTCCCTTTCTTGTACGATAATTCAAATGAAATGGAATACCATTACTTGTTATCTTCGTCTGCACGGAACCATTTAGGTCTGTTCCGCTTGTTATATCAGCTACCGTTATTACCAGATAATAATTTTCATGTACCGTACTGATCGGTCCCACTCCATCTTTTAATTTGCTTTCATCTACTGTCACAGCATAGTGCGTTCCCGACTCACCTGTTTCTATCTTACGATAATACTCATATCCATTTGCCGTCTTTATTTTGACAGTTGGTGCGGTGTAAGTTTTCCCATCTTCTTTCGTTACACCATCCGGTACACCCTCTGCATCCACCTTGATAAAGGTGCCATTATTATCTTGCGTAGCAGTTACACCCATTAATTCTCCAATGCTTACTGCCTGAAATGCATTCTCTGACGAGTCTTTAAAATCCTTAAGTGGTATCGTATTACCAGTATTTGAATCTGTCGTGTAATAATATACCTTGCTATTATCCTGACAATCAATCAATGACAACTGTGTTCCTGCCGGCAGCGAAGAACCCTTAGAAACCTGAAAATCAATTGATTTATCCAGTGCTTGCGACACATTTCCTCCTGCATTAATATAACTATTCCAGCCATATTCGGAATACAAGCCCTTATCATCACTATTATATGTATAAGTAAGATAAGCCGTAAATGCATTTCCTGTGCTTTCCAGCAAATGTGCGTTGTCTTCAATCAAATCGTAATTTGTTGCCCGGTAATTAGTTCCTGAGCTCAATGTTGCTGTAAATCCAATTTCCAGCATACGGCGCACAATAATCGGTACCTGCACATTATAGTTGTGTACTGTATCGTTTTCATCTTTTTCTTTAAATGTAACTGTCAGCAATGTGAAACGTGACTGCGTATTATCATATTGTGTTGTTGCGGCGAATTCAGAAATCCGGCCTGATGCATATTTGACTTCTAAAGCAGGATTTGTTGCAGGTACAAACTTACCACCTGTATCTTTATAGGTTTGCACACTGGCATCTACATGTCCCGATATATTGTTTGCCCTTGTATATCCGCCATTTGTTACGATATCCAGATAATCCGTGATCGTTTGTGATACATTATCTGACACTACCAATACCGGAAAATCATTTGAAACTGTATTCGTCTGATTTTCTTTATTATATGTGGAAATATTTTTGGTAAACTGGAACTGCTCAACGCCCATTTCCTGATATGTATATTTCCCTTCTGCGGTGCTGTTTTGAGTATTCTTCGCATCCTGATAGATTGTCTGAGCATTTAAAGTATATTTGCCATCTGCGTCTTTTGTCCATGCGGCACTGTCACCATATAGTGCTTTGCTTGCATTTGCAGCGTCGTAAACACTTAATTGACTGGTTGGACTTGTAACAACGTATGGAAATACCTGCTCTGCATCAAGTAAGGATTGCGTCGTATTATTCGATGCTGTTCCATTGTAATCTGCGAATGAAAAATAACTTTCGTTCTTTACATTAGTATTATCAGTTTCATTCAATGTGCCATATAACTTGCTTATGTTACGATTGTTCTCTTTTGCAGTTGTTTTCTGAATACTGATACCGGCAATTGTCATCGGTTGGAGGTTTTGATTTCCAGTCAAACCGATTAGTAAACCTGCATTATTTACTGCAGATGCTTTAATTGTTGTATCTTTTAATAATAAATTGGAACCATTCAAATATCCCCTGATATTACCAGCAAATCCACCTGCTCTTTGTCCTGTAATTGTACATCCATTCACTTGACTGTCATAAAAATATAACTTAGGAACAACATTCCAATTTATATCTCCAACCAGCCCGCCTGCTCCCCAATCATCAATAGCAGTTATTGAAGTGTTACTTACTGTACTGTTATGAATTCCTATTTTCCCTCCACAGGCAATTTCACCCACAATTCCAGCTGCACACTTTTGACCTTTTATAATATTTTTATCATTGTCTGATCCGGAAACTGTACATTCCGTAATTGTCGTAGGTATACAAAGTTCACCTGCTATACCACCTACTAACGATCCATACATACCAGATTCTTCAACAGAACAGTTTTGAATGTTTAGTTTTCCGTTTCCATCTGCACCCCCAGCAAGACCTCCTGTTCTTAATTTTTCTCCTGAAACTTTATCTACTTCATTAATTTGTGTATTTTGCACTTCACAATCCAAAATATTAAATGTAACACCAGAAGCAAAACTAATCTTGCCTATAAGACCTCCTGTATATTTCTCCCCATTTGATCTTACCTTGATTAAAGATTTTGTTCCTGTTTTTCCAGAAACTCTCACATTCCGGATTTTATAATATGGTGAACTACTATCAGTATATATTTGCCCTATAATACCTCCACTATATTGTCCGGCTTCCACATTTACATTTTCCCATATTGCTGTATATGTTGTTCCACTTACAGTATTTATAGCCACTCCACGTCTGGCATAACCAAATAATCCACCTGCAGAAGAATTACCTTGAATTGCTGAAATTGTAGAATCTTGTCCAACTATAAAGTTTTGTGTTGTAACATTTAAATTGTTTTGATTAGTAACCTTTCCATCTATACATCCACAAAATCCTCCTGCGTTTTCTTGCCCCTTTACTGTAAGATCTCTGAAAGAGCAGTTAGTAAATGTATTATAAGGATATACGGTCTGTTCATTTCCATATGGTTGAAGAAGAATACCTATATCCGTTGTAGGCGTATATATTCTTGCAATATTTCCAATCAACCCTCCAGCAACAGCAGGACTCTGTATCGTCATATTTTCAAATTTCACTGAGTCAAAATTAACCTTTACTGGATACCACTTAGACGTTAATGTTCCCGCTGTACTTCCGACAAAACTGCCTACTCCGACAAATGACCGGCTGCCCCAGTTATTAGATGCCTGTGCTGTTACCTCTCCGTTAGACGTATAATATTGCAACTGTACTCCAGTCTTAGGATCTGTTCCTGTCTTTCCGGTAAATGTCAAATTTGTCACATTACACGTGCCGCTTACTGGTGCAAAAAGATTAAACACCCCTCCGACCGATGCTGCATGGAAATCATCATCTGCATATTCCCTTACATTCATATCGAATATAATTTTCGTTCCGTTTCCGGAAACACCTTGTATAAGCGGAACAATTCCAGCTGCTTTTGTTTCTGTATTGCTTGTCACTGCATTAGAAACATATCGTGCTGATATGCCTTGATAGGAGCTTTTATATACGGACATATCAAGTGTTCCATCATTTGGAAACGTTAATGTTGCCCCGCCTGTTGTTGCATCTAAAACAGCCATATTGAACAAATCTTTATCGGCATATTTTGTAATTAATACTGGCGTGTTGCTATCACTCGGTGCAGTTTGATCATCTTTAACTGCTGTATTAAAATCTTCTGGTTTTTCATTCGCGCCAATGCCGTCATACGTTGCATTTCGCACCTTACCATATTCACCATTTCCAAATGCATATTTACTATTTCCAAATGCATATCCTTTTTCTTCATTTTTTTGATAAGCATTACTGCTTCCTGAAGAAGCTGCTCCACTATTCACAATCGCAGATAAAATAAGCAGACCTTCTGCGTCTTTTATTTCGATTGTTTTTCCTGATGCTGTTATATGTTTTGTATCGTTTGGCCCTGACGAGTTAAGATTTTGAATCTGATAGTTCTTGTCTGTATTATTCAGACTCTTTCTTGCTGTGTCAGCAAATGCATACCCATCTAGCACTCTTCCGACATAAGGGTTGACATATAGGGATCTCGTTTCAGTTTCTTTTACGCTCCCGCTCCTATCTGAAATCATCTCATCCGTCAGACCAGGTGCATCTTGCATATTTCTAAATAAAACACCACCGCCACAGACAGAACCAACATATCCGCCTACTTGGAGTAAATGCTTATTTGCCCCGGAAAGTTTCAGCCAACCAGTATCCAGCGTCACGTTTACGCCATCAATAATATTATCTCCACCAAGAATACAACCAATTGCGCCTCCAAAACAGCTTGTCGGATAAAATACGGAAGAGCTTTTTTGATAAACTAACGTCTTTTTCTTTCCTTTGTATTTTATAGTCAGATTTTTAACAACGCTTCCATAACTATATGCAATAAGTCCATTTCCTGTATTTGCCCCTGTCAGAATCAGTTCTACACCTTTTGTACTAACAAGCACTCCACGAAATGGATTATCTGTAGTTCCAAATCCTTTAAAATCATTTAATGTTATTTGTCTGTTAGTACCCTGCAAGTCATAATATGCATTTGCAATATAACGCTGCATAAAGCTATTGCTTCTGGTCTGACCATTTTGTACATCTACCCCTTGCTCTTTGCTAACTTCTACCCACTGTACTCCATTGTAACGGAATGTAATATCCTTTGAATGATTTGTACAATATGCGTTTTGTTCTTTAGTGATCGTAATTTTCCAGTCTGTACGCGGCAAATTCGTTCTCATATACTCGGATATGATTTCCATTTCTCCGGCATCTTTAATGACATAAGGATCTCCATAAGTTCCGCAGCCCTCAGTGATATCAAATACTCTTTGATTTACTTTGATTTCATGCGAATGATTGTTTTCGTTATATGAAACATACACATAAGGCAGCCACGTTGAAAAATCTGTCTGATTATCTCCTGTTTCCACTAAGCCTTCGTCTTCATTATACGTTGCTATATCGTAATACCACTTTTGTAAATCTTTATATTCCGTCGAATGGGATATTTCCTTACCATATGTCACTTGATGATTATATGTACCATCTGATGTCCAATCGCCACTCTTATAGAAATTATAAGTTGCCACAGAAGTATCGTTCGCTGCGTACTTATAACTTTCCAACAATGTCGCATGCGTAAAGATACCCTTATTATTTACTGTAGTATCCGGAAGCTTAATCTCCGAGAATCCCATGTTGATCTGATGTCCATTTTCCGAACCCGCATTTCCAATAATACTGGATGCCACTGCAGTTCCTTCTGTATAACCACTCGTTGATAAGTTCTTTATTTCTGTTTTTGTATAACTTCCAATCTGATTGATTAATAATGGTGCATACGATGAATCTGTATAATCTGTAATTTTCAAGCCCGACAAAACAATGTTGCTCAAATTCATCTTTGCAGTGTTCTGTCTACCGTTTGACTCCGAGCCTTGAACCATACCGGAAAATAGTACTCCGGATGCATTGGAATTTACTTTTCCTATGCTTCCTGCAAATGTAACATTGCTCAGTGTAATACTTGTAGCGGTCTCGTTTACTGAATGATCCAAGAATAATCCACAATGCATCATATAATGCTGCGACTGTGTTGTTGCCTGTGTTGATTTATTATTTGTTTCTGCCTGCTCAATCTGTTCATTATAAAATGTAATGGTTGCACCAGTTATTTGAACCCCCGTGTTCAAATGAATCGGATAATAGCTGTATTTATCCATATTCAACGTACCGCTGATTGTTGGATTTGAACTCTCTTGATTGTTGAATGTATAAAAATATTTTTTAATATTGGAATTCGCATACACTGCACAGCTCCATAACACCAGTTCTTCCGGTGTATCGATTTCACTGGTATTATTTTTTGTATATTCATCTAAATCATAATAATATCTGCTGTTTGCATTTATCTTATGTGATTTCCCAAAATTTGTACGATTTTGATAGGTCTTACAAGTAGTATTTTCTTTTACACCATTACGGTCTTTTGTTGCAATTGAGACAATACCATTTTCATCATTGTTAGCAATTTTTTCTTTTGAAGCTGCTGTATATGCTACAAACTCATCGAAAACAGCATTACTTCCACATTGCAAGTCCAAATTTGCATCCAGTTTGTAGGAATCATCCCAATCTGCAGTTGTTCTAAGATAAAGGGCACCATCCTCTTTATCATTTTTTTCATCTTTGTTGAATTTAACAGTGCTTTTTTCTCCATGGCAGACAAGCAAACCCAAATCATTACCGCAGTTGATGTTTAACGCCTGGATGTCTATCCCCTTGCTGCGAATTTCCCATAAACCACTTGCCTTATACGCCAGTCCACCAACACTTGCTTTTGGTGCTTCTATCTTTGTATTGTTTTTCACTGTCAAACTGGTTGTAGTAGCAGTATTATCACTTGCAAATGTAACTGCAGAACGCGCCCATACACCTCCAAGCAGCCCTCCGCATGCCGTCTGAGCATTTGAGGCCGTAATAGAGAATCCATCGAATGTAAGTGATTTGATATTTACTTGAGTACTCGTATCTTTATCACTTCCATCCGGAGGCATAAAACCTACCAGTCCACCTACATAAGCATACATCGATGCATCCGTAACAATTTTCCCTCCAATTGTTACGCCATTACACTCTAGTGATCCTGCAGACATATATCCAGCCGCAGCACCAACATATGTTAGCTTACCGCTGCCTGCATTACTAAGTGTAATGTCACTTTTTATACATGTATTTTCGTTTAATTTTACCTTTCCTGCACTGCCAAACAAACCACCAATGCAACTTATTTTGGAATCGCCCTGTGCGTCAAAAGCAATCGCGGTTGTTACTTGAACATTACTTATAACAGTCTCATTTATTTCTTGTCTTGCCGCGATACTGCCAAGCCACATATTACCATTACTGACGCCCGCATTAATGCTTCCAGTTATAGTTAAATTACTTACATTTCCTCCCATACGAGAAAACAAACCTATATTTGTATGTTTCGAACCTGAGGAATATATTTTCCCACAACCCTCTGTATCATTGGTTGCTATGTTTTCCCCTTTAAATCCATAGGTTTCGCCAATTGACAATGTCAATGTATGGGTATTACCATTGATATTTCCTGTGTACGCACTATCATCTATATCTCTTGAAATTCCTATAATTCCAGTGTTCTTCAAATTAACATCTGCGGTGAAGTTGATATTTTTACTCTGTAACGTTGTCCAGTTCTTATCTGTTAAATTTGAGTCTGCTGAAAAAAAGCCTCTGGAATTCCATGCAATTGAAAGCAATGCCAGATCTTCTTTCGAATTGATTGTAATCTCTGTATCACTCAAGCTGAAGTTTTGGTTTTTATATTGGATTGCATGATCTCCATTAATAGATAATAATTCACTATCCAATCCACCCTGTTCATCCGATATCGTTGTACTAGCCTTTAAGCGAATTACCTCTCCATAATTTCCAATATCATTAATTTTAAAATTTTTAGAATTTTTATTACTTCGAATATATTTCCATCCATTGCCATTTCCATCACCATGAGCAAATATAAGTGCACAATCTTGCATGCCAACAAGTTGTCCAACATATTCTGATTCTTTATAAGTCACATTTGACAAGTCTGTTGTTCCAGATATTTCAAGTATGCTTCCGGATGAAGCATTTCCGACAATTCCGCCACCAGCACTAAGCTTTGAATTACCTGAAATAGTCACTTTTACAGAATCAGCAATACTCAAGATACTGTTTGACGACAAATGCCCTACTACTCCTCCGAAACCGCATGCCTCATTTTTTGCAGTTGTGTTTGATACTGTTATCTCAGCATCGCTAACTTGCAGGTAAACATTTTTTCCAATTTCACCAACAATACCGCCTTGATAATAAGAGTTTCCATTAGTTGTAGAATTGCTTTTTACATGATTGATAATCAATGAAGACATTTTATTATCACTGATTACTTTTCCAATCACTGTTCCATAAGTGCCGCCATCCCCAGCTGTATACTCCGCTTTACCTTCTCTTTTCGCACCATCTGAACCGCTTATTTCATATTGAATATCACCTTGAAGTTCTAAAACCCCAAAATATCCTCCTATGTTTCCATCGTTAACACCTATAGCAGCTCCGTTTGTTTTTGTGATTGTTGTCACTTTCGGTGTTCCGGCTATTGCAATTTGCATCGGTAATTGTTTCACGGTATGATTGTTTGCTTTTACAATATAATCTCCGATAAGACCTCCCACAGCAGAATCTGTTTTATCTACACCAGGAGATACAGTTGGTGCCTCTACAGTGATGGTATTGTTGCCAGACAATGTAGAATTAACAACTTTCCCTGCAAATCCACCTGCATATTTCCCTTTTATAGTTGGGTTCGTAATCGTAATATTCTGATTCACCTGAATTTCAGCAGTTTCACTCATTTCACCGACAATACTTCCCGCACTGCCAGATGAACTGTTTACTGTAAGGTTTGAAATATTCGCTCCACCAATGGATGTAAGGTCAAGAATACCACCTTCCATCTTTCCAATCAGACCGCCTGCTGCACCGCTATCTGTATTTATCGTTGTTTCCGTTGGAAATACATATCCATCTAATTTAATCGTACCGCTTTCCAACGTGTTACAGATGAGTCCGATGTTGTCGTTACTTGTTGAACTTCCGGCTTGTACCTTATCTCGATATGTAACAACATTTCCTATCGTAAGGCAAGCTTCTGTTTCATTTGTTGCTTTCTTCACTGTTCCAAGCAAGCTTCCGTTTCCTGACGTGAATGTAATTGGAATTGTTCTATCGCTTTTCGTTCCATCGCTTTCCAGCAAGTACGTCTCGGCAAACATTGGTTTGGGTTCGTCTCCTAGCCACTCAACAGAAAGATTGTTGTCTATAGTAGCTTGCGAAGAAATCCCACGGAACAGGGTTGTGTTTGTTTTTATTGCTGGTGTCTGTCCTGTAATCGTGCCTTTAAAAGGAGAATCCGTGCTTCCCAATCCAAGATAGGTATAATCCTGACTGGCAATTGCTGCTGTATTTAAATACTCCGATAAATCTGTACCCTTCTCTATTTTTGTCGAAAGATTAAACACTCCGGTAGTATTAATATTAATTGTTTTATTTTGTATTTCATTTTGAGCACAATGTGAAAGCAAAATCAACTGTTGTGGGGATGTGATTGTTGCAGTTTTAGTAGTATCCGTATAAAATTTTAAGTTATTTAAGGAAATCGTGTCGGATATTTCCTGTGCTTCTGCTTCTGTCTCTGTTTCCGAAGCTTGCTGGCTTGCATCCTCCGCTGCTATTTCGGATGATGGTTCCTGCTTTGTTGTTTCCTCTTCTTGTGTTTCATTTGTAAGATCTGAATCCGAATTAGACGAAGCTGTGTCCTTTTCATTTGCATCTGGTGTTGTATTCTTTTCATCCGCTTTATTTTCCGTATCTGTCTTCTCGGATGAACTTACACTTTCTGCATCTGCGTGAGAAACTTCGTCTGAGTTTTCTGCCGATATCATATTCAAAGATGTGTTAACATTATTTGCATTGACTTCCGTATAATCCAGCAATATACTTCCTGCAAGAAGATTCACTGCCAGTATACCAGCTATAATTCTTCTGTATTTCAACATCGTTACTCCTTTTAAGCTATCTTATCTAAGGTATAATCACTGTGCTTTTTGTGTTGCTATAAATTGAATCATCTTCTCCATATCAGACCAGTTCTCTGCTATTTTGGACTTATCCTTTATATAAAACGATATCAAAAAGTCCCCGGTTCCATTTGACTGGTCCATTTTAAATTTTAATTCGCCGTTTGCTAAATCCTTACTCGTAATAAGATTCTGCGTTTCGAGTTTTTCTACAAAAAACTTATCAATCTCCAATACAGCAGCATTCCATGTCAGCACTGCATCCGCTGCTCCGCTTGAAATTGATATTCCATAATTAAAGCCATCGTATTGCTCCGGTTTTCCTTCCGCTTTATCCAAAAATATTCCTTCTGCCCTGAAGGTAACTTTTGATGCAGTTGTACATGGAACTAATGTTGCCGCCAGAAATTGATTGTTTGTAAGTGCAGCCTTCTCCGGTATAGCAGTGGCCGTAATTTGCAATTTATCGATTTCATTTCCCGGAAATGTAACAGTAAATACATCTTCGTTCGCTGTACGTCCAATCAATGTTTTCTTAATCTCACATACATTATTATCAGGTGTAATTGAAGTTGTGTCACTTTCTACTTTGTATCCATTACCTGCACCATTTTTAAATTCTATCCTCATTGTATAGGTAATATCTTTCTGGCTTACGAGGCTTGTGTTTCCATTCGCGTAATTGTATACATGTATATTAAACGAAACAGATTCCTTTTTCTTCTCATCCGTACCATATACAATATTTTTTGCAACATACGCATTTCCCGATGATCCTTTTGTGTAAAGCTGCAAATAATTTGATGTAAAACTGACTATCTCTGTATCTCTGTTTCGTGCTGTTCCTCTTTGATAGGCTTGTCTGGTGTATGCAGCATAAGTTGCGATTACCAGCAAAAGCACACCGACTAAACTGATTCCCACCACAGCGGTTCTTTTTTTATTAGGTTTCTCTGATAGATTCATATCGTATTCCTTCATTATCATTCTGCAATCTTCGCCAATATGTAAAATATATCTGTTTCTTTTTCTTTTGTTGTCTCTATCCAACTAACTTCACAGACATAATATGTTCTATATGTTTTTCCATTTTTTATCGAATTTGTTTTGTTTGTAGTCAGCGGCTGACTTGCAAGCCAATATACAGGTTCTGCGTGTATCTGAACCAGGTCATCAGTTTCATAATTTTTATCATGGTAGATATTATTCGCATATTTGTAATCAGAGTCTGTCTTATCTAGATTAAGATAACTGCCAGCTATTGCTGTGTTGTCGTACTTATATGTATGACCTTCGTCTGTTACAGTTTCTGTTCCATTATCTGAAACTTTGTAAATATTAAATGTAAGTCCTTTTAAATTTGTCGTGTGCGCAATTTCTAACCAATGCTTATCTGCACTTGTCTGAACACAGAAGACCCTCTTCACAGTAACTTGATCTCCTGTTTTTTCATCTTCTGTATAATTCAGATCAATGGAGCTCATCTCCGTTCCATCCGGACCTAAAATTGAAATATCGGATGGCTCTTTTATCGCTAATAATGTGCCCATATCCGACTGATAATAGAACCACGCACCAACTAACGCTGCAAATAAAATCAATACCAGGATTGTAGAAAACAATGTGTATCGAAATTTCTTTTTTTTCGCAGTTAAATTGTCTTTATCTTGCTTTTCTTTCGAATCATTACTCATTCTTCTAATTCCTTATTCTACTTTTACTTAATTTGCTTTTATTCCAACATAAATGTACTTTGCATTCGTACCAATATACTCATCTGCCTTATTGTAGTAGTTACTGCACTGGTCCAGCGTATCTTGTGCCATGTCTTTATTGATAGGAGATCCAACCTGAACCTTACCGGATTCATCATAAAACAATTTGTTTTGGCTCGTTTCTATTGTTCTTTGACTATTGATAAATGTATTGATTCTGGCATAATCACTGTCACTTGTCTGATTTGCCGCATCCGTGAACAAGTCTCCCTGCGTACTTTTCTGCGTATATACATAATTTCGGAAATACTGCGGCCAGATCCAATATATTGTCACTTTGTATGGAACATCTTTTTTGAAGGAACTATTCTTTGGTGCTTCTATCACGAAAGACTCATCCGCCTTCAGCCATTTTTGATATCCGTCTACATCGTCCAACTGTTGAAAGAAAAGAATATGTCCCTGAATCAGATTCTGCAATGTCGTATCCTCTGACTTTACGGCTCTTCTATCCGCATTCTCCTCGGTTGTATACACGTATCCATTTATATCAAATGAAACCGTCACAGACTTTACATTGTCTTTTTTAGGGATTATATAAAACTCCAGTTTTCCATTCGCCCCCGGCAAAATACTCTCCTGCGAATCCAGATACCAGGCAAGACTTCCTGTGCCGACATGATATGTTTGTTCCTTCTGCACTTCCGTTCCGTTCTCTATATAAGAAGCATATGTTTTTTCGGTCCCGGCACTGAGAATATTTTTTTTACTTTCATCTATCAAATAAAAAGCTTCTGCCGTCTGACGTCCCCCGACACTTGCAAGTTCAAACAATCGGTCATCCTGTGCCGATACACTTGTCCCGGTTGATGTTACCTTACTGTTCGACATAAACCATGCGATGCCAAGTGCTATCACTGCAATCAATGCCACAAATGCAAATACAAAGCCTTGCTTTAGCTTTCTTTTGTTTACCGCAATCTCTTCCAGCAATTCATCGCTTGTTTTTTCCTTTATGGAATTGTCCTGCTTTCTTTGATTTCGCATAGACAATGCTGCTCCTCCTTATAAAATCATATAGATATTCAGTGTTATAATAACACAGTTCTCTGCGTGATTCAACAAAAAACGACCAACGGGGGTGACCAACGGGGACGGGGTTAGTGGCTTTCTCATGTATGAGAAAGCCACTAACCCCGTCCCCATTGGTCACCCCCATTGGTCATCCTTGATCCTCTACAGCCACTGTTTTAAGACATCATTTAGCTTATTCATATCAAGCGGTTTTGCGATATGTTCGTTCATCCCCGTATTTTTTGCCAGCTGTACATCCTCGGCAAATGCATTTGCCGTCATGGCGATGATTGGCACTTCCTCTGGCACCCGGAAGTGAACGGATTGCCGCAGTTGCTTCATAGCCATTCATAATTGGCATCTGGATATCCATAAATGTGAGATCATACTCATTTTCGGGAGCATTTATAACTTTTTCGACCGCAATTTTTCCATTTTCGGCGACATCGATCTCTGCACCTGTCATCCCCAGAATCTCTGCAGCAATCTCGCGATTCAGTTCGTTGTCTTCTACAATAAGAATCCTTTTTCCTGTGTAATCTACCTTAGCAAATTCCTCAAGATAATCGCGTGCGTTTTTCTCTTTCTTCTCCGAGGTGAATTGCCGCAAGGCGGCTGTCAAACGCGAACGGAATAATGGTTTTGCTATAAATGCATCTACTCCTGCCACTCTTGCATCTTCTTCAATCTCACTAAATTCAAAGGATGTGAGAATGATGATTGTAACTTCTTTTCCTACCCGCTCCCGAATCTTTCTGGCTGTCTCAATGCCATCCATTTCCGGCATCTTCCAATCCAGAATCACTGCGAAGTAATCGCTGTTCATTTCATGACGTGCATAGCAGCGTTCCACAGCTTCTTTCCCTGTAAGTACCCATTCACCTTCTATCCCTATATCCTTAAGGGTTGCAATCGTACTTTCGCAACAGGTCTTGTCATTATCTACAACCAGAACCGGCAGATTGATCAGTTCTTTTTCCTGCTCTTTTCTACTCTCCTGGAGTTTTAAATAAATCGTTACCGTGATTTTTGTTCCTTTGTTTAAAGTACTGTCAACGGTAATATTTCCATTCATCAGGTTGATAATATTTCTGGCGATTGCCATTCCCAGACCCGTTCCTTGAACTTTGGTCGTCCTATGATCATCTGCACGACTAAAAGGTTCAAACATAATCTCTTGGTATTCGGGAGTCATCCCAATTCCGTTATCCTCGATGCAAAACTCATAGCATCCAAGTTTTGAAAATCCATTTGGCTTTTCTTTAATAGAAAATGTAATATTTCCTCTATCCGGGGTGTACTTGATGGCATTACTCATCAGATTAACAAACGCTTGCTGGATTCTTAAGCTGTCACCACAGACTGCTTCGTGTTCAATGTGTTCGATATGCACTTCAAAATTGTGTCCGTGCTCGTCTATTCCCGGCTTTGTAAGTGTGACCAAATTGTCAACCAGCTCTGACAAATTGAAATCTTCCTCCGCTAGAGACATTTTCCCGCTTTCGATTCGTGCCATATCTAGAACTTCATTGATTAGTCCCAATAAATGACGGCTCGACTTTGTAATTTTGCCAAGGCATTCTATCACTTTATCCTGATTTTCAATATTTGCCCCTGCAATGGCAGTCAAACCGATAATTGCATTCATCGGTGTCCGAATATCGTGAGACATATTTGAGAGAAAATCTGTCTTGGCGCGGCTTGCATTTTCTGCGGTCTGATATGCCTCCTTCAATGCCTTGTGCGATTCGATTTCCGCCTTTTTCTCTTGAGATACGTCCATAGATGCCAATAGAACCTTCGCCAGTTTTGTGCCTTTCCATTCTAATGGAATGAAAGACGCAATTTTATAAGTATTTTCATCCAACGAACAATATTCAAATTTATAAATGTCTCTTTCATCTGTCAGATTCTTCCGTAGATTTTCTGAAGACAGCAGAACCTCTATCGGTTCCAATGGTTCCAGCGTCTTATATTTTGCAGCCACCTGCCCCGCAAAATCGTGATACGTTCCAGATGGTTTGTATATCATTTCCCCCTGCAGATTATAAAATTTGTATTGATCTTCTTCCAGATTACAGACTACAAAACGGTCTACCAGACGCACCATACTCTTGATTAAGAGTTCCATGGATGCATTGTCAGATGCCATCTGCATTCGTCTCATAGTCTCAGCTTTTGACTCAGTGATATCTCTCAGGAAAATCATTGCGTATTCGGAATCTTCAATCTCGCCACGCATGACGACGTTGCGGACCCATCGTTCTTCCCCATTCAAAATGATACGACATTCCTGGCACAACTCCGTCTCAAGCCCTTTTAATTTTTCTGTGATGTATGAACGATTGTAGAAATCCGTTACCGTCTTTTTATCTTCTTCGATAACATAATTATCTACAAAAAACGTAACCAGTTCATCCCATGTATGACTCTGCTCAAAAGCCGTCATCAAGGAAGATTCCACTTTAAATGTATCAAATGTATTTTTTTCAAGATTTACATAGTATTCACAAAGATTTGCACTTGTGAACGCACGGTGAAAGGCTGCCAACTTCTGTGCCTGCATCACCGCAAATGCATTATCTCCCTGCTTCATTTCATCTATATATTTATTCATAAAACTTATTTTTATCCTCTCATGTTTAATGCCACCCGGGACGGGGTTTTCTGGCTTTTTTCACCTTCCTAATTTTTATCCTGCGAGGTCAAAAAAAGCCAGAAAACCCCGTCCCTAAATGGCATCTCGTCTAAACTGCCCCAAATATTCTGTTACTGATTTGCTCATTTCCTTCGAAAAGTCTGAATTATACTTTCGATTACAAAATGCGCTACACCACTCTTCGTAGGTGCTGTTTTTACACTTATATGCAAACATCTCTCGCAATTCATCCCCGTCCATATTACGATATGTATTCTCATGCACAATATGTTTCTGTTCACATCGTTCTGGTTTTTTACGTTCCATTTGTTGCTTTGTAGGCCAGCCAAATACTATCATAACTGCCGGAAATACATATTCTGGCAATTGTAAGAGTTTTCTCTGCTCTTCGCAATTCTCCATAATGTCGCCAATATAACAGGAACCAATGCCAAAGCTTTCTGCTGCTACTACTGCATTCTGTGCCGCAATGGCTGTATCTGTTACCGCAAGCATCAAATCTTCTACGCCTGGTTTTCTCGGTTTGCACCCTGCTTCCAGATAAGCATCATACCACTTCTTACAATCTGCACAGAACACCAGAACCATCGGTGCCTTTGCAATAAATGGCTGGTGGTCGCAGCTTTCTGCAAGTGCTTCTTTTAAATTTTGATCTGTAATATCCAAAATTGTATATAACTGCTGACATCCTGCTGTCGGGGCCTGCATAGCCGCCTCTAAAATCACATTTTTCATCTCGTTTGGGATTGCTTTTTCTTCATATACTCTCACTGATTTTCTGTTGTATAAACTTTCTATAATTTCATTCATTCTTTACTATCCCGCCTTCCTTTTGCATTACTTTCTGTCTTATAAATTTTATATTTTTCATTATAAATGTTGGTACTTACAAGTGCAAGATGATAGTATCCGCAGTGCTAGATTTTCTTCCATAACTCTCATTGTTTCTTACTGAATGATAATACTTTTGATAGGTATAACCCAAACAAAGCAATCTTTTAACGATTTTGAAACTTGCTTTCATAGGGCTTTCAGAGCGTATAGCTGTATGTTAGCTTGCATTGTCTGGGATTAGACTTAATTTTGGCTATTTTGCACATTGATTTTTTTATCCATTATACATATAATAATTTTAACAGGACTCCCCGCACCTCTCAACGATGTGCCCCAGGGGAGACATTTTTTTATACGGAGATATTTTATGAATGAAGTAAAACCACACCTGTCCTACGAGGGACAAATAAATAAGCTACGTGAAAAGGGATGCATCATAGACGATGATTCCTTTTGTAGAAATATTTTAGTTAACATCGGTTATTACAGGTTGTCTGCTTATTTTTTACCATTCAAAAGTTTTGATGGAACCTATATGGACAATCTTTCATTTAAAAGAGTATATCGAGTTTATGAATTTGACCGAAAGCTCCGCAATTTATTATTCTCTGCTATTGAAGTCATTGAGGTGAGCCTTCGCACAAAACTTGCACATTTTCACTCAGAAAAATATGGTGCTCTTGGATATTTGGATGCTTCTTCATTCAATTCAAAACATAATGCTGATAAATTTAAGCTGAACATTGACCGTGAAATTGAAAACAACAAGAAAGTTCTGTTTGTAAAGCACCATACAGATAATTACGATGGTCTGTTTCCGTTATGGGTAATATCTGAATTATTTACATTTGGTATGCTTTCGTATTTTTATAATGACCTAATAACCGCAGATAAGAAAGCATTTGCAGGTGCTGATTATAGAAATATGATCAGTTGGATGCGCTGTTGCACCGATCTACGGAATATATGTGCGCATTATGGCAGACTTTATTTTAGAATTTTCTCCGCAATGCCTTCCGGTTTTCAAATCTCCGAAGCTGCAAAACGAAGACTCTGGGGTGCAATACTTTCTGTAAAAGCATTATACCCATCTGCTGAAAAATGGAATTCTGAATTTATGCCAAGAATAGAAGCTCTTTTTGAAGAATACAAAGAGGATATTAATCTATATCATTTAGCTTTTCCAAGAGAGTGGGCAATACAATTGAAGAAATAATATAAAAGTGGAATTCTGGTTTAGGGAATTCCATTTTTATTGCTTGTATATGTTTTGTTATTAGTGTACTTTGCTCCCACATGATATCTTGCTTTTTTCGCATATTGCATTTCTCCCTTCTGAAGTTCTCTTTTCAGTTACATGACTATACCAGAAGTCGGGGAAATAGCAATTCATCAGATGTACCGAAAAAGAGTGGTGGAGATTGTGGATAGTAGACAATAGAGGGAATTTTAGAGAAAAAGAAAAGCCATGGCTTGTGCCATGACCTTTCAATTCATATTTGCTGTCTTATTCAGCAGAAATACCTGCCAGTTTTACATTTACGTTATAAGTTGCCGGATCTTCTGCAGCTTCATTATTGATGCAGTCAGCATCCGTACCTTCCATCCAGATATATACTCGCATCTTTACACCATTATACCCTACGGAAGAAGCAATTTTCTGTGTATCACTCGTTGCATCATAATCATTACCATTCTTTGTTGCAACCCAGTTTCTATTTTTCTGATCTGTATAATGAGTCGCATAAATATATGGATACGTAACCGTAAGCGGCTTTAACTTTCCATCATCGGCTGTACCAATATACGTCCAACCATCGATTCCTTCAGCATCATTGCCCTTGCCTGTTTCTTCATATGGTGCATAGACTACTTTCAATTCTTCGTTTCCATCATCACTGTATGTGCCATCTGCATTTTTCTTGATATTCTGAATAGTAATACCCACACGCATAGATTTTGGAATAGTATCCGTTGTTGGTGTTCCGTTCGTAGTCAAGGTAATCGGACTTCCTTCAGAAGCATCTAAATACACATCAGCAAGACCTGTTTCTGTAATTGTGTAAAGAACATATTCACTCTTGATGTATGCATAATGAGTTTCCCCACCTGCTATATATTCTCCAGGTTTCGAATTTTCTCCGGTAATAAAAGTGGGCTGCATATAAGAAGCTACTTTTCCTTCACCATTAATTCCCTGATTCACACACCATGTTTTTAAGTCATTTGTTGATGAGGGACTTATCTTTCCACCCTCTGTTGATGCCACCAATGATGTCTGTTCCCCACCATGCTGTGGTCCCTGCTTAGCAGTTGCAATCTGCAAAATAAATCCATTTGTTGTTGCACTGATATTGGTTGTGACCGCTTCAACAGTATTGTTTGCAACATACCATGCGTAAGTTACCGATGTTAAAGCTATTCCAGATATTAAAACGGACGCAGCAGTCGCTATTAACTGCATTCTCATTTTCTTTATGTTCATTTTCCATCCCACCTTTTCAGTTTCTACATGCCACAAAGTAGAAATCCTTTTCTACTCTTTGGCATGTACCCCACGCCACAACCGTGGGATACTATAACTATCTTATTTAAACTCTGTTGGTGTTGCAGAAAAAGATACTGTTGCACCAACATTCTCCTGAAGTGCTGTAAGCTGTGTTGTTTTAACCTCTGCATTTGCACCATCATAGAACGCATAAAGTTTAACATTAACATCGCCTTCTGCTTTTCCAAATGCATCAGTACGGATAATGCCAAGTTTCTTTGTCGTATCATCTGTCACAACAGTACCTGCCAGACAAGAAGCCTCAACACCTGTCGGAGAAACCAATGCCCAGTTGTTCTGATCAATATATACAAGAACTCTAATAGCACCTGCTAACTTTTTGTCTGAACCAGTAGATACTGTCATGCTATCAACTTTCAGATTTGTAAACTGTCCGTCATATGTACCAGTACCAATATAGAACTGATTCAGAAGTGCATAGTCAGCATTAACAGCTGCAGTTGGATCACCTACAGCAAAACGAGTACCACTCTTTTCTGCTGCATTATCTTTTTCTTCAGCATAAGCAGATTCAAACTGATAAATTTTTGTATCTGCATTTTCTTTAGAAACATTAAAGTTCTTTGCCCACTGTGCTGGATAAAGTGCAGCGTCTTCATATGTCTTTCCAGTTCCAACTTCTTCGGCAGCAGTTGCTGAAGATGTAGAAGATGTACTTGTTTTCTTTGTATCAATTACCAGATAAGCAGAGTTACTCTGCGCACTGATATTTGTTGTTGTAGCTTTTACATTATTGTTACTTACAAACCAAGCATATGTACTTGATCCCAGCGCTACAGCGGCAACGCACACCATGGCAATGGCTGCAGCGAGCTGTTTTTTCAGCGCTTTTACATTTTTTGATTCATTCATATTTTTTCCTCCCATTCGTATTTTACAACAGAACATCATCTCTCATAGAGATATTGGATTTCATATATCACCATCCGCATTTTTTCTAAAATAGCTTTTGTATCATCCATAATTTTCTACTCTCCTGTTATCAAATCGTACTCTCACCGGGCCCGGTGGAAAGAGTTTCTCCGTCACCTTTACCGGTGAGGATTCCATCTCATAACAGGTATGTATCTCATCCTTTTTATTCTGTTGCACTTTTCGTCATGTTATGAATTTTATATATATAAGCAGTTGTTGTGGTACTGTTTATACCTAAGTTATCATTTGTTTCTCCGATTCTCCCAAGTGATGTCGCGATCTGAATAGTAACTGTCGTTCGGAGCTTCATTTCCTGCTGCATTGATCGGCTTGTCTCCGCTCAATGTATCTTTAATGTCTTTTACAAATTTCCATACCAGACTTGTGTTGTCGTCTGTATCTGAATCTATATGCATGCTAAATTGCACGCTTCCACCGATGATGGAATCTACACATTCGGGATCATCACCTTCCATCCAGATAACAATTGTGTATCTGTCTACATTTCCTACCAGAAAATTTTCTTCATGATAGCTGCAGACAACATCCTCTGATTTGAAGTTCACGCAACCTTTTTCTGCCGAACCATCTTTTGCGGGTTCAGCATATACGACGCGCTTTCCATTTCTCCACACTGCAACACGCACTGCTTCTTCAGCGCCTTTTGCACATGAATCCAATGTAATTTTTGCGATGTATCCTAAATCCTCTTTTCCTGCATTTCTTACATAATATGTGTAAGCCATGTAGTTTTTTCCGTTATGGCTACCAGCTTCTCCATCCAAATTGTCCGGAATATCGTCTATCGAAATATTTGTTGCATCTTTTACAGAATTGGCTGTAAGTCTTGCAGTTGCATCATTGAATTCTCCGGTCTCGGAAATGCTGATTCCTCTTCGATATAATTCCAAACGGTTTAGGTTGATGGTGAAGTTTCCCATCTTTTCCTGTGAAAATGCAATGATGAACAGGACAGCTACTATGAGCAGCATTCCCATCAATACTAAGTTGAGTTTGTCCATTCTCAGAAGTGCAGCACCTATTCTCTTTTGTTTTCTGTGTGGCACGTACATGCTGACGATTGTTTCCGGATCAATGTCTTCTCCCGATTTTTCCAACATTTCTTCTAATTCTTGAATACGGACAATCTGATCGTTTGCTTTTTTTCTTTTTTTCTTGTTCTTTTGTTTTTTGTTTTTATTTTCTATCTTTTCGATATTATCGGTATTGTCGTTTTTATCTTTTTTCCACTTCATCCTACGCTACTCACAGCTTATATCTTTTCTTTACATAAGCTACATATTCTTGCATTTTTACTTTTTCATCTGTATTTGCAAATCTTAACTGAATACCTGTAACAAAGCGGAATGGTCCGCCTTTTGGCATCTCTCTCTCCCAGCAGATAACACCAACGACTTCTCTTGATGGCATCCCTTCGGAAGCATTTCCCAAACGAGGAAGTGTAAAAATACAAGTTTCTCCGACTTCAAACCAACGATTCATATATACAGCAAGACCATTGTTTGAAATATCCATCGTCTCGCCCGACTCTTGTTCTATCTCACCTTGTGAGTTTAATTCCCAAGTGTCTTGCATGAATTTGACCGGAAGCTCAACTTTCATACGAACATCGATACGTTTTACGAATTGTCGGTTTTCAGTTACTCTTCGAATCTTCCAATAACGACGGATTCCTTCTTTTATTACATCGTCAACGTAACCTGCAATGATGCGGGTTTCTTCTCCTTCTTCGTAGCGGAATAAGAATTTTTGACTTTCATCTGCCTGTAGTGGCTTTCCATCTAACATTGGAATCGATACAAGAAATGCTAATTCGTCGAGTTCTTTATTAAATGTACTTAGCATATTGAATACCGGCTCCTGGCCTACTGCTGCATCTTTTGCAAGCTGCATCTTCGTCCCGCGCTTGATATCTAATGTTCCCATTCTGTGTTTTGTCTCCTCTGGTTCTGTCTTGAATTATATTTTTTCATTTAGTATCTTACCATATGAATTGTGAGAAGTCTATCATTTGTTCACAGAGTATTCACTATTTTTTACATCTTTTTCCAGCTTTTAAGCTTCCATATTGCATATCCGATAATCAGTGCATGGTCAAACGCCAGTCCGTCATTTTCCAGAATGCTCAGTTCTGACTCTGGAATCCATTTTTTCTTTTCTTCGTGAAGAACCGCTTTTAGTTCTTCTTTGTCTGACTGTAATTTCAGCACCCAGTTTTTGTTTTCATTCTGCTTCATCGATACTGCAAACCATTTTGCATCACTGGCGTCATCTCCTGCTTTGATGGTATATTTTTCTGCATCTATCAGTGCTATATAGCTTGCGGATATTACTCGGTAGCGAGGGTCTCTGTCGACTGTGCTTGTAGTTCGAAGCTGCTCTAAGAATTCGCAATCCACGCCTGTCTCTTCCAGTAATTCCCTCTGTGCGGCCTCCTCGATTGTTTCATTAATGCCGACAAAACCTCCCGGAAGAGCAAATGCATTTTTATAAGGATGTTTTCCTCTCTTAACCAGCAAAATCTTTAATTCTTCTGAGTCAATATTTTCCATATTATATATTGAAAAAATTACGATATCTGCTGCCACTGAAGGTTTTTGATACTTCGATGCGTCGTATTTCTTTAAAAATTCCTTTTCTGTTTCTTCCATATATATACCGCCTCTTTCTGATTATTTTTGATGGTATTTACCAATCATATCTTTTCTATACTGTAACACAAATATTTTGTTATGTTCAATGCTGGATTTTTAAATACCACGAAACAATCTCATTTCCCCAAAAAGCAGCTATCGACAGCCCTATTGCAAGGAATGGTCCGAAGGCGAACTGATCTTTTCTATCTCGTTTTCTGTTTTTTAGCATGATAATCCCATAAACGCTTCCTGCTATGATTGCCAGGATCATTGCACACAGAATTAGTCTCATCCCTAAAAAGAAGCCTGATGCGGCCATTAGTTTGATGTCTCCGCCGCCGAATGCCCTTGGAATGAGTAAGGTCAGCAATAGCATTGGGACGGACACAGCCAGCATGCCGATTAATCTGTCTGTTATTCTGTATTCTGATATGAGAAGCATTTGCACAATTGCAAGGGAAAAGATGATGATATGAAATTTGTTACGGATTATTCGGGTTTTATAATCCTGCCAGGCTACGCATACTAGGATTATTACATATATTACATTTATTATAGTGCTCATTTTATACTCTCCTGGTGCCGTTAGGGACGGGGTTTCTGGCTTTTTTAGAACAATTTCGAAGGTGCTGGTGTTAGAACAAGCCGTTAGGAAGAGCCACTAAACCCCGTCCCTAAATGGTCCTTTCTCGTATTGCATTATTTATTGCAGTTCTGGAAATTCCCGTCAAACGACTGAGCTGACGTATGGAAATGCCTGAATAATGTAACTTTTGTAAGTATTGATTTCGCAGGGTTCGATCAAGATGTTGAAAATCAGATGC
Source organism: Ruminococcus sp. B05 (assembly GCF_003628495.1). NCBI lineage: Bacteria > Bacillati > Bacillota > Clostridia > Eubacteriales > Oscillospiraceae > Ruminococcus > Ruminococcus sp. B05. The sequence goes on along the minus strand of NZ_RBZR01000001.1, from coordinate 97,468 downwards.
GGATTCGCAAGACGTTTTCTTATGAATTATTTTCAATGCTTCCGTGTCAGAAAGCCGTGATAAAGAATTATATTCCATGCATTTTTCATCAGAAATATATTGTAAATATTCTATGCATTTTTCATTACTTTGGAATAAATTTATCGCTTTGTCTATATCTACAAACGAAGATTGTGAGATTGCATAATCGTAATAACTGCTCCATCTATAAGTTCCAATAGCAGTTTCCAGTCCCGCATGAAGCGGATTTTGATGAATATAGCGGAATACTGTCCGAAAATATCCTTCATCGTTTATCGGTTCGCTTTTATATCTGTCTTGAAACAAATATCCGATGCGTTTATATTTTCGATTGTACCATTTAACAAATTTCACCTCTATCCTTTTCATGATTGTTTCTAATTCGGTGGTTGTTTGTTCCATTAATAAGTGAACATGATTGTCCATCAAACAATATGCATACAATTTGAATTCACATACTTCTTTGTATTTTTTTAATATACGGATAAATTGCAAATAATCCTCATTTTCTTCAAAAATGATTTGCTTGTTGACACCTCGCAAAATGACGTGGTAAATGCCAAATCTACTTTTTTCTCTTGGTTTTCTCGGCATAAGTTTTCCTTTCTTTATTATATTGTTTTACTTTTTGGAATTTTTTGATTTTTATTAATAGAATCGTTTTGAATAAAAATTTGATTTTTGATTTTAGAATAATCTATGATTTCAACTCGGAAGACTTTTCTTAAGTAGCTATAAAATATCATAAAGAGAAAGATTTTACAACCACTTCTGTAAAATCTTTCTCTTTTTTCTTTTGTTCTATGGAAATGTTATGTTGTGTGCCACTAAACTCCGTCCCTAAATGGTTGCTTCTACCAGATAAATGTTTTTCCTCGTAATTGCACCAATCTCTTCTAATGAATTTACCATTCGATAGACTGTTGCCATTCCGATTCCCGGATCTAGTTTAGAAGCTTTGTAATGGATTTCTTTACATGAAGAGCAGTCGCCCTCCAAAATAATATCAAGAATCGTCAGTCTCTGTTTTGTTATACGGCATCCACGTGCTCTCAACTTCTGAATTATTTCTTCTCTGTTCATATCTGACAATCCTTTCTTTTTTATTTGCATATTTATTATTTTATAAGTTTCATACCTATTTGGCCGGTTTAAAACTCTGAAGAGCCACCCATTGACCAGTACGAAGAGCCACTAAACTCCGTCCCCAATGGTCACCTGAAGAGCCACTAAACTCCAAAGAGCCACTAACCCCGTCCCCAATGGTCACCACTAAATGGTTCCTACGCTTACTTTTAATGTCTTGCTTTCTTTGTAAGGTCTGAACAGGAGGTAAAGGAATCCTATAATGAGAATGAATGCTACAACTGTTCCTACACCGAAAGTACCGGCTGTGATGAGTGTACCAATCTGGTAAATGCAAAGTGATACTACGTACGCGAGCAATGTCTGATATCCGATTGCAAACCAGAACCATTTTGCATTGTTCATTTCACGTTTAATTGCTCCCATTGCTGCGAAGCAAGGTGCGCATAAGAGGTTGAATACGAGGAATGAGTATGCTGCAACTGCTGTCATGCTTCCTGCGAGCTGTCCCCATATTTCTGTTCCGTCTTCTGCAACTTCTGCGAATCCAAATAGGATACCGAATGTACCTACTACGTTTTCTTTGGCGATAAGTCCTGTAACGGCTGCAACTGCCATCTTCCAGTCTCCCCATCCAAGAGGTGCAAACAGTGGTGCGATTACGTTTCCGATGGAAGCGAGGATACTGTCGTTAAGCTGTTCTGCTTCAAGCATTCCAAATGAACCATCTACCCAGCCAAAGCTCATTAAGAACCAAAGCAGGATTGTTGACAATGTGATAATTGTTCCGGCTTTTTTGATAAATGACCATCCTCTTTCCCACATGCTTCGAAGTACGTTTCCTACTGTTGGCATATGGTATGCTGGAAGCTCCATAACGAATGGTGCCGGATCTCCGGCGAACATTTTTGTTTTCTTTAAAATAATTCCTGAGCAAATGATTGCTGCGATTCCTACGAAATATGCACTTGGTGCTACCCATGAAGCTCCGTCAAACAATGCACCTGCAATCAGTGCGATGATTGGAAGCTTTGCTCCACATGGGATAAATGTTGTTGTCATAATTGTCATTTTGCGGTCACGGTCATTTTCAATTGTACGAGATGCCATAACTCCAGGCACTCCACAACCTGTACCGATTAACATTGGGATAAATGATTTTCCTGAAAGACCGAATTTACGGAAAATTCTATCCATAATAAATGCTACACGAGCCATATATCCGCATGATTCCAAAAATGCGAGGAAAATGAAAAGTACAAGCATCTGTGGTACGAAACCAAGAACTGCTCCGACACCGGCTACGATACCATCAAGGATCAATCCCTGCAGCCATGCTGCGCAATGAACAGACACAAGAAGCTTTTCAATTGCCGGTGGAATAATTTCGCCAAAGAGTACATCATTTGTCCAGTCTGTTACAAAAGCTCCTACTGTTGTAACGGAAACGTAATATACGATCCACATGATCACTGCAAAGATTGGAAGTGCCAGCCAACGGTTTGTTACGATTCGGTCAATCTTATCTGATGTTGTCAGCTCTCCTTTTGCTTTTGATTTTGTAATACAATCTCCGATAATGGAAGAAATGTATACATAACGCTCATTTGTGATAATACTTTCTGTATCATCATCAAATTTCTCTTCCATTTCTTTGATCTCAGCAGATACATCTACTGTTGCTTTCATCTGGTCTTTGATCTTATCATCTTTTTCCAGAAGTTTGATCGCAAAGAATCTCTTCTGTTCTTCTGGAACGATTCCTGATAATTTGTATTCTACCTTATCGATAATTGCTTCTGCATCTCTTGAAAATTCATGAACTGTTTCTGCAGACTGTTTTTTCTGGGCAAGTTTCACTGCTTTGTTTGCTGCTTCTTTGATTCCTGTTCCTTTTAATGCAGAAATCGCAACAACTTCACAGCCAAGCTTTTTACTTAATTTGTCCAGATGGATTTTATCACCGGTCTTTTCCAGGATATCAATCATGTTTACAGCCATGATTACCGGAATACCAAGCTCCATGATCTGTGTTGATAAGTACAAGTTACGTTCAATGTTTGTTCCATCGATAATATTGATGATTGCATCTGGTCTTTCACCGATCAGATAGTTTCTTGCAACAACCTCTTCCAAGGTGTATGGTGAAAGGGAATAAATTCCCGGCAAATCCATGATTATAACATCTTTGTGTCCTTTTAGTTTTCCCTCTTTTTTCTCTACAGTTACGCCTGGCCAGTTACCAACAAATTGATTGGACCCTGTCAGTGCATTGAACAGTGTTGTTTTTCCACAGTTCGGATTACCTGCTAGTGCAATTTTTACTGACATAATGCTTCTCCTTCACTCTCTCTTCTAAAAATTTATATCACTGTTGATTACTCAACAAGAATCATCTCGGCATCTGCTTTACGAAGTGATAATTCATATCCTCTAACTGTTACTTCAATAGGATCACCAAGCGGTGCTACTTTTCTTACAAAAATTTCAACACCTTTTGTAATTCCCATATCCATGATTCTTCTCTTAACAGGTCCCTCTCCGGTAAGTTTTGTAACTTTCACTGTCTGACCTACCGATACCTCTCTCAATGTTTTCATGCTGTTCATCCTTTCTTCTACGCTTTCTATACCATGATTTTATTTGCCATATCTTTTCCGATTGCTACACGTGATTCTTTCACATTCACAATCAGATTTCCTCCGATATCAGAGACTACCGTTACGGCTCCTCCTACGACAAAGCCCAGGTTCTCTAGAAATCTTCTTGTATCTTCTTTTCCACCTATACGCTTAATAATGTTTTCTTCTCCCGGATTTACCATTGTTAACGGCATCATGTTCATCCCTTCCTTAGTTTTTATTGATAATCATTTTCATTTTTCATACGTTAGTTTATGCTAATTCTTATTAGATGTCAATACCTTTATTGATAATTTTTTCTCATTAAGAAAAAAAGGGGGATCAATGGGGACGGGGTTAGTGGCTTTTTTGCAAGCAAAAAAAGCCACTAACCCCGTCCCCATTGATCCCACCCACCACAAAAAAAATGAACCACTTTCGTGATTCATTTTTTTGTCTAGGTATCGATTAGGGCGTCCATCCTAGACATGATATTATATTTTCAATTTTTTATGTAGTTAGCAATTTAATCTTATTTCAGTTTTTCACCTGTCAGCATCTCATATGCCTGAAGATATTTATTGATTGTTTTATCCACGATATCCTGCGGAAGTGTCCAGTCATTATCCGGATTTGCTTTCAGCCAGTCGCGGGCAAACTGTTTGTCAAAGGATGGCTGTCCATGTCCCGGTTCGTATCCTTCAGCTGGCCAGAAACGAGAACTGTCTGGTGTCAGCATCTCATCACCGATTACAAGATTACCATTTTCATCCAGACCAAACTCAAATTTTGTGTCTGCAATGATAATTCCTTTGCTCAGTGCGTACTCTGCACATTTTTTATATAATGCGATTGTACAGTCACGCAATTTTTCTGCGTATTCTTTTCCCTGTCCTGGGAAATATTTTTCCAGATGTTCTATACTCTGCTCATAGGAAATGTTTTCGTCATGGTCACCAATCTCTGCTTTTGTTGATGGTGTATAGATTGGCTCAGGTAATTTGTCAGATTCTTTCAATCCTTTCGGAAGCTTGATTCCGCAAACAGTTCCATTCTCTTTATAGCTTTCCCATCCGCTTCCTGTAATATATCCACGAACGATGCACTCGATTGGGAGCATCTCCAGCTTGCGGCACATCATGCTGTTGCCATCGAATTTTGGCTGCTGGAAATATTCCGGCATATCTTTCACGTCTACAGAAATCATGTGGTTTGGAAGAATGTCTTCTGTAAGATCAAACCAGAATTTTGACATCTGAGTCAATACAGTTCCTTTTTTTGTCACTTCATTATTCAGAATCACGTCAAAACAGCTGATTCGGTCTGTTGCAACCATGATCAGGCTGTCACCATTATCATAAATCTCACGTACTTTTCCTTCTTTAATTGGTTTTAATTCCTGCATCTTTTGCACCTCGTATTTATTCATCATAGCTTTTATTATAGCGATACAAACAGGAATTATAATCTCGTCTTACCTTTGCTGCATTTCCCATTCTTTCGCTACAGATAACCTACCACCATTTATGCTTGCATGTCAATGAATCCGACTGTTACATTTTCTTATAACTATTTATAAGAGTATCATTCAACGTTTTTTAATGCCTGTGATAATGGGATTTTTCGGATTTTTTTCGACTGGATTATATATACAACCAGATAACAAAGCATTCCCAACACAAACATTGTCGGATAAATCCAAGGAGCTATATAATATGTCAGCCAGCCTGAATAATCCTTCATCATAAGATAATAGATCACTTTTATCGCTTTATCACTGAGCGGTATCGCGATTATCAAAGAAACCGCCACAACAACACCCGTTGCAAGGCTGTATAAATTTCCGGCTTCTCTGTCGGAGTATCCAAGAATCTTAAGCATTGAAATCGATGCTGCATTTTTCTCGATGATCGTTTTTGCAAGCAAATAAATTACGATAATATAAATCATCAAAGCAAATCCATTCATCATAGAAAAGATTTGTCCCATAGAGTCTTCAAGCTGATCCGCCATAACTGTCAGATCATGTTCTGTAATCGTAGATACAATCATGGTATCATCGATATCTTCTATTTTTTTATCTGTAAAATATCCACTGAAATAATCCGGGTCTTTGTCAAATATATCGCAAAATGTGGATTTTGACAAAAATATACACATTGTAGCAGGATAATGATAACTTCCGCTCACCTTAAATGTATATTTATTATCTCCGTATTCTTCATGGAGCTTGATTTCGTCTCCAATTTGGATACCATATTTCTCCATATATCCGTCCGACAGCACGACTTCTCCATCTTTCAGATTCAAATTCTTCAAATATTTTGAATGATCTTCAATCCCATAAACCGTAATCTCTTCACCACTACTGTTTTTCAACTCTGACACTGCATATTTTTCAGTGCCTGATGTCTCCGTTTCCAAAGGCATTTTTAAAATATACTGATAATTCGCAATTTTTGAATCGAGTACTTCTGCTTTAAAATGCGTTAGCAGTGGTGATAACATCATTCCAAACAACATCAATACACTTGCGAAGAAAATACCCGCAAATAATGTCAGATACGCCGCTTTATTTTGCAGAATCACGCGGATGCGGAATCTAGTAATAAATTTCCAGTCTGGAAGGCCGATTGCTCTTCTTTTCTTATTTCTCTTAAGCTCGTGTCTTAAAAATTGTAATGGCGGTAAAGTCATCATGGACATGATTACAAGGAAATTTACAACCAGAAGTAAAACAAATGGTATGACTGTTGTTTCTATAAAAGCATCTGCATTCCAGATTGTCGTGTATGTCGGAAGCGAATAACTATGATAATACATTCCTGCCACAATATATTTCATCCATGTATACCCGAGTACATTTCCTACAACAGATGCGACCAGCATAACAACCACCGGCAGCGTCATATAATGGCGTACCAATTCGCCTCTCGTATAACCGGACGCCAGCAAGGTTCCAACTACGGAAGATTCCTGCTCAATCGTACTTCTCGCCGTAATCGCAAATATAAATGCCAGAATAACGATTACGATATAAAGCAGCCACTGTACCATTACCTGGTCTCCGCCCATATCGTCTCCTGTGAAGGTGATTGCCTGATTGTCCTGACGGGCAACAAAATCTGTCATGACAGCTTTTTTCTTTATGATATCCTTGATATCATTTGCCTTATCCTCCTGCTTTTTATCAGATAAAGCTGCATCATCATTTACCCATGCATAGCATTTCTTAAGACCGGCATCTCCCAAATTATCAAACGCATTTTCCGTTACAAGCGCAACTGTAAATTTATTCGCATCAAACATCATATCGGTATTATTTTTAAATAATGCACTGTAATCTGATAATGCGACTACACCTGTCACCTTGTATTTTTTACCTTCGATTTGCATGGTGTCACCGATGGCAATCTCATTATTTTCGGCATACAAGCGGTCAATCACGATTTCATCATCCGCTTTGGGATACTCTCCATCCATCAAGTCCGCCTTATTTACATCATCACGCATCTTATACAGACGGATTGTATGTTCTTTTGCGATTTCTTTATCTTTATAGAACATCGGATAAATCGTAATATCTTCTTTTTCTTCCAATTTCTCTTTTAATTCATCGGAAATGGAATCGGTCAATACGAAATGTCCATTCTCGATATTATATTTTTCAAAACTGTTATCATAAGCTGATTTGCAGCTTCCGTCTGCCACAAGAAAACCGGAACAAAATCCTATAATGATCGTAAAGAACAAAAAGAGGGCCAGATATTTTCCCCATTCCGCCCTCAGTTCACGCAGATATCGTTTTGATAATGGATTTTTCATACGAACACCCCCTTACCATTCCAACTCTGCCACTGCTTGTTTCTTATCATTGTAAATGCATTTGCGGATCTGTCCGTCACGCAATTTGATGACCTGATCTGCCATTCCCTGAATTGCATCATTATGTGTCACTAAAATAACCGTGTTTCCAAACCTTTGATTCACATCTTCGATCAATTGTAAAATTTCTTTAGAGGTCTGATAATCCAATGCTCCGGTCGGCTCGTCGCAGAGCAAAATATCTGGATTCTTAATCAAAGCCCGCCCAATCGCGGTTCTCTGCTGCTGTCCTCCTGAAAGCTGATTTGGAATTTTGTCTTTGTGTTCCCATAGCCCCAGTGTTTTCAGCAAACCATCTAACTCCAGCGGATTTTGGGATAAATATGCGCCGACCTCAATATTTTCCTTCACGGTCAGATTCGGAATCAGATTGTACGCCTGAAATACATAGCCCAAATGTTTTCGACGATACCCGGCCAACTGCTTTTCATTCATGCTCTCCATCTGCTCATCGCCGATTCGAATCGAGCCGCTATCGATATTTTCAATACCACCGATAATATTTAATAAGGTGGATTTACCTGACCCTGACGGGCCAAGTAACACACAGATATCACCTTTCTTAATCCCACACGAAATGCCTTTAAGCACTTCCGTTTTATTTTCTCCGCTTCCAAATGATTTTTTTATTTGATTCAGTTCCAGATACATAGCCCTTCCTCTCTTTCCTATTTATCCAGCAAATCTTTCATACTTTGCAAACTGATCAATAAGGTCGATGTGTTGTGCAATAATGCAGACGTTGTAGGCGGGAAGATTCCCATAACCCCACCTGCTATCAGGCAAGCATTGATTCCGACAATGGAACGATAATTATTATGGATTCGCTCCATTAGTCTGTCGCTTAGATTTTTCAAAACAACAATTTCTTCCAGATTATCTGCACCAATCGTAACATCTGCAATTTCTCTCGCAATCTCTGCTCCGTCACTGATTGCAATTCCAATATCGGAAGCTGATAGTGCCGGCGAATCATTTATTCCGTCACCAATCATAATGACTTTTCTTCCATTAGCCTTTTCTTTCTCTATGAAACTTGCCTTGTCCTCTGGCAACACCTCGGAGAAATACTCATCTACGCCTACCTTTGAAGCAATCACTTTCGCTGTACGGTCACTGTCTCCTGTCATCATAACAACCTTGATTCCTTTACTCTTAAGTTTCGCAATCACTCTTTGCGCCTCTTCACGAAGCGGGTCTTCGATGCAGACAACTGCAGCCAGTTTACGGTTAATTGCCATATATAAATGTGAGCACTCTTCCGGGAGCTGTTCATAGAGCTTCTCTTTTCCTTCCGGAATGGTACATTTTTCATCTTCAAACACAAAATGCGAGCTTCCGATGATAACGGATTTTCCCTCAATTGTCGATGAAATACCATGAGCAACAATATATTCTACTTTGGAATGTAGCTCTTCATGAACCAGATTTTTCTCTTTTGCCGCTGTTACAACTGCTTTCGCCATGGAATGTGGGAAATGTTCCTCCAGGCATGCTGCAATTCTTAGAAGTTCATCCCTGCCCATATCATTAAATGATACGATATCTACTACTGTAGGCTGTGCTTTTGTCAATGTTCCTGTTTTGTCAAATACAATCGTATCTGCTTCTGACATTGCCTCAAGATATTTTCCACCTTTTACAGTAATATTGTAGGTACTTGCTTCTTTGATCGCTGACAATACGGAAATTGGCATTGCAAGTTTCAATGCACACGAAAAATCTACCATCAATACAGATAATGCCTTTGTTACATTTTTTGTACACAAATACGTAATTCCTGTTCCAAGAAGTGTATATGGGACAAGCTTGTCTGCAAGATGCTCCGCTTTTCCTTCCAGAGAGGATTTCAGCTTTTCTGACTCTTCAATCATAGAAACAATCTGGTCAAATTTGCTGTTTCCATTGCTTTGTTTTACTCGGATCGTAAGTTCTCCTTCCTCCAATACGGTTCCTGCAAAGACACTTGCATCCATCGTCTTCGCAATCGGAACGGATTCTCCTGTCATGGAAGCCTGATTTACCATTCCTTCTCCGGAAACGATTGTTCCATCAAACGGAATTACATTTCCCATATGTACTCTTACCAAATCTCCTGCTTTGATATCCGAAGTTGAAACAAGCACTTCCTGGTCTTCAGTTACAAGCCATACTTTACTGATATGTAAAGACATGCTGCGTGCAAGATCGTCGACTGATTTTTTATGTGTCCACTCTTCTAATATCTCGCCAATTCCAAGCAAGAACATAATGGAGCCTGCGGTGCCAAAATCTTGTCTGAAAATAGAAACTCCGATAGATGTTGCGTCTAACACCGGAACTTCAATTTTACCTTTTGCAAGTGTACAGATTCCATGCCATATATATTTCACCGATTTTGCAGTTGTAAGCACTGCACGAACCGGAATCGGAAGAAATAGTTTGTTTCCATAATGAAGCACTACCGAAGTAACCAGTTTCTCCCAGTATTCACTGTTCAATTCTCGTCCTGAATTTTTCAGATAGGTTTCCGGAAGTGTCACCTCTCCATAGTGAAATGCTTTCAGGCTTTCAATTACGCTTTCTCTGTCTCCTTTATAGCAAATTGTTACGCATTGCGTACGTTCCTGCACTTTCACAGATGTAATCTGCATATTTTGTTCCATATAATATTGTATTTCGTCTGCCTGCTCAAAGCTCATTCGACTCTGAACAAACTGCACACGTAATCTTCCTTGTATATCATGTTTAATTTTAAACTTCATGTAAATCCTTCTTTCCGAAAACACCTGCAGATAAAACTGCAGGTGTTCTGGTTTTTGTTTGCTTTATAGCTTATATTTATTATGCTTCTTCGGTTTCTGTTTCTTTAAAGCTTTCTTCAACATCTGTTTCGTTGGCATCTGCCTCTTCTACATCTGCCTCTTCTACATCTGTCACAACTTCTTCTGCTGCTGCACGTTCTTCATTGATCTGCTGTGCTTCTGCATAAATGTCTTCTGCATTTTCCTGAATTGTTGTGGCTGTTTTCATCACACAAGACTTTGCACGAAGAATCGCTGCTGTACAGTTTGTGTAAAGCTTTTTCGCATCCTTACTTGCAAGTACCTTGATACCTGCTGTTCCGAATAACACACCTGCTGCAAAAATTCCTGTTGATTTACCATTTACTTTCTTTAAACATTTCAAATAATTTGACATGATAAAATTCCTCCTCTGTTTTTTATGGACAAATTATATATCCATTATTTTTCTTGTTTCAAGCCAATTCTGTCTTATTGAGAAATTTTATCCAATAAGCCGCTTGCAAATGAGATTCGCTATCATTTATAATAATAAATTCATTTTTTGCGCTTATGCAAGTGCCGCTCCCAACTCCTTGCAAGCTGTAATTGCATCCTCATCAGGTGCATCATTGCATACAACACTGTCGCAGGCAAGTTCTATTCCTGCCTCCCTGCAATCGTCTTCCCAGTTTCTCATCCATTCTCCATCGCCCCATCCATAAGAACCGAACAGTGCAACCTTCTTTCCTGCCAGTGCCAATTTGCACTCGTCAAACAGTGGCTGGAATTCATCTTCCTCCAAAACTTCTGCACCCATTGCCGGGCATCCAAAGGCAATTGCATCGTAACCCTCTACATCTCCTGCCTGAAATGCATCTGCTGAATAGATAGAAGCATCTGCTCCATTTTCTTTCATTCCTTCCAGAACTGCATTTGCCATTTCCTCTGTATTTCCTGTTCCACTCCAAAATACGACTGCTGTTTTACTCATTTCTTATTTCCTCCATTTTCATTTATATCAAGTGATTTTTTAAGCCACTGTGAGCTTCTGTATGCTTCTTCCATTTCTCCAAAGCCGGTTATATACATCTGTACATTTTTTATATTTGCAAAATGTTCTTTCTGCTTCTTCTTTATTGCAATAAACCTTCCAGCATCCAATGCAATGACAATTCTTTCCTTTATTAACAATAAAGCCGATCACATCATCCAATGGATATCCCAGGAATAATCCGATTTCATGTGGGAATGTTCCGTTTTCTTCTAAACGTTCAATCAAATGAGAAATAGCATGATGCGGATCCGTATCCTGATATCCATATTTTCGAAGCAAATTCATCACTCCTGGTTTTTCCAGATCTTGTTGCAACTTTTTCATGCGGCAGACATAAATTAACGCCCTGTTTTCTTGTTTTTGTAATATAAATAGACTTAATCCTTTTTCTTTCATCTCTCTTTCCCAATACATGATACTCATTTCAAGTGATTGTATACATGTATATTTGCACGTAAATAAATTTGCGGTTTTAAGAGATGCCAGTGTAGGGGCACAATGCATGATCAAGCACTGCTCCAGTCCCTCTGCAGTGTTTCCCGTATTACGTTCCTTCATATCTGCAATCCTTTCACTTCATTATTTATGCACAGCAAGATTTCAAAATTTCTGTCAATGCATTCTGGCTGCTTGTATGTGAACGCACAACATCTGTTTTGGAACTGTCAATTTCATCCAAAGCTGTCTTTACCATCTTATGTGATACTGTGTTTGTAAATAATACGAGAAGATCTGGACATCCAATCTGTTTGTCAAAATCCGCCTTCATATGTGTGAACACTTTTACTTTACATTTATAAGCTTTGCATATTTTTTTATACTGGGCTACCATTCTGTCGTGCCCTCCGACAATTACTACGCTCATTATTTTCCTCCTGTTTCTGATTATTATAATCTTGCATTTTCTATTTTCGTGTTACCTTCAATTATCATATGTTAGCTTTTTCTAACCACATGGTTAGTATATTCTAACTTTCTATCCTTGTCAATTCTATTCCATGATAATTTTTCTCATTTACTTTCTTCTATATTTGAGATTTTTCATATACTATACAACCTTACAATATTCTCTTTAGAAATTAATGACCATTCGTCATTTTTGCTTATAGAAATCATTTTTACTTTCTGATATACTGGTGTTAAATTGAGATTTTATACATACTCGTTGTTAAAGGAGGATTTTTATTTAGGATGAAGACAACACTTCAAATATTCAAACGTGACTGCAAGCGTTTGCTTCGCAATCCAGTTGCTATGCTTGTTGTGATCGGCGTCTGTATTCTGCCATCGCTTTATGCCTGGTTCAACATTGCCGCTAACATGGATCCATACAGCAATACAAAAGGGATTAAAGTAGCAATTGCCAGCAACGATACCGGAGCATGCTCGGATAAGCTTTCTCTTAATGCAGGTGCTTCGCTTATTGAACAATTAGGAAAAAATGATTCTCTTGGATGGACTTTCGTAGATGAAGATGCTGCTATTGAAGGTGTAAGGTCCGGAAAATATTACGCTGCTATTGTGATTCCTGAAGATTTCAGCGAATCTCTTCTAAGTATCATCAGTGGCGAACCTCAGAACCCGGTTTTAGATTATTATGTAAATGAGAAGAAAAATGCGATTGCTCCAAAGATCACAGACACCGGAGCCGGTACGATTCAGCAGGAAATCAACGATACTTTTTCCAATGTTGCCGCTGAAACAATTTCGAATTTAATTATTAAATCTGTCTCTAAAGTTTCCGGTAATATGAGTGATATGAATACTGAGACACTGCGCTCTATTTCTGATATTCAAAAGAATCTGGATGACTATCAGACTACTTTGAAGAATTTTCAGGAAACTGTAAAGAGCAGCTCTTCGATTATCGCAGACACGCAAGCCGCTTTGGATTCTGTCAATACAGCTGCTTTATCCGGTGCAAAAACACTTTCCAGTGCGTCTGATATATTGAATACCAGCCGCAGTGCAATTGGAACATTTTCTTCGACATTCTCTCAGAGCTTGTCCGATGGAGACCAATTGTTGAGCAATATTTATGGTTCTGCTTCTGACAAGCTTGGAACAATTGAAAATGATATGCAGACAATTAATGGGAAGATAAGTAATAGTATTGCTTCTGTCCAGAATCTGGTCGATTTGAATAATGAAGTGATTAACGATTTAAAAGCGATGACCGCTCATATTTCAAGTGAAGAGCTTGTCGCAGCTTTAAATAGTAAGATTGCTGATTTAGAAAGTCAAAATGCCAAATTGCAGGAACTTGTCAATTCTTTAAAAGCCGGAAATGACAATATAACAACTTCTTTAAATGGTGCTTCTACTGCACGTACACAATTAAACACACTTGTATCGCAGAGTAAACAGTCCTTGAGGGATTACCAGAACTCTATGAATCAGACATTGCTGCCGACTTTAAATCAGTCACTGGATACATTTTCTACATTAAGTGGAAATCTTTCCGCCACAATGAATGGAATTTCTCCTTCTATTACTCAGTTGAAATCCATCCTTGGACAGCTCGACAGCAGCTTAAAAGACAGTGCTTCTGTTCTTGACTCGACCGGCACTGCACTTCAGACAGTAAATGATAAGCTTTCCAGCCTCACAACGGATTTAAAAGCCTTGCAAAGCTCCAGTGCATATCAGCAGTTTCTTTCTCTAAAAGAAATTGATGCAGATGGTATTTCAACTTTTATGTCATCACCGGTAACTGTTGATACAGAAGTACTCTACGATGTAAAGAATTATGGTTCTGCCATGACACCATTTTACACAAATCTGGCTCTTTGGGTAGGTGGACTGATTCTGGTTTCTATTTTCAAACAAGAGGTAGATTTTGATGAAAAAATTCCAAATGCAACTGCAACTCAGTGTTATTTTGGCCGTTTTCTTCTATTTCTGAGCATCGGACTTATTCAGAGTGTCATCGTATGTGCCGGTGATATCTGGCTTATTAAAGCCCAATGCAATGAACCTGCCGCTTTTATTTTTGCCGGAATGGTATGCTCCGTTGTTTATGTCAGTCTGATTTATGCAATGGCACTTGCATTTAAACACATTGGTAAGGCATTGTGCGTGCTTCTGGTTATTTTGCAGATTCCAGGATCATCTGGTACTTATCCAATTGAGATGATGCCAGCTTTCTTCCAGAATCTGCATCCACTCCTTCCATTTTCGTATGGAATCAGTGCAATGCGTGAAGCTATTGCTGGAATGTATGCTCACAACTATCGTAGAAATTTATTGATCATGCTTGTATTCCTTGGAATCGCATTTCTCATCGGTCTTGGACTTCGTCCTCTGCTGATGAACCTAAATTACCTGTTTGACCGCAGACTTGCTGTTACAGATTTGATGTTGTGTGAGACTTCCAGTACAGAACGAAACACTCAGCAAGTATCTATGATTTATAAAGCAATGCTCTACAATGAAGTTACACGCAAGGAATTGACCGATAAGGCGGAAAAATTTGAACGCACTTATTCGAGACGAATCCGTCGTGGATTCAATTGCATTTTTATACTTGCTTTTGTTTTTCTGATTCTGATGTTCAGTTTGGAATCTAAGCTTGTATTTTTAATTTTGTGGATTGTTTCCGTAGTTGTATTGGCATTTTACTTGATTATTATGGAATACATCCACGACAAAACACAGAAGCAATTAGAACTTGCCAAGTTATCTGAAGATGAATTATTAAAACTTTTGAAGAAAGGAAATGAACGATCATGAGAAATATCCTGGAAATTTTTAAACGTGACATCGTGCGGATTAAAACAAATGTAATCGCATTGCTGGTCATCCTCGGAATCACGATTGTTCCGCCACTTTATGCATGGTTTAATATTGCTGCAAGCTGGGACCCTTATGGTAATACAAGTAGCTTAAAGGTTGCTGTTGCAAGCGTGGACGAGGGATATGAAGGGGATTTGATTCCTCTGAATATCAACATTGGTGACAATGTTCTTTCTGCTCTTCGTGAAAATACGCAATTAGACTGGGTGTTTACTACAAAGGATAAAGCAACGAAGGGTGTAAAATCCGGAAAGTACTATGCTGCTGTTATCATTCCTGAAAATTTCAGTAAAGATATGATGAGCATTTTCTCAAGTGATATCGAAAACCCAAAAATCACTTACTATTATAATGCAAAGGAAAATGCGATTGCACCGAAGATTACCGACAAGGGAGCGAGTGCAATTCAAAAACAGGTTAATTCTGTATTTATAGAAACGATATCCGAAACTGCACTTGTAGCACTTCAGTCTGTATCTGATATGGCAGATGAAAGTGGCGCTGATGTAATTCTTAATAACCTTTTAAATAACCTGAGCGCTATTTCAAATGATTTGACTGCTGCGTCCGGTACAATCCAGTCCTTTTCAAACCTGACCGGTTCTGCCAAGAATATGCTGGACACAACCTCAGAATTTTTAACTGAGTCAAAAACGCATTCGGACAGCAGCTTAGCTTCTTTGAAAAATACGAAAAATTCATTTTCCGACGTAAAAACATCTATCAGTGGCGCAACCGATGGAATTAACGCAGCAATTTCCGGAATCCAGAGCTTTTACACACAGCTCTCTTCCATTATTGACGATGCGTTTGCATCACAATCAGGAAGTGCAGAAACGCTTGCTAATACGTTAAATGGCCTGGGGGATAAGATTACTCCGATCATCAATGGGTATCAGACACTTATCCAGGCATTCTCTGATTTGAAAAATACGCTTCCTGATGAACTACCGAGTGGTATTGCAGACGAACTGGATTCTATTATCCGTCGTTTAAACAGTGCTGTTGCAACTCAGCAAAATTTGCAGAACAAGTTATACCAGTCTGCACAGGATATACAGAATTCGCCGGCTAACATTGCCGCCGCAAAGGCTGAGCTGGATCAACTGATCCAAACAAGCAGCAACAGCCTTGTTTCCATAAAAAATGACTACGAAAATAATGTGGAAAATAGTTTGAATACTCTGTTTGACTCTCTTGGAACGACAAGCTCAACCATTTCTACTTTATTTACACAATTGGATACAACAGCGGACAATATCCATAAGCTGTCAGGTTCTGCCTCTTCTGATCTTGCAAAGATTCAGACTACATTGTCAGACACCTCAGCACTGATTGACAAGACATCGAAAAGGATGAACACAACAATTGACCAGTTGAAGAAAATCAAAAGCAGCGGGGATTACAAACAGCTACAGCAGATTTTATCTGGAAACAGTGAAACAATTGCCAGCTTTTTATCTTCTCCTGTTACATTAAAAACACATGAAATTTATCCTGTGGCAAATTATGGTTCAGCAATGGCACCATTCTATTCTGTCCTCTCCCTCTGGGTAGGAGGCATTGTACTGGTTGCCATCTTAAAAGTAACCGTTTCAGCTTCTTCGACCGCCGGACTTAAAAACCTAAAACCATATCAGGTTTATCTTGGCCGCTATCCGATTTTCCTGATTGTAGGACTTTTACAAGCCACCTTAATCTGCATGGGGGATTTGTGTTATTTACAGATTCAATGTGAGCATCCATTTTTATTTTTACTTGCAGGATGGTTTAGCAGTATCGTATATGTAAATATCATTTACACGCTGACCGTCTCCTTCGGAGACATCGGCAAAGCAATCTGCGTAATCTTACTCGTAGTACAGGTTGCAGGTTCCGGTGGAACCTTCCCGATTGAGACTGCTCCTCCATTCTTTAGGGCTGTATATCCATTGCTGCCATTTGTACACAGTATGACTGCTATGCGCGAATGCGTCGCCGGAATGTATGGTTCAGCTTATTGGGTACAAATGGGAATTTTGGGGATTTTCCTGATTATTTCTTTGTTCTTTGGATTGGTATTGAGAAATCCGATCATCAAGTTAAATGATGCTTTTATGGAGAAATTAGAAAGTACACATTTGATTTAGAGAACGGGGAGAAGGCCGGGGAGCCGGTAGGGAGCCAGATAGGGACGGGGTTTAGTGGCTTTTTTCGCAGAGCAAAAAAAAGCCACTAAACCCCGTCCCTATCTGGCTCCCCGTCCCCGCTGGTCTCCCTCTTCTTAATCCTCCCAAGGTCGGATTCGGTATGTTACTCCAAGATCTTCACAAATCTTCACACACTGTGCTTCTTCTTCTTTTGTCAATGTTGTATCGACTGTTGACAATACAACATGTGGTACATACTGTTTTACTTCTTTTACAAAATCGAGCATTCCACGATACGCTTTATCTCCAAAAATGCTGCGGACCAATTCATTGTATTTCTGCTCATTTGGTGTATTTAAGCTGATTGAAATTGTATCTACCAAGCCTTTAAATTCTGGTGCTGTATCACGTTTATTGATCAGACTTGCCTGTCCGTTTGTATTCACACGAATTGGTTTCTGATATGTCTCTTTTACGAATTTTGCAACTTCAAGCAACGCATCTAATCTTTCTGTAGGCTCTCCAAATCCGCAAAATACAACTTCGTCAAACTTTGTCATATCGAATTTTTTAAACTCTTCTTTTACTTCTTCTACTGTTGGTTCATGTTCAAGCCAAAGTGAATCGGACTCTTCCATGTGATCTCTTGTCTGTCTCAAACAAAATGTACAGGCGCAAGAGCAACGATTTGTCAGGTTTACATACAAATTGTTATGCACTTTATATAAGATTGTCATTGATTTTTTCATTGCGTTCTTCTCCTTCTATTTATCTTTTTCGGTTCAATGTGTGTAGTACCTCTTCAAAGCATACACCATCTGTTACAGGAATATCCAGTTCTATTGAGCGTAAAATACATTTTTTAATAAATAAAGACGCTCTTTTTACAGAATCATGAAAATTTACTCCATTGACAGCGTCTGCTGAAATGATTGCAGAGAAAATATCTCCTGTTCCGGAACGCTGTGTTCCAACCTTCTGCGTCTTAACGATAGACGGCTCCGTTCCTTTTTCATAGCAGAAATTGCAAATATAACTCTTCTGGGACACTCCGGTTATAACAACTTTCTCCGGT
The DNA here is from genome assembly GCF_003628495.1 of Ruminococcus sp. B05. Lineage (NCBI taxonomy): Bacteria > Bacillati > Bacillota > Clostridia > Eubacteriales > Oscillospiraceae > Ruminococcus > Ruminococcus sp. B05. The sequence continues at coordinate 79,037 of NZ_RBZR01000001.1, read as the reverse complement.
CCTTGTTCGGAAAGTTTTTCTGCCAGCTCTATTACCTCTGCAACTTTCCAGTCTTCTTTATATGGCGTATCCGTCAATATACATGCTTCTGTCAGGTTTGGAGTTAAAATATCAGCCTTGCACGCCAGCTGCTTCATACGTTGACACATTTCCTCTGTATATGTTGAATACGTTTTTCCATAATCTCCCATAACCGGATCTACAATAACTAATGTATCTTCCGATTTGAATTCAGAAATAAATTCCTGCACGATTCGTATTTGTTCTGCTGAACCCAAAAATCCAGTGCTGATTCCATTGAATTTCAAATCCAACTTTTTCCATTCTTCCATATAAGGCTCCATATTTTTTGTAAAATCTTCAAAAAAGAATGATGGAAAACCCGTATGATTTGAAAAAATAGATGTTGGCAATGGGCAGCACTGTACCTTTAACATTGAAATAATGGGCAGGGACACTGCGATTGAGCAGCGTCCAAACCCAGAAATATCATTTATAACAGCTATTTTCTTTTGATGATTGTGTGATGTCATCTGTTATACTCCTTCTGAGATAAATTTTGAAGCATGGCACTTTTCCATAACAAATCCCAGAACATAGAATCCAATAATTCCAATAATTCCTTCTGTTGTCAGTCCAGGTACCTGTGCAAGTCCTGTCGCAACACTTCCATACATGATTCCACCGGCAATTGTATATCCTGCAATCATAATTACGATAGAAACCACTGCTCCGATAAATGTTCTAGCTGACAGCATACGTGCAGGTGTTTTCCCTGCATGTGTAACTTTTGAACCTGCATATCCCATAATACCCTTAATAATCAAAGTAGGCAATACCCACTGCGGATATCCTGTCAATAAATCTGACAATGCAGAACCAACACCGCCGGCTAAAAGCCCGATATCCCAAGGAAATAAATACGAACACAGAAGAATACAAATATTTCCTAAATGCATATAACCAAGCGGAATCGGAATATGAATGATTGCTGTTGATATGCAGACAAGCGCAATTGATAAGGCTGCAATTGTAATTTTTTTTGCTGAAAATCTTTTCATAAATAATCTCTCCATTCCTCACAGAAACTTTTCTGTATTTTCATTTTTCCAAATCATAACACATGATTGGATTGATAGAAACAGCCAGAATCATCAAATTTAACCAGTCCAGTTTACCAAATGGGGACGGGGATAAGTGGCTTTTTCAAAAGCCACTTAACTCCGTCCCCATTTGGCACTTAACTCCGTCCCCGTTCATCCTTAATTTTAATTTTTTATGAATTTTACATTTTTTTACTTGTCTTCGCAAAAAAAACATTATAGGATATACTACATTGATTATTTTTTATAATTATCATATTTTAAAGAAAGGGGTTTTTATTTTTCATGGCTTCTTCAAAAAATGACTCATCCTGGTTCGACGATAATTTTGAAGTTACATATGATGATGATTCAACATTACGACCATCCATTGATTTTGATACAACAAAATTAGAGAATACCTCTCAGAAAAATACAAAGAAGACAAAAAGAAAGAAAAAAGGAAATGCTTCTTCTAAAAGCAGCAATAAATCTGTTGATTTAAGTATTCCAACTAATATTTCACGCGAGGAAGAGAAGGCACAAGCTATTCGTTATGCCCAGCAGCCTTCCAATCGTTACGATGATGATATGGATTATGATGACGATGACGACTATGACTTTCCGAAATCCAGAAGACGCAAAAGTGGACCCACACGACTTGCAGCACCACTTCAAAAAGGTGGCAACGCACTTTATAAGGTTTCAAAAACATTTATCCGAAATCTGACTATACTGCTTATCCTTATAATCATTGCCATTTTAGCTTACAACTTTTATGTAGGAAGTGCTCCATATGGCGACCTTGAAAATTCACTTGAATCACAAGCTTTCTCGCCAACTTTTCTTGCATATGCCGCTGTAGCTGCAATTGTAATTTTTTGCGAAATCATTGCACTTTTCAGGTCTATGACAAAAGAACGTATACGAGATGAATATGGAGTTCATTGGGAAGATGTAGGACGCGGACGGAATTCATTTATCATACTTTACATTTGTTCCTATGCGGCATTTTTATTCGGTGATTTTATCCCTGAAAATATAGAAATATTACCTGCATGCATCGAGATTTTAAAAGGAATCAAAGGTGCCCTGGCAGTTTTCGGTTCTCTTCATAACCAATTATTCGGTCTTTGCGTGGCAGGCGTTGTTTCCTGTATAATCCGTAAGTATCGGAGATAGAGACCAAACGGGGACGGAGTTAAGTGGCTTTTTCACACGTGAAAAAGCCACTTAACTCCGTCCCCGTTTGGTCTCCCCGGCTTAGTCTAAAATAATCAAAGCCATAAATACAAGATCATCTGTTCCTGTATTCTTTAAACCATGTCCGCAATTATCTGGTGTAAATGTCTTATCGCCTGCTTTTACCATGCGTTTTGTTCCGTTGTCATCATATTCTCCTTCTCCTGAAATGATGTAATATGTTTCACTTTCGTTGTGGTGTTCGTGGTATCCAAGAGAACATCCCGGCTCGATAGTTACCTGTGCATATAATCCGCACTTGCCATTCAGTTCCTTTGCATCAAGAATTCTTTTTACAATTACATGCCCCTCTCCACCACACATGTTTTCAATACGCTCTGTTGTCATAATATCTGCTCCCTTTCAATTTTAATTATTTTTATTTATTATAAAACGCTGTTCAAAAATGTTCAATCACATTTATATCGTATTTTTATATTGAAAGTACTCGAAAGTTGTCGAAAGTGACAATTGACGAAATCTATATTTTATGAGAAAATAAAGTAAGTGTGATGTTAATTAATTATCAAACATTATACGCGAGACAAATCATACATATTTGAAAGGAGTTTTAACATGATTTATTCTAAAGAAGTTGAACTGATGTGTCCGGTTGCTCAGGGTGCAAATCACGGACCAGCTCCAATCCCGGAAGAGGCTAAATGGGTACAGGCAAAAGAAGTGAAAGATATCTCTGGTTTTACACACGGTGTAGGCTGGTGTGCTCCACAGCAGGGTGCTTGTAAACTTACTCTTAATGTAAAAGACGGAATCATTCAGGAAGCATTGGTAGAGACAATTGGATGTTCAGGAATGACTCATTCTGCTGCTATGGCATCTGAAATTCTTCCAGGTAAAACAATTCTTGAAGCATTGAATACAGACCTTGTATGTGATGCAATCAACACAGCTATGAGAGAGCTGTTCTTACAGATTGTATACGGAAGAACACAGAGTGCATTCTCTGAAGACGGACTTGCTATCGGAGCTGGACTGGAAGACCTTGGTAAAGGACTTCGTTCTCAGGTAGGAACAATGTACGGAACACTCGCAAAAGGTCCTCGTTACCTGGAGATGGCAGAAGGATATGTAACAGGTATCGCTCTTGATGAGAACGATGAGATCATTGGATACCAGTTCGTAAGCCTTGGAAAATTCACAGACTTCGTTAAAGCTGGAGATACTCCAAACGAAGCTTGGGAGAAAGCAAAAGGACAGTACGGACGTGTTGCTGACGCTGTTAAGATCATCGACCCACGTAAAGAATAATCACAACGAACGGACTTGTCCGTTTTATGGAAAATAAGCGTTAAATAAATCAGGAGGACAATTAAATGGCTTTATTTGAATCATATGAGAGAAGAATTGATAAAATCAATGCAGTACTGAACAGCTATGGCATTGCTTCTATCGAAGAAGCAGAAAAGATTACAAAGGATGCCGGTCTTGATGTTTACAATCAGATCAAAGGTATTCAGCCAATCTGTTTCGAAAACGCTTGCTGGGCATACATCGTAGGTGCAGCAATCGCAATTAAAAAAGAATGTAGAACAGCTGCTGAGGCTGCTGCTGCTATCGGTGAAGGACTTCAGGCATTCTGTATCCCAGGTTCTGTTGCTGACCAGCGTAAAGTAGGTCTTGGACATGGTAACCTTGGAAAGATGCTTCTGGAAGAAGATACAGATTGTTTCGCATTCCTTGCAGGTCACGAATCATTCGCAGCTGCTGAGGGTGCTATCGGTATCGCTGAGAAAGCTAACAAAGTTCGTAAAAAACCTCTTCGTGTTATCCTGAACGGTCTTGGAAAAGATGCTGCAAAGATCATTTCAAGAATCAATGGATTCACATATGTACAGACAGAATATGATTACTACACAGGAGAACTGAAAGAAGTTCAGAGAATCGCTTACTCTGACGGACTTCGTTCTAAAGTAAACTGCTATGGTGCTAACGATGTACGTGAAGGTGTTGCTATCATGCACAAAGAAGGTGTAGACGTTTCTATCACAGGTAACTCTACAAACCCAACACGTTTCCAGCATCCAGTTGCAGGTACATATAAAAAAGAATGTATCGAACAGGGCAAGAAATATTTCTCAGTAGCTTCAGGTGGTGGTACAGGACGTACACTTCACCCAGATAACATGGCTGCTGGTCCTGCTTCTTATGGTATGACAGATACATTAGGACGTATGCACTCTGATGCACAGTTCGCTGGTTCTTCTTCAGTTCCTGCTCACGTTGAGATGATGGGTCTGATCGGTGCTGGTAACAACCCAATGGTTGGTATGACTGTTGCAGTTGCAGTTTCCGTAGAAGAAGCTGCTAAAGCTGGCAAGTTCTAAGAACTCGCGTAAAATAGCCAGTTCTCAAACTTACAAGAACTGGTAAAAATCAATAAAATTTACTTCATTTGTCGATTATTTGTCGATAATTGTAGATTTAAAAAGGGAGAGAAACATTAAGTTTCTCTCTTTTTATTAAGACAGTAACAATTTATATCCCCCGGTATTTCTACCGGGGATTTCTTATTAGAACAACTGGAATCTATCCATTGGAACACCAAGGCATCCTGCGTAACCATCCTGACCATTTTGGGATCATTCCAGTTACATCCAGAAGCTCCACCATGAATCTCGACAGATCTATGCGGACATGATGTTGCATACATTTCTTGATGTAATCGAATTGTGTTCTGGTTTTGTTCGATGCCGTACTGCTTACATTTCTGCGCTGCTAACTGTAATGCTTTCTCTTCTTTGCTCTTGAAAATATCGATATCGCCCATGCTCTGACAGACTTCGATTGACAGATAATTATTGTTTCCGTTGGTATCTCCACAATGCCATGCGTGATTAATATCATCTTCTGCCTGCAATATACCATCATGTGCTACATAATAATGGGCAAACCCATTTTCCAGAAAATCCATTATTCTCTATTCTTCTGTACGTTCATTAATAATTGAAAATATTTTCATGTTTCGTGAAGTTTTTCTTGTATTTATGAAAAAATCATGATAATTTCCTATTAAAAGCAGGACATGACATAGGGAGAATACAAAGCACGTGTTTGCACGTGTATTTCATCGACACACGTGTTAGTACGTGTTATAATATAGTTATGATAAGGAAAGGTGATACAAAAGATGCCTTTAACATCAAATGAAATGCTTAAACTTCTAAAGAAGATGGCGGTTTCTGGATTACATTTCCAGATTTTCCAGAATCTTTCACTGAGGGAGACGACATGCAACAGGCTTATGAAATAGCTGTTGATGCATTGGGGCTTAACTTTTCGCAGGTTCTTCAAGAAGCATTGATTTCGAAGCTTTAAATAAAATAAGTCTCACTTATAGCATTAATTAAAATCAGGCATATGCTTTATACTATCAAAGAAGGGATGTGATTATATGCCATTATTAAAAAAGGATATTTACACTATTGAAGACATCTACGCACTTCCCGCTGGACAGCGTGCAGAGCTGATAGATGGTCAAATTTATAATATGGCACCACCAAGCTATCTTCATCAGAGACTTGTAATGGAACTTTCCGCAACAATCCGAGATTATATCAAATCCCGCAAAGTATCTTGCGAGGTTTTGCCCGCTCCCTTTGCCGTTTTCCTCAATCAGGACGACCGAAACTATGTAGAACCGGATATCTCCGTTATCTGCGATCCTGATAAGCTAAATGACAAAGGATGCAATGGTGCTCCTGATTTCATCATTGAAATTGTATCACCTAGTAGCCAACGAATGGATTATTTAACCAAGTTATTCAAATACCGCACAGCTGGTGTTCGTGAATATTGGATTGTGAATCCAATGACACAGACGATTCAGACTTACTTTTTCGGTGACCAGGAAGACTTCCATCAATATTCTTTTAATGATGAGATTACTGTTGGCATCTATGATGATTTGAATATCTGCATTTCAGATTTGCTGAAATAACAAAAACTGCTCCCACACCAATAGAGAACAGTTACCAATATATAGAAAAGCGACTATGCCTCCAGTTTAACCGGAAAGCATAGTCGCTTCTTTCTGATATATCACTCTTTTTACTTTATATAGAGCTTTTTATGAAATATTTGTATATCCCATCAATGACTCATCCACAGCCTTTGCTACAGCTCTTCCCTCTGCTATAGCCCATACAACTAAAGACTGTCCTCTATGCATATCGCCTGCTGTAAATATGTTTTTCTTGCTACTTTCATATTCTCCGGGTTTTGTCGCTACATTGGTTCTATTGGTCAGATCAACACCAAAATCTGATGTCACATACTCCTGACTTCCCAGAAATCCTGCTGCAATTAAAACTATATCTGCCTTTAATTCATGTTCGGTTCCTTTGACCGGCTTGAAATTCTCAAGTTCTACCGTCTTTACTGCACAAAGCTCGCCTTTTGCATTTTTCAAAAATTCTGTAACCGTTGTTTTGAAAATTCTAGGATCTTTTCCGAATTTATAAATTGCTTCCTCCTGTCCATAATCAGTCTTAAGGACTTTCGGCCACTCTGGCCATGGATTATTTTCTGCTCTTTTAAGTGGTGCCGCCGGCATCATCTCAAGCTGAGTAACATTTTTTGCACCCAATCTTATAGCAGTTCCGACACAGTCATTTCCTGTATCTCCGCCACCGATCACGACAACATTTTTCCCTTTTAAACAGCCAAATGAAAAGTCTTTTGCTTTTATTACCTTTTCATCATCGTAGTCATTATCCATTAATTTTTTGCTTACTTCTGACAAGAAATCAACTGCAAAATAAATGCCTTTCGCATCTCTTCCAGGTGCATTGATATCTCTTGGATTGGATGCCCCACAACAGAGTATAACTCTGTCATAGGCTTTTACCAAATCCTTTCCTTTTATATCTTTACCCACATTTACACCGCATTTAAATTCTATTCCTGCATTCTCCATAAGCTGCACACGTCTGTCTATGCTTCTCTTATCAAGCTTCATATTCGGAATTCCATATCGAAGCAATCCACCTACACGATCTTTTCTCTCGTATACTGTGACACTATGTCCTCTTCTATTTAAAAGCAGTGCGGCTGTCAGTCCGGCAGGTCCGCTGCCTACTATCGCAATTTTCTTTCCAGTTCTTACCTCTGGTTCCTTTTCTTCTACCAGTCCATTTTCGAAAGCATAATCTATAATCGCTCTCTCGTTACTTTTTGTAGCAACAGGCTGTTCATATATGCCCTGTGTACATGCCGCCTCACAAAGTGCAGGACACACTCTTGATGTAAATTCCGGAAAACAATGTGTCTTGCTAAGTCTATAATATGCCTGCTCAAGATTTCCCATACTAACCAGATCATTTGTCTCTGGAACCAAATTGTGGAGTGGGCATCCTGATGCCATTTGTGCTATCATTGTTCCTGCCTGACAAAAAGGTATCCCGCATGACATACATCTTTTAGCTTCGCATATCTGTTCTTCCTGTGGAAGACCCTTATGAAATTCTTCAAAATTCTGTATTCTTAATTCTACGCTAACTGTCTCTCCCATAATCGTCTCCACCTCCTTATGCATTTTCTTTCTGACTTTTATAAAAAGCTTCTATCTGTGCTTCTTTGATGCTCATTCCGTGCTCGATAAAATCTTCTGTGTACTGAACGATTTTTTTGTAATCGGAAGGAATGATTTTTTTAAATTTTGGAAGATATTCGTCAAAGTTATCTAAAATCAATTTTGCTTTTGCAGAACCTGTGTATTTAGCATGATTTTCAAGAAGCTTTTTGAGTTCTTCTCTGTCAGACTTATGCTCTATGCTTTCCATCAGAACCATCTCTTTGTTCAGGTTTCTATAAAGCGAATTATTTTCATCCAACACATATGCGATTCCACCGCTCATACCTGCTGCAAAATTCTTTCCTGTAGGTCCAATGATCACTGCGACACCACCGGTCATATATTCACAACCATGTTCTCCTACGCCTTCTACTACTGTTTTGGCACCTGAGTTACGTACACAGAATCTTTCTCCTGCCATTCCACCTACGTAAGCTTCACCGGATGTTGCTCCATAAAGAGCTACATTTCCAACAATAATATTTTCCTGAGGATTATATGCTGCATCAGCCGGAGTTTTTACTATAAGTTTTCCTCCAGAGAGACCTTTTCCAAAATAGTCATTGCTGTCTCCCACCAGATTAAGTGTCAGTCCTGCCGGGATAAATGCACCGAAGCTCTGACCTCCAGATCCTTTACAGTTTACAGTAATTGTATCTGCTTTAAGACCATCGTGATGATGTCTTGTAATTTCAGAACCGATAAGAGTACCAAATGCTCTGTCTGTATTTATTACATCTACACCTACAACGGTCGGTTCTCCCTTTATTACTGCATCCATGAATTTGCGGTTCTTTGTCATCAGAAGTTTATCTTTCTTCTCATCCAGCTTGAAATCATAATAGCTCTTATCGTGGAAATCTGCTGAAACCGCATCGGAATCTCCAAGAATGGCGCTAACATCAATTTTAGCCTCCACTCCGCTAAGATCCGTTCTTTTTCTCAGTAAATCTGTTCTTCCGACCAGCTCATCTACACTCTTTACACCTAATTTTGCCATATATTCACGGAGTTCCTGTGCGATAAAACGCATAAAGTTCTCTACATATTCAGGTTTTCCCATGAATCGTTTTCTTAGCTCAGGATTCTGTGTAGCCACACCCATTGGACATGTATCAAGATTACATACTCTCATCATTACGCAGCCTAATGTTACCAATGGTGCTGTTGCAAAGCCGTATTCCTCAGCTCCCAAAATTGCAGCAATTGCTACATCTCTTCCGCTCATAAGCTTTCCATCTGTTTCCACTACAACTCTGTTTCGAAGTCCGTTCTGGATAAGCGTCTGGTGTGTTTCTGCCAATCCGAGCTCCCAAGGCAATCCTGCATTATGGATTGAACTTATAGGAGCAGCTCCTGTTCCTCCATCATAACCTGAGATAAGAATAACGCCTGCTCCGGCCTTTGCTACACCGGCTGCGATTGTTCCCACTCCTGTTTCAGATACCAGTTTCACAGAAATTCTGGCCGCATCATTGGCATTTTTCAAATCATAGATCAATTGTGCCAAATCTTCGATCGAATAAATATCGTGATGTGGCGGTGGTGAAATAAGGCTTACTCCCGGTGTTGAATGTCTTGTTTTTGCGATCCATGGATATACCTTCTTACCAGGCAAATGTCCACCTTCTCCTGGTTTAGCACCCTGAGCCATCTTAATCTGAATTTCTCTTGCACTGCTTAAGTATCGGCTTGTAACACCAAATCTTCCACTTGCTACCTGCTTGATAGCCGAGCTTCTGTCTTCTTTACTTCCAGCACTTTCCAGTCTTTCATCGCTCTCTCCACCTTCACCACTGTTTGATTTACCATGTAAATGATTCATCGCAATAGCTAATGCTTCATGTGCTTCCTCAGAAATTGAGCCATATGACATCGCACCTGTTTTAAATCTCTTTACGATCTCATCAACGCTTTCAACTTCCTCTAATGCCACTCCCTTTTCAGGGTAAGCAAATTCCATAAGACTTCTGATATATCCTGTCTGCTCTCCGTCTACCATTTTGGTATATTCTTTAAATTTTTCATAGTCGCCCTCTCTTGTAGCCATCTGCAGCATATGAATTGTTGCAGGATTATATCTATGGCTCTCTCCCTGAGAGCGCATTTTATGTCTTCCTAAAGAATCAATAGACATATCTGTAGCCAGACCTAATGGATCAAATGCCTGTGAATGTTGTTTGTCTGTATTCTGTGCAATATCATCCAATGTAATTCCGCCGATTCTTGAAACTGTTCCTGCGAAATATTTATCTATCACACTCTTATCTATACCTAAAGCTTCAAAAATTCTGCTGCCCTGATATGACTGCAATGTAGAAATTCCCATCTTAGAGGCAATTTTTACTATACCCTGCAAAATTGCATTATCATAATCCGAAACTGCTGCATAATAGTCTTTTTCTAAGAGACCGTCCTCTATCTGTTCTTTTATAGACGCATGAGCCAGATATGGATTAATCGCGCATGCTCCATATCCTAAAAGTGTAGCAAAATGATGCACGAGACAAGGCTCTGCAGTCTCAATTATAAGTGACATAGCCATACATTTTTTTGTCTGAACCAAATGATTATGAACTGCAGCCACAGCTAACAGTGAAGGGATAGCTACATGATTTTCATCTACTCCTCTGTCTGACAAAATGAGCACAGTAGCTCCATCACGATACATTCTGTCCACTTCAACAAACAGATGATCAAGCGCTCTGTCCAATGGAGTACTCTTATAGAAAAGTGTAGAAACCTTCTCTACTTTAAGTCCATCCTGGTTGAGTTTTGAAATCTTTAATAAATCAAGATCAGACAAAATCGGATTCTTTACCTTTAACACCTTACAGTTAGAAGGTTTTTCTGATAAAAGTTCTCCATTTTTTCCAATATATACTGTAGTAGCTGTCACGATTTTTTCTCTGGCAGCATCAATAGGAGGGTTTGTAACCTGAGCAAACAATTGTTTGAAATAGTAAAATAATGGCTGATAATGTTTTGAGAGTACTGCAATCGGTGTATCAATTCCCATCGCACCTACATGCTCTGCACCATTTGTAGCCATAGCCTTTATCTCATCCTTATAATCTTCATAGCTATAACCAAATGCTTTTTGCAGTCTTACCAATTCTTCCTTTGTATAGGAAGGTACTTTTTCATTCGGAATTTTTAAATCCTTCAACTTGCAAAGATTCGAATCCAGCCATTCACCATAAGGCTCTCTTCCTGCATACTTATCCTTAAGCTCTGCATCCGAAACAATTCTTCCCTCTCTTGTATCTACAAGCAGCATTTTTCCCGGGTGAAGACGTTCTTTTCTTAAAATGTGTTTTTCATCTAAAGGAAGAACACCGACCTCTGATGAAAGAATAAGTCTGTCATCATCCATTACATAGTAACGTGAAGGACGCAGACCATTTCTGTCAAGGATTGCTCCCATAACATCACCATCAGAAAAAAGGATCGAAGCAGGTCCATCCCAAGGCTCCATCATTGTTGCATAATATTGGTAGAAATCTCTTTCCTTCTGTGTAATTGTATCGTTGTGTTCCCATGGCTCCGGAATTAAAATCATTGCTGCAAGTGCCGGATCCATTCCACCCATAATCATAAATTCCAGTGCATTATCAAGCATCGCTGAATCGGATCCGGATGTTGATATAACAGGCAATACCTTTGTCAGCTCTTCATCTGTGAAGCAACTTGTATGAATCGTTTCTTCTCTTGCCAGCATCTTATCAACATTACTCTTGATCGTATTTATTTCCCCGTTATGTACTACCAGACGATTTGGATGTGCACGAAGCCAGCTTGGATTCGTATTTGTAGAAAATCTTGAATGTACCATCGCTATCGCTGACTCATAATCTGCATCTAACAAATCAAGGAAAAATGTTCTAAGCTGACCAACCAAAAACATTCCCTTGTAAACAATCGTTCTGCAAGACAATGATGGCACATATGTATTATCGTTACTCTGTTCAAAAACACGTCTGATAACATATAGTTTTCTGTCAAAGTCCTGATCATTCTCCATACCTTGTGGTCTTTTGATAAATGCCTGATAGATTGCCGGACAGCTTTCCAAAGCCTTCTGTCCTAGTACAGTTTCTCTGGTAGGAACCTTTCTCCATCCCAGAAACTGCTGTCCTTCTTTTTCTACAATTATTTCAAACATTTTCATAGCCTGACTTCTTTTTAACTCATTCTGTGGGAAAAAGAACATACCTACTGCATATTCTCTTGCTCCACCAATCGTTATATTCGAATCAGATAATACTTTTTTAAAGAATTTATGAGGAATCTGGGTGAGGATTCCTACTCCGTCACCCGTCTTTCCCTCTCCGTCTTTACCTGCTCTGTGCTCTAAATTTTCTACAATTTTTAAAGCATCATCTACAATTGAGTGACTCTGCACTCCTTTTATATTTACAACGGTACCAATACCGCAATTATCATGTTCAAACGATGGGTCATATAAGCTTCTTTGATTCATACTATTGTTCCTCTTTCATTTCCACTTTTTTTCACTCATTTAATCGTACTATAAACCACTCTCGCCATAATTTGATAAAACTCTGGCAGATGGGTCATCCACATTACAGCCCTCCCACGCTTTATTCGGCATCCAGAAATCTACAACCATTTCGGCCTGTCCCGGATAATACTCTTCAAAAATTTCTCTGTATAAAAGAGATTCTTTTGTGAAAGGCTTTGCAAAAGAATATTTCTTAATCTTCTCATTGTATTCTTCGTCACTGTATTTTTCCTGTGCATACTCTTTGAGATAATCAACCATTGAATGTCCTACTGCATCAGAAAATGCAGCCTTCTCTCTCATAAGTATGGATTCCGGAAGGTAATCTCCCTCAAATGCATGTCTAAGCAAATATTTTCCTTTATTGTACTTATTCATTTTCATTTCCGGATCAATACTCATTACATACTCTACAAAATCCAAATCACCAAATGGTACTCTGGCCTCCATTGAGTTTGATGATATACATCTGTCTGCTCTCAAAACATCATACATATAAAGCTCTCTTATACGTTTTGCTGACTCTTCCTGAAAGCTCTTTGCATCTGGTGCAAAATCTGTATATTTATATCCAAATAATTCGTCTGAAATCTCTCCTGTTAAAAGCACTCTGACATCTGTCGTATTATGAATTGCTTTGCAGATCAGATACATTCCGATGCTTGCACGAATTGTGGTAATATCATAGGTTCCTAATACTGATATTACTTCTTTCAAAGCTCCTAATACTTCTTCCTTTGTAATAATGATTTCCGTATGTTCACTTCCGATATAGTCCGCTACTTCTTTGGCATATTTTAAATCAATTGCATCCGTACTCATACCAATCGCATATGTCTTTATTGGTTTTTTCAATAATTTTGCTGACACCGCACATACCAAAGAGCTGTCAAGGCCTCCACTTAACAAGAAGCCAAGCGGTGCATCAGCATCCAGTCTCTTCTCTATGCCTGTGATTAATTTTTCTTTAATTTTGTGACATGCAGTTTCCAGATCATCTTTACTTACTTCCTTTACCTCCGTCATATCTCTATATGAAATGAACTCGCCATCCTTATAATAATGTCCCGGAGGGAATGGATAAATTTTATCTACTATACCTACTAAATTTTTTGCTTCACTGGCAAAAATGATTTCTCCCTCTTTTGGATATCCATAGAAAAGTGGTCTGATTCCGATAGGGTCTCTTGCTGCTATCAGATTTTTTGTTTCTGCATCATAGATGATACAAGCAAACTCAGCATCAAGCTTTCTAAACATTTCGACACCGTATTTTTCATACAACGGAAGTAATATCTCGCAATCTGAATCACTTTTAAATTCGTATTCTTTTTCTAATTCTTTCTTTATCTTTCTAAAACCATAAATTTCACCATTGCAGACTACCTTGTTATTCTTACAAGAGAATGGCTGCATACCTTCCTCTGTAAGCCCCATAATTGCCAATCTTTCAAAACCCAGAGTCACATCCCCAACTTTTTCAATCCTTTGCATATCAGGTCCACGTGAAATAGTTTTATCAAAATGTTCTTTAATCTGTTCTTCTGTAAGAGATTCACCCTTATATCCTGTTATTGAGCACATATCGTTTTCACCATTTCTTTCTCGTTCTGTTGATTATAATAAAGAATGTGCTTTGCACATTCCGGCACCTGCGGCGGTCGCTTGCGACATCTACATTGTACGACGCAGTGTGCATCCTGCCGGAGGCTTTTTATTACATAGGAAACAAAATTTTCTATGTAATAAAAAAAGACGCCTTGAGCCATTTAGCTCAAAGCGCCTTTGCTTTTTTATGATTTGTAATATAATCCTTTTATTTTTATTTGTCAATAATTAATTTTAAAAATTAACATATAAATATTTTGATACAATCATCTGCATCTTCAAACTTCCTCCTCTTACAGATAACTGATATCTCTGTTATACTCCTCAATTACTCCGTCAGATGGAAAACATCCTGCTTACACAATATTTGTAGCAGTTCCAATTATCACCGCTTCATAAGGACGCAATATATTTCCTTCTCTGCCGTCCTCATAATTCTGGATCCAGACTTCCCCGTCTTTCCACTCATCAAGCAATGGGCAGCTAACTTCCTCATCCGTAAAGTTTGTACATACCAGTATCTTTGTATGTTCATCTGTTCTCGTATAGGCAAAAATCTTCTCATCTTCCGGCAGAAGAAGGTCAAATTTTCCGTCCACAAATACTGGATTTTCTTTTCTTAAACGAATCAGCTTCTGATAATAGTAAAATACCGAATTTTCATCTTCCAGTGCCTCTTTAACATTGATCCTGATATAATTTGGATTCACCGCAAACCATGGTTCTCCTGTTGTGAAGCCTCCGTTCTTCTCACTGCTCCACTGCATCGGAGTACGGGCATTATCACGACTTCTTGCGTAAATAGAATGCAGGATTTCTTCTGGCTGATATCCTTTTTTCAGACGCTCTTTGTACATATTCAATGTCTCAATATCTTCATATTCTTCAATGCTGTCAAACTGCACATTCGTCATTCCTAGCTCTTCTCCCTGATAAATGTAAGGAGTTCCCTGCATTCCATGAAGCATTGTCGCCAGCATTTTTGCCGACTCTTTTCTGTATTTTCCGTCATTTCCCCAGCGCGACACGATTCTAGGAAGATCATGGTTATTCATAAACAGACTGTTCCATCCTGTCTGATATAAAGTATTCTGCCACTTTGCAAGGCATTTTTTCAGCTTTACCAGATTCAATGGAATCGTGTCCCATTTTTCCTTTCCTTCTTCCTGATCAAGCATAATGTGCTCAAACTGAAAAACCATGGAAAATTCACTTCCATCCGGATTACTATATTTCTTTGCAATTTCCGGTGTTGCTCCCCAGGCTTCTCCTACAGTGATCATGTCGCCCTTCTGAAATGTTTCCCTGCTTAATTCACGCAGAAATTCATGCAACTTTGGTCCGTTATTTGTGATCTTAAGATCTGGCTCTTTTGCAATCTGATCAATTACATCCAGACGAAATCCGCCTGCCCCTTTTTCCATCCACCAGAGAATCATATCATAGAGTTCTCTTCTCACTTTCGGATTCTCCCAGTTCAGATCCGGCTGTTTCACTGAAAATTGATGAAAATAATACTGTCCCAGTTCCGGAACCCACTCCCATGCCGGTCCGCCGAATACAGAATTCATATCGTTTGGATAAACGTCTTCTTCTCCGTCACGCCACACATAATAATCATGATACGGATTGTCTTTGCTTTTCTTTGCTTCCAAAAACCATCTGTGTTCATCAGAAGTATGATTCAATACAAGATCCATCATAATTCGGATTCCGCGTTTCTTTGCCTCCACAAATAACTGTTCCATATCTTCCATTGTTCCGAACATCGGCTCAATATCCTGATAATCTGAAATATCATATCCATTGTCATCCTGTGGAGAACGATACACCGGTGAGAGCCAGATTGCATCTATTCCAAGTTTTTTCAAATAATCCAGTCTGCTGATAATTCCTGGAATATCACCGATTCCATCTCCGTCCGAATCTTGAAAGCTTTTCGGATAAATCTGATATACAACTGCATTTTTCCACCATTTATTCTTATTTTCCATACTCAATTTCGATATCTCACCGGCAGATTATCTGGTTCTACCGGGATATCCTCTCCTTTCTTTATATTCTCTCTAAATTCTACGAATGAGTGTTCCGTTCACACCAAGTATCTCTCCATCAAATTCTCGGGCAAAAAGAATTTTTCCATTCCCTTTTACTTTTATTTCTTCCTCCGATGCATTTAATAGAACCTCAATTTTATTACCTTCTTCATCTAATTTTATATATTCTACACATCGATCATTTTTGTACGTATCTGGAAAATGGAAATGCGGGCTTCTGCACATTTTCTCGTTTCTTCTAAGCATGATTAGTTTCCGCATCATTGCAATTTTTTCCTGATTCTCTTTGCTTTCGATCTCACTCCATGGCATACATCTTCTACAATCCGGGTCATGTGCACCTTCCATCGCAATCTCTGTTCCGTAGTAAATGCAAGGACTTCCCGGAAGTGTGAAGAGAATTGCAAGCTGCTGATAGAATTTATCGAGATTATGAAAACGGTTCATAAGTCTCTCCGTATCGTGGGAATCCAGCAGATTGAAGAGTACATCGTTATTCTGCTGCATATACATAGTATAGCAACGATTTACCATATATTCAAACCCCTCTTTTTTCATCGTTTTATCTAGAAAAAAGTCATGGATTCCACTGAGCAGCGGGTAATTCATAACGGAATCATATTCATCTCCTTGCAGCCACTGGCTTGCATCGTGCCAGATTTCTCCCAACAGATAAATGTCCGGTTTTATCATTTTTAAATGATCTCGCATCCGCTTTAAGAACCGATGTGATACTTCATTTCCTACATCAAAACGGATTCCGTCTATATCAAATTTTTGAATCCATTCCTCGCAGACCTTACAAAAATACTCAATTACTTCTTCGTTATTCGTATTTAATTTTGGCATCGTATCTGCAAATGCGAAAGAGTAAAAGCGCTTGTCTCTGGTGTCTGCTCTTTTTCCAATCTGTTCCCAGTCTTCTATCATAAACCAGTCCGCATAACGGGAATCTTTCCCATTCTCCAGTACATCTACCCACGGCGCAAATTTTCTTCCGCAGTGGTTAAATACTGCGTCAACCATAATACGGATTCCTTTTTCGTGTGCTTCCCTGCAAAGTGCTTTCATCATTTCTTCATTGCCGAAAGCCGGATCAATCTTTGTATAATCTGTAGTATCATATTTGTGGTTAGATTCAGCTTCCATGATCGGATTCAGATAAATTCCGGTAATCCCCAGCTCCTGAAGATACTGTAGTCTCTGACGGATTCCCTCCAGATTCCCTCCGAATTTTTCCTGATTTGTCACTGTTCCGTGATTTCTCCACGGTGTGATATCATTTCCATTCTTTTCCGGTGTCCCATTGCAGAACCTGTCCGGGAAAATCTGATACCAGATCGTATCATTCACCCATGCAGGTGTACGGTTTATATCTGCAGGATTCATCCATGGTACAATAAAACACTGCTGCATACGGCCATCCATCTGAAGCTGTTCTTCTGTCAGGAAACCGTCTTCAAAATAATACCAGACTTCCTTTTCTGTCCTAAGTTCAAAATAATATTTACATCTTTTATATGCAGGAAGAAGCGTTGTTGTCCACCAGATTTGATAAGGCAGACGTTTTTTATAAATAATTTCCTCTCTTTTTCCTGTCCATTTTTCATTTCCACCCAGAATCCCGGCCTCATAAGGATCTCCGTAATGGATAAACACCTGTTTTACATCATATCCTGTCTTAATATTTACGATCAGCCTGTCCTCATCCAGAGGATAACTCATCTGCTCTGATGTTTTATGATATACACCGGTAAATTCCATCTTATTCTTCCTCCAATTTTTCATAAACGCGCAGAATTTCTCCCACACTCCATGCCTGTGCAAAACATCCTTTTGAAGAAACCGGAATCTCTCCATCATAAATTTCAGGGAGCTGGCCAATACATCCTTCACGCATTGCACTTTCCAACACTTCCAGCTGCTTTGCCACAACCTCTTTTGCTTC
The DNA here is from genome assembly GCF_003628495.1 of Ruminococcus sp. B05. Classification (NCBI taxonomy): domain Bacteria; kingdom Bacillati; phylum Bacillota; class Clostridia; order Eubacteriales; family Oscillospiraceae; genus Ruminococcus; species Ruminococcus sp. B05. The sequence goes on along the minus strand of NZ_RBZR01000001.1, from coordinate 60,982 downwards.
TCTTGAATCTTTATTTACTTTTAGATATGCGAGATAATATCCACCCATCGGAAAAGTCCAGACAGTTCCCTGATGATAAGCAAGATCTCTTTTTATCATCTCTCCGCCGTAGCTTGCATGAAATTCCTCGTCTTTTGGATCTAATGTTCGAAGTCCATACGGCGTATATAGCTTTTCAAATACCGTATCTACAATCCGTCTTTCTTTTTCTTCGTCCAGCATTGTAAATGGCATAGACACCGCCCATATCTGATTACAGCGAATTTGTGTATCTGCCTTTGTTTCTGAGATTACATCCTTCAGGCAGTGTTTTTCCTCCATCCAGAATTCTCGTGCAAAAGATTCTTTCACTTTCTGTGCGAGTTCTCCATATTTCTGCTCTTCATTTTTCTTCAAAACTTCGGAAAACTTTTGCATGATACAAAGTGCATTATACCAGTAAGCATTGATCTCCACCGGTTTCCCATGTCTTGGTGTCGGAAGGATTTCTCCCACACGTACATCCATCCATGTTACCTGATCCAGCCCCGCTCCGGCACTGATAAGACCATCTTCTTCCATATGGATATTGAAATTTGTTCCTCTCTCATAACCGGAAATAATTCTTTGCATTACCGGATACATTTCCTCTACAAATTTGATGTCCTGAGTTTTTTCATAATATAACCACACGCAGTTGATAAATAATAGTGCCGCATCTACAGTATTATAAAGTGGCTCATTCTCCCCCTCCGGAAACAGATTTGGCATCAATCCATCCTTTTCATAAAATGCAAATGTCCGCAAAATTGATTTTGCACTTTCAAATCTTCCTGTGGAGATGCAGATTCCCGGAAGTGCAATCATTGTATCTCTTCCCCAATCCTCAAAAAAAGGAAAACCGGCAAGAATGGTCAATCCATCCGTAGACTCTCTGTTCGACAGGAACTTGTCTGCACTACATACCAGTGTCTGTGCCAGTTTATTTTTCAAACCTGAAGTCTTTATAAGCTTCTCTTGATGATGGATCTGTTCTTCCTTAATTATATCAAATAATTTTTTTGCGTCCATACCAATCCGACTTTCCAGCGAATAAATTACTGTCAAATCTGTCTCTTCTCCTGGCTTTATCCGTTTTTTAATCTGATACACTGCGCTTGCGGTTCCATTTTCCCGTCTTCCGTCACATTCATCATAGCGATAAAAATACGTTTCTTTCTTTTCCTGAAAGCCCTCTACTTTCCCATTTGTTTCAAAGAAAAGATCATACTTTCCATCGGTAATCTTTTGCTCTTGTCTTGAAAATATCTTATCTTCTTTCAAATCTTCCCCTTTCGGTTCAAATTGAAAAAACGGAGTTACACAGAGAACGGCCTCTTTCTGACCTCGGTTTTTCAGATGATAATTCACTGCGATCTGATTGCTGCCCTGTGCCATCGCAATCTCTTTTTCCATTTCCACTCCACTTATTAGATAATTCCATACAGGAAGAGTTTCAAAAGAAAATTCCGTAAAATAGCGATATCCTTCTTCTTTTGTTCCATCCGCAAATTCCTGAGTTGAAAGAACATACTTTGTTTCCCCAATACCCAGTTCTTCTTTTATACGATGAACCATATTTACTCTGTGATTTGGAGCTTTCGTACATGCCATGAATACCGAATGATCATTTCTTGCCACAGCTCCGGTCATCGTAAGCGAAGAAAAACCTCCCAGACCATTGGTTAGTAAATAGCAATTTTCAAGTCCTCTCTCCAACGTTTTCCAATCTTGTCTTCCATAAATCCATTTCATGCACCACTCCTCCTTAATCATTATTTACGTCCAAGTATCAACACGCTCTGCGGTGCGGCTTCTATCTGTCTGTCTACACAAATTCCTTTTTCCCAGCACCAGCTGTCATCCGCATCGCTTAAGATTTCCCAGCCATCATTCAAAAATTTTACTTTATAACTACTTTTTCTTGCATTATAAATTATCTTTACCTGACTCCATCTTGCTTTTTTATCATTGAGCACAGTAAATCCTACTACGTCTTTTTCTTTCCACATATCTGTAATTCGTTTATAACTGTCTTTTGATTTGTCACAAAGCCCAGAAAGCTGTTTGCGAAGTGCAATCAGCCCCTGATAATAATGAACCAGTTCCTTGTTTTCCCATGCCTTTTCCCAGTCGAGACGGTTTAGAGTGATCGGTGCCTTAAAGGTATTATCCTGTCCATCTTTTGTACGGGCAAATTCTTCTCCTGATAAGAAAAATAGTGTTCCCTGACAAGTCATATAGACTGCTGCAGCCATTTTATTCAGCCTCATACATTCTTTTTCCTCTACGACTGTCTCTTTTAATTTATCCCACAAGGTATGGTTATCATGTGCTGATACGTAGGTTACGATCTGTGAAGGTGCTTTGACATTCTCAAATCCTTCCGCATGATAAGGATTTGTGCACCATGCTGCCACACTTGCAAGTATTTCATCTTCTTTTTCTTCTGCACCGTTTATAAACCCGGCTTCCTTTGTACGTAGCGCAGAGCCTTTGATTCCATCTCGGGTACTGTCACAGAACGCTCCGATATTTTCATCCAGAAGCCCAATATTCTCTTTTGTTGCCAGTTTTTTACCACCTTCTACAGCTGTCTGTTCTGCTGTCCAAGGTTCTCCGTAAATAATCTTCTTTCCTTTTCCGTATCGCTGATCCAGTTCGCTTCGGATCCGATTCATTAACTCCACATCCAGAAGTCCCATCAGATCAAAACGGAATCCGTCAATATGATATTCCTCTGTCCAGTAAAGCACTGATTCCAGAATATATTTCGCACACATCTCTCTTTCGCTTGCAACATCATTTCCACATGCGGAACCATCGGAGATCTTCCCATCCGGAAATACCCGGTAAAAATACCAAGGTACAGTTCTCTGAAACCAGGAATCCAGCGAATAAGTATGATTGTAGACAACATCCATGATTACACCAAACCCGGCTTCGTGGATTGCCTGAATCATTTCCTTCATTTCCCGAATTCTAACTTCACCATGTCTGGCATCTGTCGCATAGGAGCCTTCCGGCACATTGTAATTGACTGGATCGTACCCCCAATTGAATTCTGTATCTTCCCCTGCTTCATTTACAGAACCATAGTCATACATCGGCATGATCTGAATGTGTGTCACCCCGAGTTCTTTTAAATAATCCAGACCAGTAGGATGAATCCCATCCTCATTCAAAGTCGTATGTCTGCACGTAAATGCTTTGTATTTCCCACGATATTCTTCTGGAAAACCACCCGCCTTATCCCAGGAAAATTCTTTTACATGAAGTTCATAGACGATTCTCTCCGGTCCTTCTTCTGGTGTCTGATCTTTTTCCCATCCTTTTGGATTGGTCTTTTTCAGATTCACTGCCATGCTGCGCAATCCGTTAACTCCGCATGCCTTTGCATATGGGTCTGCTGATCGGACTTCTTCGCCATTGCGTGTAATCAGATAATCATAATAAACGCCGTGAAGTTCTTCTTTACTCTCCCAACTCCACACACCCTTTTCTTCTTTTTTCATCGGAATCTGCTCGTATGCATTTCCTCCATCTCCTGTCTGATACAGGTTTAAACTAATGCATTCCGCCTGTGGTGACCACAGACGGAATGTCGTTCCTTCTTCTGTACATTCTACGCCAAGATTATTTCCCTCATAAATATAATTTTCAAGAAATTCTTTTGTAGAGTAATATTTTTTTAATTCTATTTTATCTTTCATCGTCTTCCTTATCCTTTCACTGCACCTGATACGCCATCTACATAGTATCTCTGCATGAACAAGAAGAGAATTGCGATTGGGATTGAAATCAGAACTGCCCCAGCCGCAAAACTGGTGTACCAACTGTCAATATATTCTTTTTCCAACATTTTCCAAAGTCCAATTGCAATCGTATACTGGTCTGAGTTTGCCCTGCAGATTACCTTTGCAAAAATGAAATCGAGCCACGGAGCCATGAAAGATGTCAGCACTGTATATACAATAATCGGCTTACTAAGTGGCAGTGTGATCTTGCTGAAAATCTGCCATCTGGTACATCCATCCAAAAGTGCAGCTTCATCAATTGCAACCGGAATTGTATCAAAGAATCCTTTTGCAATTTGGAAACCCAGTCCTGCACCACCGGAATAACATAAGATCAGAGCCAGTTTAATCAGGTTTCCTTCTGTAAGTCCCATCGCCTTTAAAATAAAGTACACAGCGATCATGGACATAAATCCCGGGAACAATCCTAAAATCATTGCCATGTTCATATATGGTTTTCTCATTTTAAATTTCAGTCTGGACAAACAGTAGGAAACTGCCAGCACATAAAATGCTGATAAAATGCAGGAACAAATTGCAATAAACAATGTGTTCATAAACATCTGCGGGAAATTTAAAATGGATGTATCAGTAAATAGTTTTATATAATTATCAAGCGTAAATGCTTTCGGGAAGAAGGTTGATACGTAAGAGCCTTTTTCCGCACGGAAGCTCGTCAGGATTACCCATGCAATTGGGAAAAGCCAGATAATTGCCAACACCGCAAGAACAATATGTACGATCGTATTGTTGATCATTTTCTTCTTTTTTGCAGATTGTAATTTCTTTCCTGCCATGATTAAAATCCTCCTTCTTCTTTATAGGATTTACTGTTACGGTATGTGAAAAGTGCACCAATTGCCAGAATGATAAAGGTCATAATTCCGATTACCGCACCAATGTTATAGTACTGTTTATCAATTGTCAGTTTATAGAGCCATGTAACCAGAAGGTCTGTCTTGCCTGCAGTTGAAGAAAGGTTTGTTACCGGATCTCCTCCTGAAAGAAGATAAATGACATTGAAGTTATTGACATTTCCTGTAAAGGTCACAATCAAATATGGTGTTGTCACATACAGCATGTACGGCAGTGTAATCTTGGTAAATGTCTGAAATGCATTTGCACCATCTACTTTTGCAGCTTCATAAAGTTCTTCTGGAATGTTCTGAAGCACTCCGGTCAGCTGAAGCAGAGTATACGGCACACCTACCCAGATATTGATGATAATAACAGTCACTCTGGCCCATGTCGCATCTGTAAAAAATGGAAGGCTTGCATCACTTGCAATCAGTCCTACATTTCTAAGGAGTACGTTGATTGCCCCTTCCGGCTGTAACATAGTACGCATGATCAAAAGGGATACAAACATCGGCACTGCACAGGAAAGAACAAAACAGAATCTCCAGAATCCTTTTGCTCTTGTTCCCTTTCTGTTGATCAGAAGGGAAAGGATCATTCCAAAAATATAATTGCTGAAAGTTGCAAAAAATGCCCAGATAATTGTCCATCCAAGAACCGACCAGAAGGTACTTCCAAGAATACTTCCTGAATCAAATAATGTCTTGAAGTTATCAAGTCCTACCCAGTCAAACAGCATCAGATGGTTTCCGATACGGCTGTAATTAGTAAATGCCATACAAATCATGAATACCAACGGAAGTACCGTAAATACAAAGATGAATGTTGTCGGTGGTGTCATAAATAAACGGTACAAATTCTCATGCAGAAAAGACTTCAAATCTTCTGCAAATGTATTCACATGCATTCCTGCTTTCTGAAGACACGCTGCTTTATATGCACTTTTCAGGGCTCCTCTCCATACCAAAATCATAAGAATCGTCAGCAGGATTGTCGTCACCCCATAAAGTAGAATCAAAACGGACTGATCTCCTTTTGTGTAAAGATAAATTTGCTTTGCTTCATCCCACACCTCTTGCTGCTGCACGGTTCCAAGTGTCCGAAGACCGCCTATAAACCCAATTCCATTTACTGCCATAAAGACGATGTAGGCAATTTCAATTGCCAGATACAAAAGACCTTTGATAATCTGACCATGTACAATGTTTCCAAATCCCATCAGGACCATGGAAAGCTTCGTCTCTAATCCACCTTTTTTCACTGCATTTTTGCAGGTATATGGCGTTGGAAATTCATTGATTTTTTTCTTAAATATACTCATTCCGCTTACCTCTTAATTGATTCCATTGCTGTTCATTGCTTCGTTCATTGCTTCCGTCTGTTCTTCGGCATTTTCATGTGTTACACTCTTGTTACGAATTCCTTTTCCCATATTCTCAACCGGTGTCCAACAGTTACTCATGGATGCCACGAATGGCTGAAGTATGGATGTATTGTTAAAGGTATCATTCTGTGCCTGAACAAGTGGATCGGATGCAATGTCTTTTTCTTTTAAAAGTTCTGTATTGCATGGAATCACGGTTCTCATCTCGTAGTGTGCTCTCTGTGCATCACTTCCTCCCAGATAAACAGCAAGTGCAACTGCCTGTTCCATATATTCACTATGTGCATTAACTCCGATTGCCTTTGAACCGGCATATGCAAGCATCTGCTTCTCTTGTCCGTTAATTGTATAAGTCGGAAGCGATGAAACTCCCATATTATCTCCAAGTGCTTCTTTGATTGCGTTTGCATCCCACGATCCGCTAAACATTGCCTTTACACTGCCATCACGAAGTCCTGCAAGTCCTGATCCATCTGCATCAATTTTAAAATTTGGATTTGCTGCCAGATCAATTGCATAATTGGTTGCATCCACTGCCTTTTCTCCTGCAAAATCAACTCCTTTTGACTCGTCTGTTCCATCTCCAAACAAGGTGCATCCATTTCCCAGATAGAACGCCGGAAGATACCATGAATTAGTAAATGGGAAGGATACTGTTCCTTTTTGCAGCATCGTATCCAGATTTTTCACATCTTCTTCTGAAAACACTGACTTATCATAAAACATATACCAGGTATTGGTTGTAAACGGAACCCCGTAAAGTTCTCCGTCAACCTTCAACGAATCTAGAAGTTCCTCCGAGTTGGTTGATTCAATCTCTTCTTTATATTTTCCACCAAATTTTGCTACTGCATCCGCATCTGTAAGTGATGTAATCCTGTCATTTGCATACATAAATACATCTGCGCTTGCTTCCGGATCCTGTGCCACCTGATCTGCTGCTGTTGCTTCATCAGCTACTCCATAGACAAATGTAATATCCCATTCCGGATGCTCTTTTGCAAAAGCATTACACATTGTCTGAAGCCATTCGCCACTGTCTTTTGACTGATCTTCTGATGGAGACCATACCATCAGTCGGATTTTTTCTGACCTTTTATCCGCCGTACTGCTCCCACATCCGGTCAGTCCTGCTGCCACTAGCGTTACAGTCATGATTCCTGTTAAAAATGTTGCCAGTCCTCTTTTCATCATCTTTCTTCCTTTCATTTTTGTTTCGTATTGTTTCGTTAAACTCAATATACGTCTTTTTCAATTTTTCGTCAATCCTTTTTCAATCTACTACTTATTTTTTGTCATTTTTTACATTTTTTCACCTTGTTTTTTGTGCATTATTTTTTATTTTCTCGTTTACGAAACTTATCTAAACTTTTATTTTTCCTATAGTTCATTGCTTTTTACTATATTATTGTATATAATAGAAGAAGAATTATTTTCCTACTTTATGAAAGGATCACATATTATGACTACAATCCAGGACATTGCTGATAAATTGGAGATTTCCAAGAGTACTGTATCCAAAGCACTCAATGATGCACCTGATATCAGCGAAACTTTACGGAAACAAGTTTTAGAAACTGCTGTAGCCCTCGGTTATACTAAACTACGTCGTTATAAGAAGCCTGTAAAAAAAATCTGTATTATAATAGAAAAAGAAAATATACAGTATGAAGAGCCTCATCATTTTGCCTATGACATTCTGCTTGGTTTCCGCCAGATGGCTGAACCGGCCGGTTTTGATGTTGATATCGTACCTGTTGATGTTCAGATGCAAAGGAACCAACATTATGATGTTTTTATGTTGGAGCATGATTACGTAGGTGCTTTTGCAATCGGCTTTTCCTTGAATGATCCATGGATTCAGGATTTTAAGGTCAGCCACACTCCTGCCGTGCTTTTCGATAACTATATTATCGGGAATCCTTCTACTGCTTATGTAGGTATTAATAATGATGAGGGAATGGAACTTGCTGTCTCTTATCTTGCCAGACTTGGGCATCGTAAGATTGCCTATCTCAGCGGTTCTCTTGGATCTCAGATTCTTCAGATACGACATGCAGCTTTCCTACGTGCAATGCACCAACATGGACTGAACACTACCTCTAGTTCTACCGGCTGCTCTTATTATTTGTCTGAATGTATGGAAAAGCACCTGCCACGGTTTCTGGAAAAAGGAATGACTGCTATCATCTGTAGCCAGGACACTCTTGCCAATGCAGCCCTTATCCAGTGTCAACAACTAGGATACAAGGTGCCTGAGGATATCAGTATTATTGGATTTGATGATATTCCGATTGCAGCATATACATCTCCTCCATTGACTACAATCAGACAAGATCGGCTTGAACTTGGAAAAAGCGGTTTTTTTGCACTATCAAGTCTACTTAACAACATTTCAATCAGCACATTTTTATTGCATGCGCAGCTAATTGAACGGAAATCTACAGGGGAAGTACCTGTGACATCATTTTTATACAAAAAGGGTTAGGAAACTCTCTTTTGCTTGTTCCTAACCCTTTTTGATAGTATCTTTTATGCTTTTTCAAATCCTATTTCAACCATGCACTTGGCTTATTTTTTTATATTTTAACGGAGAAACTCCATATGTTTTTTTGAAGATTCTGATAAAATAGCTTACATTCTGATATCCACTCTGCATTGCAATCTCTGTAACAGGAGTATCCGTATCTTGTAACAGCTGTTTTGCATATTCTAATCGTAAATGTGTTATATATTGCGAGAGTGTAATATGAAAATGTTCCTTAAAATATCGCGATATATATTTTTCCGAAAGATGAAACTGCTCACCAAATTCTTTCAACGATATCTTTTCTTTAAAATTCTGCTGTATATATGAAATCATTTCTTTTTCTACAGTATTTCTCCCACTTTTATCATTTTCGATCACAAAGCCCTTCTCCCACATTTCAAGAATAAATTGTAAAAGAATTCTTTTTGTCTTTATCTGAGCAGTTATTTCGGACTCAATTTTCTTATTTTTTGCCATATGTGTCTCAACCAACTGCTCACACAGTTCTTTTGCTGTATCTTTTACTCTTGGTCCTATCATCAGATGACCATTTTTTAGCGGCTTCAGTAATTTAACATCTAACATATCATTTATGCAAAAAGATATGTATTCTACCGGAAAAAGGAAAGTAAAATAATCTACTGTACCAGTCTGTGAACCCATGAAATGCAGATTACCCGGCGACACTACAAAAGCATCCCCGGGAGTTCCAATATAATTTTCTCCTGATATACTTACAGTCAAAAAACCACTTTTTACATATATAATTTCTAGTTCATCATGCCAATGTACCGGTATCTGAAATGATCGTCCCCCATTTTTTATATGATATGTACTAAACGGATCATCCTTTGTACCGTGTGGTTTATTTTCTTTTAATTCAAAGTACATAATCTCTCCTTTAATATTCCCTACAGCTAAAACAGAGGATTTACGACACATCAGATAATTCCACAAGACTTTTACTCTTCCATTTTCCACTCTTCCATCTAAGTACCATTCCCACAGCTCTCGCACATTCGTCACCTGCCATAGCAATATATGCTCCCACTGCCAGAAGTCCCATATGTATTCCAAGAAAATATGTGCCGCCGACTGCAAATAAATACATAAATATCGCACCTAGCATAACCGGGAAAACTGCATCTCCACTCGTTTTTAATGCCTGACCATATACAAGGTTTGTTACCCTTCCAAATTCAAGAAATATATCTACTATTAACAACTTTACCACAAGATTTATCATCTGTATATCATCAGTAAATATATGCACCATAAAATGCCCGGCCAATGCAAATGTTACAGAAAAGCATGTCGCTGTGATGATTCCGTATATCGCAGCTTTTCTCGTTCCCCTGTTACATTTCTCAAACTCTTTTGCTCCAATTCTCCAGCCGGTCATAATTGCATTTGCCTGAGCAAGGGCAGCTCCCACACAATATGAGAAATTTGCAATCTGTACAGCATATGAGCGAGCTGTAACATTCATTCCATCCGCATCCATCTGATTCATAAAACGCACAATCAAGGTCATTGCAATGTTGTAAAGTGCAGTTTCAAGTGCAGAAGGAAAACCAATCTTGACAATCTGCGCAAATATCTTTCTTGCTGCAATCCGCTCCGGACTCTGCTTTGCTTTTATAAGCACAGCCCCCATGCCAGCTACAATAATAAGATTTACAACTCTCGAAATAACTGTGGCAACAGCAACTCCCATTACGCCCCAGTTGAATACAAATAAGAATACTGAATTAAGTATTATATTAAAAACATTTCCAACAACAGTTCCTATTAAAGAATGCTTTGTATATCCAAACACTCTCAAATAACTGGAGAAAATAGGAATAAGTGCATTTAAAAAACATGCGCCACCGACAATTCTAAGGTATATTTCAGCTGGCTCAAGCAAAGCCGGAGCAATACTTACGATTCTAAGCATCCCACCAGAAAATGCAGCAAGAATGATAGACATTATGATACCTATCAATGCGTTGAATATAAGTCCAAGTTGTCTTGCCTGATATGCAATCCCCGGTCTTCCAGCTCCTATATTTTGTGACATAACAGCTATCATACCCGATGATATTACTCCATACATAATAATAAAAACGCCTATATATGTATTGGCTGTTCCCACTGCTCCTACAGCCTGGTCGCTTACAGATGATAGCATAAGCGTATCGACCATACCTGAAAGCATATAAAATAAAGTTTCTAAGCATATTGGCACAGATAGCTGTGTTAATGTTTTTCTTTTATCTGTCATGTTTTTCTCCTCACATACAATTCAAGACTCCCCATCAATAATACGATATATTTCTATGTGATTCTTGTATAATATCATGCGAAAATCGCACTATTTCTACTTTATCTTGAAAAGTACTGGGAGCAAGCTATATAAATTTTTCTCTCGTGACCTTCCAGCAAATGCCCGCCGCTTTCAAAGTGATATCATTATCCGGTACACAATTTTCATTTGGCTTTCCCTTTGCATTTTCCAGCAATCCACTCACGCTTCCGGAATATAAAAAACTTCCTTTTTTCATAATGGCAAGCTGTGTACAGGTTGCTGCTAAATCTTCTACTACATGAGTGGAAAACAGCACCGTTCTATCCTTTGAAAAATCAACCAGCAGATTGCGGATCCTGATTCTTTCTTCCGGATCTAATCCAGTTGTTGGTTCATCAATCAAAAAATCCGGATTATTAAGAAGTGCCTGTATGAGTCCGACACGTCTCTTCATACTACCAGATAATTGACGCATTGTTACTATTCTTTCCGAATCCTTTCAACAATGCTTTCCCGACTCATCTTTTCAAACTGATACTTTGGTATCACATACGCAATCAGAATCAAAATCGGAATCATAAACACACATGGCACTATCGTAAGATGCAGCCGGAAGAAAAATGCAGTACCGAGCGTATTTATTAAAATCTGCTTTGCTCCAAACACAACTAGCAATACTGCAATCACAAATGCGCCTCCCAAATATAGGAATCCTTCAGCCACCAACATTTTCGATATCTGCTTTTTCGTCATTCCCACAACTTCCAAAAGTGCCAGTTCTTTTTTTCTGCTAATTACAGAGGTTGCTGTTGTATTAAAGAAATTCATAATGCCGATAAAAGCTAAAATAACGACAAGAAAACTACCGATCATATAATATTTACTGACATACCGCTGAAAGCTCTCTTTCATGTCCAATACAGAAAACACATTGATCATATCATTTTCTTTCAAAATATTTTCATCAATGTATTCTTTTATCTGCTTGTCCTCGCCCTTCTTTGCATCAATGGCGGCATACATGGCTGATTCATTTCCTGTCTGGGTGATATACTCCTCTTCGGGAACCAATACCGTGATATAGATACAGTCCGCATACGGATAATCCAATGCATATGGCATCAGTGCTTCTCCAATGACCTCGTAATCTTTTTGGTTTCCATTTTTGTAATCCATCTGAAAAACATCCCCAGTCTGATAATAAGAAACCGGATGCTCTGCATATTTATCACCATAATCTACAAGCACATAATTTCCGCTTTTAAATGTATCCCAAGAGCATTTTTCCCCTCTCCATTCTAATTTGTCAAACACCGACTCGCTGATTCCGAGAAAATGAACACTTACTGTATTGGAAGCCTTTGCCTCTTCCCAAACCTGTTTTTCATAATCGTTCCAGTTTTTTTCATATTTATCTGCGAATGCTTCCCATGTTTTCAGAAGTTCCGGCTCCATCTTGTGAGTTTCCTCAGAATAATACACATATCCTGTCTTAGCACTATCAGGACATTCGTCCAGAATCTCTTTGATTTCAGGTGTAATACCGTTGAAATTCGTATTTAACAAACTTCCCGTCATCTGATCCAGTTGAAAATCGGAAGCTAAAAGCACTTTTCGGTAAGAATCAAAATCATATCCCTGCACCAGCATCACGATACAGTTGACAACCACCATAGAAAGAGCGATAGAAAGCATAACAATCAATCCCTTTTTCCAATTTCGTAACACATTTTGAACTGCCATCCCCCACCAGGTTACAGAAGTATTCTTTTTTATTTTCCTATGTGACTGCTCTCCTTCTGCCAAACGCAGAGCTTCCACAGGAGATACCCTTTCCACCATTTTACAAGCCTGCAGACTGGATAGATACACCGTCAAAAGCGTTAAAAGTATCGCTGCAAGGAAAATCAAAGGATTCGCTGATACTACTGTCTGAGCCGTTTTTCCTGTCTGTGCACTAATTGCAGCATCTGCATTCAAGGACGGAGCCATGCAAAGACCTGCAAGATAACCACAAAACAATCCGATTGGAATACCAATAGCTGATAATCTCCACGCCTGCATACGTACAATTTTCTTCAACTGCTTTCCCGTTGTCCCCACATTCTTTAACAATCCGTAAGCCCGGATATCCGTTTTCACAGAAATGTTAAAAATATTATAAATAATCAGGTATCCAGCTAATATGACAAATAGAATCATTATAATTAAGGAAGAAAATGAAAATGAATCCTCTTCAAAGAGATTATATGCCGGATTGACTTCCATTCCTGTCCCAGCTTTCGTAAATCCCGCTGCTTTGGATATCTTTTCCGTTTTCTTTTCCAGATTCCAAAGGTTCTTGTACCAGACAGAATACTCTTTCCCTCCATTGTAGATGCCATTTTCTAATTCTTCCTGCGTAACGGGATAACGATGCTCCTTTGCATAGGCTTCGGATACCCAGACCACCTGACCTAAAACAGCTTTATCCCCCTGCCAGAATCCACATATCTTAAACGTATCTGTCTTATATTGTTTCAGCATGGGATTTACTTCCCAGGTCAGCGTTACTTCTTCCCCAATCTTTGGGGTAACACCCAGAGATTCCAATATCGTGCTGCTAAGTGCTACTTCATTTTCTTTCTCCGGCAGTCTTCCTGTAGTTGGCAGACAATTAAAACTTTCTGCCATATTTTCATCTGCATATCGGACCTCTACGGAAAATCCAAACCGCTCGTCCATTCCAGCTCCCAGAAAAATACCGGAACCATATCGCTTAACCTCTTCACTCTGTTCGATTGTTTGCTGCAGTCGCTTTGCATCTTCTTCTGACAGATTCTGTGCAATGGCATGGGCAGAATCCATAAACTGCTTAATTTCCGTTGCTCTTTTGGAAAGAATCATAGATACACTTCCCACAAAGAGACTTGTGAATAAAAGGGAAGTCAGCATGATTGCAATAACAGCAATAACATTCCTGGCACGATTCATTTTCATAAAACGCCTCGTTAATAATCTTAACGTCTCTTTATTCTCTACTTTTACCATAAAATCGCCCCCTGCTATACAAGACCACTGTCTGAAACAATTTTTCCATCTTCTATCTGTAAAATACGGTCTGCCATCTGGGCAATCTCTTCATTATGGGTAATCATAACGATGGTTTGGTGAAAACGCTTACTGGTTACTTTCAGAAGTCCTAATACATCCTGACTTGTTTTCGAATCCAAATTTCCGGTCGGTTCGTCAGCGAGCAAAATAGCAGGTTTTGCAGCTAAAGCCCTTGCAATTGCCACTCTCTGCTGCTGTCCACCGGATAGAGCACTTGGCAGATTTTCCAATTTTGTCCGAATACCAAGTGTATCAATGATTTCATCTACATATTTCTTTTCAATCTTTTTTCCATCCAGCTTCACAGGAAGAATAATATTTTCCCATACATTCAGCATCGGAACTAAGTTATACTGTTGAAATACGAAACCAATATTCCTGCGTCGGAAAATGGTAAGCTCTTCATCCGTCATATGGCTTAGGTTCTGTCCATCTACAATTACCTGCCCGGATGTTGGATTATCTAATCCTCCAATGATATGAAGCATTGTAGACTTTCCGCTCCCAGAAGTTCCAACAATTGCTATAAACTCCCCCTTTTCCACTTCTAAATTTACACCATCAAGGGCTTTGACTTCTGTTTCTCCTTGTCCATATATTTTTTGTAAATCTACCGCTTTTAATATATTCATGTCTTCCTCCCTATCTTATATTTTAAAAAAAGCCTGTATTGCTCTTTACAATACAGACTTTATCATAACAATGTCTCCATCTGGTTTCTGAAATATCACAGTTTTGATACTATTCCTTTTCTGATATCGGGAGAAACACAGAAAAGGTAGAGCCCTTTTCTCTCTCTGATGTCACTTTTATATACCCCTTTTGTGCCTGAATAATCTCTCTTGTAAGGAATAAGCCAATTCCTACTCCTGGCTGGTCTGCCACTGACAGACTCCGATAAAACCTTCCAAATATCTTTGGTATTTCTTCTTTTTCTATCCCAATGCCATCATCAATGATATCAATCTTTACAAAAAAAGAATACTGCTCGGCTTTTATCTGAACATTTCCCCCACATGCCGTGTATTTAATCGCATTGTCTACAATATTTCCGAGTGCCTCCACGGTCCATTTTGGATCACATCGAACATGCAAATCCGTGTCATATAGGCTCAGAGTAATATTCTTCTCCCTTACTTTTACGTTAAACTGCTGCTGTATGGATTCAAGCATCTGTGTAATAGTAGTATCCTCCGAATGTACTGCGATAATTCCACTCTCCATCCGTGATAATTTGACCAATGATTGTATCAGGAAATCTAATTTCTCTGTCTGCTCCAAAATGGTATCTATCTCCTCCTGATTTTCATGATTCGTTTCAGAGAGTATTTCACCATAAATTTTCAAATTTGAAATAGGAGTCAAGGTCTGATGTGCAATGTCGGAAATAAGTTTCTGTATCACTTCTTTTTGTTCCTGTTGGTTCTTTCTTGCCAGAAAGCTACTGTCTAAATGTTGTTTCATACTGTTTTCAAGAGCAGAATACTTTTCTTCTGATATTTCTGTCCGTTCCAGTTCTCCATCTATAGCACAATCCAGCATTTGCTGCAGCCGGTTCAAAAGCTTTTTTTCTTTCTGATAAAAAATGCTATACCAGAAGATTCCACTTAAAACCAATATTCCTACAATCAATATAATTATATCTATCATCCATCCACCGCCCAGGTATAACCAATTCCATAAACTGTTTTGATATATTTAGGCTTCTGCACATCATCTTCCAATTTATCCCTAAGACGTTTGATAGCAACCGTCAGTGCATGAGCATCTACAAATTCTGTGTCTCCCTGCCATACTACATCAATCAGATATTCCCGTTTCAATACTTTACCTTTATTTTCACACAACACTCTAAGCAATTTTTGTTCTGTTTTACTAAGTTCAATCGGTTCTCTATTCTTAAAAAATTCCATTCTGTCAAAATAAAATTTAAATCCATCAAACTCCATAAAATCCTTCGATGACATCTCTTTATTTCTAAGCTGCACAGACACTCTTGCACGCAAAACCATCAAACTAAACGGTTTCGTAATATAATCATTTGCCCCGGCTTCCAATCCTGTTACGATATCTACTTCCATGTTATTCACTGTAAGCAGGATAATCGGCACCTGACTGTTTTTCCTTATTTCTCTTACAAAATCAATCCCATTCCCATCCGGCAAGTTCACATCTAATAAAACCAATGTGATATCTTCCTTTTTCAAGATTTCTCTAGCCTCCTGCAAAGTCTGGCACTGATAAAAGAAATAGGAATCATTCTTCAATGCGAGACGTATTCCATCATTTAATTTTTTGTCATCTTCAACAATCAGTAAGTTTTCACTCATTTTTTTCATCTTTATCCCCCAAACTTGTCTTAATAATATGAATTTATCGTAATCTTGGAAGCTTATCAGTACTAATTGATTCTAGTGTACGAATCTGTTGCAAAGCCAATTGTCGAAGCAATTCCATTCTTTCTTTTTGGTTTTTCCCTTGATGAATCAACACTGCATTATAGCTTTCTAAATTAGCCAAGATTAATAATTGATTCAGGGTTGCACCATCTCTCATATTACCTTTTATATCCGGATTTTCATCTTTCCATTGTTTTGCCGTTCTGCCAAATAGAACCACATTTAACATATCAGCTTCATTTGCATATGTAAAACTGATTTGTGCCGGTGTCAATTCCGGTGGTATCAATTTTTCTTTGATTGCATCTGTATGTATTCTATAATTCAGTTTTGATATTTCTCTGTTTAGATTCCAATTCAATGAAAAACGGCTATTTTCATCTGCTTTCAGCCTTTTATAATCCTTGATTATATAAAGTTTAAATTCTGCTGAAATCCATGATGCAAATTCAAACGCAATATCTGAATGTGCAAAAGTGCCACCATATCGTCCAGATTTACTTACGATTCCTATTGCTCCAGTTGTCTCTATCCATTTTGTAGGTGACATTGTAAATGCATTAGACCCTGCCTGATTTCTAAAGGAGTCGAATTCGACCCCTTTAAAATTACTATTATGTAGTTTTTCCCATAAACCAAGAAATTCTATTGTATCCTTGCTTCTCATCCAATTTTTGATTACATCCTTTGGTTCATCACTTTTATAACGCGCAATATCAGTCAGTGATATAAATTCATTTTCAAAGTCCTGTGTATATATTCCAATATCAATTCCATTAGCATGAATTGTGTCTTTGACAAGATTTTTCACTTCATCATTCTCCACTTCAATTGTCTATTTACTTTCCATCTCATTTTTGTCCTTTAATTCGTCATAATACGCTTTATACCTGTAAATCGTTCTCTCACTGACATTATTCCTTCTTGCAATCTCTATCATAGTCATGCCGTTCTCATAGCAAGCAACAAAATCATTGTAAATAGCCATCCATTTTGCATTGTGCTTCTGCCTTCCACTTAATTTACGATTTTTATAATATTCCAATTCTTCGCGTAACTCGGCGTTTTCATTTTCTAATTCTTCAATTCTTTTTAATGCTTCCTCGAGTGTTATAACCTTCTCCACTTCATTGCTCCTTAAATTCATGTCATTTTCGTTTTGTCTATATTATATATTGCTAATTAGTATTAGTCAATTTGATTTTGTCATGTAGAAACACTTTTCATATTCATCATGCAAATAAAATACCGCTGATATCTTTTGCAAGCTATGTCTTTCCATAGACTCTCTGCCTGAATATTCCTAATCCACTCGTTTAGATTCCATTTTCGTTTTAAAATCGTAAAAATGATATAGGTAATTCCATATTCATCACGCCATGCGCCTCCATTGGAATCTGACATACCCTTGCGATCCAGGAGTATTCCATATAATACTTTTGCCGCATTTGTCATGTCACTAAACTGCTCTTCCTTAAAAAATCTCTTAGGTATCCTGTAAAACTTATAATCAAAAGTTACATTTTCCATTGTCTTATCCTCTCTTTCATTCCTAATTTTGCTACTTAGCAAGCAGTGCATTTGTGCACACAAAATGCATTTTTAGCTTGTTGTGGAAATGCCCCAATTCCCTAAAACCATGTGAATAAATTTTCACGGAGCTACGCCTATCGGCTTTGTCATACTGATATATTTCCAACATTTCATAAATTTTTCACTCCTTCCATTCCCGATTTATGAAATTATTTTCTATGCCAATTCGGTATATCCAAGATGCTGAAAATTTTTTCTTTTTGTGTTTTTTTCTAATATTATGGACAAGACAGGTAAAGAATTTCTCTTTATCTCATGGCAATATCATGGTAATCTATCTGTATCTTTAAAAACGAGGAAGATACTATGCATACAAAACTTACCATACCAGAAAGACTGAAAGATTTAAGAGTCTCAGAAAAAAGAATGTCGTTGCAGGAGTTATCCGATGCTACCGGTATCCCTAGCTCCACGCTTGGCAATTATGAAAAAGATGAAAATATAGATATGTCACTCGGCAATCTTATAACGCTTGCGGATTTTTACAACGTAAGCACAGATTACCTTCTTTGCCGGACAGAATTGCGGAAACATAAAAATCAGTCAGTATCTGATCTGCATCTAAATGACGATGCCATACAAATACTGACTGATAAAAAATATAACCCTCGATTATTATCTGAATTACTCACACATGAAAATTTCAAAAAATTCATGACCGACCTGGAAATCTATATTGATGGATTTAACGATAAGGGAATTCAGATAGCGAATGCACAAACTTTTGCGAAAAAATATCCTTTCGCCAAAATGTATATTTCCCGTTCTCCAAAACCTATCCCCTGGGGTAAACCTCCGCTTATATCATCACTCTACGGAAACAGAAACACACATCTATTATATTCCCAAAATGGCGAAATTCTTTGATTTATTGGGCTTTTCTTGACAGAAGGCACACTGTCTCCACATGTGTTGAGACTAACATCGGAACACACACCCTTTACCTCGTCACTTATATCGGAACACATTTTTTTCACTTTGTCTCCAATACCTGATGACTTCCCGAATCTTTCTTTTGCGTTTCCAATTTCATTCTTAAATCCTGTTTTATATATGAAAGTAATTTTATAAGGATCTTTGTTTCCATCTTCGTCTAGTCCACCGACTATTACTTTTTCAACTATACTCTCAAATATTCCTCTGTCAAATTCTTCTAGCACCTCATTATGCGATAGTGCTTTTTTGAAATCTGAAAGCCTCCTTTGCAATGAACTCTTTTCATCCGACTGTTGCTGCAGATATTCCAGCTTTGCTCTTGCATTTGTCAGTTCAGTTTTTAGTTCTACATCCGTTTCCTCATAAATATCCTGTTCAATAATGCCTTTCAGATAATTATCAAGTAGTTTTTTTCTCTTTAAAGAAACCTTGTCAATGCTTTTCTTCAGCTTATGTAACTGATCTTCAATCGAATTTTCTCCAAGTGCTTTCTCGGTTCGCTTCAAAAATTCTTCCAGAACATCTTTATTATCATTACACAACATCCTATAAGACTCAATAAATGCTTCTTCTATGACCTGCTCTGGAATGCCTTTGCTATCCGGACAAAATCTCTTTCCTTCTTTTGTTGATTTAACGCACTGCCATATCGTCTTTTTATACTTAGAGCTACTGTGCCATCGCCTACGAGAAAGATTAGAGCCACAGAATCCGCATTCTACCATACAGCTAAACGCAAACTGCCGACTAAATTTTTCACGTTTTCCAGGAGTGACTCCACATTTCCGATTTCCGTTTCTACGTCTTCTCATCTCCTGCGCCCGTTCAAATTGTTCCTCTGTAATGATTGGTTCGTGATGATCATGTATATAATACCGATCTTCCTCTCCAAGATTTTCTAAGCGTCTTTTTGAAATCGGATCAACCGTAAAGGTTTTTCCAAGTAAAATATCTCCCTTATATTTTTCATTATTAATGATTCCCATAACACTGGATGAAGTCCAGGGATTTCCTCTAATTGTCAGATGACCCTGCTCATTCAATTCCCTGGCTATCATTGTGCTGCCTGCTCCTGCCACATATCTATCAAAAATGTACCGTACAACCACAGCGCCTTCCTCATTGATTGAGATAGATTTTGTTTCCACATCATAATCATATCCCAAACAACCCTGAAATCCTACCAGTTCCCCCCGCTTCATTTTCATCTTCAAGCCCTTTTTCACGTAAGCAGAAGTATTTTCAACTTCCTGCTGTGCTACAGAACTTAAAATAGTCATTAGAAATTCGCCGTCCTTTAATGTGTTAATCTTCTCAACCTCAAAATAAACAGCAATATTTCTCTCTTTCAACATACGAACATATTTCAATGTGTCCAGAGTATTTCTGGCAAATCGTGGAAGGCTTTTGGCAATAATCATATCTATCTTGCCATCCATGCAATCCTGAATCAACCGCTGAAACTCTTCTCTCTTATCAACCTTTGTCCCAGTGATTGCCTTATCAGCATATATACCTGAAAATATCCATTCTTTATTATTCTTAATTAACTCTGTATAATGCGTAACCATTGAGTTATAACTCTTTATCTGATCTTCATCGTCCGTACTTACTCGGCAATAAGCCGCCACTCTCAACCGCTCAATCTTCCGTCTGGCAGAACCGTCAAATGAATCATGTGCTTTAATCAATTCAACTTCCATTTCGCCCTCCTTTTTTGTGTTCCTACCATAGCGTTGATTATATTATAATACAATACAGATATACCGTCAAGCAGTAATGTTGGATACGATACCATAATCTTTCATTAATCTTTTTTGTATTACCTGATATTCAGTTTCATTAATCAACTTCTTAGAAAGCAACTGCTTTAACATAGATAGCTGCATACTATATCTCAATATTTTTTTATTATCCATATATATCAGATACCCCTTTCTAAATAATACTCTCCTGCAGGCGGCTGCCGGGCACAGCCTCATTGGTATCACACCATCCTCTCGGACCGGAGCAGCTTATCTCCGGAAGTTTCATTATCAGAAAGCAGTATCTTCGCACAAAGTCCCCGTTAATAAACGACTTCCCTCACGACCTTCCCTGCAATGATTAATTTCGAGAATATCTTTATCTAAGATACTCTCCCATTCATATTCCGTTGCCTCAAAATCATTATAAATAAGCTGGATTCCCGGAAAAACCTGATAAACGGTCATAAGTCCTAATCCATCGGCACAATCCATCTTATAAATAGTACAGTAACCATCGTTATCTTTTGGAATAACCTCCGATAAACCTTTCATATTTGCCATAGTTTCTATATTGTTCATATCGTTCCTCACTATCGTCTGGTGACTATTTATCTGTTCTACCAATAACTTTCTGGCTTTTTTTATTATATACTTTTTCTTCATTCCATTCTGCTCCAATCAGTAGGCTTTTCGCTCCATTTAGAATTATATTCTAAATTCCCCTGATGTGCAAATATGGGAAAGGAGCCAACGACTCTATAGCCATCGGCTCCCATCAAGGTTACTTATTGCAATACTTTTCTCCAATACATCCCGAACAACTGCCGCCACAACAAGAACCATTCTTACGATCCCGTCGAACTTTTCGGACAGCCCATACTGCATAAACAGTAATTCCAAAAATGATGATTCCAGTAATAACCATCTTAGTCTCCTTTCCTACTAGATGCCCATAATTCATTTGCAACAGGATGCCAGTGCTTTGCATATAATTCGCATTTATCACACAAATGATCTACCGTCTCCGGTGATTGCAAATCCGTAGACTTTGCTCCGGTACGTTTTACCATTTCCCGTAAAATATTGGGATTTTCCAACATAGGGCATGGACGAAGCATATTCTTATTAAATGGTTGCCCATCGTGGTACGCCATAAAAATCGGACTTTTCAGTGCATCCAGTAATCCACACTCATGGATGTTCACATTGGAATAATGAATAAACACACATGGCTCCACATCCCCGGCAGCATTAATATGTAAATAGCTTCTGCCTCCGGCAATACAGCCTCCTACATACTCTGCATCGTTCTGAAAATCCATACTGAAAATAGGCTTTGTATTCCGAAATGCTCTTACCCGTTCATAGACTGTCCTTCTTTGATCCGGGTTAGGGAGAAGCTCTGGAACAGCATCATTACCGACTGGCATATAATGAAAGAACCAGACAAACATTGCTCCCATTTCAATCATCATATCAAAAAATGCTTCACTACTAATATCCGCATAATTGGCACTGGTATAGCAGGTAGAAATACCAAAAGGCAATTTGTATCTCCTTAATAAATCCATCGCCTGCATTACTTTCTCAAAAACCCCTTTGCCCCTGCGTCCATCATTTGCTTTTTCAAATCCCTCCAAACTAATCGCCGGGACGAA
The DNA here is from genome assembly GCF_003628495.1 of Ruminococcus sp. B05. NCBI lineage: Bacteria > Bacillati > Bacillota > Clostridia > Eubacteriales > Oscillospiraceae > Ruminococcus > Ruminococcus sp. B05. The sequence goes on along the minus strand of NZ_RBZR01000001.1, from coordinate 38,678 downwards.
ATTTTTTACACGAAGCATTTCCATACAAAACTCTTCGTCAATCAGCGTTCCATTTGTAAAAGAAAGGAACTCACAATCCGGATGCCTTTCACACAGAGTAATTAAATCTCTTTTTCGTACCATCGGTTCCCCACCTGTATATATATACATATAGGTTCCTAGTTTTTTCCCCTGGGTGACAATATCATCAATCGTTTCTAAACTCAAGTTTAGCTTATGTCCATATTCAGCAGCCCAACACCCTGTACAGTGCAAATTACACGCCGACGTTGGATCTAATAATATAGCCCACGGAACATTACAATTTTCTTTCTCACGAACTTCATTTTGAATTGCGGAGCCTTTCAAGGCAGAATTAACAATGAAATTCTGAAAAAATGTTTTTCTCACACCTGCATCCAACTGGTATGCTTTCATAATCAACTGATACCAGTTTCCTTTTTCTTCGATTGCCTTACGAAATGCTGCCCTTTGTCCCTCATACCAACCATCCGGTAATACTTGATCCATGAGCCGCATTGCTTTCGGAATATTTTCCTCCGGATTCTTTTCCAGATATTCTAATGCAGTATGTACCGCTGCTGAAAAAGCTGTATTTTTTACTGAATCTATAATGTTCATTTTCATTTGTCTGCTGATTATTTATTTGCCATCAGCTTTTTCCTTTCATTTTTCTAATTAAACTTTTCCCTGCAATTACCGCTATAACAAAAAGTCCTGCAAAACAAACCCATTTTTTATACTTCATATCACTTACCTCACACTAAAATCCCAACTTGATAAACTGCAAATGTCACTATCCATGCCACCACCAACTGAAACATTGCGGACAGTAACATCCAACGTGTGCTTCCTGATTCCTTGCGTATCGTTGCAAGAGCCGCCATACATGGAATATATAGTAGGCAAAAAATCATCAGACAGAACGCATTGAGTTGTCCAAACCCTGCACTTCCCAATATGCCTTCCAGTGTATCCATACCAGCTCCGGAATTGATGTTTGAAACTCCAAACAAGACTGCACAACTGGAAACCACAACCTCTTTTGCAGAAATGCCTGCGATCAGAGCTACCGCAATCTGCCAAAATCCCAATCCTATTGGTGCAAAAAACGGTACTAGCCCATGTCCCAAAATAGCGCCGAAACTATCCGACATATCCGTTGTATATCCATGTGGTCCGAAATTCAAGATTATCCACATCAGGATAGATGCTATAAAAATAGTAGTTCCTGCTTTCGTAAGATAATCTTTTACCTTCTCCCATACATAAATTGCTACTGTTCTGGAACTGGGGATTTTATACTCCGGTAATTCAATCAACAAATAATTTTCTGATTTCTTTTTATCAATCAGATGTATTATGGCGGCCACCAAAATCGCAACCACTAACCCGATCAAATACATGGAATATGCAACCAGCATAGCACGTTCTTTGAAAAACATTTCTGCAAACAGTATGTAGATAGGCAGGCGGGCGCTACAGCTCATAAACGGCGTAATCAACATTACTTTAAAACGATCACGCCTGCTTTCCAGTGCCCTTGATGCCATAATTGCCGGGACTGTACAACCAAAGCCTAAAATCATAGGAATAAAGGCTCTCCCAGACAGTCCAAGTTTACTCATAATTCCTTCCATAACATAAGCTACTCGCGCCATATATCCGCTGTCCTCTAAAAAAGCCAACGCAAGAAATAAAATGAAAATGTTCGGAAGAAATGTCAATATACCGCCCACTCCTGCAAGAATACCGTCTACAATCAGCGAACGAATTACTTCATTTACCTGTGCTGCAACCAGACCTTTCTCTATCCATAGAGACAGATTTTCAATTCCTATCTCTAAATACCCTTTCAGCCAGTCCCCAACAGTAAATGTCAGAAGAAACACTACCGCCATAATGCCTAGAAAGATTGGAACTCCCCATACACGATGAGTCAGCACCTTATCCGCTTTTTCAGTCAAAGCATCCTGGCGATCTTTATTTACCAACACTTCTCTTATAATTTCTTGAATAAAATCATATTTCTCATTGATAATATCCGATTCATAGCTCCGGTCAATTACATCTGGCAAATGAACAGGGTAACTCTTCGTAATCTCCCGATCCATTTCCAGTAACTTAATAGCATACCAACGGTAATTTTTTAGTTTTGGATAGTTTATTTTCAGTGCATCCATAATAAGATCAATCTTATCCTCAATCTTATCGCTGTAAACCATTGCATATTCTGCATGATGGTTATGCCGATGCTTTGACTGATCTTTATGATGGTGAACCAAACATTGCGGATCGTTGCAATCCTTATGATGTGCTGCTGCATGAAGCAGCACATCCAATCCCGTCCGTTTTCTCGCAGAGACGGGAATCACCGGGATTCCCAACATTTCCGGCAGTCTGTGTGTGTCGATTTCCATCCCACGCTTTTCTACAATGTCCATCATATTCAGTGCCATAACTACTGGTTTTCCAAGTTCCAATAACTGTAATGTCAAATATAGATTACGCTCCAGTGCCGAAGCATCTACCACGTCAATAATCATATCAACTTCATCACTCAATATAAACTGTCTGGATACCTGCTCTTCCATTGTATAAGAAGTCAGACTGTATGTACCCGGAAGATCAACCAGACGAATATTCAGATTATGATCTCTGATTGCTCCTTCCACTTTTTCGACAGTAACCCCCGGCCAATTCGCCACTTTTAAATTTGCGCCTGTATAAGCATTAAAAAGTGTTGTCTTTCCACAGTTTGGGTTCCCGATGAAGCCGATTGTCAAATTCTCTTTCATCGAAATTCATCCCTCCTACATAGCAACCGAAATATGTTCTGTTATATTGCGCCCAAGTGCAAAACGTGTTCCCCGTACTTTTACAATCAAAATCCCCTTGCTTTTACTATTCAAAACTGTGACAGAAGTACCACGAGTCATTCCAAGAGCTTCCAGACGTTTTTCAATTCCTGTAGGAAGCCCAATGTCTTTAACAATATATTGGGTTTCTTTTTTGCCATCTGAAAGATACATTTTAATTCCCCCTCTATTGCTTTATTCCGTTGGTTCCGGGCATCTTCCGAAATTCTGAAAGCATCATCAAAACAGTAATCACTACAAGAATTGCATCTGTCAGGGCAATCGCCAGCCATACACCACGAATACCCATACCGCCCACCATCGGAAGGACAATACACAGAGGGATAAACAAAATAATCTGACGGAACAATACCAACCACGTCGCCTTATTGGCTTTGCCCAAAGACTGGAACAATGTCACAGCAATCAGAAAACTTCCCTGAAAAATATAGGTGCTGAACATAATACGGAAATTCGTTGCCCCCGAAGCAGCTACACCTGGCGTTGTAATAAACATAGACAATACTTTACCCGGAAACAGTTCTGCCGGAATATAAAATACAAGGGATAGTATTGTGGCGGCAGCAATAAATACACGTGTCAGAGTTTTTACCCTGTCATATTCCTTTGCACCATAATTCGTTCCTGCCGCTGGCTGGAATCCCTGACTGATTCCCCATAATGGAACAAAAGAGAAATTCCAGAACCGAAGCGCCGCACCGAGAAGGATCTGTGAATTTTCCCCTCCATAATTAGCGGCTACACGATAAATGACTGTTTGCTGTACTAATGTCAATATCTGCATCAATAACGCAGATACGCCAACAGAAAGAACCTGCGGCAGAAGCTCTCCATCAATCCGAATACGTCCAATCTTTACATTAGGACTTTTCTTTCTGAAATACCATAACGTAATAACCGCCTGAACAAACTGTGAAAACACCGTTGCATATGCTGCCGCCTCGATGCCCAAACCGTAAGGCTTCAAAACTGTAATAAATATTGGATCAAGAATAATATTCAAAATGGCACCGCTGGCAATAATTGTCATTGCCTTTTTTAACTGACCCTCCCCACGAATGACCATATTAGCACTCTGGAAAAAATTCACAAACAAAGAGCCTGCAAATACGATCCGCAGATATTTTTCTGCATAATTTAAAATATTATCGCTTGCTCCAGCAAGAGATAAAAGCTGACGGGTAAACACCATTCCTACAATGGTATAAATTACTGACAATAAAAGTACCATTGCCACCAAATTTCCCATAATCTTTTTGATCGTTCTTTCATCTTTTTTACCAATCGCTCGTGAAAGTACCGAAGCGGAACCAACGCCCAGCATTGCGGCAGAACCTGCATTTATCAAAGTAAATGGATATGATACCGATACAGCTCCCATCTGAGCCGCACCTACCATCTGCCCGACAAAAATGGAATCCATCATGTTATATAACCCAACCACCACCATACCGAGAACTGCCGGAATACTAAGTTCAATCATCAGTGAAATTGGATTCTTTGTTAATAATTTTGTTCTTGTATCAAGTGACTGTTTCATCACTGTTACCTCCTTGTTTATTAGCCATGTCTAACCACCTAAAGTATATAAAATTCGGTTTGTTTTGTACGCTCCCAAAAGAAGAAATCACAATCCAATCGGAAGAATGAAGGGCAGAAAAGCCTTTTTCTCTCTGCCCTCCGGCATCATTGTGCCATCTTCTCCAACACTTTTAATGCTTCCTCCAATTTCGGATTTTCAACATCTGTCTGCAAAGCCTCCCGGACACAGTTTCGGATATGTGCCTGTAATATTTGTTGGTTAGCGCTTTTTAACAGGGCTTGTGTTGCCTGAAGCTGATTGGATATGTCCACACAGTACCGATCTTCCTCAATCATCTGCAGAATACCGTCAATCTGCCCTCTGGCAATTTTCAATTTATGAATAACTTCTCCCTTTTTTGCTTTCATTGGAATTTCCTCTTATTGAATACTGATAAGCTGATAACCAGCATCCTCTACAGCCTCTTTCAACATGGCATCCGATACGTCTCCGTTAAGTTGAATACGTGCAGATTTCTCTGCAAGGCTGACTGTGACCTCACTGATTCCCGCAAGCTCTCTTAATGCTTTCTCCACGTGTTTTACACAATTCATACAAACCATACCTTCAATATTTAATACTTTTTCCATTTGACTCGCTCCTTTGTTTTCTTTTTTATCATTTTCCTGTCTAAATTCCATATCTGTATTTTCATGGGACGTATGCTTTGCCTTAAACCACCTAAGCCGCAGTGCATTCGACACTACAAATACGGAACTGAAACTCATGGCAAATGCTCCAATCATTGGATTCAATTTCAATCCAAATGGCAGATAAAACAATCCTGCTGCCACCGGAATACCAATGATATTATAAATAAACGCCCAAAATAGATTTTGCTTGATATTGCGTATTACCGCCTTGCTAAGTTGGATCGCCGTAGATACATCGAGCAAATCACTTTTCATTAAAACAATATCTGCCGATTCTATTGCAATATCTGTTCCTGCTCCAATGGCAATCCCCACATCTGCCCTTGCAAGCGCTGGGGCGTCATTAATTCCATCGCCAACCATCGTCACTTTTTTTCCACTGTCTTGCAAACGGCGGATTTCTTTCTCTTTGTCCTGCGGAAAGACTTCCGCTACAACACGATTTACACCAACCTGACGTTGAATTGCTTCCGCTGTTTTCCTATTGTCCCCGGTCAGCATTACCACTTCAATTCCCATACCCGACAATTCCTGGACTGCCTGACGGCTGGTAGGTTTTACAACATCTGCCACAGCAATCACACCCATCAGTTCCTTACCACGTGCAAAAAATAATGGTGTTTTTCCCTCTTCCGCCATAGCATCCCCAAGCGATTGCAAGACTCCTCCAGAAATACCATTTGCCTCAAGCAATCTGCGATTTCCAGCAAAGCAAATCTCGTTTTCTATTTCTCCTATAATTCCCTGTCCGGGAACCTGTCTAAAATTTTCAACAGGAAGGAAAGAAATTCTCTCGTTTTCAGCTTCTTTCACAATCGACTCTGCCAGCGGATGTTCTGACAATTTTTCTAAGGATGCCGCAATCTGCAATAGTTCATTTTGTCCGATTCCATCTCTACATAGGAGATTCGTAACACTCGGCGTTCCCTCTGTAATCGTTCCGGTTTTATCTAAAACTACTGTATTGATGTTATGAGCTGTTTCCAAAGCCTCCGCTGATTTTATCAGGATACCATTTGCTGCCCCTTTTCCAGTTCCCACCATAATTGCCGTAGGTGTGGCAAGCCCTAACGCACATGGACAGGAAATAACCAAAATTGAGATTCCAATAGAAAGAGCAAATTCAAATCCATATCCCAACAACAGCCATATGATAGCCGAAACCAGGGCGATACTGATAACCACTGGTACAAATACCCCGCTTACTCTATCTGCCAATTTTGCGATTGGAGCCTTTGAACTTGTAGCTTCGTCCACCAGATGGACAATCTGCGAAAGCGTTGTATCATCCCCAACCTTTGTAGCCTGCATTTTAAAATATCCGGACTTATTCAAGGTTGCACCGATAACTTTATCCCCTATATGCTTTTCCACCGGAATACTTTCACCTGTTAAGGCAGATTCATCTACAGAAGAAGCCCCTTCTACCACTACGCCATCCACTGGCACTGCTTCTCCAGCTTTCACAATCAGTGTTTCGCCAGCTTGTACTTCCTCTACCGGAATCGTAATCTCCTGTCCATTGCGTTCAACAACTGCCGTTTTAGGGGCTAAATTCATCAGCTTTGTAATTGCGTCTGATGTTTTTCCCTTTGCACGTGCCTCCAGCGTCTTTCCTAATGTGATTAGTGTCAAAATCATGCCTGCTGATTCAAAATACAAATCCATCATAAAGCTGTGGACAGTTTCCATATCTCCATGTCCAAATCCAATCCCTATTTTGTAAATAGCATAAATCCCATAAATAATTGCCGCACTGGAGCCAATAGCAATCAGAGAATCCATGTTTGGAGAACCATGAAGCAATGTCTTAAATCCCATCTTGTAATACTTAAAATTCACAAATACTACAGGAATTAAAAGCAGGAATTGCGTAAAAGCAAAGCTCATTGCATTTTCCATTCCAAGAAGAAATGCAGGCAGTGGCCACCCCATCATATGCCCCATTGATATATAAAACAAAGGTATCGTAAAAACAGCAGATAAAAGCAGGCGTTGTTTCATTTGTTTATGGTCTTTCTGCGCCGTACTAATTTCTGGTTTTCCAGCCGCAACAGCAGGTTTACTACCACTCTGTGCAAGTGTTTTTGGAATTGCGCCATATCCTGCTTTTTCTACCGCCTGAATAATTCCCGATGTATCTAAAATAGATTCATCATAAGATGCAACCATACTGTTTTTTAATAAATTAACAGATACTTCTTTTATTCCGGGAAGTTTACTCACGCTCTTTTCAATTCTTGCAGAGCAGGCAGAGCAAGTCATTCCTGTAACATCAAATTGCTCTTTTTTCAATTTCATCCCTTCTTTCTCTTTAAAATTGGGTACCCGTCCCCCGTAGGGAACGCAGTCATTATAAACACTGGATTTACGTTTTGTACGCTCCATAGGGAAGTATTTTTTATCCAAAAAGGAATATATTTTTTCTCTAAATCCAATCAGTAGGTTTTGCGATCCAAAAGGTAATATCTGTTTCCAATCCGTTGACTTTTTCCTTTATCGTGCATATACTTGCGGCATGAACGATTAAACATTCTTTTAATTGTTCAGTCATGTCAAACCAACTAAAATTACTAAGAAAGGGGAATAATCCTTATGAAAAAAACAATCAAGTTACTCGATCTTGACTGCGGACACTGTGCCGCAAAGATCGAAACTGCTGTAAAGAAGATTGATGGCGTCACAAATGTATCCGTAAACTTTATGAACCAGAAAATGATACTCGAAGCGCCGGATGACAAATTTGATGCTATCCTGACCGAAGCAAAGGCACTGATCAAAAAAATCGAGCCGGATGTAACTGTAAAGGTATAAACGAAGCTGGACACCGGCTGCCGTATCCCGGTAGCTGGTGTTTTTACATCAGAAAGGAGACTATAGATTATGACACGAAAGCAAAAACATTTGCTTGCACGAATTGTCATAGCGGCAATTCTATTTTTTGCAGGAAGCCTGTTTTACCTTCCTGAATATATGGAGGCAGGCATCTTCCTTATCTGCTACATTGTTGTTGGATGGGATATTGTATGGAAAGCAATCACGAACATTCTTCATGGACAGGTATTCGATGAAAATTTTTTAATGACGATTGCCACTATCGGCGCATTGGTTCTGGGAGAACATTCAGAAGGCGTAGCTGTAATGTTGTTTTATCAAGTTGGTGAATGGTTCCAGTCTTATGCCGTTTCCAAATCTCGAAAATCCATTGCAAGTTTAATGGATATTCGTCCGGACTATGCGAATGTACAGCGTAATGGGGAATTGATACAGGTCGATCCTGATGAAGTCCAAATTGGAGACACAATCATAGTAAAACCGGGAGAACGGATTCCACTGGACGGAACTATTCTGAAAGGTTCCTCTGCATTAGATACCTCTGCGCTTACCGGAGAATCCATGCCTCGTGAGGTAGAGCCGGGAATGGAAGTCATAAGTGGCTGCATTAACCAGACCGGGATTTTAACAATTTGCACAACTAAGGAATTTGGAGAATCCACCGTAGCAAAAATTCTTGATCTAGTAGAAAATGCAAGTGATAAAAAAGGACGGACAGAGAATTTTATTACCCGCTTTGCCCGCTACTACACCCCTGCTGTAGTATTTGCGGCATTAGCTCTGGCAATCCTTCCCCCATTTATTACTGGACAGGCATTCAGCATATGGATTTACCGGGCATTAACTTTTCTGGTTATCTCCTGTCCTTGTGCGCTTGTTATCTCCATACCGCTTAGTTTCTTTGGTGGTATTGGGGGAGCATCTAAAATCGGTGTTTTGGTAAAAGGCAGCAATTATCTGGAATCATTAGCTCATGCTGAATATGTGGTTTTTGATAAAACAGGGACTTTGACAAAAGGCTCTTTTGCTGTCAGTGAGATTCATCCAAACGGCATAAAAGACATACAGCTTTTGGAACTTGCCGCATACGCAGAAGATTATTCTAATCATCCGATTTCGCTTTCCATAAAAAAGACATACGGAAAAGAGATCGACCATAATCGCATCGGGGATATTCAAGAAGTTGCAGGACACGGTGTGCGTACTGTCATTGACAATAATACAGTTCTGGCTGGCAATGCTAAACTAATGAAACGAGAAAACATTCGTTATATCCCTTGCACTTCCATTGGTACGGTTGTTTACATTGCCTGTAACGGCAAATATGCCGGATGTATTGTCATTGAGGATGAAATCAAAACAGATGCTCCAGCGGCAATCAAGGATTTGAAATCTTCCGGTGTACGCAAAACTATTATGCTTACCGGAGACGCAGATGCCGTAGGTCAGAAAGTTTCTGCCCGTCTCGGTCTGGATCAGGCATATACGGAACTTCTTCCTGCGGATAAAGTTGAACGGGTAGAGGAACTGTTGAAACAAAAAAGCGAAAAAGGAAAACTGGTATTTGTCGGAGACGGAATCAACGATGCTCCTGTGCTGGCACGGGCAGATGTAGGAATTGCAATGGGCGGTTTGGGTTCTGATGCGGCGATTGAAGCGGCTGATATTGTTTTAATGACAGACGAGCCCTCCAAAATTGCCTCTGTAATACGAATTGCTAGAAAGACCATCCGCATCGCAAACCAAAATATCGTATTTGCTTTAGGTGTAAAATTCCTGGTACTGATTTTAGGGGCTTTGGGATATGCAAATATGTGGGCGGCTGTGTTCGCTGATGTTGGTGTTTCTGTTATTGCTATTTTAAACGCAATTCGTGCCATGAAAGTAAAACGGTTAGACGCATCCACGCTGTCTTAACTGGTTTAGAAATGCGCCGCATTTTGAAGTAAAAGCGGCGCATTTCCTCAAACTTCCGTTGGATAAGGAATTAGATTATTGATTTGTCGGACAGGATATTTCAAATAACGCATCAACAGAACGATGTAATAATTTTGCCTGCGGGGTATCTGAAAGGGTGTAATATACCTCTTTTCCTTCTCTGCGGCTAATAATAATTCCACTTTTCTTTAAAATACGCAGATGATGGGACACAGCCGGAGCGCTCATGTCAACAGCCGCCGCTATGTTGCATACACATTCCTCGCAATGGCACAAGAGCCACAAAATCCTTAAACGTGTTGAATCACCAAGCTGCTGAAACAAAAAAGATATATCCTGAAAGCCCTCTGCCGAAGGCATATTATCTAAAACTCGTTCGATATTCTGCCCATGATTATGAGGCAGATTATAATGCGGCATATCAATCAACTCCTTCCTTAAACTATGATACTCACCTAAATTTTATCTGTCAAACAGCTTTTCACAGATTGGAGATATATTATGAGCCAACCACAAAATATTACTTTTGACGTTCCAAACGCCTTTGAATTGGAGAAACTGAGTGAACTACATAAGGCTATGGGCGATTTCACACGTATGAAAATCCTCTGGCAATTAATGCAGGGCGAACAATGTGTCAATGACCTTGCAAAAACACTATCCCTTACTAATTCTGCCATATCTCATCAACTCCATGCACTCCGGATTACAAAATTAGTCCGTTCCCGCAAAGCAAGAAAACGGGTATTTTATTCCCTGCAGGATGAACATATCCAATGGATACTGGAAGAAACCTATGCTCATATTTCAGAACGATAAAACGCAGCCCCGTAAACTATAATGGGGCTGCGCCAAATATTTTTTTACAGGTTTTCATATGAAACCAGTTCACTCATCGCAATACGCTGTGCTTCAAAACGGTTCCTGTCGGCAGGCTCTTCATCCGAATAGCCGATAACCAGAATATTGATTGGTTCCAGATTATCAGGAAGCGTAAATTCCTTCCGAAGTACGTCCGGCTTGAAGTAGCAAACCCAAACTGTGCCAAGTCCCAGTTCTGTCGCTTGCAACATCATATGGTCTGTCAGGATCGAAGCATCAATGTCACCAGTCTGCTTTCCATCAAACGGACGTACCCATGCTTTGTCATGGTCAGCGCAGACAATAATCGCCAAAGATGCTCCATAAATATTTGCGGCCTTACCAATTTTAGCAAGACCTTCCTCGCTTTGGACAACGATCAAATGAACGGGCTGGAGATTCGCGGCTGTCGGAGCCACATGAGCAGCCTCCAGAATTTTTTCCAGTTTTTCAGGCTCTACTTTTTTGTTGTTGTAATCACGCACAGAGCTGCGGCTCTTTGCAATATTGATAAAATCCATAGTATTTCAATCCTTTCTGTTGTAATATAAATGTGTCAACCAACTATAAACTTATTGTAACACCAAAAAGAAAAACCACAAGAATGCACTTTTTTGATAGGCACTATCAAAAAAGATAGCGCCCTTGTCAAAGGAGAACTCATAATGAAAGATAAACAAATACATTTTAATTGTCCGGTAGAAGCCTCCCTGTCACTGATCGGCGGTAAATACAAGCCTCTCATTCTCTGGCATCTGATTGATCAACCTTTGCATTACATGGAACTGCAACGCTTAATACCAAACGCCACCCCCAAAATGCTTTCCAGCCAGCTCCATGATTTGGAGGATTGCGGAATGATTCATCGAGAGGTTATTCCCGAAAAACCGCCAAAGACAATTTATTCTCTTACACCCTTTGGTAAAAGCGTTATCCCCATTCTGGATGCTCTATGCCAATGGGGAAAAAACTATCTTGACGGACTGGATGTAAAAAGTCCATGCTGTTCAAATTAGTATAAAGTTTTTTACTTGCAAAAACGAGTATAGATAAATATATTTGCTATACCCGTTTTTGTTATTTCTAATTCTAAATTTGTGACTGCCGTATATAATTGCAAAGTACCGTAAAGTCTACTTCTGGATTTTTATTTAAGATTTTCTGTAAAGCTCCTTCTGCTTTTTTATGTAATTCTTGATTGTTCAAATCATCCAACATGAAAAAAATGTTAAACCGCCTGCCGATCACAAACAGGAGTTTTTCATTTGCTGGTAAATTCAAAAAGCGATTAATATCTGACAGCATTTTCTCCTTGTCCGTCCGTAAATTTCCTCTTACTTCCAAAAGCAGATTTATAATATGTTCATTTACATAGTAGCTGTCCATTTCTTTTAATTGCTGCAGGAACCTCTTTTGCTCTATCATAATCTCTTCTTCGGATTGTAATGTGAAAGAGCCTCCTCTTACAAATTCTCCCATTTTAGATTCTGGCTTAATTCCCGTCGCATGAACACGAATAAAATCTGGCCGAATAACATTCAATGCTTCTGCCGTTCTGGTTGCATTTTCTTCTGACAGTTCCTTTCCCCCAATCCCCAACAGAATAAATTCCGACAGTATCATATCTGCCTCTTTCGCCATACACCCACTTTTCACAGCCGTATCCGCATTAAACCCTTTGTTAATAAATTTCAAAATTTGGTCTGAACCAGTCTCTATTCCAGAATAAATATGATTCAGTCCGGCTTCTCGCAGTATCCTTAATTCTGACGGACTTTTCCGAGTAATACTGTCAGCACGAGCATAAGAAGTAATATATTGTATATCTGGAAAATATTGATGGATTGTTTCCAAAATGCGAAGCAGATAATCTGTCTTTAGCACCAGCGCATCTCCATCCTGCAAAAAGCAGGATATAATCTTTTTCCCTTTATAAAACTGTGCCTGTTTTTCAATATCCTCTATAATTTCTTCTATTGGTCGCATAGAGAAACGCATAGACTTATATAGTCCACAAAAATAACATTTATTCCAGTGACATCCTCTTGTAACTCGCACCAACAAACTATTACTTTCTGAAGGTGGACGGATTGGCCCGATTTCTATATTTTTCATTCGCTTCACCCTTTCTGAATATTTAAATCAAAAGTAACACTTCCTAAAATCTTCATCAAGAATGTACTTTTTTGAAAGGGACTATCTTTTGGGAAAGTACGTCATACAATTACATATCTCATATAAATCTTTTCCTTTTCGCTATTACCATTCCCTTTAAATAATCGGCTTTTATTATGAAGGGCTTTTCTACTTTTTCAGAGCAAGTTTCGCCTGAGTAACTCAAAACTCACTTCGTGGCTTTCGACTTTCCGGCAATCTTGATGGGGATTCTGCTCCCCATACCCTCAGATAATACAGTTTTCACTAATATGCATACTTGGCTCCTGTAAAAAAACAGTCGCATCGTGATCATATCTATCACGAAAAATCCATAAATTTTTTTATTGTGTTACCGCCTGATATTTTCAAATCGGCTTTATATATAGAAATATCTTTATTTTGAAAGGAACTATAAAATGGCACGACCAAAAAAAGATAAAAACTTACGGCATACTCGTCATATCATGCTCCGTCTCACCAATACTGAATATGAAATAATTGCAGAAAACGCAAAAGCTGCAAGCCTCCCGTTAGCAGAGTATGTCCGTAAACAAATAACAAATAAAAAAGTAATTGTGAAATATGAAATTGTGGCAGATTTACCGGAGTTAAAAAAATTAATTGCTGAATTTGGAAAGATTGGTAGCAATCTGAACCAGATAGCTCGTTACTTTAATACTGGTGGACTTCATTCCCAGGAAATGCGCAACGAAATCAAAAAGAGCATTACTGAAATTTATAAATTAAAATACGAAGTAATAAAACTGGCTGGAGATTTTATCACTGTCAATGCAAATAATAGAAATAGCGCAGGAGAAAACTAATATGGCAATCCTGAAGCATATTGCAAGCAAAAATGCCGATTATGGAGAAACTGAACGCTATCTGATTTTCCAACATGATGAATATACACAAAAACCAATTCTTGATGAAAATGGGAATATGCTTCTTCGTGAAGAATATTATCTGGATGGTATAAATTGTGATCCGTTTACATTTGATGCAGAATGTCGGGAAACTAACGCTTTCTTTCATAAAAATCAATCTTTTAATGAGATTAAGTCGCATCACTACATCATCAGCTTTGATCCTAAAGATCAGGAAGAACATGGTCTGACCGGAGAACAGGCACAGAAACTTGGCGTAGAATATGCCAGAGAGAATTTTCCCGGACACCAGGCTCTTGTCTGCACCCACACTGATGGTCATAATGGCAGTGGAAATATTCATGTGCATATTGTAATCAACAGTGTGCGAAAATATAATACAGAACCACAGCCCTATATGGAATTTGACCGGGATTCAAAAGCCGGATATAAACATCATCTTTCTGACAGATACAGAATCTACTTAAAGCAAAAAGTTATGGATATGTGCCGTTCCAATGGACTAAACCAGGTAGATCTTCTGAACCCCGCAGAAAAGAAAATATCTGAAAAAGAATACTGGGCAAAACGCAGAGGTCAAAAAAGTCTCGATGAACACAATGCAGAACTGAAAAAGAAAGGACTTACTCCAAGACAGACAACATTTCAAACGGAGAAGCAATACCTTCGTGATGCGATTGATGCAGTTGCTTCACAGGCAACATCACAAGAAGAATTTTCCAGATTGCTGTCTGATAGATATAATATCACATTTAAAGTCAGTCGTGGCAGATACAGCTACCTGCATCCTAATCGTCAAAAATACATCACTGGAAGAAATCTCGGAACGCTTTATGAAGAAAATCATCTTATGCAGGTATTCCAGGAGAACTCCAACAGGCAACACGCTGAAAAGTCACATTCTACTGACAGACCAGTTACAGATTTTTCAGAACAGTCAAAATCGTCAGCTTCTGTCCAAACTGACGAAACTACACACTCTTTCCTTTTTATAAAATCTGATTTACGACTTGTAACAGATTTGCAGCACTGTATCAAGACACAGCAAAGTCAGGCATACGCACAAAAGGTAAAGCTGTCTAATCTTAAGATGATGGCTCAGACAGTTGCCTATGTACAGGAACATGGTTTCCAGAGCAAGGAAGATTTAGATACTGCCCTTTCCAATGCCTCTGCCCAAAGCACTGATGCCAGAAATACTCTGAAATCCACAGAAGACGCTTTAAAAAATATAAATGAACAGATTCATTACACCGGACAGTACCTTGCCAACAAATCCCTCCATTCCGATTACCGAAAAAGTCGAAATAAAGAAAAATTTTATGACGATCACCGGGCAGAACTCACTCTTTATGAGTCTGCTCTCCGAATACTCAGAGAAAAATCACAGGGTCAAAAACTTCCTACCCTGAAAATGTTGCGTGAAGAAAAAAATCGTTTAACAAAATTGCAGACCGTACAGCGGGATGAATTTAACACCCGGCGTGAATATGAACGGGAACTTCGTACAGTATGCTCTAATGTAAATATTATTCTTAGGCACCCGCATATCCAAGAAACTCTGCACGAAACCTCACAAGGACATTCCTACTTCCGCTAAAAATCTCAATGAGAAAATTTCCAAATTATTTTTCATTTTCTCCGTTGACTAAATTCATTTTATCGCATATACTATAAATAGGAAAACAGGCGACATCCTGTTGGTGTGGCTGACACCTAAAATCCGAAACGAAAGCCGAACGTGGATCGGAGAGTTGGCAGGCAACAGAAAAACCTGAAAGCAAAGCCAGACATATGAGCTGGAGTGTTGGCGGACAACAGAAAAATCAGTCTATAAGGGAGATGCACAATGCTACGGCATTGTAATCTCCCTTTAAATATTTTTACAGATTTCAGAGGTCATAACATGGCAAAATATACCAAACAACAAGCTATTTCCATCATCACAGATTGTGCCGTTAAATATAAAGAGAATCTTGACGGATATCAGCTTTTATTCATTTTAAAAGATAAACATAAACATATTTCTTCTTTGGAAGTAAGTTTTAATCCGTATAATTTTCTTCACCTGACAGGCATAAAATTAGCAGATAAAACTACTGCTACTGATTTTTATGAGCGTTGTTTGAATCATAAGTTAAGTCCCGATGATTTTTCATTTGCCCCTGATGGAACTACACAATTAAAACTAGAAATTCTGCCACAACTTATGGTCAAAAATATTTCTGCAAAAATGGTTGGAGATTTCAATGGCTGCAACCCGAAATTATACACTGAAAAACTAGCTGGTGGCGTAAAAGCCTGTCTTGGCTTTGTAAAAACTCCGTATTCTGAATATGTACCAAATACGGTGTTAAATATAGATATTCGGACTGCTACCAGACTTCCATTACAGGTCATTGCTACATATCGCCGGAAAAGATCTGACTCCGTATATAACGAATTAGTTTACAAAGCGAAAAAAATAGACTGGGACAATATCACTTTTCCAAAAGATTATGATTACCTATCCAAACCAAACATGTAAAATTAGCAGTTCAATAAATAGAGGGAACACAAATTCTTCTTATGTGTTCCCTTTATTTATTGAACAAATACTTTTTATCTGTTTTTGCGTTATGAATTTCTCCTTTTTTCTTTTCGTACTTTATATTTTACTCCATATTTCTGAAAATATAGTTCACGTAATTCTCTATTTTTCATAACATCTTTAGCTACAATCCATGTCAATTCTGCTTGTATTTGTTTATCATTTTTATCAATTTGAGGAAAACATTTTTTTATAGTTTCCACATCTCCAGCCCATATAGCTTCGTTTATTTTTTCAAATAATCTATCTTCTTCGCTTTCTTCCATATCTTCAAATGCTTCTGGATGTTCTGCATAATACTCAGCTTCTGCTTCTGCCCTCTCAGCCCATTGTTCTACATATTCGTCTGAAAAAAGATATACTTCATTATAATATATATCGTCTAAATGAGTCTTGATCCACTTGTTTTCTGCTTCTATTTGTACTTCAATAAACCTAAACATTCTTGCTAATCTATTCATAAACAACAACATACAATGATTTAAATGGACGCTAGTATAATACTTGTCTTTATCCAACATATTATTATCACTCAACATATGGATACATTTCTTACATTCATTTATCAGTGTAAAATGTTTTAAGTTATCATATTCTTCTTGGGTAATAATATTGTCCAACAACAGGCTTTCAAACGGTAGACCTTCATACTGACTAATTATCTCTTTAAAATACACCAAAGAGATAGTTGAAAATTCTTCTAATTTTCTCTTTTCTTTTTCCTCAGTAATACTCTCTATATCAATCTCCTGCATTTTCTTAAAAAAATCTGAAATTTCTTTTGTTTCTTTCATAGGAATAAAAAATAATGTCTTCTTTTCTTCTCTTACTCGATATTCATCAATGTTTAATATAATATGAATATATAGCTTTCTTACTGAATCACACAATGGACTAAATATCATCTTTTTATATTTTTGTAATTTTTTTCGCTCGATTTGGGCATTTATAATTTCCAGATATAACGTAACTAATGCTGATGTAATAATTCCTGTTCCAATTCCAACAGCAATATTTCTTCTGTCCGAATCATTAATCCAACATGATGTGTATACTACTACTGCTCCACCAAATATAATTGCAATAATCGCAACATAGTTCCAATTTCTTTTTTCAAAAAAAGCCTTTATTTTCGTCATTACTGAAATTAAATTTCTTTTTATTTTCCATTTTTTTATCCACACTATATTCAGTTTCTCCATACTTCTATTAATTATGTCTTGCTTTATTATAATATCATATATCCCTATCTATTTAAAGTTTATGGTGTATATTAAATTATTACCTTACATAGAAAAAGCCAGCCACAATTATGTGACCAGCCTCTCTTCTACTTGCTCTATTTTTTGGTACGTTCTCCCTCAGATTCCATTACCTGTTGCATAGCTTTCTGTCCAGTGCGTCTTGCAACTTCTTCCTTTTTCTCATTCAGTTTTGCAAGGACAGATTCTTTTTGACGGTTCTTTTTATCTTTTGGTGCAGCATTATTCTTAAGTCCGTCAATCATATTATAATTTGCTTCCTCTGTGATTTCCGCACTTCGCAGGTATTCTCCATTCTCCATATACTTCTGCCAGTTATCCAGTTTCGGTTTATAGCCTTCTGTCTGCTCCTGCACTGGCGGATGAAGCGAATCAAGAATCTTCTGTTTTACTACATCATCAAATCCATTGTAAGTACCGTCTACAAGCACATTCCCGTTCTGATCTAAGACTACATACGCAACATCTTTCCCATATTGTTCATGCTCCATAAGAAAATAATTTTTCCCCTCTACCAACAGATAATCTATTACTTCCCATGTTCCGTCTTTTCCCTCTATTTCATATCCAACTGTATCTTTGGTAAGTCCACCGCTTTCTGAAGATGTGACTTTCATAAAATCAGGAATCTCTATAAAAGTGTCTTTGTTTACATAGTAAGTGGTCATGACACCCTCATCATTCAGGATCAGCACATCACTGGTACTGACTGCATGACCTTTATAATTGTGCGGCTGTTTCTTCTCCAGCTCCTTTTTTATCTGCTCTGGTGTTTCTCCCGGCTTCATTGTTCCCAGATACACCTGTTCATAATTTGCCACCTGCACAGGAATCTGATCCTGTGCAAGTTCTTCATAGGTACGGAAAAGAAGATTTCTCAATTCCGGTTTCTTTTTTAACTGGTAAACTGCAAACTGACTTCTACTCATTCTCCATCCACCTCCAGATCTGCTTTATAAATTTCTACCGTTTTCTGCAATTCTTCATATCCCTCATCGCTAAGATAATAGAGTTTCTGAATCGTCGTGAAAATCAGCAGCTTCATATCTTCGTCCAGATATGAAAAAATCTCATCCATTGCTTCCATTGTCTGTACCCGGTTTCCTGCATCAAAAATTGCCACTGCTATATATTCATCTTCCTCAAACCTTACCATCATAATGTTACATCTCCCTTCTTATTTGCCTTGGATTTTTCTTTCGACATATTCTGCTCCTGCTCTTTTATTTTCGCCTGACGCTCTCTGAGTGCCTGAAGAACAGATTCTTTTCTACTCTTTGGCTGCGGAAGATTTTCTTTTGGTACAGACTTATCTTCAACTGTTTTTTCCTCTATTTTCGTAATCTCCTGCTTTGAGTCAAAATATTTTTCTACATCATCCATTGCTTTCTGCACTAATGGACTTTCCTTATAATGCTGAATCATCTCCACACCTTCCCGGTCAACTTTTCCCAGTCGCATAAGATCATACGGTCCGTCATAATCGCTTCCATCATGCAGTTCAAATCCAACACCTTTTATTCCATTTATGCGTTCTGCAGGAATTGATTCATAAATGCGTAAGGCTTCTTCCAGGGTAAGGTTCTCATGATACTCACCCATAACAGGAAATTCCATACACTCCGCAACATAAAAAGTGATCGTGTCTTCCGGCTGTTTCTGCTCTGGCTGTCTGGTAAAAACAGAAAGTGTTTCTGCATTTTTCAGACGTGAAAGTAATGACTGGGCAGTGACTACATCGCTGTCTATATCCGATTCTTCTGCCACCTCAGTCAGCCAGTCTTTTAAACCTGCTGTCTCCTTGTTCAAAATATCCTCTGTGAGTTTCTCAACCTGTTCTTCCCTATTTTCAACGGTATCTTTATATTCATAAGTATCATATTCATAACTAAAATTATCCAAGTCCACTGCGAGTTTCCTGATTTCCTGCTGATCAAGATAGGCTTCCGATTCCTTTATATACTCTGCCAAAGTAATTCTTTCTTCTAAGATTGGGGTAATATCTACTTTAATGCCTGCTATTGCCATACCATACGAATTCAATTCGTTAAAAAAACTATCCTCTCGAATATTTCCTCGATAAGAAAGCACCACATCAAGATCAGAATCTGCACGATACAGGTCATCTCTACTTCTGGAACCATGTACTCTCGCCCCAATCAATGTAACTTCATTTTCCAGTCCCATTTCTTCCAGAACAGCTCTTGCATGAAATAAAACTTCATATTCAATTTCTGCCCTGCCCATTCCATTCAATGCTGTTTCACATCTGCCAAGTTCCGAAGTGAATCGAATATCTCCACTAGCCAGCACTTCTTTAGAATGACTGATTACCTTATCCCGAAACTCCCTGTCATCAACTTTTACACATTCAACATCTTCCAATCCTTCATTTTTCAAGCTGGCATACATTGCTTTCTGAATAGAATCTTCTGGATTTCCACAAGCATCTCCTGAAATTTCATGAAGTTCCTGATCATAAACCAGGTATTTATAGCCATCCTCCGTCGGTTGCACTGTTAAATACATACCAGATTTTTTAAATTGTACGGTTATTCCCTCATAATTTTTTAATGCCGCTTCCCTGTCATAACCATCAAAAAAAGCCTTTGGACAATTACGTTCAAACTGTATCTTCTCCATTCTCTCTTCTTCTGCATATTCAATTTCGGCATACAGTTCTTCATAATCCATCACATTTGCATCTTCTAGGGGCAATCCTTCTTCCTCTAAAATGTTCTCCATTACTTCTGAAATAGAAATATCCGGATTATCGTAGACACCGCCATCCAGTTCCAGATAATCCTTATCATAGAATGTATAATCATAACCATCTTCTACTGTCTGGATTGTAAAATACTGCTCTCCAATCTGGTATGCTATCTCTGTATCATGTCCTGCCAGACTGTTTACTATCTCTTTAAAAGTATTGTATATCTGCGGATTCAGCCATCCTTCCACTTCCTGGCAATCATAAATCAATGTATCTATTCCATTCTTACACTGGATAAAATCAAGACTACCTCGCAATGGTGCTGTATTTTCAATTCCAAGAGCTTTCATTTTATGATTAGGCAGAGAGTAATATGCTCCGAGGGCAGCTCCAAGATCCTTATATCGCTCAATCTTCATTCCACCTTTTGCTGCCAGATCTTCGATCACATAATATTGGTCAATATAATGATTTTCTGGCATTTTCAGGTTAATGCCATTATTTTCTCTAACTTTATGTATCTCAAAAAAACTGAATTTCTGTTCTTCACCCCGCAGATTCTGTCCGGTCAGTGTCGGCTCCCATGTATCTGTACTGATTGGCTGCTGTTCCATGATTTTCATAACTGTTCCGTCTGCTAAGATGACTGTTGCCTGGTCTGGAATATCCATCAGGTCATATACCGTTGCACCATTTTCTTCCAGATATTCTGAAATAGTTTCCCTGGCTCCTTCATCAAATCCATGCCAGATGTCCTCTGCCACCAGTGTCCCATTTTCCGATACAATAATATCTGCCACGTCCTGACCGTATTCCTCGCTCCGCATCTGGAAGAATCGCTCCCCATGATACGTTTTCATACCCATCGCATACCAGGTGCCTGTATGCCCGTCTGCTTCATACCCTCTTGTAGTTTCAGTGATATGCTGATTTTTCACACCAAGCACCTCTTCCAGTTTTCGGGTACGGATTTCTTTTCTTGCCATATCAATGAATCCATTCAGGACTGCAGGATGACTGCCCACAATATAGTCCCTGTTCAGATCCATTCCCCGACTGATATTTTCCGGAATATCAATGCCATCTGCCCATCGTTTATTGCCATCAGAAAATCTTCCATCATGGGAAAGCTGTTTCAATGTATTTGCCAGAACAAAAGCAACCCGTTCTTCCCCGTATTTCTCGACCACGCTTACTGCAGCATCAGGATTTAAACGCATACCATCGAATCCCTCTGTGATTGCCTGTTCGATTGCATTTTTACAGTCAATATTCAGTTTTCTGGAATCCAGGTAAGCATCTACATTTCTCTCCTGCATAGCCTTTTCCAAAGTTCCCATATAAACTTCCGGATACGCTTTTACAGGATTGGCATTTAACATCTCGACTCTCTGTGCCACAAAGTCCGGCAGTTCTGTAAACCCAAAGGAATCCACATAGTATGCGGTTAACCTGCCGCCCCGGTTCATAATAATCACATCACTGACTGACATGGAATGCCCGGTAAAATCGTTTGGTCGTTCTATATTAAAACGCTCAAAGAGATTGTCCAGTGTCGTAGCATCTCTCAGTCTTTCACTGTAAACCATCTGATAGTCTTTGCCATCTACGGTAAATCCCATTTCTTTTGCTGCTTCCAGACTTAAAAATTGATACCCTCTTTCTTCCTGCCCGCTGTTGATCTGGTAAATTCCATAGCGGTTTCCATCACTTTCCAGAAGAAGCGTTTCTTTGATTTTTGCCTTTTCTTCCGGTGTCATAACTGTTTCCAGACTTCTCCGGTAATTTTCCCATTCAAATTTCGTCACTCCGAATAACCCATCATGCTTTAAAATATCCAATTCCAGATTCATAACCCTCTGCGACTGCTCCTGACCGCCACTTGCTCCGATCAGCCCATAAACCGTTACTCCCTCATGATGCAGTTCCACTGCCCGTTCCCTGGTAAGTGGAAGCATACTTTCTGAATAAAATCCGGCTTCATGCAATTCTGATAAACCGATCATAGAATCCGGCAGACTGTCAATCTGTTCCTCCACTTCTCCAATCAGTTTTAGTACCGCTTCCCTGTTTCCATCCAGAATAGATTCTGCAAGATTCTCTGCCAGTTTTTCCATTGCATCCCTGTCATCCAGTTTATAAGCAAAATTTACGATAAGATTTCTCTGGTCATTGCTGAAAATTGTCCGTTCCTGTTCCAGACGGTTGATGGTCTGCTCCGCATACTGCATGGCACTCAGTTCTTCTGTCCGCTCCACAGCAGTTACTTCCTGCTCTGGTCTTTCGATCTGAAGTTCCTTGAGTTTTTCCTCAATCTGTCCGATCATATCAGCAGAAGTCTTACGGATGGTGTCCATAGAAGCACGAAGCTCTTTCATATTTTTACCGGAAGACCAGCTCGCAATATAGGAAAAGGAATATTCTGATGTATCCAGTCCAAAATGGTTACATACCACATAGGCAACACTTTCTGCTTCCACTTCCCTTGTAAGCTGGTCTTTTACGATGTTCTCTGCTTCCATCTGGTCACGATCATGCAATACTGCATGTACGGTTTCATGCACTGCTGTTTTCATAGTCTGTGCTTCACTCATGCCGGGTTGAACAGCGATATATTTATCAACAAGCTGATAAAAGCCTTTCGCCTCCCCATCAATCTCAATAAAGCGGATAGGAACCGGGGCAACCATTTTTAATGCTTCCATAAAATCATGGTAGATCAGAACATCACCATCCAGTTCTGATACCTCAAACTCTGGAATCGGTTCCCCTGTGGTCTGGCTGACATCAAATACTGTCGTAACCCGGAATCTTGTAATGACACGCTCTACCACTTCTGTTTCCGGCTGTCCATCTTCCCCGATCACAATCTCGCCTGTGTCTGGATCAGTCTTTTCAATCTCCTGTTTCTCTTTATACGGAGCCGGGGCAATGATCTGGATGCCTTTTTCCCCTCTTTTTACCTGCCGGTTGAATTTCTTCTGCCATGCCTGATACCCCGCTACCAGTGTTGCTTCCGGTTTCTGCATAGCGATCAACAATGTATTATTAAAACTGTAATTATGGAACTTTGCCATTGTATTCAGATATTCGGTATACTTTTCTGATGTGAATATTTCTGCAACTCCCTGTTCCAACTGCTCTGTAATCTGCTTTAACTGCTCTTCTCTGTTTGCCATAATCAAATCCTCCATAGAAAAATCCCGTCAAAGCTCTGGTCACTCTGACGGGATACCCTTTATAACTCCTGTTCGTGTTTCTTTTTTGGTTTCTGCTGTGTTTCGCCTGTCTGTTCCTGCTGTTTCTGTTCTTTCAGTCTTTCCAGAATAGACGTTTTATGAACACTGTCAGCAATTCTGTCCTGTCGTTCCTCCGGCACGTTTACTTCCGGGTTTTCCCCGATTCCTTCATCTGCCAGAAGATTTTCTCCCCCTTTCTCATCCATGTTGAGCATGGCATTTAATTCTGCCAGACGTTCCATTTTTTCACCCAGTTCCGCTTCTTTCGGAAATGGCTTCTGTACCTCTTCCTGTGCAGTTTTTAACTGCTGTTGTACTGTTTCCAAATTCTGCTCGGTATCTGCCAGCTTTTTCTCGATTGCAGAAAGTGCATTGTGAATCCTCTGGATATTGCCCAGAGTATCTTTTCCAAACTCAATTTTATAAGAACATTTTCCCTTGATCGTCATGGTATAAGTATTCGACAGAAAATTATATTCTGAAGAAAGTGCAAAACCATAATATTCACCGATCTGCCCGGCTGACTTTACGGACCTCAAACCGGACGCTGCTGAAATGAGTGCAACTCCCGCTTCTTTTTTATCGGTATACAGCTTTCCGCCGACTGTCATTGCAAAGTGGTCATTGTCCTGTAAATCTATTCCTTTTACTACATCTGCATCCACACGCATACCGGCAATTTTCTCCTTCAATGCTGCAATCTGTACTGGGTATCTCTTTGCAATATCTGATTCCAGGCGATAGATCTGACTGGTATGGTTTGCCTTCAAAAGTTTCAGCTTACTTACCTGCACATCCAGATCCATTTTTTCCTTGATGTACTCGTTTCCTGTTGCCAGTGCTTTGATCTCTGCATAGGACAGAGCTGTATCATCTACATCTTCACAGGCACGAACCGGGGATTTACTGGTCATGATCTGCGAAATAAACTTCTGCTTGTTTTCCAGAATCTGCCACATGTACGAATCGAATGTATTTTCCGTTACATACCGGAAGATTTTTACCTTGTCATTCTGATTTCCCTGTCTGAGAATACGTCCCTCCTGCTGTTCCAGGTCAGATGGTTTCCAGGGACAGTCCAGATGATGCAGTGCAAGTAATCTGTCCTGGACGTTGGTACCAGCACCGAGTTTCGGAGTGGAACCCATCAGGATTCTTACCTGCCCTGCCCTCACCTTTGCAAACAGCTCCGCTTTTCTTACTTCCGTATTGTATTCATGGATAAATGCAATCTGCTCTTTCGGGATTCCCCGTTCCACCAGCTTGTTTCTTACATCATCATACACGTTGAATGTTCCATCATTTTTCGGTGTGCTGAGGTCGCAGAAAATTAACTGGGTAGCCTGTGTATCTTTTCCGTCCTCCCATACCTGGAAAGCATTCTCCACACAGGCATTTACCTTGCTTTCCCCTGCATCTGGAAGCATATCATTTAAAAGCCTCTGGTCTAATGCACATTTTCTTCCGTCGTTGGTAATCTTGAGCATGTTATCTACCCTTGGATCTACCGCACCGCCACGAACCTGTTCTGCACGTTCCGAAAAGGCTTCCACCATTTCTTTCTGTTTCTCACTCGGCTTTAACACTTCATTGATATATTCTGCTTCCGGTACAGGAAGATTCAGCATATCCGCAGTCTGAATATCCGCAGCTTCTTTAAATATGGAGATCAGCTCTGGAAGATTAAAAAAACGGGCAAATCGTGTTTTTGCACGATAACCCGTCCCTTCCGGTGACAATTCGATTGCCGTAACTGTTTCTCCAAAAGTTGCTGCCCACGAATCAAAATGTCCCATTCCCATATTCATTAAAGTATCATACTGGAGGTATCTCATAATGGTGTATAATTCAGTCATACTGTTTGATACGGGTGTTCCCGTTGCAAACGTGATTCCCTTTCCCCCGGTAATCTCATCCATGTATCTGCATTTCATAAACATATCTGAACTTTTCTGTGCATCGGTCTGTGAAATGCCTGCCACATTCCGCATTTTTGTGTATAAAAAAAGGTTTTTGTAATAATGTGACTCGTCCACAAACAGCCTGTCCACGCCTAATTGCTCAAAAGTCACTACATCATCCTTTCGTGTCTGGTCATTCAGTTTTTCCAGTTTTGCTTTCAGGGTTTTCTTTGTTTTTTCCATCTGCTTAACCGTATATTGCTGTCCTGTTTCCTCTTTTGCCGCTTCAATAGAATAGGTAATATCTGCGATCTGGTCTTCCAGCAATACGATCTGTCTTTCCCTGGAAAGCGGGATTTTCTCGAACTGGCTGTGTCCAATAATGACCGCATCATAATCCCCGGTTGCGATTCTGGAACAGAACCGTTTTCTGTTTGCCGGTTCAAAGTCTTTCTTCGTTGCTACCAGAATATTTGCTCCCGGATATAAGCGTAAGAAATCACTTCCCCACTGTTCCAGCAAATGGTTTGGAACCACATAAAGGCTCTTTTGTGCCAGTCCCAAACGCTTGCTCTCCATACCGGCTGCGATCATCTGAAACGTCTTGCCTGCACCTACGCAGTGTGCGAGCAGGGTATTATTTCCATAAAGGATATGTGCCACCGCATTTTTCTGATGTTCCATCAGCTTAATTTCCGGATTCATTCCGACAAACTGGATATGACTGCCATCATATTCTCTTGGTCTTACACTGTTAAACCGTTCATTATAAATTTTGCAAAGTGCTTCCCGTCGACGCATATCCTTAAAGATCCACTCTTTAAATTCCTCCCGGATCAGTTCCTGCTTCTGCTGTGCCAGGGTAGTTTCTTTCCGGTTCAGTACCCGATGTTCCCCATCCGCATCATGTATCGTGTCATAGATTTTTGTGTCACGCAGATTCAGTGCATCCTCCAACAGCCTGTAAGCATTTGCCCTCTGTGTTCCGTAAGTTGCGGTGGAAAGCGGGTTATTGCTGCTGTCCACGTTCTTTCCTTTTACATTCCACTGTCCGGTCACTTCCGCATACTGTACTTTGATACGCTCATAATTGATATGCTGTCGTGGTGTATGGAATGTTTCTGCCATGAACTCTGTAATATAGTCTGGAGAAATCCAAGTTGCACCAAGCCTTGCTTCAATCTCGGAAGCGTCCAGGTCTTTCGGCTGTACCCGTTCCAGTGCTTGCACATTGACCATATATTCTGAATGGTTTTCTGCAAACTGCCTTGCAATGTTCAGCTTCTCCCTGACATTTCCGGAAAGATACTCATCGGATGGCTCCCATTTATCTGTAAGCGGATTCTTAAAGATAACGCCTGTAAGCTCCTCTGTGACCTCCTCCTCTGTTTTTCCGGTAAGCTGCATCATATAAGGAATATCTACTTTTGCCTTTTCCCCGATAGATACCGCCAGTGCCTCACTTGCAGTATCCACCGATGTTACCGGTTCTGCCCTGCGGATCGTCCTTTTCGTAAATATGTCTGCTTTCCGCTTCAACTCGCCCTTTTCGTCCAGAAATTCAAGGGAAGTCAAAAGGCAATAGCTGCTGTCCATGCTGAATGCCCTTTTATTTGCATTGCTGTTGAGTAATCCATACTTTGCAGTAAAGCTGTCATAAACCCGGTTCAATTCAGCCTGTAAGCTGGCAACCTCTTCATCACTGCATTCTTCCAACTGCCGTTCCAGAAGCCTGTTTGTTGCATCCCGGATGGCAACCATGCCTTTGACACGTTCGCCTGTCACAACAGGAAGTTCCATCTTATTCATAACAGAATTTTCCCTGTAATAAATATCCTCTCCGACAAGTGCAAAGCTGAAGTTCTTAATATCCGGATCTGCCGGTATGGATACCACCTGTTCTTCCAGTTCCGTGTCCGAAATCTCCTGCTCTGTGATAGTTCCCTGGATATGCTGTACCGCATCTTTTAACTGTTCTGCCAGATCTGCTCCCTCTTTTGCCTTTACCGTCACTTCCTGTTTTCCGTACTGGGTACTTTCTGTTTTGAAATCTCCAAGCACCATTTCTGGGTGGTCAGCAAAATAGGAATTGACTGTATAACCTTCTGGTGTGGTTTTCAACTGTACCCAGTCTGGTTCTGTGATTGCAGCCCTGTCCCTTTTCTGGAAAAACAGAATATCCGCAACCACACTGGTATTGGCATTTCTCTGGAAAGCATTGTTCGGTAAGCGGATTGCCCCAAGCAGATCTGCCCGATTTGCAAAATACTGTCGGACTTCCGGATTCTGCTTATCCATCGTACCGCTTGATGTAACAACTGCCACCACTCCGCCTGGACGTACCAGATCTAAGGATTTTGCAATAAAATAATCATGGATCATAAAATGGTATCTGTCATATTTGCGGTCACTGACCTGATATGCCCCAAACGGTACATTTCCAATCACGCAGTCAAAAAAGCTGTCCGGGTAACTGGTTTCCTCAAATCCCTGTACTGCAATCCTGTTCTTCTGGTAAAGCTGTTTTGCAATCTGCCCGGAAACCGGATCAAGTTCTACACCATACATACTTGCAGCACCCATACTTTCCGGTAAAAGTCCCATAAAGTTTCCTACTCCACAGGACGGCTCCAGGATATTTCCCTGCTTCAGTCCCATATTTCCAAGTGCTTCATACATAGCCTTGATGACCGTCGGAGAAGTATAAAAGGCATTCAGCGTTGATGCCCTTGCTGCACTGTATTCTTCTGGCGTAAGGACTTCTTTTAACTGCGTATATTCCTCTGCCCAGGCACTGTTTCTTTCTTCAAAAGCCTGTGGAATACCGCCCCATCCAACATATCTTGACAACACTTCCTGTTCTTCCGGTGTTGCCAATCTCTGATCCTGTTCCAGTTCTTTCAGCAGCCTGATAGCTTCCATATTTGCTTTAAACTTTGCTTTCGGACCACCAGCCCCAAGGTCATCGTCCGTAATATGGAAATTATGAAGTTCCTGTTCCTGCACCTGTTCATTCTGCAGATATGGTAAAAATTCTCCCTCATAACCAAACAATTCGTTCTCCCCTGGAATATAATTTCGTCCGGTTTCCATACACCGGAAAATATCAGCTTTTGATGAACCACTTGCTTCGTAGAATCCTGCATAGGAATATAAAATATCATCTTCTCGCTCGTAAGCAGTCAAATGTAATTCTGTATTTCCCCTCGTCTGGTTTACCAGTTCTTTTCCTTCCAGACCTTGAGGAAGAACACCCACTGCTTCAAAATGATACCCCTGATATTCAAATATATTCTCATCCCATTGTTCCTGCACGATTACGGATTCCGGCTCAAACTCTGATTCTGGTTCCCCTTTTTGTACCTCCTCCATTTCTGCAGACGATTCTTCCACTTCTGATTCTTCTGGTTCGGAAGCACTCACAATATCAAATAAAGACATCTGATATCCATTTAATACATCTGCCTGATCTGGTACTTCCTGTGCCGGGAAAATCGTATAGCTGCCTTCCACATACTGATGTACTTCCGTCAAAAGCTGTAATTTCTTCTCATAAGTTTCATTCACTGATTCAAAATCCAATGGCAGCATTGCCAGTGCATCGTCCATCACCTGTAACAATTTCTGCGACTGCTCCGAATTATTCAGCATAACAGGAAGTTCTTTTCTTGCTTCTTCATTAAAGAAATCCTGCTTGAACGGACGCTCGATTTCTTCTGGCAGCCTTGCATAAAAACTGATCACTTTTCCTGCAATCCGTTCCCTCTCATATTCCGGCATACGGGAATAATCTGCGGAACGTAAGAACTGCTGGTTATCAATCAGATAGCCGATTCTTTTTGCAACTTTTGCCCAGGGCAGCAACACCGAAGTATCTGGATTCCCATAGTCCCCTCTCTCCAGCTTCAAACCTTTCCCATCATAATCTGCATGTGAATTGTCTGCTCCACATAAAGCATGGCTCTGACCGCCTATCCCATATTTTTCCTTGATAAAATCTGTCCTTGCCTTATCATCTCCATTCAGAAGATAAAAAGAATAGGTAGAAAGCCTTCCATCCGAATACGGACCTCCACCGGCAAGAAAAGCATCTATTTCATCTTGAGTAATAAATACCTTATGTTCCTGCCACGCGAATTCATCTCTGGCATTGTATGGAATTACTTCTGCAGCAAATTTCTGAAACTGACCGGATATTCTGATTGGATTATAGGTGCGGAACTGCATAATGCTTTTATCTTCCTCATAAGCCATTGCCAGTCCTTCCAGACGCTCGATCAGATCTGCCAGCCACTGCGAATCTGTTAGTTTCTCTTCCAGATAATCAGTAATTTCCGGATAAATACTGTGAAGATGTGGTAAATCCTCTTCATCAAAGACAAGTTCTGCTACACCCTCTGCCATATCCGCTTTCATATAGGCAAGTGCCTGGGCATGTTCCTTTATCGCATTCTCCCTTGCAACATCAAGTACGGACTGCGGTGCATACTCGCCTTGTTTCAAAAGCTGATGGATACGACCACTCACATCTTTCCAGGACAAAAATGCTTTATCCAGAATCTGATCGGTAACGGTATGCCCTACTGCAATCTGCAATCCAGTTTCATCAAACCAGACCGAATACTCCATACCATTGATTTCAAATCCCTTTCCACCAGTCCCATACTCCCGCTTCACAAACTCCGTATATTCCTCCGGTGTCTGTTCACTCATAAAATTATAGATAATACGAAGCTGGCTCTTGCTTCGGTTTCCTCCGGTTCTTAAAACCTCATCGACCACCTCACTTGGAATGGCAATCTCCCCAGCATAGAGGGCAGCTATTCTGTTTTCGATTTCCCTTTTCTGTTCATTTACAGATGGAAGTTCGGGCAAAGATAAAGCAGAGGCAATTTCTTCCTCTGCTTTACTTAACTGATCTTCACTTGTGTCTTCAATTAGCTGTACACCAATTCCGTCAAGATGCACTCTTCCGCTGTTGCCGTCAGACTGTTCATATGTGCTGTCCACGCCATCGGGTTCTCCTCTTTCGATGGTGCCGGATTCTTCTCCAACAGTTTCGCTATCTGTACTTCCAATCTCTTCTGTGCTGTTTTCTCGATCTCTTCCAGATGGCTGTTCAGTTTCCCAGTCAGTAACAGGCTCTGATACAGGCTGTTCTTGTGTTCCTTCAGAAATGTCCTCCGCAGCATTCCGTATTTCCCGATCTGTACCTCTGTCTCCTGGATTGTCAGATTCGGAAACAGATAATCCCCTTTGCGATGATATGTCAGTTCCATGCTCATTTCCTCCTTCATCTTCCTGTGAATATTCGTTTTCTATGATTTTGTTGTTGTTTTCTTCGCTTTCACGAATTAACGTGTTGAATTTATTATAATTCCTTTCCTCCGAATTTTCAATACCCTTTTTCATTTCTTCTAATGAAATGCGGTGTACAAATCTTCCAATATCCACTAGCACAGACTCACTGGCCATGCTCGTCGCATTTCCAATAAATGTCAGCACTGATAAACTGTTATAGTCTGTGATATGTACGAAGTCCATTTCTTCCTGCCGTTCCAGCGGATCAAGTCCGCATCTGGAAGCCAGCGTATAATAAATGCTGCCTGTCAACAGACTGCGAAATTCGCTGCGTATGGTATCTTCTTCCAGCTCCTCCAGGTATGTTCCTTCCGTCACATATGTCAAGCCATCCAGGTATTCATCCAGATTTTCTTCTACCATATACTTCGCTGTTGCCATCAGTGCATCAGAAAGACTTCCTGTATCTTTAGCTTCCAGTCCATAAACTTCTTCTAAATGGTTTAATAACTCCTCCTGTTGCGTCTCCTGCAACCGCCACAGGTAAGGGGTTCTTCCACCTTTTACCTTATGAGTATCCTGAATATCAAATACATATCGGAGTCTTGTTTTCTGCATGGTTTCATCCAAAAGAGCAATTCCCTTTGCTCCTCGGTTTACCCACCGCAGCATTTTTTCATTCCATAATTCCAGCGAAGCACAGGCAGTTGCTTTTGGACGCTGTGCGTGGATCAAAAGCTGATCCATAAATGGATACCTATATAACCTGGCTGCGGTATCCAGATAATTCATCCAGTCCCTTGGTGAACTGCTGATATGGGCTGCATGATATTCTGCAAGTCCACGTATCTCATCTAAACGAGCCATAACCTATTCCTCCTTCTGACTGTGCTTTATTTTTTCTTTTTAGGAAATTCCAGACTGAATCTGGCTTTTCCATCTTCTACCCCAAGTACAAGATCAGCATCAAATTTGCTGTCCTTTTTCTTGGAATACAGTCCTTTTACATGGGTACGTCCCTTTTTCAGAAGCTCCACTGCCATCTTTTTATCCATTGATTTTTTCATGCTTTCCAGAAACCTATTTGACTTCCATAAAGCAAACGGACAACTTCTGTCAGAGCAATAATAATTGGTCTTACCCTCATATACATCGGAACCGCATACCGGGCATTTCCCAATTACTTCCCTTGCAGTCTGAAAACGATTCCGTTCTTCTTCTGGAATCGCCCTGCATACTGAAAGAACCTCGGTAATCATAGATACAATCCCATCCATAAATTCATCATCGTGGATTTTTCCCTTTTCCATCATCAGAAGCTGATTCTCCCATTCTGCTGTCAGGCTTGCGGATTTCAGATTCTCCGGCATTACATGAATCAGCTCACAGCCTGCCACCGTAGGAAAAATCTGTTTTCCTTTACGTTCTGCATACCCGGAAGATACCAGCTTCTCAATAATATTGGCTCTGGTTGCCGGTGTCCCCAATCCCTTTTTCTCTGTTTCAGAATCAAATTCCTTATTTCCCGCTGTTTCCATTGCAGCAAGCAGAGTATCTTCGGTAAACATCTTCGGCGGAGAAGTGTAATGTGTACTCTTCTCTGCTTTCACAGAGGCAAGAGTCATTCCTTCCTTATATCCTTCTGGAAGTTCTGTCTTATTATCCGGTTCATCAGATTTCTTATCCTTTACACAGTATTTCCGAAAGGCTTCTTCCACTTCTTTGAAGCCCATCTGCACAGGCAGCTTTCCTTTTGCAGTAAATTCATGTTCTTTGCACTGTACGGAAATTTCTGTCTGCTCATAAAGGTACTCTTCCCCTGTTGCCTGAACAAGCTGCTGTCCGATCAGCATCAGCAAATTTTTCTTTCCACCGGAAAGTCCTCCCATGCCTTTTTCCATTGCTTCTTTTGTCGGTAGGATTGCATGATGATCAGATACCTTTGCATTATTAACCACACGATCTATGTTTCCCCTAATCTGTCCAGATTCCAGAAACGGAAGAAAATCTGTCATGCTTTCGGCAAGCATTTTTACCGTTTCTTTCATATCCTCGGTTACATACTGACTGTCTGTTCTCGGATAAGTAACCATCTTTTCTTCATACAGTTCCTGCAGCATATCCAATGTTTTCTGTGCAGTGTATCCGAAAAATCGGTTTGCTTCCCTCTGCAGACTGGTCAGGTCATAAAGTTTGGGCGGAGAAGTCTTTTTCTGTTCTCTTTTCACTCTGGTCACAACAGCTTCTGTCCCATCACAGAGTTTTCTTAATTCTTCCGCTTCTGTTTCAGACTGAATATTTTCTGAAATTACCGCAAGTCTTCCATCTGACAGGGAAACCTTATAATAGGCTTCTTTCTTGAAATGCTCAATTTTCTCTTTTCTTTCCGTCAGCATAGCAAGCGTTGGTGTCTGCACTCTGCCAACTACCAGACGTTTAAAATATCTGGTTGTGTAAGCTCTCGTTGCGTTCATTCCGATCAGCCAGTCCGCCTGTGCCCTGCATACCGCAGCATTACAAAGCCCTGCATATTCTCTCCCGTCAGTTAGGGACTGAAATCCTTTCTGAATGGCTTCATCTTCCATTGAGCTGATCCACAGACGCTTCACTGGTTTCTGACAGCCTGCCAAATCATAAACTCTTTTAAAAATCAGTTCTCCTTCTCTTCCGGCATCACAGCCATTGACCAGATATGCTACATCTGCCCGGTTCATTAAGCTGCATAGCACATCAAACTGCTTCTTTTTATCCTCTGACACCTGCACTTTCCATACTTCCGGAATGATCGGCAAATCCTCAAACTGCCATTTTGCATATTTTTCATCATAAATTTCCGGTGGTACATATTCTGCCAGGTGTCCCAGACACCAACTGACAATGCAACTGTTCCCCTCCAGATACCCGTCCTTTCTCTGATAAGCAGATAAATTTTTTGCAAGGCTCTGTGCCACGCTCGGTTTCTCTGCGATCACTAAAAATTTCGCCATGTTTTCCTCCTGTTCCTGTCAAAAAGGCAGTCCATAAAGAACCGCCCTTTCTCCATACCTTATGCTTTTTTGTTATTTCTGCTGATCTTCCGCATTTTCTTCATCTTCATTGATGTAACTGTCATCAGCAAATTCCAGACCTTCCTCTACAATACCGTCCTCTTTTTTCTTTCGGAATTTACTTAAAGCAAAAGCAGCTAAACCACCGAATACCAGTACAATGCCTCCACCCAGGACTGCAGAACCAAACATTTTATTGTCACTGGATTCCGGTTTTACTTCTGTTTCTGGCTGTACGGTAGTTTCCGGTTCTGGTGTTGTGGTTATTTCTGGAAGAACAACTGCAGATTCCTCTTTTTTCTCGGTTTCCTCATTTTCATCTAAGAACTCTGCCAGATCATTTTCATCTACCAGTGACATCATGTACACGTTCTCGGAAGTACCGGAACGGTCAATGACCATATAAAAGGTATTTCCATTCTTTGTCTGTACCGTCAGAAACTGCTTGGAACTGTCATTCTCTTTATCATCCACAAGCTGTCCGTTTCCCGGCGTGGAAAACGGTGTTCCCTCTGTGGCAGGCTGCTCCGCCGGCTGTTCTTCTATCACCTCTTCCGCAGTTTCAGTCTGCTCTGCGTTTTCATTTGCCTGTGCAAAAGCGGTCACACTGACAGAACCCATCAGTATTGTTGATGACAACATAATCATCAAAATTTTTTTCATTACTTTATTCTTCATCTTCCAAATCCTCTCTTTCTTCTATCAGTCCGATTGACATTTCTCTGTCCATATTTTCTTCTTTCTTTATACCTGTTTCAGAACTATCCATAGAAAGATTGCCCTCTTCATCAAACTGCATGGTAACTGTTCCATTCTGAATCCCGTCCAGAAAAGTCAGCATCTTTCGGCTGTCCATCTTCATGGAACGGATTGCCTTAATGATTTCTGCATCTTCCATCTGCTTTTTCTGGATTCTCAGTTGCCTTACATGCTCCTGCAGTTCCAGAATCTTGTTTTCAGTTTTCTGAATGTCATCCAGAACCTTTTTTAACCGCATATTCATCTCTTATTTACTCCCTTCTAGTGAAGTCTGCCAAATGCCATAAAATGTTGCTGCCAGTAAGAACTTGCAATGCTTGTATACTGAATCGGATTCCCGCAATGAATCATCATGTTATTTCCTACATAAATTCCAACATGGCTCGCTCCCGGCGTATCATAAGTTCCCTGGAAAAAGATCAGATCGCCCGGCTTTGCATCCGATGGAGATACATAGGAACAATAAGAACGAAGTCCGTCCGCTGTTGTTCTTCCCACGTTCCATCCATTTCCACAATTATTGATTACCCAGCATACAAAACCAGAGCAATCAAAACTGGTAGATGGCGATGCACCACCCCATACATACGGATAACCCAGATATTTTTCCGCTTCCCTGATCATCTTGGCAAACTGCGGATCAGAAAGTGCTTCTGCCGGAATATCATATCCAAAACCTGCCCCACCTTTCGGAATTGTGTTAAGGTCAAACAGATAATCACGATTTCCATAGTATTTGTTGTAAGCGTCATACTGCTCCTGTTCCTTATCTGTCATACGGTTTCTTAAAACTGCATCCAGGTTATGGTTCGTAAGTGTTACATCCAACCGGTTCACTTCTCTTGTTGTCGTTACTTCCACTTCCTGACTTCCATTGCTGTCTGCTATGTATGCTTCCCAGGTCTGATGCCCATGTGCTGACGCAGAAGCGTGATCGCCGTAGAATACATCAAACTGCACACCATACTGTGCAAAATTTCCGGTATCCTCAACTACATACTCCACACCATTCATAATGACATGGGTTCCCATTGGCACAAATGGATTAGAAGCGTCTACCGCAATCGTATGATTTGCCTGTGGATAGGCTCCACTCGCTGTCGGGCCTCCACTCCACTGTCCACAACAGATCGGGCAGTTACAATATCCACTGGTCACAACCTGTCCCAGTGATTCTCCAACCTTGACCTTTTTCTTTTCTGTTACCGTTTCTCGTGTCGAATCCGTATACAAGCCATACTGTTCCTTAAAAATCTCCTGAATCTCATCTGCAACCTCTGCATAGGTAAAACCACCATACTTAACTGTCAGATAGGAAATAAGCTGATACGGGTTGTGTCCGATCTCATCAATCTGGAACTGGAACTCGTCATAATCGGAATGGTTTGCTTTCATCTGATTGATCTGCTCATTCAGTGCATTTTCCAATGCCACATAAGCATTTTCCGCAGCATAAATATCCTCATCCTCACTGGAATAACTGGTAGAAATAATAGCATTGGAACTGCCCTGGAATAACGCAGCACAGCTTGACAGGCTCGTTGCCATTAACGCAAACAGCAGCACCAGAACTCCTATGGACAGGAGGATATTTCTGTTCTGTGCCACAAGCTCCTTGACCGCAGCTTTGGCTTTTTCCGTAAATCGCTGTGCGTTTACAAGCACTGCGTCTTTCACAGCTTTTCCTTGTTTCGCAGCCTGATACTGCTTCTGGTAACGCTTTTTCTGCAATAATTTCTTTAATGCAGACTGTTTCTTCTGTTCTGCTTCTTTCTGAACCGCCTTTTTTGCTTCATTGGAAGCACTGGTGCTAAACTGTAGGCGAGATTTTTCTGTTTCTTCCAAAACGGTTTCCCTCAACCGATTATTTCTCTGTCGGTTTTCTTTCAACCGTTCCCGAACGTAAATTGACTTTCTTGCAAGGCTTTCTCCCGCAAATTCCATCTGATCTGCTGCATCAAGAGCAGCATTATCATCGGTATCCTCTCTGATTTTTTTCTGACCATAGGCAGATACCGTTTCTGAAACAACGTTTGCCCCCTTTCTTGCCATTCCGCTACCGGGAATCATACCTTTACTTTCATCTTCAAAGGAAAGACGGGATTTTGATTTTTTCTGTTCTTTTAGCGTCTGTTCCCTTTTCGTCTTTCCTTTAATCTCTTCCCGAAAATCTTCCATTGATTTTTCATCAACTTCTGACTTTTCATGGCAGCGTTTCTGCTCTTTCGCTGCATAAGCTACGACCATCTTTTTCTTTCGGCTCTGCCTGTCCGGTTCCGATGTTTCAGCATCACGTCCCGGATGTCCCCGGATACTCTCTTTACGAAGTCTGGAACGTGAAACAGACGGAGATTTCTCCCCGCCTGCTTTATCATCACTCATTTCTGAGTTTTCCATTTCTTCCGCTTCCGCAAGTTCTTCCTGTTCCAGAAAAGCGTGTCTGGACTGCAGTCTGTGTTTTCCTTCTTTCACTCCCTCAACTGTTTCTTCTGCAGTATGAGTTTTTCTGACCTTTCCAAAGTCCAGCTCCTGTTCCCTGTGTCCGGCTATTTTCTTCTCATCTGCCTCACGCCCGGTAATCCGCTTTTCCTTTTTACTGCGGAGATTTTTTTCCCGGAGTCCATCCCGGCTCATCTTCTGGACAGTCTTGTCCCTTGCTTTATATTCATGCTCCTGCATGGTCATCATCTCCTGATCTATGGTAATTTTCCGTTATTTTTCTTTGCAACCAGTACCATACGCCCATTTTTCTGGGAATACTCACAAGTAGACAGTGTAAGTAACTTATCTCTGTATTTTGCTGTTGTTCCTGTCTGATAAAGTGATTTTTCCTTAACGGAAGCAACAAATTTTTTATAATCCTCCACTGTTCCCGCTTTGATAAAACTGTAATAATCAAAATCATTCCCTGTATAAACGGGTGTTGTAAATGCTGCAAATATCTGATACTGTTCATTTCCCCATATCGTGCGGAACAGGATTGTCGGATGTTCTTCGTAAAATCCTTCGTCCTTATATTTTTCAAGGTCAGCAAACATCTTTCCACTGTTCATGTGATGTCCATATATGATCAGATTGTCCGAATTTCCTGGTACACATTCCTCTGCCAGAAATAAACAGCCATTTGCAGAATATTCCCCGTTAAAATCCCGATGCAGATAATAATTTTTATCTCCGGGCCGGTACATGACCGGATAGTCTATTCTCGTTCCCTCAATGGTCAGCCAGCCAATACAATCTGGATTCTCTTCATGCAATGCCAAAATTCCAGCATCTACCTCTAAATCGTCGGAAGTATCTTCCTCTGAATCGTCCTCTTTTTCCTGCATAAGTTCCTGTAACTCTTGCTGTAACTGGTTATCCTGTCTTTCCTGCACAAAAAATCCCATCAGGAAATACAGACTGATCGTAAGCAATATAACGGATATAGAAAGTAATAATCCTGCCACCCATTTTCTCATGCTCTGCCATTGCCCCTTTAACTATCGTCTCTGCCTTTAATGCCGAGTTTTTCACGCTTCTCTACATCTTCCGGTTTCGATGACATCAACGCATAAAGCATAAGGGTATTATCGAATCTGTCCTTAAATGGAATAATTGTATTTCCATAAAAGATCAGTCCTTCTCCCTCTCCACTGTTTGTTACATAGGAAAGCTGGTGTGTTGAAATATTAAGCTGTTTTGCCAGAATCTGTCGATCCCCAGATGCCTGGTTAAGCATCAGGATAAAATCTGAGTTTTCAAAGATATTCTCGATTTCCCTTGAAGCAAGCAGATCTTTTACGTTCTGCGTGATACCAGTCGGAATACCGCCCCACTTACGGAATCTCTTCCAAATTTCTACACTGTATGCTGCTGTCTGTTCCTCTTTCAGCAACAGATGGAACTCATCAATATAATATCTGGTTGACTTATGTGCAGAACGGTTGACTGTTACCCTGTTCCAAACCTGATTGTGATAGGTAATCCGCCGCTTTTGCCATATCTCCCGATATGGTAGTCAGGACGGATTTTCCCCCACGTCGCACCGTGCGTGCGGCTTTCGTCGCACACGGCGCTCCATCAATACGGATT